>JAKJEM010000050.1:0-23294 GCA_022705425.1 Planctomycetota bacterium
CGCGGCCGCGCTGGGGCTGTATGAGTCGGGGGCGGACGGCCTCTATGTCTTCAACTTCCCTTGCTGGATCGAGCGGATCGGCGCGCGACCCTACCATTGGTTGTCCGGGCTGGAGAGCCCACGGAGCGCGGCGGCCAAACCGCTGCTCTTCAGCGTGGCGCACCGCACGCACCGCCTGGCGGGAGGAATAGACCTTCCGCCGGCGCTGCCCTGTCCGCTGCCCGCCGGGGGCGTCGTGGAACTGCCGCTGGTCCTGCCGGCGTGGCGGGCCATGGTCGCCCTGACCGCCGGCGACGACGTGGCCCTGGCGGTGAACGGACGCCCGGCCGAGGAACGTCGCAGCCCGCGTCGCGCCTACCTCTTTCCCGAGTATCATCGCCCGCCGCAGCCGGAGGAGAAGGCGCGCCCCTTCGCCGCCGACGCCGACAGCCGCCTCTTTGACCTTCCGCCCGAGACGCTGCGCCCCGGCCTCAACGTCCTTGCCGTGACCAGCCGCAGTGCCGTGGAGCGGACGCTTGATCGGGTGAACCTGGGGCTGTGGTGAGCGACGGGGGCGCCGACAGACCCGGCGACGCCGCCCTTCAGCGGGGCGTACCGCCGCGCGAGAGGCGCTTGACGCGCGGGGGGCGGGGATGTTTTGATGGGGATGTCGGGGCGGGCGGCCAGGTCCTTGACCGAAAGGTGGGTGTCATGTCGGAGCGGAGCGCGACAGGCGTATGGCGGGAACCGGCGCGGGAGATTCCGGTCTTCTGCGAAGCGGACGTGCTGGTCGTCGGGGCGGGTCCGGCCGGCGTTTCGGCGGCGCTGGCGGCGGCGCGGGCGGGCGCGCGGACGGTGCTGGTCGAGGCGGGAAGCGTCTTCGGGGGGATGTGGACGCTGGGGATGCAGACGCACGCGACGTGCTTCCACGACGGGCAGAAGGTCATCGTCGGCGGCATCGTGCGCGAGATCATTGACCGGCTGGCCGGGCTCGGCGTGGCCGAGACGCCGGAGGAGAACGTGGCGCGCAATCCCAAGGGCTACGCGCTGGCCTTCGATCCCGAGTTCATGAAATGCGTCCTCGACGAGATGATCGCCTCCGCCGGCGTGCGCCCGCTGCTCCACACGTCGTGCGTCGGCGCGATGGTGGAGGGGGACCGCGTGGCGGGGATTATCACGGAAAGCAAGTCCGGCCGCCGCGCGATCCGGGCCGGGGTGACGGTGGACTGCACGGGCGACGCCGACGTGGCCTTCTTCGCCGGAGCGCCGACACTCAAGGGCCGCGAGAGCGACGGCAAGTGCCAGCCGGTGACGGTGACCTTCATTCTGGCCGACGTGGACTTCGAGCGGGTGGTCGCCTGGGCCGATTCCCACCCGGAGGAGCGCGAGGCGATTGACCGCGAGGTCCGGCGGACGGGGGAGGTCTCGACGCCCATGCGCATCCGCCTCGGCGCGCGCCAGGTGCAGCCGGGCGTGACCTATCACAACGTCACGCGCGTGCTGAACGTGGACATCACCCGCGCCGAGGACCTGACGCGCGCGGAGATGGAGGGGCGGCGGCAGGTCATGGAGATCGTGCGCTACTACCGCCGGCGCATTCCCGGCTTCGAGCGGTGCCGCTTGCAGGCCATCGCGCCCTCGCTGGGGCTGCGCGAGAGCCGCCGGATCGTCGGCGAGTACACCCTGACGGCCGACGACGTCCTGGCGGCGCGTCATTTCCCCGACGGCATTGCGCGGCAGAACTACTACATTGACGTTCACAACCCCGACGGCGAAGGGCTGGAACGCGGTCGCAACACCCGCGGACGTCCGCCGATCGGTTCCTTCTACGAGGTGCCCTTCCGCTGCCTGACGCCGAAGGGGCGCGAGCAACTCCTGGTGGCGGGCCGGTGCCTGAGCGCCGACCGCGAGGCGCTGGGCTCGGCGCGGGTGACGGTGTGCTGCGCCCAGATGGGCGAAGCGGCGGGCCTGGCGGCCGCCTGGGCCGTGCAGCGCGGCCTGGCCGTCCGCCGCGTGGACGGCGCGGAACTCAAGCGGGCGCTCTTCCCGGTGTGACGCGGGGGTGACGCCGTCGCGGCAGGGTGATAGAATGCGCCGAAGCGGTGTGCGCGCGACCCTTATCGGAAAGGCGGCCCTATGGACACGGAGCGCTCCGGCGCGTTGACCTGGGTGATGGGCGCGGTCGTCGTCGCGGCGGTGTTCTGCCAGGTCTTCGAGGCGGCCCGCCCGCAGATCGAGCACGGGAGCGAAGCCGCGACGATCCAGACCGCGCGGACGATGCTCCAGCGCGGCGACTGGTTGACGCCGCGCAATGAGTACGGCTGGCCGCAGCTCAACCGTTCGGTGCTGACCTTCTGGATGAGCGCGGCGCCGATGGGGCTCTTCGGGGAAAGTCTCTTCCACGCGCGGCTCGGGGCGATCGCGTTGACGGCGGGCACGCTGGCGTTCATCTACCTCCTTGCCGGGGCGCTGAGGCTGGGGCGCACGGCGGGAGGGCTGGCGGTGATCGTATATGCCACGACCCGGACGGTTTACAGCGCGGGACACACCGCCGGCGAGGAAACGGTCATCACCTTCTTCGTCACGGCGGCGCTCTACTTCTTTGCGCGGCTGATCTTTATCGGCGGCGAAGGCGAGTGGCGCGACGCGGCGCTGGCCTATGCCGCTACGGCCGGCGCGCTTCTGGCGGCGGGCCTCGGCGGCCTGCCCTGCGTGGTCCTTCCGCTGGCCGTGTTTCTGCTGATTCCGCGTCGGCTGGCGGAGCCGCACCGCTTCCTCTTCTGGCCGGTGGGGGCGGTGGTGTTGGCGGCACTGGCGCTGCCGTGGTACGGGTTGATGATCGCCTGGCATCGCGAGGCCCTCGGTCAGGCGCTCTTCCCGGCGGCGGAAGCCTTGGACCTCTTGGCGGCGCTCGGCGATGGCGCGCGGAGCCTGGCCGTCGGCCCCCTGCTGCTCCTGCGCGACACGCTGCCGTGGTCGCTGGTGGCGGTGGTCGGCCTCCTGGGGTGCTTTGGGGCGGTTCGGCGCGCTACGGCCGCCCAGCGGCGCGAACTGCTCTACCTGGCGGCCTGGGTGGTCGGGATCGTCATCGTGGTGGCCTTCACGCGGATGGCCACAGGACGGCGGCTGCTGCCGGCCATGCCGGCCATGGCGCTGGGGATCGGCTTCATCCTGAGCCGCGCGCTCGAGGCGGACCCGCGGTCGCGGCCCGTGGGAGTGGGGATACTCTTGGCGGCCCTCGGCGCATCGGGCGCGGCGGGGCTGTGCGCGGCGGCGGGGTCCGGCGCATTCGTGCCGGCAACTCCGCTGGGGGTCTGGGGGTGGGCGCTGGCGATCGGGCTGCTCCTGGCGGCGATCCTGGCGGCGGCGCTGGTCTTCGCCGGGCGGGTCGTCGAGGCGCTGTTGTGGACGTCCATGGGGGCGTTGTGCATGAACCTGGCCGGCAGCCTGATCCTGCATCCGACGCCGACGCCGCCGGTGGCGGCGCTGGCGTCCGAGGTGCTGGCGCGTCAGCCGCCGGAGACGCGCGTGGCGGTCGTTACCCCGATGCGCAGCGCGCGGACGGTGGCCGCGCTCTATTCCGGGCGGCGGGTGGATGAATGGATGGAGGCGGGCGGGCTCGCGGCGCAGATCGGGTATGTGCGGACCCTTCTGGATAAGCCGGGGCGCCGCGCGTTGTTGATCGAGGAAGACCTGTATCGGGCGCTTCCGTCCGACATCATCGCCGGAACGCGCGTTCTCGGAAGGCGCGCGGGCATGGCAAGGGCCGGCGGGCCGACGGCGGAGGGCATCCTGCCGGGCCGAAGCGCGATTCTGCCGCCGGCGCGAGAGAAGGCCTGGTACGTGATCGTCGCGGAGGCGGGTGGAAGGCCCTGACGGGCGCGTCCGGCGTCGCCGCAGGCGCGGCTTCGAGAGACGAGAGAAGCGATGTCCGACAAGTTGCCCACGCGACTGGCGCCGTGCGGCGAGGCGTGGTCGGTCTTCTGCGGGAATTGGGTTCGCACGCCGGACGGGTTCCTGGCGCGTCCGCTGGCGGCCGACGGTTCGCCGTCGAGATCGGGCCGGTGCGAAGTGCACTATCCCATCGCTCCGGCGGGGTGCCGTCGCGCCCGGTTGAGCTGCCGGGCGCGCGTGAAGGACGCCGCCGGGGTGGGGCTGGTGATGAACGACGTCCAGTTCCTCATAGACCGGCGCGAAACGACGCTGCTGCTCGAACGCCGGGAAGTGGCCGAGGGCTTTGCGACGGCGCGGGCGGAGCCGCGGGTGTTCCATCACCTGGCCGTCGAAACGCGGGGCAGGACGATCGCCTTCCTGATAGACGGGCGCGAAGTGCTGCGGCACACGCCCCGGCGCGACCGTCCGATCCTGCGCGTGGGGCTGGTCGCGCACGCGCCGGCGGAGTTCCGCCATGTCGAGGTCCTGGCGGACGACCTGATCGAGCGTCCGGCGCGTCCACCGGCGCGGGACTTCCGGCTCAGTTGCGCGGTGGACTTCCTCGACGACATCCGCCGGTGCCGCTGGACGGAGGAGATGGTGCGCGCCTACATGGAGCGCCTGAAGGAACTCGGCGTCCGGCGGGTGTACTGGGACGACGCGCATCATTTCCGGGAGGACTTCGCGAGCGACCCCGAAGTCCGGGCGCTGGCCGAGCGCGACATGCGCCGCGAGCCGCCGGGGGTGTGGGAAACGATGCAGTCCGGCTGGGACGAGTTCGCCGTGGCGGCGCGCGCGGCCCACGACGCGGGCCTGGAAATCTACGGGCTGCTCAAACCCTTCGACTGGCACTACTACAACCCCGACCAGGAGAAGGGAAACTGGAACCGCGAGCAGCAGTTCCTTTTCCGGAACCCCGACAAGATCATGCAGCGCCGCCCCAGGCCGGAGGGGTACGCCCCCGACGACGCGCCGATCGGCGCCCTGCGCCTGGTGGGCATGGACGACGCGCCCCTGGCCTTTGCGCGCGGAGACCTGGAAATCTGGGTCAGCGACGATAACGCGCTCTATCGGCGCTACACCGGACGCGCGACCTTCACGGAGACGGTGGAACGGCGCGCCTTTGCGGACTGGTGGACGCAGCGGCTGGAACCGCCGCGCCTGGTGCGGGTGGTGACGCTGGGCGGGCTCGGCATCCGCGAGCGCCACCTGGCGCTGCATTGCCGCCGCGACACCCGAAGCCTCCGCAACCGGCTCTATCGCCTCGTCGAGGTCCTTTCCGATCAGGGGCGTCCGATGGAGGCGACCTTCGCCACCGAGTGGCTGGAGGAAGCTTCGACGTCGCGCGATGTGTCGGCGCGGAGCTTCAAATGGGACGTGAACCCGGGCGTGCCTTCGGCGCGGCGGGCGGGACGGGACCTCGTCGAGCACTTCGCCGCGATAGACGGCCCTCGAGGATGGCTGGGTCTGACGCGCGGCGGCTTGCGCGGTCCGCGACGCCACTGGATCGCCCTCTCGCCGGCCTATCCGGAGGTGCGGGCGATGTGGATGGACCTTGTGCGCCGCGCGCTCGACCGCGGCGCGGACGGGATTGACCTGCGCGCGCCCGATTCGCACCAGCGCTGCATGACCTGGGCGCTGCAGAACTTCAATCCGCCGATGGTCGAGGCCTATCGCGCGCGTTACGGCAGCGACCCGGCGACGCAGCCGTACGACCGATCGCGCTTCTGCCACCTGGCCGGGGAGTTCTACGACCTCTTTCTCGAGGAGGCCTCGGCCCTCTGCCGCCGCCGAGGCAAGGGCATCCAGCACCACATCTTCGGCGACCACGACATTGCCCCCCACGAGCGCGGCGCGATGAACATCGCCCTGCACTGGCGGCGCTGGCTCGAACGGGGGTGGCTCGACGCGCTGACGTTGAAGGAGGTGCTGGTGGACACGCCGATGTTCGCCGAGGTGATGGAGACCGCGCGCGCCGCCGGGGTCGAGACGCACTACTGCCGCTACCTCAACACGGTCATGCGCTGCTCCTGGCGGAGTCACGTTCCGGCGGCCGACCCCAGTTGGCGCCCGGCGCTGTTCGACACCATCCGTCGCGCGCGCCGGGGAGGGTGCGACGGGGTCATTCTCTACGAGGGGGCGGCCTTCGTCACGGGGACGCCGGAGGGCGCGGCGGAACTCCTCTACCCGGAGGCCCCGGAGGTCATCCGCCAGGCGCTGCGCGACGGCGTGACCCCGCTCTGAAGCGCCGGCGTCCGTCGCCGGCTACCGGCAGTCGGGGCGCAGATGCGCGTCGAGCCATTCCACGGCCTCGCGGATGACGTCGAGGCGGTTCTGCGGGCGGCTGATGGCGTGTCCCTCACCCGCGTAGGACTTGAAGCGGAACTCGCGGCGGAGATTCCGCAACGCATAGGCGGCCAGGCGCGCGTTGCCGAAGGGCGTGTTCGTGTCCGCCTCGCCGTGAAGCAGCAGCGTCGGGGTGGCGAGGCGTCGGACGTGCCCGGCGGCGCACTGCCGCAGGTACTCCGCGGGGGCCTCCCAGGGGAACGCGCGCAGATAGACGGCGGCGAAGGGACCGCGGTGCGTTGTGCCGGCGTCGGCGGCAAGGTCGTAGATGGAGTTGATGGCGACGGCGGCGCGAAATCGGCGCGACTGCGTGGGGATGAAGAGGGCCATGTAGCCGCCGTAACTGACGCCCATGACGGCCAGGCGGCGCGCGTCGGCCAGGCCGGCGCGGATGAGCGCGTCCACGCCCGATTCCATGTCGCGCCAGGGCCCGAAGGCCAGGTCGCCCACGTTTGCGCGGATGAACTCCTGCCCGAAGCCCATCGTTCCGCGGAAGGCGGGGACGAAGACGGCCAACCCCGCCGCGGCCAGGGGCTGAATGTGCTCGATGCGCGTGGCGGCGTTGTTCACCGGCGAGAGCGGCCCGCCGTGGACGTAGAGGACCAGCGGATGAGGGGGCTTGCCGCGCGGCAGGGCCAGAACGCCGCAGAGGGCGCGCCCGTCGTACTCCCAGCGGAAGACGCGCTGGGGCCGGCAGCCGTAGTCGGACGCGGGTTCCGGGTGTGCCAGGTCGAGCAACCGCGGCGGCGTCTCCGGCGTGGCGGCAATCGCGTGGCTCGGCGCACTTCCAGTGTACCCGGCGGAGGCGATGAATCCCTCCGCCAGCGTCTTCATGCGCCCGGCGAGGTCGAACTCAACCAGGTCGCGGTTCACCCCGCGATAAACGAAGAGGCGCAGGCGCGTCCCGTCGGCGTTCCAGTCGAGCGGGCCGTCCGTCATGACGTCATGCCGCCGGGAGAGGTTCCGGCATCGTCCGCCCTCCAATAGGAACAGGTCGGCGATGGAAGGATAGACGCCGGGGATCCGGCGCGCGACGACGGCCAGACGGTCAGGGTGCGTCGGGGAGAAGGCACAGGCGGACACCCCCCATCGCGGAGTGCCGACGGGGGTCGCCTTGCCGGTGCGAAGGTCCGTTACGCGCACCTCGGTCGCGAAGAGCCCCTCCTCATGCGGGGAGGGCCGGCCCAGCCAGGCCAGGCGGCGTCCGTCGGCGCTGACGCGCAGGCCGGCGGCGTTGGCGGCAATCGCGCCGATCCGTCCTCCGCCGAGACGGCGCAGTTCCCCCTCCGGCGCTTCGCGGGGATAATGCACCGTGGCGGCGGGGGCGGACTCGGGCGTGGGCGCGGCAACATAATAGGTTTCGCCTCGCGGGCCGAAGGCGTACGCCGCGACTTCCTTGCCCTTGAGGGCGAGGCGCATGGGACGCGCGGCGCGGGGTGTCCAGCGAAAGAGACAGAGCGGGCCGCCCCTTCGCGCTCGCGCCAGGAAGCAGAGCCGGCGGCCGTCGGGCGTCCATCGAAGATCGCGGATATTGACCAGGCCGGAGAGGGTGCGCCCGCGTCCGCCGCCGACCGGGCGCAGACGAAGGCTTTCGCGCTGCGTATTCGCGTCCCAGTCTATCGCTGCGCTGGAAGAGGCCAGCCACCGACCATCCGGCGAAGGGGCGACCGCCAGCGGAGTGGGACCGCCGAGGAGCCGCTTCATGTGCGTCACGGCGCGCGCCACGTTCAGCCGAGGCATGGATCGTCCCTTTCGGTGCAAGACCGGCGCGACATCGGACGGCCAGCGGCCCGATTATCGCCGGAGCCGTTCGTCCGGTCAAATTGGGGCCTCCGGACGCGTAAGCCGCCCGTCTCTTGGCGACGTGCCGCAGCGTGGCGGCGTTACCGCGCTGCATGAACCCGCTGCGGTGGGAGCGTCCCCCTGTGGAAGCCATGGGTGAGGCTGCCACCGTCAGCGCAGGCGTTCTCCCGCCGTCGCATCTACTCTTCTTCGATGAGATCGCAAATGGCGCGATGATACCTTCTTCGGTAAGATCTTAGATGACGCGATACGGGGTATTGACAAGTCTGTGTGGCGCTGCTATAATGCAGAAGATGAACTAAGGTACGTGCTTCCTGACGCCCTCCTTGGAGTCATGGAATGCGGAGTGTTGAGACGGGTTCCTCGACGCCGAAGTACCTCCTGGCCGAAAAGGCAATCCTTGACGGCGTGAAGGAAGGGCGCTTCCCGCCAGGGTCCAGACTTCCCAGCGACCGTGACCTGGCCCGGATGCTTAACGTGGCGCCCTTGACCCTTGGGAATGCCATGCGCCGCCTGGTTGATCGGGGCGTTCTCGACCGTCGTCCGCGCGTCGGGACCTTCGTGCGGGCTTCGACGCAGGCGCCGAATGTTGCCCTGCTGGTCTTCAACGAGGATCGGATCGAGGCGGGCCTGCAGCGCGACCTGCTCGATCAGTTGCAGACCGAGGGGGTGGCGCGAGGACACCATGTGCGGGCGATGCTCATGCCCCGACCCTATCCCCCTCTGTCGCAGTTGTGCGAGGAGCTGCGGGCCATGCGCGTGGGGGCGGTGGGGTTGCTGGACTTCCTGAACACCGACCGCGGCTACGTTGAGGCCCTGTCGCGCGTCGCTCCCTGCGTCCTCTTCAACAAGGGGCTGGCGGGGCTGAATCTCTCATGCGCGACGCCGGACATGTTTGTCGGGGCGCGGCGGATCGCCGATTACTTCACCCGGCGCGGGCGTCGCAGCGTGGCGGCGGGCGTCTTCCACATTCAGCACCAGCGGCACATCGAGCTGGCGATTGCCCTGGAGGCGGAGTGCCTGGCGCGGGGGCTGACGGTGGACAAGCGCTTCTGGCGCGAGCGGGCTACATTCGACCGGTGCGAAGGAGCCGCCTGGCTGGCGGAGATCAGCGCCGCCGCCGATCGGCCCGATGCGGTTGTCATCTGCGGCGGCGTCGTTGCGGACGACGTCCGCTCGTGGTTCCAGGCGCATCGGGAAATCTGCGGCCCGGAGATGGACCTGGTATCACTCCGTCTGGCGAGCGCCGCAAGACGCCACGCCGCGGACTGGGCGGTCCTTGCGTACGATGACAACGAGGCAACGATGGCGGCGGGACGGATGCTCTTCGACATCGTCGAGGGGAAGCAATCTCCCGACGACGCGAAGGTGGTTCGCATCGCGCCGGAACTGATCCTGCCGGGAGAACGGAGAGGCGCAGGATCGGAGGGGTCGGGTTGAGGATGCGCGGAAGCGGAAGGCGGGGCGCCGGGCTCTGCCGTTGGGTGGCGTACTGGGAGCGCGAAAGGAGGTCGTCATGACGCGGACAGGCTTCGTGCGGTGGTCTCAGCTTCGGAGCGCCTTCACGTTGATCGAACTGCTGGTGGTGATTGCGATCATCGCCATTCTGGCGGCGATGTTGCTGCCGGCGCTGGCCAGCGCGCGGGAAAAGGCGCGGCGGAGCTCCTGCGCCAGCGCGCTCGTGCAGATGGGGCAGGCGATGGCGGGTTATACGTCCGACTATACCGACTACCTGCCCTCCTGGCCGGCGATGTCCGGCACCGGTCCGGGGATCGAGACGGACCCGAATGATAGTACGCGCCGGGTTCTGGTCGCGCCGTTCGGACGCTCGGACGGGGCGATCGCTCAACGCGACATCGCGCGCGGGGCGCTCTATCCGGCCAGTTCGAGCCATACGGCCGCCGACCTGGCCGCCGGCAAGTTGAACATGGGGCCGCTCAACCTCGGCTACCTGCTCTGGGCGAACTACCTACCGGACAGCCGCGTGTTCTTCTGCCCTTCGGCCAGCGGCGGAGCGATGCCGACCGACCGTGGTTACTATGCCGGGCAACAGAAGTACAGCACGGTGGACCATCTCAAGCTGCTTGGCGGCTTCTCCGCGAAGGACCTCTTCTACGGGAATTGTTCCGACATGCGGATTGTCGGCGGCGGGTCAAGCTGCTATACCGGGTTGCGGGGAACGGGAGGCGCGCCGTGGGAATACGGGCGCGGCTTTCAGGGGCACTACGGGTACCGTTCGGCCTACAAGACGGGCAACAGCGCCACGGCGGCGATCAAGTTTGTCACGCCCACGCGCACGGTAACCAACGGGGAACCGTGGTTCAAGACGATGAAGCAGCTCGGCGGGCGCGCGCTGGTGTCCGACACCTTCGGCAAGTTCCGCAACACCGGCGCCACCACGCCGGGCTACGGCCAGTATGCCCACCGCGACGGATACAACGTCCTCTACGGCGACTACCACGCGGCGTGGTACGGCGATGCCACCCAGCAATGGATCTGGAGCGACCACACTCGCGCGCAGAACTCCGGCTTCGCCACCCCCGGCCTGGAGCTCTCGCAGGCCGACGGCAAACCCTCCTTCTTCGGCAACCACTACGTTGACGGGGGCACCTATCCGCATTCGGAGGAGATCTCTTCGTCCATGCCCTGGCATTACCTCGACGTTGCGGCGGGGATAGACGGGCAGTAACTCACAGGGACTCGATACGGCGGGCGCGGCGCGCGACAAGGCGTGCCGCGCCCCCGTCGTCTTCCGTGGCGGGGGTTCGCTACGGCGTCGCGCGCAGGCGTTCCTTCAGCGTGCGGTAATCGGTCTTGCCGGTGCCGAGCAGGGGCATCTCGTCGAGCCGGACGACGCGGCGGATGTTGTGAAGAGGGGAGAGGCCCGCGTCGCGAATCTGCCGGTTTACCGTCTCGCGGTCGAGATCGCGCAGGGTGAAGAGGACGATCTCCGGCGGGTCTTCGCCGGGGGCGGCCTCGACGGCGATCACGGGGCCCTCGTCGGCGTCGGCGGCGTAGTGCCGTTCGAGCGCCGACTCGATGGCAGGCAGGGAGACCATCTCGCCGCCGATCTTGACGAAGCGCTTGAGGCGTCCGCAGAAGGTCAGGACGCCATCGGCGTCCTCGCGAATGAGGTCGCCGGTGCGGTACCAGGACTTGCCCTCGAAGTCGGCAAAGGGCGAGGGGCCGTCGTAGTTGAGGTATCCGCCGAAGACGCTGGGGCCGCGGACGAGGAGCATCCCCGCCTCTCCGGGGGCGGCGCGGCGCTCCGATTCGACGTTCACGACCGCGTATTCGAGGGAGGGCATCACGCGCCCGATGGTGAAGGGCTTGGGGGCGCGGTCATCGTTCACGGAGACGATGGGGGAACACTCGGTGACGCCGTAGCCCTCGAGGACGACGGCGTTCGGGCAGGCGCGGGTGAGGGCCTCATAGACGCGTTCGGAGCATTTCTCGGCGCCGGTGACGGCGAGGCGCAGGGAGCGCAACTGACCGGGCGTTGCCGCGCGGACGATGCCGTTGAGGAAGGTCGGCGTGCCGATCAGCAGGGTGACGCCGTAGGCTTCGATCAAGCGGGCGAGGACGGCGGACTCGGTCGGGTTGGGATAGTGGACGACGGGCACGCCAAGGCACAGCGGCAGGGCGGTCGTATCGCTGAGGCCGAAGGAGTGGAAGGGGGGCAGGAAGCCGATCATGCGGTCGCCGGCGCGCACCTCGACGCGGCGCAGGACGTCGCGCAGGTTCGCCAGCATGTTGGCGTGGGTCAGGGGGACGGCCTTGGGCAGGCTTTCGGAGCCGCTGGTGAAGAGGACGGCGGCGACGGGGGAGACGCGCGCGCGGCGCAGCGCGCTCCAGCCGAGGCGGGCTTTCAGGGCGGCCGCCAGCTTCTCCGCCAGGCCGAACTCCCGGCGCATCTCCTCCATCCGGACGAAGCGTTCCGCCAGGTCGCCGAACTCGATGCCCTGCGCGGCCAGGCGTTTGACGAGCAGATCCGCGGTGAGGATGCGGCGCACGCCGGCCAGGTCGAGGGCGTGGCGCACGTTGCGGATGCCGACGGTCCAGTTCACCTGAACCGGCGTCTTGCCGGAGAAGATCGTGGCCAGGTAGAGCACATCCGCGCCGACGGAGGCGGGGAGCATGATGCCCACGGCGTCGCCTTCGAGGCGGGCGATGCGGTCGCGCAGGAGGAAGATGGCGGTGATGAGGTCGCGGTAGGACCGGGCGCCGGCGGCGGCGTCGGCGGTGATCAGGCGGGCCGGGTCGCGGGCCGCCTGCTTGAGGAAGACCTCGGCCAGGGTCTCGCCCTCCGGGAGTTCGGCGCGTCCGGGGGCGGAGTGGAACCAGGCCGGCGGGGGGGGCGTCACGGCGGCCGGGGCGCTGGCGAGCGTCTCGCCGCAGGCGGCGCGCAGCAGGTCGGCCACGGTGAGGATCGAGTCGGTGTCGCCGGGGGGGTGGCCGAACTCCTTCTCGACCCACAACAGCAGTTCGGCGCGGGCGAGGCTGTCCATGCCGAGGTCGTGCGCCAGGTGCGTCGCGTCGGTGATCTCCTTGACGCCGCTGATCTCCGTGAGGCGTTCATGCACGATCCGTCGCACGGCCGGGGGCACGGCGGCGGGGTCGAAGTCGGCGGCGGCGCGCGACGGCTCGGGCAGTTCGCGCATTCCGCCGCGTTCCCACGGGGTGGCGGGGACGTAGCGGGCGCGGAAGGGGCGTTGCCGTTCTGAGCCGGTGCGCGAGTGCCCGCGACGGGGCGCCGCGACAGGGTGGACGCCCGGGAGACCTCGCCGGTCGGTGAGGTTGCGTGGAAGACGTGTGCGTGCGGCTTCCTGCGTCGGCAGGAGTCCGTCAGTCCTTCCAGCATGTAGCACAGCCGCCCCGGCTGTGGGAGTGCGCATGTGGCACAGCCGCCCCGGCTGTGGGAACGTCCTGTTACCGTCGGCGTCTCTCTTCTTGACAAGTCCCGTCGCGGCGGGTAAGCTATTCAGATAAGAGTCACTTGTATTAGAGAGCGCCCCATGAAATGCAGCGCCGAGGTGATCGAACGACGTCTCTGCGCCTTTCGGGAGATGTGCCGGCGTCGGGGACTGAGGCTGACCGCCCAGCGGATGGCGGTCTTCCAGGAGGTGGCCGGCACCGAGGAACACCCGGACGCCGACGCCATCCTGCGGCGCGTGAGGCGGCGCGTGCCGAGCATTGCGCTGGACACGGTCTATCGCATCCTGTATCGCCTGGAGGACGAAGGGCTGATCTCGCGCGTTCAGATGTCGTCCGACCGGTTGCGCTTCGACGGACGGGTGGAGGCGCATCACCACTTTGTCTGCTCCGAGTGCGGTCGGGTGCGCGATTTCACGAGCGCGGCGGTGGACCGGATTCGATTGCCGGAGGAGGCGCTGGCCTGCGGCGAGATTCGGGCGCGGCACCTCCAGATTCGCGGCGTGTGCCGTGAATGCCTGGACCGGCGCGCCGGGAGGAAGGGCCGGTGACATGCGGCGGCGCGTGTCGAAAGGCGTTCGCGTAACGGTTCGACCTTGTGCAGGCGTGGCGTCGGTGTCAATGGGAAGGGAGGTGTACACGGAGCAGCACATCTGAACTGTGTTCTGTTTGCCCGATCTGAGACAGTCAACCCGGAAACCTTGAGAGGAGTACGTCATGGCAGACAACAAGTACACGTCAATCGTGAACCTGGACTTCCAGTACGCGCACCGCTTCATGAAGTGGCCGAGGGAGGCGAAGCACCTCCACGGGCACTCCGGTCTTCTGACCCTCGAACTCGAAGACACCGTGGACCCGGTGACGGGATTTGCGCACGCGTGCAAGGATGGATTCAAGAAGGCGTGGGAAGTCTGCGACCATTTCCACCATGCGACGCTCTTCCAGGAGGGCGACCCGCTCCTCGAAGCGGTCCTTGCCGTGTACAAGAAGGAGGGCATCAACAACGACCCGGAGCACTGCGTTCCCCTGCGGAGGATTGACCACCCGCTGGCGTGGTCCTACCCGGAGTACCGGATCGTGGTGACCAAGAAGGTGTCCACCTGCGAGAACCTGTGCGAGCTCTTCTACGAGCTTCTCAAGGACAAGATGCCGATCAAGCGGATCACGTTCCGCTCCTCCTCGATGAACGCGGCGACGAAGACGTTCAGGTAAGCGCGGCAACCGTGTGCCGGCACGAGGGTCCAGGCGACGGGCCGCCCGCCCGAGCCTGGACCTCGTCGTTTGTGGGGGAGCGCGGTCACCGACGACGCGCAGCGGCGCGTCCCCCCGAAGAATGACCGTCGGGGGGGCGTCCAGTTGCCTTCCCGGCGGGAGAGGGTATCATGGAGGCGGCCGGCACGGCGACGGCTGACAATGCATACATGGGTCATCCTGTTTTGGCACACAAGGGAGACTGCGATGAGGATCAAGGCGCTGGCGGCGGTTGTTGCCGTGGCATCTGCGGTGCTCCTGGGCGTGGACGCCGAGACCTGGGCGCAGCCAGCGGCGGGCAAGGGGGCAAGTCCGCGCGGAAAGCAGCGGGGCGCGGCCGAGGGAGCGACCCAGAGAAGCGCCCCCGCGACCCCGCAACCCTCGCAATCGCCTCCGCCTTCGATGATGGAGATTGCGCCGCGCGTCCACGCTGCGCTTGACCGGATCGAGAAGGCATTCCAGGACCGCGACGCGGAGGCGATGGAGCGGCTTACCAGCGAGCAGATGGTCGCCGTTGTCGAATCGGCGGACGGAAAGGGCGCTCCGACCGTGTTTGACAAGAGGGCGTTCATGGGGCGCATCAAGGCGTCCTTCGACGCGGGCGCGGCGCTGCCGGAGCATCGGTTCACGGAGCGCGTGATCGAGCCTTTGGGGCAGGACATGCTTGTGCGGACCGTGGTCGTGGACCGCCGGCCGGACGGGCGCGCGCAGTCCGTGAGGGGCGTGCGGGTGTTGCATCCGGAGAACGGCGAATGGAAGGTGCTCTTTGCCGCGCCGGAGGTCGCGCCGTTGGCCGTGTTCGTGCGCCATCCGCTGCTGGGGAGCGCGGCGCAGGAGATGGGGATTGCCGTCGGCGACGAGGTGCTGTCCTATGCGGGGGTGCGCGTCCTCCGGTCGAGCCATCTGCAAGATCTCGTTCGGATGAACAGCACCTCGCCGAGCGCGCCGGAGTTGGCGCTGGTGGTGCGGCGCGACGGGGCGGAGAGGACGTTCCGGGCGCGTCCGGGGATGATCGGCGTATCCCTCGAGGATCGGTTGCTGCCCGACGCCGCGGGGGAACTCATCGGCCCCGATCGTTCGCACCCGGCGAAGGAGGCGTTCGCCCGGCAGTTGCAGAACATGCAGAAGTGCGACTGGGGCGCCTTCGTCTCCGGCTGTTGCGCGAAGGGCGCGCTGGTCTTCGGACAGCCGCTGATCGGGCCGGTCGTCAGCGCGCGCGCGTTGGAGCAGAACGCGGAGGCCACGAACTTCAAGACCGTGGAGTGGTTCGACCTCAACGCCGTCGTGCGCGGCGGGGTGGCGGTTTCCACGGCGCGAGCTATCGTCCGCCTCCGCAACAACGACTTCTCCTTTCTCACGCTCGAGGGCATCCACGTTCAGCAGGGGGCAGAGTGGCCGATGGTGTCCCTCGCCGGGGGACGCAGCCTGGTGGGCGCCATCCCCAAGCCCGCCGCGGCGGCGATCTCGGGAGAGTGGGAGTGGTTCAACGGCGGCGATCACGTCGTCATGCAGCCCGACGGCGGCGTCTATCGCGGCGGCAAGTGGTTGGGCTACTGGCTGTTACTCGACTCGGACGCGCGGCGGTACATGGTCTGCTGGGGGCAGACGTGGTTTGACGACTTCACCCTCTCGCCGGACGGCAGCACGTTGACGGGCCGCAACAACAAGAACAGCGTCGTCTGGGGGAAGCGTGCCACGGCCGCCGGGGGTGGCAAGTAGCGTGCGCGGGGGCCGGCGGTGGCGTGGGTCGCGGTTGCAGGAGCCGTGCGCGCCCGGAGACTCCGACCCGCGCGAAGGTCGTCGTGAACACCGATGGACCCGTCCGCGACGTGGTGTCGTTGTGGCTGCGCGGCGCCGCAGGGATTGGGTCTGTGGCGGGCAGCGACTTCCGACGTCACTTGGCGGTTGTTCCGGCGAGGTCGTTCTCCGGACGCGGCACACCGTCGCGGATCGCCGCCAGCAGGGCCTCGCGGTTCTCTTGCCAGCACTGGTCGGCGGGCTTCATTGGGAGCTCGAGCGTCACGATGGGAATGCTCCGGTCAACCCCGGCCCAGTTGCCCAGGCTGCCCGGCGTGCGATAGCGCATGACGGGGGTGATCTTGTAGCCGTTCTTCTGCGCCATCACGCCGGCCAGCGCCTCGGCGGGCCCGTCGTAGTTGATGAACCTGTCATTCCCCGGCGCCCAGACGTGAATCGAGACGATGCGTTCCGGTTTGACGCGGTCCATGGCGGCCAGAATCGCCTGCGTTTCGGGCTCACCGGCGGGCGTCTCGACGCCGGCCTTGCGCTGGGACTTCTCCCGTGCGGCCCAGTTTTTCGCCGGGAAGTTGCGGTTGATATCCACGTCGCGCTCGTTTCCCCGCGTGCCGCGCGCCAGTCCATCCGGATTCGCAGCGGCCAGAACGCCCACCGTGGTCCCGGCGAATGCCTCCGGATGCTCGCGGAGATGGAGGGACAATCGCCGCGCCACCTCGGCCCCGGCCGGTTCATTTCCGTGAATGCCGCCGACGATGAAGATCGGGCGATGTCCTTGCCCGAAGACTTCAAGCACGATAGGCGTGCCGCGCACCGAACGTCCGACCTCGACGACCTGACCCGGCGCGCCGTGGTGTATGCCCTGTCCGAGCGTCGCGGGACTTGACGGCGAATGCGCAGTTACCGCTGCGGGCGCCTGTGGGCCGTCAGGCCGTTGCGCCAGAGGCGTTGAGGACGCCCCGAGATCGTCCTGCGCGGACGGCGTGCCGCTGCACCCCATTGCGCCACTCAGCGCCAGCGACACGAGGCAGTAGCACAGCACACTCATGCGACTCGCCGGCCGTTCCACGCCAACCCCTCCCATCCGAAATTGCCCTAGTGACCGGCGGCTCACGCCCGCTACGAGACTTCTGGAGGGCATTGTCACTTTCGCTCATGGAGAAAGCAACCGGAATCCTCCGTCAGCCAGGGCGTGCACGGGCGCTCGTGATCCCCTCTTGGGGCGGCCTCGTTGCCTGGTGGGTGTCGGGATCGGGTTCTCCGATCGCCTGTGCGAACTCCTGACCGCCAATTCGCCCGGTCGGGAGAAGCACCCCTGCCGTGCGCGACGGCCCCGCCGCCGACGGGCACGCGTCGGTTGCCCGGGGCCGAGTTCTCTTCCGTGGCGCTCATTCCTGTTCCACTCGAAACCGGGCTGCCGGAGTGCTATACTCGCCGTAGTGGAGATGCGCGGGACGCGTGTCCCGTGGGTCTTTCATCAGAATCGCTTGCGGATTGAAGAGAGAGGCGGTGTGGGAGCCATGATGTTGTCCGGTTCAGTCGTGCGAGGGGCGTTGCGGGTGGCGGCGCTGTGTGGGCTCCTTCTTGCGTCCGCCGGCAGTGCGTTCGGCGCGCCGGACCGCATGGGCGTCGGGGAGGCCGATGGCGGCTGGAAGAACGAGGGATTCGTCATCGGGTATGCCAACGCCCAGAAGGGATGGGTCGGGGACATCCCGCGCGCCGATGCCTGGAAGCCGATCCCGCAGCCGGGGCTTGCCGAGGAGATCGGCAAGGCGCCGATGCTGCGGGTTGAGAAGGTCGGCCCGCCGGTTCGCGTCGTCGGCAATACGCGGGGACATGTGCTCGTCGTCCCCAACAAGGACGGCAAGACGTGGGACGCCCTCTTTCACTACTATCAGAGCTACAGCGGCGAGCAGGAGGTGTTCATCGTTGACCTCGGCACGGGCGAGCAGAAGACGCGGTGGTTCAACAGCGATCGTCCGGGCGCCCGGCGGGAGAAGGTGGTTCCCTTCGGCGCGTGGTATGCGCGCGGCAAGCTCTTCTGGCCGCAGGATGCGTCGGGCATCGCGTGGTACGACCCCGACACCAACGAGATCTACTACAAGGCCTTTGCCGGTCCCGAGTTCAAGGCGCACGCCCGCCACCTGGGAGCAGACGAGAACATCTACTACTTCGGCGCGGTCCTGGGGCGCGATGCGCCGACGGAAAAGGCCTACATCGCCGCCGTCCTCGACACGGCGAATCTGACGATGACGGTGCATGAGCCTGTCGGCGGTGACAGCCGGAACGTGACGATCTTCTATCCGAAGGAGATCAAGGACGGCGACTGGATGTACACGGCCATCGGCAACAAGCCCTGGCGCATACACGCCTACAACTTCCGAACGCGCGAGTACCGGGTGCTGGCCAGTGCGAATATCGTCGGCGATTACAAGACGATCAACTTCTGGCACGTCAAGGGCGGCGGCGTGAAGGGGTACATTCGGGAGCCGGACTTCGTGGACGGCCAGAAGGACTTCGACCGCAAGGAGTTCGCCTTCTGGTTGAAGGACGGGAAGATCCACGCCCGCACCGGCGTTGTGCCGCCCTGGAGCGACAAGCCGGCCGAGGAGGGCCCGCCGCGGGAGCTCATCTACGGCCAGTGGGGGAATATCCAGTACTGGCCCGCCGGCTGGACTCCGCCGTCGGAGCCGCCGTACTTCGACCAGGAAGGCGGGGCCGACAGCGAAGGCCGCGTGACGCGGCGCTATCGGTGGGGGAACAAGGGGGAGTGGCGCACCCTCTCCCTTCAGGTCAGCGCCTATCCCGCCGCCACGGCGGCTCTGACGGAGGTGAACGAGCGCGTGCTGTTCGGCGCAGGAGCCGGATATGCCGAACACACCTTCTTCGACGTTGCGGCGCGACGCTTCATGGGCGCCGGGGCGTCGGGCATCAGCGGCTACACGTGCGGCGTGACGGGGCGCTTCTTCAGCGTCTGCGGATACCCCAATTCCATCACGGCCTGCTACGACCCGACCCGTCCTCTGTCGCGGGAGGGCGAAACGCCGAATCCGCTGATCGCGAACTCCTTCCAGAAGCACAGCGACACGCACTATCCCACCGCCGGCATCGTCGGCGGGGCCGACGGGCGCATCTACAGCGCCGGGCACGGCGCCGGACGCACGCGCCGGGGGGGCGGCTGGTCGTGGTACGATCCGGACGGCGGCGGAACGGGCGGGCAGAAGTGCGACTGGGACGTCCTCTCGATGACCGACGCGGTCGAGGGCCGCTACATTCTGATGTCCGGCGGGGGAAAGCTCTCCTGCTGGGACACGACAACCCGCACATTTCTGTACCAGGAGGCCCTCGATGGGCTGGAGCATCCCGGCTACATCGTCGAGGCGTTGCCGGGACGGGTGATCGGCTTCACGTCGCGCAATGCGCCGGAGGGCGTCCTGCACGTTCTCTACGGACTGGACCCCGTTGCGCGCAAGGTGCTCTGGATGAAGGACGTGCCGGCCGATCCCAAGTCCTGTCGGGTGAAGCTCTACGGCAACCCCTACCTCTTCCGTCGCGGGCCGGACGGCTTCCTCTGGACCTATTTCGACGACACGCTCGTGCGAATAGACCCGCGCACTGCCGCCGTGGCCCCGGTCGGCAAACTGCCCGTCGGCAAGGCGTTCATCGCGTTCGCCGACGGCGGGGTGTACGTTGCCGGAGAGGTGGGACTGTGCAGGGTCAAGGGTCTCTCCGTGCCCGTGGTGGAGCGGAAGTAGCCGGGGGGGCGGTCGGGCGGCGACGGCGCAGAAACGGCCCTTCGCGGAGAGCAAGTGTCCCGCCTGTGCCGTTTCGGCGTTGCTCAGAGCTGCGGCGGAGTTCGCACTGGCGCTGGACTATGGCCTTGCCAGTTGGAGCGCGCTCAAGCGCCACGTCGAAAAGGTTACCGGGCGGCCCAGTCCAGTGCGACGGGAAAAAGGCCGGACGTATGTCACAGGTTTGGAGAAACACCCCATCGGTCACGACGGCGAGCACGAGAACTCCGTAATCGCCGCTATTGCGGGCGTAATGGCTGCGATGGGCGAACAGGACCTTACCTACGAGTTCCTGATGGGAACGAGCGGCGCGGCGTTTCGTGTGCAGATGGCGCATCCGGCCTGGTGCCCAAGTGCCGCTTGCGCTCCCTGTGGATACGACTGCGTGCCGGGTGCAATGAAGGCCACGGGCTACCGGCTGACCTGGATAGATACGCAACGCGATGGCAAGTGTTTGACTGATGGCGTCAAGGAAGCTCTCCGAGCCGTGCCTGAAAGCGTTGACCGTGGAGTCCCCGTTATTCTAAGCGGCAAAGAGGCGGGGTTGATCGTCGGCTATCAAGTTGACGGAAAACTGGTCGTCCGCCCGTATGCGCTCGCCCGTGTAGAGTTCCCCCTTGAGACGCACCTTGCCCAGGTAGATGGGGTTGGTCAGCAGCCGGAAGAGCGTGTCCTTCGTGAAGTAGCGCCCACCGCCTCGCGGGAATGCTTCTTGGTGACCCATCGCTTGTTGGTCCAGCCGCGCCGGCGGAGTTCCTCGACGGTCGGCATCAGCGCGCGCAGTTCGAGGTACAACTCGAAGACTGCACGGACGCGCTCGGCTTCTTCCTCGTTGACGAAGATGCGCCCGCCCTGCGGGGTCACGTCGTAGCCCAGCATCGGGCGGCCGCCCGTCCACTTGCCCTTGCGGCGCGCCGCGTGGACTTTGTCCTTTGTGCGTTCCGCGATGATCTCGCGCTCGAATTGCGCGAAGGACAGGAGGATGTTCAGCGTCAACCGGCCCATCGAGTGCGTGGTATTGAACTGCTGCGTGACCGAGGCGAAGGACACCTTGTGCTTGTCCAGCGTCTCCATGATCCGCGCGAAGTCGAGGAGCGAACGCGACAGGCGGTCCACCTTGTAGACCACGATGCAGTTGATCTTGCCCTCGCCAACATCGCCCAGAAGCCGCTGAAGGGCCGGGCGGTCCATGTTGCCGCCCGTGAATCCGCCGTCATCGTAACGATCCGGCACGCGGACCCATCCCTCTCCCCTTTGACTCTGAATGTACGCTTCTCCTGCTTCGCGTTGGGCGTCCAGCGAATTGAAGTCCTGGTCGAGGCCCTCTTCGGTGGACTTCCGGGTGTAGATGGCGCACCGTACCGGTGTGTTGTTCAAGTGCGGCCTCCTTTCGTGCCGAGGCCGAAGAAGTGGTAGCCGTTCCAGTGCGAGCCGGTGATGGCCTTCACGGCGGCGGTGAGAGAGCGGTACACCTTCCCGTCGTGTTCAAAGCCGTTGTCGAGAACCAGCACCACGACCTCCCGCCCCCGGTATTCCCGCGACAACACCGCGCCGGGCATCGGCAGGCGAGTGTCGTGATTCGACACCAGCAGGCCGGTCACCGTCGGCCCGGTGGGGTCAGAAGCGGTCTTGGCCGGGGCCTTCGTTCGCAGTTCCCTTTCATCGACCACCTCCTCCGCGCGTCGCTGCGCCCGTTCGGACAGGCCGCCTTCGGCGTTCGCCTGGAGCCGCCATGTGATCCGGCGGACGAGGAACTGCTTGTGCCGGCTGCGCCCGGGTTCGCCGAAGACCTGGGCATACCGCGCCTGCAATTCCGGGACGGTCATCGCGCCCAACACCTGGACTTCCCGCGTCACGTTCAATGCCATTCTGCACCTCCTTCTCCACAGCATCATGCGCCGTCAACCACACCCACATGAGGCCAACTCTGGCGCACGAAGTCCAGTCAAATCCGAGAGGATTGTGGAGGTGTTTCGGGCGGGGAAATCTCGCGCCGGGCGGCGTCTTCCTGGCGGCTGCGCACCCGTGCCCGGAGGCGCAAGAAGCCGTTGGCGAGGATCGTGGCGAGTTCGGCGCGGCGTTCGGCGGGCGTCAGACGGAGGCTCGTGTCATAGGGCATGAGGCATCTCCAGCGATAGCGTGCGGAACGAAGAATGGTCCCGCTTGTTATCTACCGGAGATGGACGAGGGTTGTTCCTGGCCGAGCAGGTACAAACAACCGGTCAACCGGGAGAGACTGCTGTCCCTGCCCCCGTGGCGCGCTCCTTGTCCAACTTCAGTAACGCGTTCACGAGGACTTCAGGCCCAACGGCCAAGTACTCCTTCGTGATGTAGTTGTACTCGATCACCATGCCGCAGAACACCGGCCGTCCTGAAAGAGTCACTCCGTAGAGCGGAGAGCCGCTCATGCCATTGGGCGTCATGCCGTTCGGTATCGGCGCTATGAGCCTCACGTAGTAGCAGTAATCGAATTCCGCCGGTGTCGCGGAAATGCGGCCGTTTGTGGTGTACGCCTGGGATCGGATGGCTTCATTCGAATAGTCGATCTCATGCTTGGGACAGTCCCAAGGATATCCCCGCAGCACGATGTCCCTCAGTCGGCCACTCGTCGGCAGCCGCGAATTGTGGGGGTCACCGAGATCGAGGGCAACTACCGCATCCTTCGGAGCAGATTGCGCAACCCGAAGGATAACCTGATCCTTGTGTTTTGGATCCTTCGCACTCGGAGCTTCAGCCCTGACCTTCAAATCAAAGGGAAAAGCCGTCCGAGGATCACCAGGCATCGGGTACATCGTCTGCTGCGGCTCAATCCCAAAGTTCTTGTAACAATGATCGGCGGAGACCACGTAAAGGGCATCGCGAAAGCGAACGGGGAAGCAGGTGCCAGAGTAGGCATATGGCCAGTGTTCGTCGCCGGTATCGTACAAGATCGGCTTGGTTGACATCAGGAGTTCGTTTATGTCCATCCTATCCTCCCCGATCAGTGCGAGCCACCCTCTCGACAGCGCCTTCAAAAAAACGACCGCCCTTCGCTGCCACTGCGGGCGGTACTAGCAGCATACCGGCACCCTCTCGACGCAAATCTGAACGTCCGGTCTCTCCGAGCCAGAGCACTCTCGTACTCTAGCCCATGCCCCCCGCAATGTCCAGTGGCGCGCTACCATGCCGGTGCGGTCATTGCGCCCGACGCCGATGCTGCGGATGTGCCGGCCACGCTGTTTCCCCCCGCACGACACGTCGGGCCGTTGCGTTGCGTGCGGCCAGCGTCCGCAAACAGGCTGTCAACCAAATCGCCTTTCCGACAGAGAGTGGCAGAGAGTTTGGGGCCGTCGGGGGCAAACGAGGCACGGTTGCGCTCGGCGCGATGGCGCGGAAAAGTGAAGCAGAGAGAGGGACGCACGAGCGGGGGCGGGAAAACGGCGCGGAACCGGCCGAAAAACGAAGCCCCGAGAGCATGACTCTCAGGGCTTCGCGTCAACCAACGGCGACCGGAAGGTTCGCCGG
>JAKJEM010000050.1:23305-23583 GCA_022705425.1 Planctomycetota bacterium
TTTTCAACTGGCTCCCCAAACGCAACCGTTTTCCTGCGCCCTCTCTGTTCTGAGCGTCCCTCTGCCCAAAAGCGCCTTCCTCCATGATAGCAACGGTCAGCCCTTCGGCGGATATGGGTCCTTGCGATAGGTGTGCTCGGTCTGAATCTTGCCGTCCTTCCCGTGGATTACGACCTGGCCGAGCGGCTGACCCTTGGCTTGCTCCTTGGCGCGTGCCACGGCGTCCGCCTTCGTGCCATGCGTGCTCGATGCCCGCGAAGCACTCTCGCCTTTGACCC
>JAKJEM010000051.1:0-4219 GCA_022705425.1 Planctomycetota bacterium
CGTCGCAGGAGAGGGTGCAGCGGCGCTCTCCGGAACAGGGGGCAGGGCATCCTGGGCGTCGGACTTTGGCGGGGGCTGGGTCTCGGCCTCGATGCGGTCCTCGATCTCTCCGACGGCCTTGCGGAACTCGCGCATTCCGCGCCCGACGGCCCGGCTGAGCTCGGGGAGGCGGCTCGGGCCGAAGACGAGCAGCGCCACCACCGCGATGACAACGATTTCGGGAAGGCCGAGATTCATGGACGTCTCCGGAAGGGCGCGCGCCGCGAGCCGCGCCTCAAGACTTCTTCTCCTCGGGTCTCTTCTCGTCCTTGAGCTTCTCCTCATCCACCCCCTCGCGCGCCCCCTTCTTGAATTCGCCGATGCTGCGGCCCAGCGATCTCGCGATATCGGGGATTCGGGCGGCGCCGAAGAGCAGCATGATGATCACGAGGATGATGAGCAGTTCGGGGATTCCCAGGTTCATGGCGCTTCTCCAAGGGGCGCGGAAGGCGGCACGCGCATCACACCATCATGCTATCCACCGGCGCGGGGCGAGTCAAGACAAGCGAAAGTCGCTGCGGGGCGTGTTCACCACCGGCGCTCAGTCGGCGCAGCAGCGCCGCCGCGGTGTGCTGTATCCCGTAAGGCGGCCGGGTCGCCTGCACAAGTGCGTCTCTCGCCGGAAGGTTGACAGGAAACGCTGGCCGTCCTACTCTGTGCAGGCGGGGACACGGCGGCGGAGCCGTTTCCCTGCGGCAAAGCGCTCCGTCTGGTAGAATAGCTGCGGGAGAAGGCGCGCATGATGGACATCGTGCTGGTTTCGGCGGTGATGATCGGCGCGGTCGCCCTGTACGTTTTCCTGAACCGTGGCAAGGACGGAGAATAGAGACCCGGGCCGATGCCTTGTTCCGATGGCCAATCTTCCAGGATGGAACTGATGGACACGAGAGGTGAAGCGCGAAGCATCCGCGAACCGGCGCGCGACGTGCCGGTCTTCGAGGAAACGGACGTGCTGGTGGCTGGCGGCGGCATGGCCGGCTGCGCGGCCGCCCTGTCCGCCGCGCGGGCGGGGGCGCGGGTGATTCTGCTCGAACGCAACGGCTGCCTCGGCGGCGTGGCCACCGCCTCCATGATGGGGAACATCGGAAACCGCTTCGTCGTGGCCGACGGCACGCAGGTCGTCCGGGGTATCGCCGCCGAAATCGTTGAGCGTCTGGCGGAGGTCGGGGCGGCGCCGCGCGACTGGCGCAAGCTCAACGGCATCTGCATGGACAGCGAGCGCCTGAAGGTCCTCTGGATTGACCTCCTGGAGGAAGCCGGCGTCACTACGCTGACGCACAGCGTGGCCGCGCTGCCGATTCTCGACGGCGAAGCGGTGAAGGGCTGTTGCTTCGAGAGCAAGTCCGGACGTCAAGCCGTTCTGGCCGGAAACACGGTGGATTGCACCGGCGAGGCGGACCTGGCCTTTCGGGCCGGGGCGGAGGTGCGTGAACACCGGGCCAGCTCCTCATTGCTTTTCAAGTTCCGCGACGTGGACATTGACCGCTTCCTCGACTTCCTGGGACAGGACCCCGCGGGTTTCCCCGACGGCATGGACGGCGTACGCGACTATGCGCAGTGCGCGCACCGCTGGCGCGAGTACGGGGAGTTCTTCTTCCCCCACCACGGCGGCAAGAAATGGCGCTGGCTTCAGGAGACGCTTCGCGCGTCGCGCGCCTTTGGCGAGTACCGCGACGACAAGTGGGGGAACCGCCTGTGGTGGCGCGACACGGAGAACGTTGAAGCCCTTGGGATGTACACGCACCGGCGCGACGGCACGCTCTACATCAACACCGGTTACTGGTGCTTCGACCGGATCGAAGTGCGCACCCTTTCGCGTTATGAGTTGCAGGCTCAGCAGTTTGCCTACGCCATCGCCGACTTCATGACGCGCACGATCCCGGGCTTCCAGAAAGCGCGCGTGGAGCATGTCGGCGTGGACCTCGGTCTGCGCGGCGGACGGTACATCCGCGGACGCGCTACGCTCAAGGCGGCGGACTTCATCGGGTCCCGAGTGAACACGCTGAAGGACGACGTGATCGCGACCGCCCCGATCAACGACCCGGAGCGATCCGAGGTGCGCGGCGCATTCGGGAGCACATGCGACATTCCCTTCGGCTCCTGCGTGCCGCAGAAGGTCCGGCGTCTGCTGGTCGGCAGCGGAAAGTCCGTGGATGCAGAGGGGGGGAACAACCGGCTGTATCGGGGCATGTCCGGATGCATGGTGTACGGGCAGGCGACCGGCGCCGCTGCGGCCCTGGCCTCGCGCAAGGGCCTCGACGCAGGCGAACTCCCGATCCGCGACCTGCAGCGCGAGCTCTTGCGGCAAGGCGTGCGCCTGGGCGACGAGCAACGCCTGGCGGCGCTGGGCCTGCGCCGATAGCCCGCGCGGGGTGTGGCACTTACGGAGTGTGGCACAGCCGCCCTCGGCTGTGGACAACGTAGAACCCTCGCCCCCGGTCAGGGTGCACTTCCGGCCCACAGCGTCCAGCGCAGGCCTACCCGCCAACCGGCGTGAGGTAATCCATCACTTCTGGGAGTGTGGCACCCCCGACGCAGTCCCTGAGCCTCGTCCAGCGGCCCTCGGCTGTGGGAACGTTCTGTTGCGGCAACCGTGGGCGAGGGCGCCCATGCCACACAAGGCACTGTCGGTGCATCCCCTGAAGACGACCGGTTACATCGTGGGCAAGACGCTGTTGCCTTGCCGCCGGAGGATGGTATAGTAGAGGCATTCGTGCCGCATATCATCCATCAAGCAGGGGGTCTTCCATGCGAGTGGACGAAGCCGGACTGGGCGCCTATCTCAAGGAAATCGAAGGGGTTCCGCTTCTCTCGGCGGAAGAGGAGCAGGACCTGGCGCGGCGGGTGGCGCGCCGGGACGCGCGGGCGCGCGATGCCATGATCCGGGCGAACCTGCGGCTGGTAGTTCACATTGCCGGGCAGTACACCCGGCGCGGCGTGGCGATGATGGACTTGATCGCCGAGGGCAACATCGGCCTGATGAAGGCGGTGGAGCGCTACCGGGCGGGGCGGCACACGCGCTTCAGCACCTATGCCACGTGGTGGATCCGCCAGCACATCCGGCGGGCCTTGCAGACCTGCGGCCCGACCGTTCGGGTCCCCGGCTACATGGTCGAACTCGTCGGCAAGTGGAAGCGCGTCAGCCGCACCCTGGCCGAGGAGCTTGATCGCGAGCCGACCGAGCGCGAAGTCGCGGTGCGCATGGAAATCTCCCCACAGCGCGCGCGGATGATCACGCGCGGGTTGCGGGCCAATGCCACGGCCGATCAGTCGGCGGACATGGGATGGGTCTTCGACGGGGCGATGGCGGATCAGCGGGCGGAATCGCCGGACGTGGCGTTGCTGAACAAGAACACGCGCCAGGTAATCCGGCGGTGTCTGAAGGCGGTGAGCCATCGCGAGGCCGAGGTGCTGCGCCTGCGGTTCGGTCTCGAATCCGGCGAGCCGCTGACGCTGGAGGCGGTGGGTCGGCGGCTGAAACTCACCCGCGAGCGCATCCGCCAGATCGAGGTCGAGGCGCTGCAAAAGCTGGCCGGCGCTTTCGCCGGCAAGTTGTCCTGAGTGCGGGGCGCGGAAGGCCATGCAGCGATACGATCCCTGGAACGGCGGCGGATTCGATGGGGGCGGAATGACGCCGGGGCGCGCGTCGGGCCGAAGGACCCTGTGGGTGATCGGAGCGGTGGCCGGCGCCTACCTCTTCGGATTCCTCCTCTACCTCTTCGGCGGACGGGCCTTCGACCTCTTCTTCGGCGCGCTGGCGCTGACGCCCTCCGAGGCCGTCGGCGGGGGATTCCTCTGGCAGTTAGTCACCTTTGGACTTCTCCACCCTCCCGCTGCCGTGCTCGAGATCGTCTTCAACCTCCTCGTCTTCTACTGGATCGCAACGGCGATCGAGGCCGTGTGGGGGGGGCGGCGTTTCCTGCTCTTCTGCGTGGCGGCGACCCTCTTCACCGGGCTCTGCTACTGCGCGACGAGCTATCTACTTCAGCCGACGGCGCGCGTGACGGGGATGGCGGGCCTGGTGATGGCGTCGCTGATGGTGTACACCTTGTGGTGGCCCGGGCGGACGGTGTATTTCTTCATGGTCATCCCCATGCGCATCTGGCAGTTGACGGCGCTGGTGGTGTTGGTGTCGGTGCTGGCGACGCTGGCGGGGCACCGGGAGAACCTGGCGGGGGGG
>JAKJEM010000051.1:4302-23263 GCA_022705425.1 Planctomycetota bacterium
GGATGACCCTTCGTGCCGGGCGACTTCATGCCCTATGGGAGCAAAGCCGCTTTCGCGTCCGCGAGAACGACCGCCGCCGCGATGAAGGAAGACTCGACGATATCCTCGACAAGGTTCATCGGCAGGGGATGAACTCGCTGAACTGGCGGGAACGACGGTTCCTGCGCCGATACAGCCGCGAACGGCGATAGGGCGTTCGCCGGCCTCAGCCGCGTGCAACTCCACCGGGCGCTTTCGTCGCGCGCGCCGGGTCCTCCAGAATCAGCAGCCAGTCGCGTCCGCGTCCCGATGTCGGCGGCGCAAAGGTCTGAATGCCCGGACTGTCGCAGTCGTAGGCCAGGTCGGTGGCGCCGTAGCGCGGGTCGAACCAGCAGGCCTTGACGCGTTGCGGATGAATGACATCCATCCGGACCGTGAAGGGCATTCCGCGCGGGGAGTAGATGAAGGCGAAGGCATGGTCTGCCGCGCGGGCGGCGCGCACACGTTCGCCGGGACCGGAGGGGCTGTCGAGAAGGATTGCCGGGTCGGGGACAAGCGTTTGCCAGGGGCGCGATTCGAAGAGCCGGCGCAGCAGTCCCATCTGGAAGGCGCCAGGGTGGTCGAGGGCTTCCCGCCAAGGGACGCAGGGGCTGACGATGGCGTCGCGCCCGGCCTCCCACATCTGCCAGATGCTGTGATTTCCGTAGGTGTGACCGCACGCGCCGGCCAAGAGCGCCCAGTAGGCGGCCTGTCGCACGTCGTAGTCGTCAAAACGTGCCAGACGCGGCACGCCTCGATAGTAGAAACCGGCTTGGATCATTTCGTAGCGGGGCTCGCCATCCAGGGTGGGCTTCGGCGGCGTGCGGGCGTAGTCGCGCTCCACGAAAAGGCCGTTGTCATGGTCACAGACGGGGTGCGAGGACTGGATCATGTTGAAATCGAGCCATTCCGCGTCGTGCAGCAGGTCGGAGGACTGGCCGGGCCCGCGCGGGTGGAAGGTCAGGAGATGTCGGTGTTCGCCTCCCTCACGCAGGCCCGCCGCGAGGGCGTCAATGATCTTCCGTTCCTCCGGCGTCGTGATATTGCGGTCGCCGCCGAGAATCCAGATGACGCGCTGGTCGCGGTAGCGCTTCCCCAGGAAGAGACCGTAGCGTCTGGCGCTCTCGGGCGTGAAGAGCCCTCGTGTCCCGTCGGCACAGGCGCGCCAGAGATGGCCCCAGGCCGGAAGCAGTCCCAGGAAGAGACCCCGTTGCGCGGCGGCGGCGACGGCGTAGTCCACGTGGGCGAAGAAGGCTTCGTTGGGCCGTCCGGGGTCCAGGTCGTGGAGCGGCGCGTCACCGTAGGCATTTGGGGCGTTGTGACCGGCGCTGCCGGTCAGCGCTTCGGAGCAGAGGATGACGGTCTGAACAACGCTGAAGCCCTTCCGGGCGCGGTTGTCCAGGTAGAAGTCCATCTCCTCGCGGCGGAGTCGGTGCAGCATCGCCCACGCCGTGTCCCCCAGGTAGAAGAAGGGACGTCCATCTGTATATTCAAGGAAACGCCGATTGGCGGCGACACGGAGATGATTCGACACGCCCTGCAACATAACGTGCTCTCCTGAAAGAGTGGACTCTGACGGCAGAGAATGCCTGCCGACGAAGTGAGGCGGAGTATAGCCGAAGGCGCGCGGGGGGGCAATGCGCGGACACCCGGCGGACTATGGCAGTGTGCCAGCGGCAAGACGTGCTCCGGTTGACTTGACAGGGTATTCCTGACAAAATCCTTCGCGATTCTGTGGGGGTGGACAGCTTTTAGGAGATCCGAGATGGCCGCGAAAGTGAAAGCCGGCAAGGTGCCGAGCGACATTGTGATTGCTCAGGCGTGCAAGATGACGCCGATTGCCCGCATTGCAGAGGACGCGGGGATTCTGCCTGAGGAGATGGAGTTCTACGGGAACTACAAGGCCAAGGTCCACCTCGAGGTGCGCGACCGCCTCGCCAAGAAGTCCCAGGGCAAGTACATTGACGTCACCGCCATCACTCCGACGCCGTTGGGCGAAGGGAAGACGACGACGACCGTCGGCCTCTCCCAAGCCATGGGCGCCCACCTCAAGCGCCGCGTCTTCACCTGCATCCGCCAGCCCTCCATGGGCCCCACCTTCGGCATCAAGGGCGGCGCGGCCGGCGGGGGCTACAGCCAGATCGTCCCGATGGAGGATTTCAACCTCCATCTCACCGGCGACATCCACGCCGTCAGCGTGGCCCACAACCTTCTGGCCGCGGCGATTGACTCCCGCATCATGCATGAACGCCAACTTTCCGACCGGGGCCTCTTCCGTGCACTCTTCCCCAAGGACGAATGGACCCCCTCGCTCCTCCGGCGCGCGCAGAAGCTTGGGATCAAGGCCCGCAAGCCTTCGGAGATCGGCGAGGAGGACCGCGAGAAATTGTGTCGCCTGGACATTGACCCCTTCTCGCTGACGTGGAACCGCGTGGTGGACATCAGCGACCGCGCGCTGCGGGAGATCGTGGTCGGCCTGGGGGGCAAGAAGGACAACGGCTATCCGCGCGAGACCGGCTTCGATATCTCGGTGGCCTCCGAGATCATGGCGATCCTGGCCCTCGCGACGGGCATGTCCGACCTGCGCGAGCGTCTGGGGCGCATCGTGATCGGCACCGACCGTCGCGGCAGCCCCGTTTCGGCAGAGGACCTCGGCGTGGCCGGCGCGCTGACGGTGCTGATGAAGGACGCCATGTTGCCCAACCTCATGCAGACCCTCGAAGGCACCCCGGCCTTCGTCCACGCCGGGCCCTTTGCGAATATCGCGCACGGCAATAACTCGATCGTCGCCGACCAGATCGCCGTCAAGCTGGCCGATTACGTCGTGACGGAGAGCGGCTTTGGCGCGGACATCGGCATGGAAAAGTTCATGAACATCAAGTGCCGCATCAGCGGATTGACGCCGAACTGCGTGGTGCTGGTGGCCACCGTGCGGGCGCTCAAGATGCACGGCGGCTGCGGACGGGTGGTGGCGGGCAAGCCCCTGCCCCCCGAGTTGGTCGAAGAGAACCTCTCCGCGCTCGAAAAGGGCGCCGCGAACATGGTCAAGCACATTCAAACGGCCCGCCTCTTCGGCGTTCCGGTCGTGGTCGCCATCAACACCTTCTCCACCGACACGAAGAACGAAGTCGAACTCCTGCGCAAACTGGCCGCTCAAGCCGGCGCCGAGGGCGCCTATCGCTGCGAGCACTGGGCGCGCGGGGGGGCGGGCGCCATTGAACTGGCCGAGGCCGTTATCGCCGCCTGCGACAAGAAGTCCGAGTTCAAGTTCCTTTATCCCCTCGACAGCACGATCAAACAGAAGATCGAGACCATCGCCACCCGCGTGTACGGCGCCGCCGGGGTGGACTATGTGCCGGAGGCCGAAGCCAAGATTGCGCTCTACGAGAAGCTCGGATACGGCAAGCTCCCGATCTGCATGGCCAAGACGCACCTGAGCCTCAGCCACAACCCCGCGCTCAAGGGGGTGCCCACCGGCTTCCGCGTGCCCGTGCGCGACATTCGCGCTTCCGTCGGAGCGGGTTTCCTCTATCCCCTGCTCGGCGACATGCGTACCATGCCCGGCCTGCCGAGCCGTCCGGCCTTCTACGACGTGGACCTGGACCTCAAGAGCGGGAAGATCCTGGGGCTCTTCTGAGCCGGAATGCCCCTTTGTGACGGCCCGAACGAGCGCGCGGGCGCGACGGAACATCGCGCCCGCGCGCTTCGTGCATGTACGCGCCGACCGCGGGACCGCCGCGTCAGTCCTCGTTCGCGCCTTCAGTCGTAGGAACCCTGCAAGTCAACTCCGGCGCGCACGTCAAAGGTGTGCCAGACCAGCGGGACTTCCATGGCCGATTGCGCGTGCTGCGACCGCATCCGCCCCCACATGCTCGTCGTCATGCTGAGGGAGGGCGTCCAGCTTGTGCCCGTTCCGCCGGTGAGGACATTACCGTCCGTGTCGGTGAAGGTGTCGCCGGTCTGGAAGGTGCGCCAGTAGATGATCTTCTTCTCCGAATCGCCGAACCAGCGCGCGCTCAGGTCGCCATAGAGGACGTTGTAGCCTTCGCGGTGGCACTGCTCTCCAACGCCGGCGTCGCCCTCCGTCGGGCCGGGCATGGCGGAGTTGTGCCAGAAGGACTTGTCGAACATGTCCGAAACCAGCGCGCGTTCGCCGAGGAACTTCTCGGTCTTGAAGGAGGGGCAGCGGATGTTCGTGGCCACCCAGGGGCGAGTGTAGGGCACGTTCATGGGGGCGGTGGCCGGCGCCCAGGTGAAGTAAATGAGGTTGTCGCTCGACGAGCGCCCATCCAACGGCTGATTGCGGTAGGAGTACTGCCCGAGGATGCCGTAGCTGTTCATGGCAAAGGACGACGGCTCGCGGCGCGTCCACTTGCCGAAGAGCAGCGTGTCCTTATCGAACCCCCCGGCGCTCTGCCAGTCGCGAAGGGTCTGCTGGTGGAACCAGCCGGTGTACCCTTTGGTGTATTGGACATCGGCGGCCGACGGACAGTAGAAGGTCCGCGCGTCCGGGACGGCCCCGATCAGGATCAGCCAGCCCAGGCCGCGGGGCGACATCTTCAGGTCGCTCCTGGGCGTGCCCACGCCGCGCCCGGGAGAGTGGTAGATCTGGCCCGATCCCAGGCACCGGAGGTACTTGTTGGCGGACTCGCTGCCGGCGTAGTAGGGGTCGGCGTGAACCTTGTCCTCCTGGCCCATCAGTCCGGGGTTGATGCTGTCGTTGCTGCGGATGGCGACGGAGAACACCTCCCGATTGTAGTAGAGATTGCCCTCCTGGACGGAGGCATTGGCGTTGTTAACGTTATTGCTGACGCCCCCGGCGCCGTAAGGCGGGTCCACCGCCCAGTTCGTGCCGCCCGGGAAGTAACCGGCGTAGTCGCCCGTGTACGCCGCCGACCCTTTGGAAATCTGGCTCAGGCTGTTCATGCAGGCCGTGCGCCGGCTCTTCTCTCGCGCGGATGCCAGCGCCGGCAACAGCATCGCCGCCAGAATGGCAATGATCGCGATGACCACCAGGAGTTCGATGAGAGTAAACGCCCGGCTCCACCATCGAAAGGCGCGCAACATGGACCTTCCCTCCTTTCAGGCGCATCGCGGATGCGACGCAAGCTGCATAGGGGTCCCTCGCGACGCGAAGTCCGATTCGTCCAGATGAATTCTACACGCGCCCCATCCGGAACACAAGAAGATAATCTACCGCGGGGGCGGTTTTCCGCCGTGTCCCTTCAGGGGAGCACGGGGACACGGGGCGGCGCGTGCGCTGTGCGACGGCTGGGGAGAGCGCCCCTGGCTCCGCCTCGTGTCACCGCTCAGAGGAGGCGATCAACCAGCCGTGCGTCGGGAAGGGGTTGGGTATGTCGGAGCAGAAGGACAACTCCGCCGCGCCGCCGCAGGCGATCGGGGAGAAGCCGGCGGGAAGGGCAATGGGTGTTGCGGGCCCGTAGTTCATCACAAAGAGAAGCTGTTCGCACGGCGAGACCTTGTGGCGCAAAGCGATGCGGCGGTGAGGGAAGTCGAAGGCGACGGGGGGACGCGCTCCGGCGCGGCTCGCGAGGTCGGCGATGAGGGCGAGAGCGGCGGCTTGGTCGGCCGGCGTTCCGGACGACGCGGCGGCTCGCTCGTACTTGCCGCCGCCGAGCGGAAAGAGAAGACTGGGCGCAAAGCCGAGCAGGATCGCCCGGCCCCGCCCGAAATCATGGGCGACGCCGAGTATCTCCCCCTCCGCGCTGTGTGCGATCGCCTGCCCGCCGAAGAGGCGATAGCTCTGGAAGGCGGCGGGATAGGCTGCCGTATGCTCGCACCCGTCGAATCGGACGCAGACGCGCAACTCCGAGGCGTTCCAGAAGAGGTCCTCCCGCGCCCCAAAGACCTCGGCCAGCCCCGCGCCGGGCTGCTCCTCGTAGAGCCAGCCGTCGTCGCCGACGTAGCCGGGGCGAACTTCGCTCAGGAGCGTACCGCCCTCATGGACGTAACGCCGAAGGCGCTCGCCCGCCGCCGCCGGGAGAAGCCAGGACGCCGGGAGGTAGATCAACTTCAGCGCCGAAAGGTCCTCCTCCAGCAGTTCGCGCGTCGGCAGGATATGCACGGGATACCCCAGCCGGCCCCAGAGAGACGACGCGCCGTAGCAGGCGTCGCTCTGGAGTCCGCGATAGCCGGCATCGAGGGAGAAGAGGCACGACTCCTCGGGATAGTAAACGCCGACCTGCGGCGCGACTGTCCGCGCCGTCAGGATGCGCTCGCCCAGGCGTTCCATGACCTCCGCCACCCGCTGCGGGGTGCGGAGATGGGGCAGCGGCGAGCCGTCGCGCCGGAAAACGCCCTGGGCGCCGGTGAACTTGTGCGGCTGCTCGAAACGCGGCGACTTGTGCCGGAAGTAGAGTATCGCCTCCGCTCCCGCGCCGATCATCTCCATGACCAGCGTTTCGATCAGCGCCTGCGGCGTCTTGTCGCGCTGGAAGGTGCCGTACTGGCCCACCGAGGTCTCGGCGATCCACAGCGGCTTGCGTTGTGAGCGCGCCATCGAGGCTGCGCAGTCCAGCAGGAAGGCGTTGTACCCCTGCGGATTCGGGCTCATGGTGGGGTAGATGTCCTGCGCGACGACATCGCAGGCGCGGTTGATGGCCCAGTGGCTGCCGTTGGTCCCGGAGACGCCGAAGTTGTTGTGGAAGACGGGGAGACTCGAATGGCGGCGGACGACGCCCGCGCCCCACGCGGCAAGGTCCTCAAGCGACCAGGCCTGATAGCGGCGCGTGGCGATGGCCAGCGGGCTCAAGCCGCCGGTCGGAGCGCCTCCGCGCGAGAGGTAGGGATATACCTCCTCCCACGCGCGGTAGTGCACGCCCCAGCGCCGATTCAGGTCGGCCAGGTCGCCGCCAAAGCGTTCCTTCAACCACTCGCGAAAACGCCGGCGCGTGCACTCGTTGTCCGCGATCTCCACACCGTAGCGCATCTCGTTGCCGAACTGCCAGGCGATCAGCGCCGGGTGAGCCGCGTAACGGCGGACGTGCGTCTCAACGAAGCGTTCCATCAGCCAGCGGAACTCCGGATGGTCGTGGTTCGCCGACTGGATGCGGCGGGGGGCGACCTTACCGGAGGCATCCACCGCGCGCACGTCCGGCAGGTCGGTGAAGACCCAGAAAGGCGGGTTATTGACTCCAATCCCCATGACAATCTTCAAGCCCGCGCGCGCGGCCTTCTCCACGTAGTCGTCGAGCAGGTCGAAGGCGAAGCGTCCCGGCTCCGGCTCCAGCGTTTCCCATCCCGGCCAGACCTCCGCGACGCGGACTGCGCCGAGGCCCATCTCCCTCATCTTGCGGAAGTTCTCCGCCAGTTCCTCGGGAGGGTTGGCAAAGTGGTAATAGGTCGTGCCGTGAAGGAACGGCGGGGGCGTGGGCATCATCGAGACTCCTGGCGCATCGGGAAACTCGTCGTGCGGCCAAGGCTAGCAGAACTGCCGGCGGGGCACAAGCGGATCGCCGTTTGCTTTCAACGCGTCGCCGACATAAGATGCGCCTGAGGACGTCTTCCCCCCAGTTTCAGGAGACCCCCATGCCGCGCAAACGCTACGCAGCCGTCGGTATCAGCAACCGCAATATCCACATGTTCATGAAGCCGATCCTGACCGCCTACCGCGATTACGCCGAGCTGGTAGCCATGCTCGATAAGGATCGGGGCCGGATGACGGCGGCGGGGAAGGAACTCAACTGCCCGACGCCGCACTTCCTGCCGGAGCAGTTCGACCGGATGGTGGCGGAGACGCGACCCGACACGATTATCGTGGCCTGTCAGGACGGCCTGCATCACCACTACATCATCGAGGCGCTCCGGCACAACCTGAACGTGATCTCCGAGAAGCCGCTGACGATTGACGAGGAGAAGTGCGCGGCCATCGCTCGCGCCGCCGCGAAGAGCAAGGGGCAGGTGACCGTTACTTTCAACTACCGCTACGCGCCGGCGGCGACGAAGATCCGCGAGCTGGTGGCCGAAGGACGCGTCGGGCGCGTGGTCAACGCGGACCTGACGTGGTATCTCGACACCTACCACGGCGCATCCTACTTCATGCGCTGGAACCGCTACCGCGAAGTCTCCGGCGGCCTCTCCATCCACAAGGCGTGCCATCACTTCGACCTCGTGAAGTGGTGGATCGGACAGCGTCCGGCGGACGTCTTCGCCTTCGGGCGGCGCAACTTCTACGGGCCGAACGGAGCGCACAATCCCCTGACGCCGGAACAAGTGGGCGACGGGCGCACCTGCCTGACGTGCAACGTCCGCCCCAAGTGCAAGTACTTCATGCGCTGGTACCGCCCGGAACTGCGCGGCAGCGGACCTATCAGCGACGATACCGCCCGGCCCGCCAAGGCCTACGAGGGCTACGTGCCCCGCATGTGTGTTTTCGATCCGGCCATCAACATCGAGGACACCTACGCGGCGGTCATCCGCTATGACGGCGGCGCCTATCTCAACTACAGCCTCAACGCCTCGGTACCCTACGAAGGTTTTGACCTGGGCATCAATGGAACCGAGGGACGGATCGAGTATCGCGAATTGCACGGCGGCGACCGGCGTCTGCCCTTCCCGGACCCCGGACGCGGCAAGGTTCTCTACTACCCCATGTTCGGCGGGCGGGAGGAGATCAGCGTCATCAACGCCGGCGGCGGGCACGGCGGCGGCGACCCGCTGCTTCTCGACGAGCTGTTCATTGGCTCCGACCCGACCGCTCCCGTCGCGCGCCAGGCCGGCTTGGAGGACGGGATCGAGGCGGTCCTCACCGGGGTGGCCGTCCACCGCGCGGCAAATGAGCAGCGCATCATGTCCGTCACCGAGATGAAGAAGCGCGTCTTCGGCTATTGAGGCCGGCGGGCGCGCGCGAAAAACGAATGGAGCGGAACGATCCCGCCGGGATGCGTTCCGCTCCGCCGTCCGATGCGCCGGAGGCTACTTCTTAAGCAGGGGGCTCTTGACGTCCAGAACCTCCTTGATCTCCACCGTGCGGCGCTCGGCGCGGGAGAGTTCGCACGCCTCCCCGATGGCCACGCTCCACGCGCCGTCAATCCCCGACGCCGTGGGACGATGCCCGCTCCGGATGCACTCCACGAACTCCGCCGCCATGCGCGGATCGGCGCCGCCATGCCCCCCCGTGGGGCGGTGGACGTTGTGCGTCACCTTGTCCTGACTCCACCGCGGGCGGAACTCGATCCAGTTGCCGTGCAGGTCCGCTTCGACGTGGCCGCCGGTGGCTTCCAGAAGATAGTGGCGGTTGCTGACGGGCGTGACGAAGTACTCGCTGTGCGACGCCGTGGCCCCGTTGTCGTATTCCACGATCGCGATGCCCTGGTCGTGCGTGTCCTTGTCCGAAAGGTACATGCAGAGGTCCTTTCGGTAGCCGTCGTTCCGGGCGGCCTCGTCGCCGAACATGCGGGCGTAGGAGCGTGTGCGGACGTCGGCGTTGTCTGCTGCGGCGGCAACGGGACAGGCGTCGGGGCATTCCTTCTGATAGGCGCAGGCGGAGCAGGTGGGACCGGGCTTGACGTTGCGGCGCAGCGGGAAGGGGAAGTGCCGATCGTTCAGGGTGAAGACGTTCGCGAAGCAACTCACGCGCACCGGACGCGGCGCTCCGATCAGCCAGTTGAGCACGTCGAAGTCATGCGAGCCCTTGTGAATCCAGAGACCGCCGGAGAACTTCTTGAGGCGATTCCAGCGCGACATGTACGTACGTCCGCCGTTGTAGTGCTCGATGGCCTGCATGCTGAAGATTTCGCCGAAGGTTCCGGCGAGGATGAGCTTCTTCAGGCGTTGGAGGACCACGTCGTGCCGCATGTTAAAGCCCATGTAGAGAAGCCGGTCGGCCTTGCGCGCGGCCTCGATCACGCGCAAGCACCCGCGCCCGGTGATGGCCAGCGGCTTGTCCACCAGAACGTGCTTGCGCGCCTTGAACGCCGTAAGGCAGACCTCCTCGTGGAGGTAGTCCGGCGTGGTCACCATGACGGCGTCAATGTCCTTGCGGGCCAGCATTTCGTTGACGTCGGTATGGATGTCGGCCTGCGCGCCGATGTAGTCGAAGGATGCCTCGGCCCGTTCCCGGTTCGGGTCGGCCAGCGCCATCAGTTGCACGCGCGACTTGAGTTCGTTCGAGAACATTCGGGCGAAGCCGACGCCGCGCCCGCCGATGCCGATGATGCCCATTCTCACTTTGGCCATGCGTGATCTCCTGGAAGAAACGGCAAAGTAAAAACGAAGTCTAGCGCGCAGCAGCGCCGGAAGTCAAGGAACGCCCTTGCCAAGACGGCGGCGCGGGCCTTAGATGTTGTATAGACAAGGTGTCCTCCCCCAAGATGTTGAGGGATTGAAGGGGTTGACAGCGGGGGCGTGGTGAAGTACGATTGCGCGCGAAGGCTGTGAATACACTCATCAGGAGGACGAGTCATGCGAGCGCCTGCCCTGTTTATCGCCCCGCTGTTGCTGGCCTTGGTATGCGCCGGCTGCGCGCATAAGAAGGTGCTGCTCTTGACCGACTACACGCCCGGAAGCCCCCGCGCCGTAGAGGCGCACAAGACGGTGGACCGCGAACTCGCGGCCAGCAACGTGCCTTATGCGCTGCACACGGTCAACCTGGACCTGAACGCGCGCCCGAACGCCATCTGGCGCGAGGAACGCGGCAATACGGCGCTGGTGCGGATCAAGGCCATTCAGCCGGACCTGGTGATGATTGCCGGTGACGAGGCGCTGAAGGCTCTGGCGAACCGCATCGAGGGAAGCTTCCAGAAGACGGTCTTTTTCGACGTGCGTTCCGAGCAGCCGGCGACCAAACTGATTGCGTCCGGATATGGGGCGGGGGTGGTGGAGAACGCCGCCGTCGTCGAGGCGCTGACGATCATGAAGAGCCTCCGTCCGGAACTGCGCGGAGTGGCCATCCTCTCGGACAGGAGCGCCGCAGGCGACGCGATTGTGGGCGCCTTTACGGCGGCGAGAAACCTGCCGCTGCCGGTGGTGGACATCCGGCGCGTGAACACGCAGTCGGAGTGGATGAAGGCGGTTGAGGCGCTGCAATCGCAGGCGGGCGTCGCCCTGTGCGTGGCGAGTTGTTCGGGGGTCCTTTCGGATGCGAATGACGGCACGGGCGTCCCGGCCCATGAGGTTCTCCGAATGACGGCGGCGGCGAGTCGCCTGCCGGACTTCAGCTTCACGGGGGAGTACGTCGGGGCTGAGGGCGTGATGATGGCGGTGTACGTCCCCCTCAAGGAGCAGGCGGCGGCGGCCGGCCTGATGGCGAACCGGATTCTCTTCCACTTCGGCAGCATCCAGGCGGCCGGAGTGCAGCGTACCGGCAAGACGAGCGTGTGGGTCAACCGGGATCGCGCCACGGCGCTGGGGATCAAGCTGCCCGCAAACCTGATCGAACTGCGCGCCGAGACGCCGAACCCCAAGGCGCCGCAGCCGCAGTGAGCCCCAGCCTCACGCCGGAACTCTCGCCGAGGACGCGCCGGTGTCAGTCCTTCGGGCTGGCCGGCGCGTCTTCTTCATCATCCTGCTCCGGCGGAAGGTCCTCGGCCTCCTCCGGTTCGTTCTCCCCTTCGTCCATGTCCGCGTCCTCCGACTCCGGAAGGTCCCCGGCGCTCTCTTCCCACGCGCGCAACGTCGCTGCCGCGCGTTCAAGGTGCGCGCCATCCACCAGGACACGGTAGCCGGCGGGGTTGCCGCTGTAGAAGGCCCCGAGGACGCCGTTGAGCGTGGGATCGTCCGCGATGGCGGGGATGCCGTCGGCATCGAGGACGGACTTCGCCATTCCGGCCTCCCACGGGGTCGAATAGGTCCGGACGGTTTCCAGAGACATGCGGCCCTCCCGGCATCTCAGTGAGGAATCGGCTCGGCCTTGGGGCGGCGTCCCATCGGCTCGGGGCAGTCCATGTTGTTCAGGAAGTGCGTCTTCTCGGGCATGGGGAAGGGGATGTGGCGCTCGGGCAGAGGGTCGCCGGTGTCCTTCATCCACTGCGCCAGGCGGGCGCTGAGTTCGGCCCGCAGCGTCTGGTGGTCGGGCGAGGCGGCCAGATTGCGCTGTTCATCGGGATCGGTTGCGAGGTCGTATAACTCCTCCATCGGCCTCGGGCGGCGGCGCGCGGGATCCACGGCGGCGGCAGTGTCCGAACGCCGGATGTCCAGAGGAAGCTGGTAGAGATAGCCGGGGACGAAGTTGCGGATATACTTGAACCGGTCGGTGCGGATGGCGCGCATGGGATCGTACTCATTGCCGTGCCAGCTCTTTTCGGCGAAGACGGCGTCACGCAGGGGGGCGGCGGGCTCGCGCAAGGCGCGGGCGAAGCTACGGCCCTGAATCTCCGGCGCCGGGGGAACGCCGGCGAGTTCCAGCAGCGTCGGCGCAATGTCCACGTGGCTCGTCAGGCCGGAAACGCGTCCGCCGCCGGTGATGACTCCCGGCCACCGCGCCAGCAGGGTGACGCCCATGCCGGGGTCGTAGAGGGTGCTCTTGGCGCGCGGGAAGGCTGCGCCGTGGTCGGTGGTGAACAGCAGAAGGGTGTCGCGCGACAGGCCGGTGGCATCCAGGGCATCGAGCAGAGCGGCCATGCTGTGGTCCACCGTCTGGATCATCCCGAAGAACTCGGAGAGGTCCTGGCGCACGGCGGGGGTGTCCGGCAGGAAAGGCGGCACCTTGACCCGCGCGGGGTCGAGGGGGATAACGCCGGGCTGACGGTAGTCACGATGGATCTCGCTGAAGCCCATGGCGAGGAGGAAGGGGCGGTTGTGCTTGCGGCGGAGGAACTCGACGGCGCGCGGTACGACGTCGGCGGCGTGCAGCGAATGCTCCGGTCTGCTGCGCACCTCCTGGTAGCCCAGAATGCGCGCGTCACCCTCCGTTTCGTGCTGGAGCCCTTCAAGCGCGGTGAGATAGCCGGCCTCGGACAGGCGTTGCGCCAGAGTGCGCTCGCCGGGGTTGAGACCGAACCCGCGATGGGTCAGGCCGTTCATCCCGTTGCTGTGCGGATAGCGCCCGGTGATGATGCTCGATCTCGCGGGGCTGCACAAAGGACAGGTGGTGAAGTGGTTCTCAAAGACGACGCCTTCGGCGCCAAGGCGGGCAAGGACCGGGGTCGAGGGCAGGGCGCGGTCGTAGCACTCGATCTGGCGTCCCAGGTCGTGCAACGTGATCACAATCAGGTTCGGGCGAGTGGCGCGCATGGCGGGCTCCTGGAGGACAATGGACGACAGATAACGAGCGGCAGACGACGGACGACAGACGACGGACGACAGACGACAGACGACAGACGACGGACGACAGGCACGCTACCCCGGCGCCTTCGAGTGCGCTCGCGGATGCCGGGAACGGCGCGCATCCGTCAGTAGGAGCGGCGCTGACGGGAACTCGGGATGCGAAGGGCCTTGCGGTACTTCGTCACGGTGCGCCGGGCAATGGTGATGCCGTCTTCCGCCAGACGCTTGACGATGTCGTCGTCGCTGAGCGGGGCGGACTTGTCTTCGGCGGCAACGAGATCGCTGATACGTTGCCGAACGGCGTCCCAGCTTTCGACGTCGCCCTGGGCCGATTGCGTACCGCCGGTGAAGAAGAACTTCATGGGGAAGAGACCCCGGGGCGTCTGCATGTACTTGTGGCGGATGGCGCGGCTGACGGTGGCGACATGAATGCCGACCGCGTCGGCGATCTCCTGCATCTTCAGGGGCTTGAGGGCGGCGATGCCGCGGTCGAGGAACTCCTGCTGGGCGCGCACGATCTCGCTGGCAACCTTGAGCAGGGTCTTGCGCCGCTGGATGATCGAGTCAATGAGCCACCGGGCCGATTCCATCTTCTTGTGCAGAAACTGCCGCGTACCGGGCTCGGTGTCCTGCGAGGACATGAGATCGCGGTATTCGGCGTTGATACGGAGCCGGGGCAGGGCGGCATCGTCAAGGCGCACTTCGTAATGGTCTTCGGCCCACTCGACATAGACATCCGGCGAGATGGTGGGGATGATCTCATTGTCGTAGAGGCGTCCGGGGGCCGGGTGAAGCATGCAGATGGCCCCGACGGCGCGCTTGACGTCCTCGATTGAGGCGCCGGTGTCGCGGGCGATCTTGAGGAAGCGGTTGGCTTGGATGTCCGCCAAGTGGTGGACGACAATCTCGCGCTCGAGGGGAAAATCGGGATGGCTGCGGTCGAGTTGAAGGAGAAGGCATTCCGTCAGGTCGCGCGCCGCGATGCCGGGGGGATCGAGGCTTTGCACAATCCCAAGAGCCTGACGCGCCTCTTCGGACGTGGCCGGACGGTCGAGAGACTCGGCGATCTCTTCGATGGCGAAAGGAAGGCGTCCGTCGCGGTCGAGATTGTTGATGATCGCCTCGCAGATTTCCCGGCGACGCGGGGGCATGTCGAGGAAGCGGACCTGTTCGTTCAAGTGGTCGCGGAGGGAAGGGCGACGGTTTGGGGCATTCTGGATGGCCTCCATCTTCTCGTCGCGGTCGTCCTCGCGGTCCGAGGCCGACCGGGGACCGGACTGGCGGAAGTAGTCGTGGTAGTCCTCCTCGATGGCCCTGACGCGGCGGAAGTCGTCGCGAAGTTCGGCCTCTTCGGCCCGGGTCAGGGGGGCCGGGGCGGGCGCGGCCTCGGGGTCGGGAGCGTCCTCGGTCTCCAGAAGCGGGTTTTCGAGCTGCTCCTGTTGTATCCGCTCAAGGAGGGCCAGGAGGGGGAGTTGAAGGATCTCGATGGACTGGATGATCTGGGGCGCCATCTTGAGGCGCTGTTCCAGACGCGGCTGAAGGCTGAACTCCATGCGGCCCATGCGACGCTCCGGCGAAGGGTGAGGGACGGTCAGGCGGGCGCTTCGCGCCGGTTCGCCAGCGCTTCGGACAGGATGACGGCGTTGGTCTGCTCGATGTGGCTGCCGGAGGAAAGTCCTCGCGCCAGCCGCGTGATGCGCACGCCGAGCGGCGCCAGCTCGCGCGAGATGAACAGGGCCGTGCCGTCCCCCTCGATGTTCGGATTGGTTGCCAGAATGACCTCGCGGATGCCTCCGTTGCGGACGCGCTCGACGAGGGCGGCAATGGTGAGAGATTCGGGGCCGATGCCGTCAAGGGGGGCGATGCGGCCCATGAGGACGTGGTACACCCCCGTGAACTGCCCCGTGGCCTCGATGGCGAAGAGGTCTTTGGGCTCCTCGACGACGCAGACGAGGGCGTGGTCACGGCGGGGGTCGGCGCAGAGGGGGCAGGTGTCCTCCTCCGTAATGGTGTGGCAGACGCTGCAATGACGCACCAGGCTCTTGACGTCGCGGATCGCCTGGGCGAGGGCCTCCATCTCCTCGCGCGGGGATCGGAGGACGTAGTAGGTCAGCCGTTCGGCGGAGCGCTGGCCGATCCCCGGCATGTGGCCGAAGGCCTCGGCCAGGCGTCGCATGGAGTCAGTGTAGCCCTGCATGGAGTCCCCTCAGAACATGCCGGGCAGCGACATGCCGCCGGTGAGCTTCGACATCTCGTCGGCATAGGCTTCGGTGGCCTTCTTCAGTGCCTGGGCGACGGCGGCGGTGATGAGGTCTTCGAGCATCTCGACGTCCTGCGGGTCCACGACTTCCGGCTTGATTTTGACGGAGAGGATTTCGCGCTGGCCGTTGACGTGCACCGTGACGGCGCCGCCGCCGGAGGAGCCCTCATAGACGCGCTGCTTGAGGTCGCTCTGGATGTCCATGAGGCGCTTCTGCATGCCCTCGGCCTGCTTCTGCATGTCGCGGATGAAATTGCCGCTGAGTCCGCCGAATCCTTTGGCCATTGATCGCTCCTTGCGCTGCTGAAAAAACCCTGCGGCGTGCGTCATCCGGGCAGCAGGTCGGCTTCGAGCCCCCCGGACCATTGGTTGATGACACTGTCGTCGGTTACGGGCGCGCCTCGGGCCGCCTTCGGGGCGGGGGCGCCATCCTGAACGGTGAGGATGCGGACCTTGACGGGGCGTCCGACGAGGCCGCGCAGGAGGCCCTCGACGACGGCGCGCTGGCTTTCGATGTCGGCCCGCGCGCCGGGGCGTGAGGCGGGAAAGGCGATGAGCGCCTCCGAGGCGTCCAGCCGTTCCAGGCGCCCCTGGCTGAGGTCCATGAAGAGGTTCGTCGCCTTCTCGCGGGCGGCGGCAAGGAGACGCGGCCAGACAGCGGAGGGAGAGAGGGCGGGCGGAGCCACGGGAAGGTCCGCAGAGTCCTGCGGGGTGTAGTCCTCGGGCGTGTCGTCGCGCACGTAGGCGTCGTCGGCTGCCGAAACGGTTCGTGGAGGGCGCGCGGACGCGGGAGGCGGAGGGGCGGCGCGGGGCGACGCAGGACGCGGCGGCGGGGACGTTGCGGCAGCCGTTCCGCCGGGGGGGGCGGCAAGGGCATCCTCGAAGGAGGTGAGCCGCTCGATCAGGTCCGTCAGGGGGGTGAGGCCGTCAACGCCGGCGAGTTTGACGAGGAGAAGTTCGAGGACGATGCGTTCATCCTGACCCTCGCGAACACGACGCCGGGCCGTGTTGAGCGTCTCGACGATGTAGAGCAGGTGATCCGGGGAGAGGTTGCGCGCCGACTCGGCCAGCGTCTTGGCCCCTTCTTCGGAGCGGTCGAGGAGATCGGGATTGGGGCCGCACAGGCGCGCTACAATCAGGTCGCGGACATATTGCGTCAACTGCTGCGTGAGCTCGCCGACGTCCATCCCGCGCGCAAGGAGTTCGTCGGACGCCTTGAGGAGGCCGGCGGCGTCCTTCTTGAGGATGAGGGCCAGAATCTGAGCGAGTTCATCGTCGCCCAGCGCGCCGAGGAGGCGGGTAACCTGATCCAGCGAGGGCTTGTCGCCGCAGAAGGAGAGGATCTGATCGGTCAGGCTGAGGGCGTCGCGCAGGCTGCCGCGCCCGCGTCGCGCGATGAGCGCCAGCACGTCGTCGGGGATGCGGAGCTTCTCGGACTTGGCGATCTCCCGGAGCTTGCGAATGATGTCCGCGTTGGTGATGCGCTTGAAGTCATAGCGCTGGACGCGCGAGAGGATGGTGTCCGGCAGCTTGGAGACGGCGGTGGTGGCAAAGATGAACTTGACGTGCGGCGGGGGTTCCTCGAGGGTCTTCAGAAGCGCGTTGAACGCTTCGTTGGTGAGCATGTGGACTTCGTCAATGTAGTAGATCTTGAAGCGGGAGTGGGTGGCGGCGTAGCGGGCGTTCTGGCGGATTTCGCGCACCTCGCCGATGCCCCGGTTCGAGGCCCCGTCAATTTCGATGACATCCACATCCTGCCCCGAGGAGATGGCTTCGCAGCGCTCGCACTTGTTGCAGGGGTGGGCGATGGGCCCTTTGACGCAGTTCAGGGCCTTGGCGAAGACCCGGGCCATGCTGGTCTTGCCCACGCCGCGCGGACCGCAGAAGAGGTAGGCGTGCGCGACGCGCCCCATTTCGATGGCATTGCCCAGCGTCTGGGCAATGACGTCCTGCCCCACGAAGGCTTCGAAGTCTATGGGACGGTACTTTCGTGCGAGAACGAGATAGGACATGGGTATCCGGTCATGGACGGAGGACGACAGACGACGGACGACGGACGACAGACGACCCTTCGTCGCCATTGAGGGCGTCGCAGGACGGGTTGCCCAAGGCTGAGAAGGCCGTGCACCTTCCCTCGGTTCTACCCCCCGAAGGTCGCAACGGCAGTAAGCTCCAGCCAGGTTGCCCCACGGCACATGGAAAATCCCACTTAGGGCTGCTTCCTTCCGGACCTGACCCGGTTCGCAGGCTCCCATTGCATGGGACCCGGCCTTCGACACCACTGTTCGCCACGAGACTGCAGGAGGCGCGAATCTCTGGAAGGCTTCGATCCTGCTATGGCGGGTTGCAGGTTGTTAGGGTACCGCCAGCTCCCCATCTAGCACGGCCATCTCAGCCTTGGGACTCACGTCCACGCTTGGATTCTAACCGACCGCTGGGGCGGAGTCAACCGGCTGTGCGGAACGAGTTCCTCGGACTTCACTGGACGCCGACGCGGATGTCGAGAGGGACCTGATGCGCAGGAGGTTCAGCAGAAGTGCGGGTGTTGTAAGACAAGGAGTTGCACCCTGACTTGCAGGAAATGCAGCATGACGCGGGGGTGAATCATCCCTGGATGATCCATATCAGGCATGGAACTGCTGGAACTGCTACATAGCGCTTTTTCGGTTGACAAGTGAAGGGCGGGAAGAGATAATGCACCGTGTCAGCGTAGGTGAACTTCTGATCGGAGACGCCTTGTGATCGAAAGTGTTGCGTACAATGACATGGGGCAGTTGGTGGTTCGGGTGAAGGGCAGATCCGATCCGGTGACAGAGGCAAAGGTCGCTCGCAGCTTCCCTTGGAGCCTGCCGGACTCCTATATAGCGCTACGCGACAAGGAGGGGAAGGAGCTTGCCCTGCTGAAGTCGCTGGACGAACTCGATCCGTCCAGCCGCGAGGTGGTGCTTCGCGAACTCCGTGACAAGGTCTTCACCCCGCGCATCAAGCGTGTGATCGAACACAAGGCGGAGTTCGGGGTCACTTCGATTACGGCGGAGACGGATCGGGGGGTGGTCACCTTCCAGGTGCGCAGCCGCGACGACGTGAGGGTTCTCTCGGACCGTCGCCTCCTCTTCCGGGATGCGGACGGCAACGGGTACGAGGTCTTCGACCTCGAGTCTCTGGATGCCGCAAGCCGCAAGTGCATGCAGGATTACCTGTAGCCCCGCGTGATCGAGGAGGCTCCCCCGTGGAGAAGACGCAGGCCGGAACGTGGTTTGCGGACTTGTTCGCGCATAGTCCGGACCCGATGGCGATTACAATACCGGAGACGGGAGAACTGATCGAGGTCAACCGTGCCTACGAGGCACGGTCGGGCTTTCGGCGGGAGGATCTCCTGGGGCGTCGGGTGTGCGAGGTCAACCTGCGGTTGGGACCGCTGGAAGTGGGGCGGCTGCTGCGGACTGTCCGGGAGGAGGG
>JAKJEM010000052.1:0-8244 GCA_022705425.1 Planctomycetota bacterium
CCCCCGCCCCGACCCGCGGCTCCGCCAGCGCCTGCGCGATCTGGCTTCGCCCCGCATTCCCCGCACACACGAAGAGCCGTACTCTGTTCGCCATCTCCCGCCACTCCTGCCTCAGGAAGACGCGGCGATCCGCCCCGCCCGACGGGGCCGCAGCGTTGACAGAGCGCCTTCGTCCGCTATACTCACGGCACGTCGCCGTCGCTCTTCGCCGCGCGCCTCTGCCACAGGATGCCTCCCGTGCCGCGCCGCCCCGCACGCAAACCGGCCGAAACGGACCTCTATCCGCCCCTGCGCGCCTGGCTGGCCGCCCAGGGCTACACCGTCCGCGGCGAAGTCCGCCACTGCGACATCGCCGCCGTCAAGGGCGACGACCTCATCGTGATCGAAATGAAGACCGCCCTCAACCTGGCCCTGGTCGGCCAGGGCGTGCGACGCCAGACGATGACCGACTCCGTCTATCTCGCCGTCCCGCGTCCGCCGAACTATGCGCGCTGGCAGCGCCAGATGCGCGACGCCTTCCGCGTGCTGCGACGCCTCGAACTCGGACTCCTCGTCGTTTCCCTGCGTCCGGGCCGTCCGCCCGTCGAGATCCTCTTCCATCCGCTGCCCTTTGAGCGCCGCAAGCTCCGCCGCGCCCGGCAGGCCGTCTTGCAGGAGGTCGGCCGCCGCAGCGGCGACTACAACCTCGGCGGCAGCGCGCGCCGCCCCCTCGTCACCGCCTACCGCGAGAACGCCGTCCAGATCGCCTGCTACCTTGCCGATGCCGGCCCGATGCAGCCCCGCCAGCTCCGCGCCCTCGGCACGGGGGAGAAGACCCTGTCCATCCTGGCGCGGAACGTCTATGGATGGTTTACGCGGCAGGGGCGCGGAATCTACGCCGTCACGCCCAAGGGCCGCGAGGCCCTGGCGCAGTACCCCGACCTCCTCCGGCACTATCGCACGCTGCCGCCGCCCGCCACGGATAGCGCATAGACGCCGCCCTGGGCGGTGGGGGGGTCACTTCAGCAGACGCTCCGCCGCCTCCATCCACTCCAGATAGTTGCGCTGGTACACCGGCGTGCAGGGTATCTCGAAGGGCGTGCAGGTCGGCGACATAATGTAGCCCGTGCGCCCGTTGACGACCCGCGCGATCGCCTCCACCCGTTGCGTCATGAAGCCCGGCGGCGCGGAGTAGAGCTCCTGATCCTGGATGTGGCCCATCAGGCACAGGCGCCCCGCCGCGCGCTCCATCAACTCGGCGATGCCGATGTCCCCCTGGTCCGGCGGCTCGATCGGCTCCAGCAGGTCCACCCCGGCCTTCAGAATCTCCGGGAAGACGTCGCGCACCCGCCCGTGGCAGTGAACCCCGGCGGTCAGCCCGGCGGCGTGGATGATCTCCACCAGTTCCTTCAGCGTCGGCGTCACCAGCCGCGCAAAGAGTGACGGCGCCATCATCGGGGGGGTGCAGATCTCCGGCCCGCCCGTGTGCAGCACCACGTCCATCCCCGCGCACGCCGCCGAGAGACGCTTCATGTTCTCCACGCACCGCTCCTGCGCCCAGCCGATGAAGCGCAGCACCGTCGGCAGCTCCGTGGCGCAGCGGATGCAGAAGTCCTCGAAGTCGAAGAGCGCCGCCACGGCGTGCATCGGCTCCGCGTAGGACACGCTCACGATGGCCCGGTCCCCCGCGTCCTCGTACACGGCGCGCGTATTGGACAGGTCGAACTCCGGCGGCTCGTAGGGAATGGACATGTACGCCTCGATGTCCGCGTCCGTCACGATGTACGGCTTGAGGGTCATCCCCGGCTTGCCCACCGGGATGCGCGTGACGCACGTCAGGTCGCCGCGCGGGGTGTGCAGGACGCTCGTGCGCGTGCGCGCGTCACCCTCCCCCGTGATCGTCGTCTCCGTGCGCCCCGGCTGCGGACGCGAAAGGGCCTCCCCCAGCCCCGCCGCGCCCGTCTTGATGAACGCTCCCGCGCGCGCCCGCACATACGTCAGCAGCGGCGCGTACGTGGCATCGTCCATGTGGGCGCTGCGCCGCGCCGAGGTCTTGTCCGTCTGATAGCCCTGCACCCCCGCGCCGTAGGGATGCAGGTTGTAGGTGGCATAGGGCACGCGGTCCACCGGGGCGCGGCGGATCGCCGCGAACATCCGTTCCCGGCGCGTCATTCCAGGGCGTTTCTTCACGGGCCAGCTTCCTTTCCATCGAAGAAGATCGGCGAACTCCAGGCGCACTGTCCGTTGCGCTGTTGCGCCTTCACGACATACGCCGCCGCGCGCGTACACGCGGCATCCTCCCATTGCCCGCGGAAGGATATCCCCTCCGCGTCCCAGGCGCGCGCCAGGCAGATGCGCGGCGACGAGAAACGCTCCAACGGCATCTCCCAGACATCGTCCTGCGCCAGGACCGCCAGCGACGCCGCGAAGACGGCCTCCCCGCCCTCGCCCTCGCCCGTCGCCTTCGCCCGCACCCGCAGGCGCGTCGCCGGGCTTCCCCGAAGCCGCAGAACCGCCCCGTGCGTCGGGCGCGTGTTCTGCCGGCTCGTGAAGGACTCGATCCGCGCGCGGCAGGGGGGGGTGATCCACACGCGGTTCATCCGCTCGATCGAAGGCTCGCCCCCGCAGAAGCACGGCGTCACGCGAAGCAGCTCCCCCTCCTCCACCGTCAACTCGATATGCCAGGCCATCCCCTCGGGATTCCCCAGACGCCCCCAGCCCCACTCCAGGCGCGTCACAAACTCTCCCCGCCGCGACGAAGGGGGCGGCGTCGGACCCGGCCACATCGCCGCCGGCTCGCCGTTCCGAAGCACCTGAACGTACTCCAAAGGCCCCGCCGGGCGGACGGCGATCTCGAATCGCCGCGGCGCGCCGGCCTCCGCAACGTCCCCCGCCGCCGCCGACCCGCACGACGCCTCGATCTCGATCCGATCCCCCGTGGCGGCGAGGGTGTGCCGCCGCCGCAGCGCGTCGAAGACCGCCTCGCGCGTCAGTTCCTCCGCCGCAATCCCCGTGAGCCCCTCCTCGTAGCAGGCCGGGTATCCGTAATGGTCGTCCGTCCCCGCCGTGAAGCCGAACCGCCGCCCGCGGCGCAACTGCTCCATCGCCGTCTGCGTCGCGCACACGCCCCCCATCGAGTGCAGAATCATCGGGTGCAGCGCGTCGCGTTCCAGCGAGTTCCCGTGCTCGCTGAAGACCTCCACCACCGGCGAAAGGGCGGGGTCAAGCTCCTCCCATCGCAGGCCGCGCCAGCCCTCCCGGTAGCCCACGTGGTGGGGGATCAGCAGCGCCCCGGCCGCGCGGGCGAAGCGCTTCAACTCCCCCAGGTCCCGCGCCTGGCAGAGTTCCCCCTCCGCGCCGGGAAAGAGCGCCACATAGTCCCCCCACGTCGTGCTGTGCCACTCATAGGCCGCAAAGGTCACGAACCGACCGGGGCGGTAGTGTGCGTTCGCGGCCTCCACCACGCGCGGAAAGAGCCGCCGCACGCGATCGAACTGCTCCAGGTGATACGTCGCCATCCGCGCGTCCGACTCCGGCGGATCGGGCCAGAAACCGTGCGGCGTAAAGGCGTAAACGTCCAGCGTGTTCTCCGCCAGCGCATACGAGCGTTCCAGGCTGCCCTTGCCGTAGCCGACGTCGTTGTGATTGTGCAGGTCCGCCCAGAAGATCCTCATCCGCGCCTCCTCGCCTCCTCGCCCGCCAGCCGGTCCAGCGTCTCGACGGCATAGATCAGCGCCCGCGGCAGGTGGAAGGGGTCCTTCACCGGCAGCGCCACCACCGTATCCAGCCGCCGCGTGCCCGTGCGGTCCAGGCGCTGCGTCCATTCCCCGTGCTCCCGGTTCGGGAAATGCGCAAAGGACCATCGGTGCGTCCGCGCGTACCACTCCAGGCACCACTCCTCGCGGAAGACCTCCCACGCCATCAGCGCCCCGCACAACGCCTCGCAGTGCGGCCACCAGATCTTCGCCTCCGAGTTCGGCAGGTAGGGGGGGCCGCCCTTCAGGTCCATCCCCAGCCACAACCCGCCGTACTCCGGGTCCCAGCCGCGCTCGAAGGACCCGCGCATGATCTCACCCGCCTTCGCCAGCCGCTCCGGCTCGCGCCGGCCCCGCAGGTTCTCGATCTGGAACCACGCCGTCTCGATGCCGTGGCCGGGGCTCGCGTACGTCCCCGCCGGCGGCGGAAGAAGACCGTTGTCCAACCCCAGGTACTCCACCGTCGCCCCCAGCTCGGGACGCCGGAAGTTCTCCAGCACGTCATCGGTCAGGCGCAAACCCTCCGCGATCCACTCCGCCTCGCCCAGCAGCTTGCCGAGTTCGAAGAAGGCCAGCGAGAACTGCATGCTCACGCGCTGGGCCCGTCCCCCCGGCGGAATCGGGTAGGGCTTCGTGCGGTAGCTTCCCGGCCGGGCCAGGTCGTCCCGGCACACGCGCGCCGTCCTCAGCGCCGCCGCCACAGCGCGCTCGTCGCCCGTCAGCCGCGCATACTCCGCCAGCGCGCAAATCGCAAAGGCGTCCGTCTGGATGCTCTCCGGCCCCTCCTTGACCCCGCCGGCGCGGTCGAGAAGGAAGTTCCACCGTCCGTCCGCGCGCTGTCCGTGCCTCAGCGCAAACTCGAAAACTCCCCGCGCCGCCTCGCGCCATTCCCGCACGTCCTCGACCCGGTTGCACGCCGCCGCGAAACTCCACACCGCCCGCACCTGCGACCAGACGTACTTGTCGCGCGAAACCACCGTGCCGTCGTCGCGCAGGCAGGTGTACAGCCCGCCCGCCTCCGCGTCCGGCGCGTGCCGCAGCCACCAGGGCAGGATGTCCCGCGTCAGGCAGTCCCGCAAGAAATCGCGCAGCCCCGCGCATTCCGTCGGCCGCCCCGAGAATGCGCAAAGCCTCTCCCAGGATGCGCTCGAAACGCTCACCGTGCCGGCCTCTCCTTCTCCGTGCGCGCCCCGCCGTTTCCTGCCCCCCCCGTGATCCACGCGCGGTTCCCGCGCCGCACAATGCGCGCCCCCATCTTCCGCAACTCCGCCACGTGATGGAAACGGTTCGGGTAGATCGTGTCCTGCACCGCGCTGCGGCCCGTCGCCCGGCACATCAGCGCCATGATCTGCGCCTGCATGTCCGTCGGGTAGCCGGGGAAGGGCGCCGTCACCACCTCCGCCGGGCGGAACCGTCCCTCGCCGGTCACGCGCCAGCCGCTCGTCTCCTCCCCCAGCGTCACGCCCATCCGCCACAGCGCCTGAAAGACCGCCTCCATGTGCCCCCGCCGGAATCAGCTCGAACTCCGTCCCGTGCAGCTCCCGCACCCCGTCCACCACGATCTGCTTGCTGCCGATCCCCTGAATCTGCGCCCCCATCGCATTCAGCATCTCCGCCAACTGGCACACCTCCGGCTCGCAGGCGGCGTTGTGGATGATCGTCCGCCCGCGCGCCAGCGTGGCCGCCGACATGACGTTCGCCGTCCCCAGCACCGTCGAGCCGCTCGCCACGCTCAGGTCCACCTCCACCCCATTCAGCCGACGGGCGCTCGCCGTGATCGTCTCCGGCGTCTCCACCACCCGCGCCCCCAGCGCCTTGAGCCCCCTGATGTGCGCGTCAATCGGGCGCTCGCCGATCTTGCAGCCTCCCGGCGGCGTAATGTGCGCCACGCAGCGCCGCGCCAGCAGCGGCCCCAGCACACAGATCGAAGCCCGCATCGCCAGCGTGTACTCGCGCGGCGCCGTACACGGCGCCTCATCCTCCACCTGCAAGTCCAGCGTGTTCGGTCCGCTCCATTCCGCCCGCGCCCCCAGCTCCCGCAGCACCTTCACCATCGTGTCCATGTCCGTCGCCCGCGGCACGCGGTGCAGCCGCACACGCTCCCGCGTCAGCAGCGCCGCCGCCATCAACGGCAGCGCCGCGTTCTTCGCCCCGCTGATCTCGACCACCCCCCGCAGCGGTTGGCCCCCGTCAATCTCGAACGCAGGCATCGGCATCCTCCTGGCTGACCCCGACCCCGCCGCGCGGCGGGCGTCACGTCGCGATAGGATAGCCGCCCCGCCCGGCGGGGGCAAGTCGCGCCCCCCCCCGGCATGTAACCGGTCGGTTGTGAGGGCAATGCGGCACAGCCGCGGGCGGCTATGCCACATCCCCGAAGACCGACCGCGTCCCGAACACACCGGCGCCCTTGCGCCGCCGACGGCAGGGGAGTAGTCTATGGACGTTTCGGGGCGTCTTCATTGGAGGACCGGGCCATGTCCCTCGGCAAGCACTTTCCCGACTGGGAGAAGATGACCGTTCGCGAAATCCGCGCCTACCTCGCCAGACGCAAGAGCGCCATCCTGCCCCTCGGCGTCACCGAGCAGCACGGCTACCATCTCCCCACCGGCACCGACACCCTCATCGCCGCCGGCATCTCGCGCCTTGTCGGCGCGCGCGCCGGGATCATCGTCGCCCCCCCCCTGAACATGAGCTTCTCCGGCGGACAGCTCCCCGGCACCATCAACGTCAACCCCAACGTCTTCGGACTCATGGTCGCCGAAGTCCTCCGCTCCCTCGTCGCCCAGGGCGTCCGAAACGCCTTCCTCGTCCTCGGCCACGGCGGCAGCGAGAACTTCCGCTCCCTCGACAACTCCCTCAAACTCCTCCTCCGCGACGACCCCGCCTTCCGCGAGGTCATGCTCGTCTTCGCCCCCACCTGGAAGTTCACCGACGTTTACCGCCGCGGCTTCGCCGAGCGCGACTGGCACGCCGGCTACGTCGAAACCAGTATGCTCATGGCCCTGACCCCCGATCTCGTGCAGATGGACCGCCTGGCCCTCGACACCCCCGCCCTCGTCAAGCTCATGCGCGCCCACCCCGACAACTACCAGTACGCCCTCAAGCCCATCGAAGACGAAAAGGTCATCCCCCGCATGGCCCAGCGCCCGGACATCCGCGTCGGCGTCATGGGCGTGCCCGAAAAGTCCACCTTGGCATTCGGGCAGCGCGCCGTCGAAGGCACCGTCGCCCGCATGGCCCGGGAGTTCGTGCGCCTCGAACAGGGCCGTTCGCGCCGCTACCGCAAGGCCAAATGGACCCCCGATCCCATTGTCCTGTGATTTGACACCGCCGCGCCTTTGGGCTATAGTGACACCCGACCTGTCGGGGATATAGCTCAGATGGGAGAGCGCTAGAATCGCACTCTAGAGGTCGAGGGTTCGAATCCCTCTATCTCCACCAGACGCAACGCAAGGCTGCCGGGTGCAACACACTCGGCAGCCTTGCTCATTTCCCGACGCTGCGAAAGCCGCCCGTGGCGGCGACAAAGAGCCCCGTCGCAGCGGCCGCGCGCTTGAAACCGGACGTAACCGCCGGTCCTCCCGCCGTGGCGAGGCCATTCGCCTTACCCATCAACGTCGTCAAAAAGCCCTCGCCGAGTTGCCTTGGGCCGTGCTGGCGGCTTGCGGGCTTCCTCCGGCACAGGCGGCATCTCGTTCGCCCTGAAGCACGGCCCCTTCACCACGGCGGAAAGCAGCTTCGCTTGCGCGGGATACTCGGCAAGGGTTGCCTCCAATACCCAAAGCAGTTCCAGAAGCTCCGTTGTGAATTCGCTCGGCCACCGGTCCGGCGTGATTTCGTCCAACGGCGAAGACTTCTTGCCCTTGGGCCTCTTCATGCGATACCCAAGCCACGATTGGACAACCTTCAAGCCGGACACCTCGAATTCGTACACGTCGCGCCCAACGGGGGCGAATGCCCCGCTGCCGACGTGCAACGTCTGGCTTCCCTCGTCGTAATCGTACTTCTCCGGGTAATGCTCTGCGTCTCCCGGAACGGCGCGCACACAACGGGCGCTGCCTTTCGGAATCTGCCCCGCGTGCTTGCCCTTCGGAATGAACCGCTGTCCGTACGTATGAAGCCAGAGCAGTCGCGCGCCCACGCGCCTGACTTGGGCGAACAGCGCCACGTCCTTCGTGATCGGCACGCGAAGCTGCCGCGCGCCCAATTCCGCTGCGAAGCGTTCGGTGAAGGCCGGGTGCGCCAGCACCCCATAGACGTAGGCCAGGAAGTCTTCGGCCGTCACCTTCCGCTTGTATTCCTTGCTCAGTCTCTCCAGAAGTCCAGGCAAGACGTTGGCATCCTTCCCCGCCGCGTCACGATAGAAGGGGAGACACACCCCGCCCCTGTTGTTGAAGGCGTTCAAGTCAGGCACATTTGTCCCGACCACGACCGCCGGCCCCGCCTTCAACTCGCCGGGGGCGGCCACCATGAAGATTTGCACATGACTGCAACTTCGCCACAGCGGCGG
>JAKJEM010000052.1:8254-23229 GCA_022705425.1 Planctomycetota bacterium
AATCACCCGCCTGTCAGCAACGCACCACTGACGGTCAAAACTCCGGAAGAATACCGGCGCAATGGAATCCATTTTCGCGCCTCGTTTCGCGTCTCCGATGCACTGCAAGCGCGCTTCGCGCAAGAAGCTCGGATAGGACCGATCTATACGCGCATCTCGCGTTTCTACCACCATGCCTTTCCGCTCACTTGTGTTGCCGCGCAACAAAACGTTCCATCGCTTAGGTAGCACAGATTCGCTTGGAGATACCGGCCAGTTCCGTGAGAACTGGATGCCGCGTGCCGACCACGGGAATAGGTCCTTGATTTCAGGCCAGAAAGCGCACCCGCTCCCTGTTGGGCTTGGCAGAAACGACGATTGCCAATCGTCGGGACACTCTTCCCAATCAAGGGACGTGAAGTCCGCCACGGTGTCCAGCGCCCTCAACTTCTCTTCGCGCGTGCCCTCTACTCGGGCATACCGCACCTTCGCGGGCGCGTCCTTGTCCACCTTGCCATAGCGGACGGCAACGGCGATTGCAACGGGGGTTTGAATAGCGAAGACGTTCTCGCTCTTGCGCCCACCCCGGCCTTCGCCCCCCAAGTCCAGAATCCAGATTTCATCACACAGCCGGCGCATGTACTCCCGCATCCCGGAAAAGGCGTCGCCGTCCAGGTAGCTTGACGCGCTGATATAACTCACAATGCCCGGCCCCGCCGCCGTCTTGTGCTCGAAGACCTTCCACAACGCCCAACGCCAGAAATAGACATACTGATTGTAGAGGTTCTTGACGTGTACCCCGTGCCCGGCGTCCATCGCCGGTTGCAGGAAGTCCCTGAAGATCGCGGCAGTGCCCTTTCCGTCTTCGCCCCATCTTACCCAATGGCCCGTGCGCGACTTGTTATCCTTCCCGGCGGCTTCATGGCGGTCATAGGGCGGGTTGCCCAAGCACACGATCACCGGCACCTTGTCCTTTACCTTCAACGCCTTGGCGTGCTGTTCCGCTATCGGCTTCAAGTAAAGGGGAAGCTGCGGCGGCGTTGTGTGCGGGCTTTCCAGCGTATCGGTCAGGTAGATATGGCTTCCGCCGGCAGGCAGCGTGGCCCCCTTCCCTTCGAGCGCCCGGCTTATCCGAAGTTCGGACACCGCAAACGGACCCACCATGATTTCAAAGCCGTAGATGTTCCCGGCAAGCGCCGTCGCCTGCCCCGGCACAGCGCCCGGCCCTTGCTTGTCATGAACCTTCTGCAAAGCGTGTTCAATCACCCCAAGCAGGTAGGTTCCGGTTCCAACCGCCGGGTCAAGCGTAACAACGCCGGGGTCCGCAAAGCCCAACGCCTTGCCAAGCCGGTTTGTCAAGAGATCGTCAATCAACCGCACTTGGGCGCGGACAACTTCGACCGGCGTGTAGTATGCGCCGGTGTCCTTCCGCAGCTTGGAATCGTAGGCCGCCAGGAAGTCTTCATAGAAGTAAAGCCACGGGTCTTTCGGCCCCGTCAGCGCCGCCGGCGCGACTTCCTGAATGACGCGGATGAGCATGTTCAAGGAAGCGGAAATCTCCGCCTGGGCGTTCGGGTCGGTAAGGACTTGCAGCGCGCGGGAAAGGAGGCTGTGCGAAGCGGACAGGGCGGCTTCGGCATTGGGCAAGGTCAGTGGGTTTGCCCCTTCGCTTCGGGCAAGCAGCAACGCAAAGGTTACGGTTTGCGCGTAGGCGTCCGCGAACTGTTCGTCATCGGCGTCGGGAAACAGAAGTTGCCGCCAGTCCTTCGCAAGCTGGACAAGTGGCGAAGAGGGGTCTTTCAGGGCGTCGGTTACGTCTTCCCGCAGCATTCGGCAGAGGGGGGCCAGCAGATCGGCCAGCCCTTTCAGGTCTATCGTGCCCTTCTTTCCCTTTGTGGGGATAACGGGCGTCCAGGAAAGGAAGTCCGTCAACAGCCCCATAACGGCCTTTGCATCTTCGGGGGTGACGGCCCTTCTGCCCCCGGTTGCCACGTCTCCCGACAGCCGCACAACAGCACGGACAGCCCTCCCGTTGCGGTAAAGCCCCCAATCGTTCCCGTCACTGTATAGCAGATTCGGTATCGCCTGAAATCGCTTCCACTGGTCCAGATTGTGCCCGGTAAAGCGCGCCGGATTCGCCCCGACGCCGGGCGCCTTCAGTTCTACATACCCGGCAAGAAGACTGGAAGCTTGTATGGCGTAATCCGGCTTTCCTATCCGCCCGGGCAGTTTCACTTCACCCGTACATATCAGCGCCACATGCAACGCCTGGGCCACCTCCCTCATCAGGACTTCAAACGGCGCGCGAAGCTGGTCTTCCGGCTCGCCGGCGACCAAGGTTGTCATCTTGGCCGTAACCGTATCGGCGAATTCCCGCAACGCCGGGAAAATGGGCGCTTCGTCGGGCATGTTGCATCCTCACTTCTGCAACCTCGCATGAAAACGAAACGGGGCGGAAAGCCGTGCGAGTTCCGGCGGTTCGGGCGCGCAACCCAAGCCGCCCCGCGTCGGATTCTATACGGACACGCCGAAAAACACCAGCCGGGGGACTACGCGGAGTACCCGGTCAGTTTTCAGGGGGACGCACTGGGAGTGTCGTGTGTGGCACGGGCGCCCTCGCCCGTGGTTATCGCGGCAGGACGTTCCCACAGCCGAGGGTGGCTGTGCCACATCTCCGGAAGACTGACGGGTTACTACGCGGGATAGTCCGGCAGAAGCAGCGAAAGAATGAGTCCGTCTGAAAACGCCCCCTCAGACTATGTCCTGTTCTCGGAGGCGGCTGCCAGCATCAGACAGGGGCTTCGGTGAAGGACCGCAAATCGTCGGTTCAATTCTTTCACATCTCCTCGCCCGCCCACTCCCACAGCCCCCTCCGGCGCGTAGAGCCTCGCCCCCGGAATCGTCGTCAAGGTTGTTGCGGACAACTGAATGGGGTAAAGTAGTCCGGCCTTCCGGGCGCACCTCCGGTATTGCCATCCCGCGCGGACGCTGCCCTCCGCCGGCGCAGTCCGTCCGACGAGGGAACGCCTCGCGCATCCCCGGACCCTTTTTCCGATCTTCGCGCAACACCAGGAGGTGGGCTTCCAATGACTCGACCCAACATCGTCATCATCCTCGCCGACCAGCTTTCCTCCCTCGCCGTGGGCGCCGGCGACGGACCGTCGCGCCGCACCCCGCACCTCGACCGCCTCGCCCGACGCGGCGCCACCTTCGCCGACGCCTACACCGCCTGCCCCCTCTGCGTCCCCGCCCGCGCCGCCCTGTGGACCGGCCTCTACCCCAATCAAACCGGAATCGAGTCCAACACCCGCACGCGCGTGGTCGCCGGCGACGTCGCAACCCTGGGAATGCTCTTCACCAGCGCGGGCTACCGTTGCCTCCACTACGGCAAGACCCACGACGCCGGTTCCCTGCGCGGCTTCCGCACACTCGACTTCTGGCGCATGCCCGTCCCCGACGTGGGGGGGTGGAAGAGCTATCACGGCGCGCAGTTGGACCGCTACACCCGCACGCAGGCCGTGCGATTCCTCCGCACCGCGCCGGACAGCCCCTTCCTCCTCGTGGCCGACTTCGTCAATCCCCATGACATCTGCGACTGGGTCGGCGACCACGCCGGCCCCCACGCCGACAAGCCCCGCCGCGGCAGACTGCCCACCCTCCCCGCGAACTTCCACACCGACGACCTCCCCCTCCGCCCCGAACCCGTCCGGAACAACGCCCCACACAACAAGCGCGTCGCACAGACCGCCGGGTGGACCGAGGAGAACTGGCGGCACTACCTGGCCGCCTACTTCCATTATGTGGACATGGTGGACCGGGAGATCGGCCGCGTCCTCGATGCCGTCGAGCGCCGGCCCGACGCACGCAACACCATCGTGCTCTGTCTCAGCGACCACGGCGAAGCCATGGCCGCGCACCGCCTCGTCACCAAGGCCGCCACCTTCTACGAAGAAACCACGCGCATTCCCCTCATCATCAGCGGACCCGGCATCCCGCCGGGGCGCACCCTTCGCGGACCCCTCGTCTCCGTAGTGGACCTCCTCCCGACCCTCTGCGACCTGGCCGGCATCGAGGCCCCCGCGCCATTGCCGGGGCTTTCCCTCGCCCCGCTCCTGCGCGGCGGACGCACCCTGCCGGGGCGCGACTGCGTCATCGCCACCTGGGGCGAACCCAACAGCCCCGCCTGGGCGCGAATGGTGCGCACCCCCCGATACAAGTACACCTGCTACGCGGCGGGGGGGGAGGAGGAACTCTACGACCTCGAGACCGACCCCGGCGAAACGCGCACCCTCATCCGGGAACGCGCCGCCGCCCCGATTCTCCGCGAACACCGACGCATTCTCCGCCAGTTCGGACGACGCTGCGCCGATCCCTTCCCCGTGCCGGCGTAGCCCCGACGCCCTCGGCAGCGCCTCCCTCCCCTGCCCATGGGCCGTCTTCTGTCGCGGCCGTCGGGCGTGCATCGGAGTGACCCGCTCCGATGGCAAAAGTGTTACACCTTCCTCGATCAGGCCTTGACTTTGGCGCGGATGTATCATATACTTAACAGCGTGAACCGGATAATGGCATGAAGTGGATATCACAATGATCTGCGGCCAGAATCAGAAAACGATGTCGGCCCATAACCGTACATCGGTGCTCAGCCTCATCCACCGTTCAAAGCAGGGCATCTCCCGGACGGAGATCGCCGATACCCTCGCCCTGACCCGTCCCGCCCTCACCAAGATCGCCGCCCAGTTGATCGGAACCGGCGTGGTGCGGCAGCGGATGGTCAACGGGCTTCGCCGAAGCGACCCCAAGGCCCTGATGACGCTGAACCCTCATTGGGGCTACGCCGCCTGCATCGCCCTCACCCACAACCTCGCCATCGGCATCCTCAACCTTCGGGGAGAACTGGTCTATCACGAACGCCTTGCAGGCGATGGCGTCTCCCGCGGGAGCTATCGTGACCAATTCGATGAACTCCTGCCTCAGGCCGTCCGGCGGCTCCTGACCGAATGCCGCGACCGTCCGCTGCTCGGCATCGGCGTCCTCTCCTCAGGATACGTGGATCGCCAGGGGATCATCCGCTTCAATGGCGACCTCCCCCGACGCAACGTGGACCTGCGCGCAATGCTGGCCCCACTGACGGACTTGCCGGTCTTTGTGGACGAGGACATGCGGCTGCTGCTTCGATCCCGGGTGTGGGCCGGCATGTCGCCGGAGGAGTACCTCGTGGCCGTCAGTCCGGGGGTGTACGGGTACGGAGGGCCTGAGACTCTGGTAGTGCGCGGAGAGCCCTACGCCGGATGCGATGGCTGCGCCGGACAATTCCGCTGGACCGTCAAGGTGCCGCATGAAGAAGCCGCCGTCCACCGCATGATGGAACAGGTGGCCGCCTGGGGGGGCGCAGAAGCCTACCTCGATCGCGTCCTCCGCCGCGACCCGGAGGCCATGGACATCTACCGCCGGGTCGTCGAGAACTACGGCTGGCGTCTGGCGCATATCGCCAATACCTACAACCCCAACACGATTCTGGTTTACAGCCCCTATGCCCCGCTCGGCGCCGATTTTGTCGAAGCCGTCTCCGGCGTTATGAAACAGCAGGCCCATCCGGTCGTGTGCGAACGGCTCCATGTCGAACTCGGCGGCGACAGGACCGACCGCGAACGCCTCATCGCCGCTGGCATCCCGGTGCTCTCGCGGGTATTCGAAGACGGGTTGCTCGTCAGTCCCCGGCGGGTCCGCGTCCGGTAGCCCGGGCGCGCCGCAAGCTCCCAGGAACGAAGGAGACCGAAGATGAACCAAACAGGACGGTTCGGGACAGTGGCAGAGTCGGTCTTGGCGCCGTTCGCGAGGGTGCGCCGCGCCGGCGCATTCACGTTGATCGAGCTGCTGGTCGTCATCGCGATCATCGCGATCCTCGCCGCCATGCTTCTGCCCGCCCTCGCCAGCGCGCGCGAAAAGGCCCGCCGCACCGCCTGCGCGAACAACCTCAAACAGATGGCCGCCGCCATGGAGAGCTACACCTCCGACTACAACGGCTACCTCCCCTCGTGGATCGGCGTTGGGATGGACACGTGGCTCTCCGGCTACCCCAACTCCTATCGCCAGTGCGTCACACGAAGTTCCGCCCCCTGCGCCTGGGCCACGGGTGGCGATATCTACCACGGCACTACCCCCAACGAATCCCGTTACACCTCGCGCTACTGGAACGCCGTCTATACTGGGCGGGCGGGCGACACGCCGTTGACCCTCCTCTTCAGCGGTCCGGATGCCGCCATCGTAAGCTGGTACCGCATCATCGCACTGGGCTACAAGGCTTCCGGCTCCTTCGCCGCCGGCAGCCTTAACCACGCCCCCAACGGACTCGGATTCCTTCTCGCCACAGGCTATCTCGCCGATGCGAACAGCTACTACTGTCCCAGCAGCGCGGGTATGCCCGCCTGCAATGCCCGCGGCACGAACGGCGGCGCCGGCCTCGGCGACTGGCGCAGCGCCGGCGGCCTCGACGCCCAGACGATGCTCTACGGCAAGTGGGGCGCCGCTTCCGGGCGGAGTTATCTCTGGTCGCACTACGCCTATCGCGGCGTGCCGCTCGCGCAGCAGAGCGCCTGGTGCGTCTCGGCCGAAGGGGTGGACCCTCGCGCCCGGCTGGCCTTCACCCGACCGGCCATTCACAGCCGCGTCGGTTCGCCCCACTTCCGCACTCAGAAGGAACTCGGCGGACGCGCCCTCATCAGCGACACCTTCTCCAAGGGTGGCGACAAGGACGCCCTCGGCGCGGCCTACCCCACGAGCGGCCTGACCCTGCCGAACACCATGGAGCGCGCCGGCATGGGCATCCTCGCGCACCGACAGGCCTACAACGTCCTCTACGGCGACGGCCACGTCGCCCTCTACAGCGACCCCCAGGAACTCATCCTCTGGCACGCCCAGGGCTCGGGCGGCGTGGGAACCACCCCCACGGCCCTGACGGCCGCGGCGCAGGCCGGCGATACCGCGCACTCGATCCTGGCCAATAACTTCTACATTCCCACAAACGGCCCCACGACCAACACCGTGGGCCTCACCAGCCCCGACGCCGGCGGCTGGAAGAACAGCAGCGCCAAAATCTGGCACGATTTCGACACGGCAGCGGAAATAGACATCTTCTGACCGTCCGCGCGCCCGCCCGTCGGCGGGCATTCTCGAATCTCGCGCTACGGCCAAAGGGAAGGATCTCCGGCATGGTCGCCCGGGTGTGGAGTCTCGGACTGCAGGGCCTTCTTCTGGCGGCACTGCTGCCGTCGAGCGTCTTCGGCGCGACAACATACCATGTCTCGCCGCAGGGCAACGACGCCCACCCCGGCACCGCCGAACAGCCCTTGGCCACCGTGCAACGCGCGCTCGACCTGCTCGCCTTCCGCGAAGGCCCTCACGAGATCGTACTCCGCGCGGGAGTCTATCGCGGCGACGTGGTGATCGGCGGCGACGAAAACCCGCCCCCGCTCCTGCTACGAGCCGCCGTCCGCGCCGACGGCCTCCCCGAAGACGTCATCTTCGACGGCGCCCGCCCCCTCCCCGGGGCCGAGCCACTGGACAACGCGCCGGGAACCTGGCGCCTTCCCGTCGAAACGAACACGCGGATGACCTACAGCGTGTGGGAGGAGGACACCCGCATACGCTATACGCCCGTCGCCGATACCCAGGCCGTCGTTCGCACGCCCGCCTCCTATCACCTCACCGGCGCCGTCCTCCACTTCCGCACGTCGGACGACCGCCCCCCCGAAGCGCACACCGTCGCCATGGCCCGCGACAACTACGGCCTCGTCGTCAAGCGCCCCAACGTCACCCTCCGCGGCTTGCAGTTCCGCCATTTCATGCTCCAGCGCTCCAGCGCCGGCGTCCGCGTCGAGAAGTCGAACGTCCTCATCGAGCACTGCCGCGTCTGGAACGCCCGCCGCGGTTTCACGATCAGTACCGACGTCGAGAATGCCGCAATCCGCCGCTGCCGGGTGGACGACGTCGGCAACGGCGTCTTCTCCTACGGGGTGAATACCGTCGTCGAGGACTCCGTCCTCTTCCGCATCCCCGGTCGCTTCGAGGTTCAGGAGTACAGCCAGGACCAGAGCGGCTTCCAGTGCTACTCGCCGGCTCTTGGCGGCGCGGCGCGGCGCAACCTCGTCGTCGGTTTCGACCTCGGCCTGTTCTTCAAGTGCCCCCCCAGCCGCTTTGTTGCCGAGTACAATACCGTCGTCGGGACAGGCAAGTCCGCCTTCGGCATCGGATGCACCCACTGGTTCCCCGAGTCCGTCTTCCGGCACAACATCGTCGCTGGATACGCCACGGCCCTGCTTACCGGCTTCACCGGCGTCGTCAAGGGGGCCGTCGTGGACGACAACTGCCTGTGGCAGCCCGAGGGCGGCGACAAGGCGCTGCGCAAACTGGTCGAGGAGGGCATCGGCGCGCGCAACATCAACGCCGATCCCCTCTTCGCCGATGCCGCGAACCATGACTTCCGCCTGCGGAAGGGCAGTCCCGCCGCGGCGATGGGTGCGGCGGCGAAGCCGATCGGCGCGCTGCCCTTGGCCGACGCCGCGCCCCTGCGCCTGCCCCCGGCCGTGGCCGGAGCCTTGGACCGCAAAGCCCCCGCCCCCGCGGCGGACGAACCGGCGGCCATCGCGCCGACCTTCATTCCCCGCAGCGGGCCTCCCCGCGCCTGGCACGTGGACCCCCTTCGCGGACGCGATGACGCCGCCCGGGGCGACGAGCAACAGCCCCTCAAGTCCCTCCAGGTCGCCCTCAACCACGCCAACCCCGGCGACCGCGTCGTCCTGCTGCCGGGAATCTATTTCGGGCCTCACGTCCTCAATCATGGCGGCACAAGAACCGCCCCCATCGTCATCGAAGCCTCGCCCGCCGGAGAAGCCGTCCTCGACGGCAAGAAGCTCTACGACGAGGCCAACCTGACGCTCGACAACGCGCCGAATGTGATCCTCAAGGGACTCGAAATCCGCTGGTTCAAGGAAACCGGCCTGTTCGTCAGGAACTCCCCCGACGTGCAGGTGCTGGAGTGCCTCTTCTGGAACAACGACTGGTCCACCGGACGCCGCATCGGCGCCGCCGTCAGCGTACAGGACTCGCGCGGCCTGACCCTCGACCGGTGCGTACTCTACGCCCTCGACCGCGGCATCACCCTCGTGCGCAGCCCCGCCTTCCGCATCACCCGCAACACGATGACGATGTGCCTCCACCGCGGCCTGTGGCTGATTGACTCCGTGGCCGGCAGTGTCCTGCGCAACAACAGCGTCACCTTCACCGGCAATGAGAACATCTCCGTGCGCGCCAGCCCCGAAGAACTCGCCGCCTTCGACTCCGACTACAACAACTTCGCCGCGCACGTCCGCCAAATCTCCGAGCGCCGGCCCCCCCCGGAGGAGGACCTGAAGCCCGAACCGGGGGACTTCTTCTTCGGCAAAGAGGCCAAGGGCGTCGCGGAACTGAACTCCGAGCGCCTCTTCAGCCTTCGCGAATGGCAGGAGAAGACCGGCAAGGACACGCACTCCATCTTCAAGCACCCCCGGTACGCCGACCCCCGGCAGCGCGACTTCCGCCTTCGCCCCGACAGCCCCAACCTCGGCGCGGGCGAGAACGGCACGACCATCGGCGCGCTCGGACCGGCAAACAGGTAGGGGCGAATGCGGTTCCTCGGCGATTACGTCTTCTTCGGCAACGCGACCGACCACGCGCGATGCCCCTATCTCACCCGCCTCGCCAACGGGCGGCTGATCCTCGGCATGAACATTCTGCGCGGGCAGACACGTCTCACCCACGACTGGAACAGCGCCCAAAGACCCCATTTCATCATCGGACGAACGCCGGAAGAACTTGCCGCCACCCCTCCGACGCCCCTCTCCGACCGCCACGGCCTCCCGCCGTACTTCTTCGAACGATCCGATGGCGTCCTGCTCGTCGTTTACTTCTCCCGCCGTACGCCCTACGGCCCGCCGTGGATCTGCGGACGGCGAATGGAGCTGTAACCCGGAACGGGGCACGCAGCGGACTGCAACACCGGACGCTGCCTCGCGATGGACAACGTCAGTGCCGGGCCGCAATTCCTTCTCTTCCCGGACGGCAGGATCGCCTCCGCCGTCTTCAACACATGGACGTCGCCCGATAGCGTGTCAAGCAAATCCTTGCGCGAAACAGGCAAGCGCGTCCAATCGAGGCAACATGACGGCGGCCGCTTCACCAGGGGGCTGTGCCGCGCCCCGACGGTCGCCAGGGGGCCGTCTCGCGCAGAGCGCAACCGGGGCCGGTGACGTTCGGTCACGCCGCAACCGCGCCACTCCTTCCCCGCGCCGCCCTTCGCTATCGCCCGCAGCTTCTCTTGACCCCGAACTTGGCCAGGATGTCCTCCATCAGGCACCATCGCGTCAGTGCCGACTGGATCAGGTTCACCCCGATGAAGGCCGTCCACAGCAGCCACCACGGGCTGTGAAAGGCCGCCAGGGCGACGCTGACGAGAATCATAACTCCGGCGATCAGGCGGATGATGTGCTCCATGCTCATGGCAGGCTCCTCAGGATGGTGGACGACGGACGACAGACCACGGACGACAGACATGACGAAGGACGCCGAAGGCAATGAACCGCTGCGCCGCGTCCTTCTTCTTTTGACCCCGCCGCGCGAAGTCGGTTACAGCGCGGTCTTCCCGCGGCGCGGCGGTCAGAAACTCGCCCCCGTCGCCAGCAGCTCCGTGAGGCCCTTGCGCACCAGCATCACCCCCAGCGCCGCCAGGATCAGCGAGGCCAGCTTGCTCACCACCCGGCTGCCCGCCGCCCCCAGCAGGCGCATGATCGTCCCCGAACTCAGGAAGATCAACCCCGCCAGAAGAATATTCACCCCCAGCGCCGCGCTCGTGATCCACGCCCCCCGGCTGTCCAGCAGCAGCAGCGACGTCGTCAGCACCGCCGGACCCACGATCAGCGGCACACCCAGCGGCACCGCCCCGATCGTCTCCTCATCGCGCCCGCCCCGACGCGGCTTCTCTGCCGACGTTATGTCCACCAGCGCCAGCACGAACAACAGCGACCCGCCCGCAATCAGGAAATCCTGGATGCTCACCCCCATCAGCCGCAGCGCCTTGTGCCCCACGAAGAGGAAGGCAAAGGCCACCGCCAGCGCCGTCAGCATGGACTGCACGATCACCCGCCGCCGGCGCTCCGGGGCCAGGCGTTCCGTCAGCCCGACAAAGAGCGGCAGCCCCCCGATGGGATCCACCGCCACGAAGAGCGGCACAAAGGCCAGCCAGAACTCCATCATCGCTCTCCCCCTTTGCCACCGGTCACGATCTCAGCCCTTCGGGGATGTGGCACAGTCGCCCGCGGCTGTGGAAACGGCTCCATCAGGCCGGCACAGGCGAAGGCGCCACAGACGCTGCCCGGCAGCGCAGCCGGCGCGCCACACGCGGTCCCGCTGCCGGGACCGATCGCCACCGGTTATTGACCAAACCCGTCCGCGTCGGTTATATATGATACAGGCGGGACCTGCAAGCCCGGCTGTATCCGGGCCGGCGGCCCCCATGCACCCAAGGGAGAATGCCATGCAGAAGCGCGACGTCTCGCGGCGGGAGTTCCTCAAAGTCGGCGCGGCGGTGGCGGCGGTCGGCGCGCTGGCGCCGCGAGTGCTTGCGGCCGAAACCCCGGCCGCAAAGACTGCCCTGGAGTTCCGCACGCTCGGACGCACCGGCCTCAAGGTCACGACCGTCTCCCTGGGCTGCATGGTGGCCCCCGAACCGGTGATCGCCAAAGCCTACGACCTCGGCATCAACTGGTTCGACACCGCCAACAGCTACAAGGGCGGACGGAACGAGGAGGAAGTCGGGCGCGTCCTGGCCGGCGACAAGCGCAAGAAGGCCTGCATCTGCACCAAGGTCCGCCACACCGTCAACCGCCAGCCCGCTACCGCCGATCAGATGATGGCCGGCCTCGAAGGGGGGCTCAAACGCCTGAACACCGACTACGTGGACCTTGTCCTCACCCATGCCACCAGCTCGCGCGAGCAGGTCATGAACGACGCCGCCCTCGACTTCTTCCGCAAGGCCAAGGAGTCCGGCAAGGCCCGCTTCGTCGGCACCAGCACGCACCAGAACATGACCCAGGTCATCCTGGCCGCCGTCGAGTCCGGCGCCTATGACGTCGTCATGACCACCTACAACTACACCATCGCCGCCGACCTGCGCGCCGCCGCCGCAAAGGCCAAGGAGGCCGGCCTCGGCATCATCGCCATGAAGACCCAGGCGCCCGTCGTCGAGCTGATGAAGAAGCACGACGCCGCCAAGGCCGCCAATCCCGACGCCCCCGCACCCAGACTCCCCTTCCCCCACGAAGGCTACGCCCTCCAGGAAGCCGCCCTCAAGTGGGCGCTCGACGACCCGGCCATCGCCTGCGCCGTGCCGGGAATGCGCGATTTCGGCCAACTCGACCAGAACTTCGCCGTCATGGGAAAGCGCCTGGGCTATCTCGATCGCCGCCTCCTCGAACGTTACGCCGCCGCCACCGCCCGGGCCTACTGCAGCGGCTGCGGACGCTGCGCCGGAACGTGCCCGGACGGCGTCAGCATCCCCGACGTGCGGCGGAGCGCCATGTACCTCGACGCCTACGGCGAAACAAAGATCGCCCGCGACACCTATCGGGCGGCCTCCGTCGGCGCGGCGCCCTGCGCCCGGTGCGAACATTGCGTCGCCCAGTGCGTCAATGACGTCGCTCTGCGGCCGATCCTCACCGACGCCCACAGCCGACTGGCCTGACCGCTCCTCCGAACGGATGCTTTCACGATGCGCAGAGTCCATCGCGGCGACACGGCCGCCGGCGTGGTCATCCTCCTGGCGTTGCTGGCGATTGCCGCCTGGGTCGGCTGGCGCGGCCTCCACGCGCCCCCTCGCCAGGGTCCCGAAGGCAGCCTCAAGGATGTCTTCGATCCCCCCGGCGAACTCGCCGGCCTGCGCCTCAAGCGCCTGCGCTACTTCACCCTGAGCGACCTTCACGAGTACATCAACGGCCAGGCCCCTCGCTACTTCCAGTTCGGCTTCAAGGCCCTCACCGTCGCCGAATACGTCTCCCCCAAGGGACGCGATCTCTCCCTCGTCGTGGACCTCTACAACATGGGCGCGCGACACAACGCCTACGGCATCTGGAAGGACGGCCGCGGCGAAGACGACGCTTCCCTCCAGGCCGGAAACGCCGCCTACGCCGCCGGAAACATGGCCGCCTTCTGGAAGGGGGGGTACTTCGTCCGCTTGCGCGCCCTGACCGACGACGACCTCGCGCAACTCGTCCGCAAGGCCGCCGTCGAGGCCGCCGCCTGGATCGAGGACGGCCTCGGCCAGATGGAGGAGTTCGCCGCCTTCCCGCGCGATGGCCTCCTCGACGGCGGACTGACCTACGAAAACGAAGCCGCCTTCGGCCTCCCGCATCTCAACGCCGTCTTCGTCGCCGAGTATGACCTCAAGAACGCGCGCTTCCGCCTCTTCCACGCCGACGCCGGCGCCCCCGAGAAGGCCCTCGACGTCCTCCGCGCGCACGAACGCTTCCTCGCCGCCGGCGGAACCGTCGAGGAACGCCGCCTCGAAGGACCCGACCCCCTGATCTGGGGGCGCGAAAAGTACACCGGCCCCAGCCTGTTGCTCGCGCGCGGAAGCGTCCTGGCCGGATGCCTCGGACTGAACGACCGCGCCCAGGCCGAAACCCTCGTCAAGGACCTTCACGCCCGCCTCAAGACCCTGCCCAAGGCCCCCCTCAGAACGGCCCCGCACGGCGGCGATCGGACGATGACGTACGACGGACAGCAGACAACGGACGACTGACAATGGACGGCAGCGATCTGGGAGTCAAGACGCAGTGACCGACGAAACCCACAGCCACGGGCGAGAAGGGGGGTGCTCCCGGCGGGAGTTCCTCCGCCGGGCCGGACTCGCCGGCGCGACCGCCGCCGGCGTGCTGGCCGCAGGATTCGCGCTGCACAATCGCGTCGCCCGACGCCCCGACGAAGAGGTCCGTCTCAAGGACTACCGCGTCCCCGCAGATTCCCGCCCCCGCGTCGTCGCCGCCAAGGGCGATCACGTCGAGCGGATGCTCCGCGACTGCCTCGATCCGATGGGCGGCATCGCCCGCTTCGTCAAGTCCGGCGACGTTGTGCTCCTCAAACCCAACATCGGCTTCGCCTCGCCCCCCGGCATCGGCGCCACCACCAATCCCGAGGTCGTCGCCGCGACCGCCCGCCTCTGCCTCCTGGCCGGCGCCGCCGCCGTGTGGGTGACCGACAACCCCATCAACGACCCCGAACGCTGCATGACCGTCTCCGGCATCGCCGCCGCCGCCCGCGCCGCCGGCGCGCGAATCTTCCTCCCCCGCCCCGACGCCTTCCGCACCGTCGTCGAGCCGGCCAACCAACGCCTCGCCCGCTGGAGCTTCCTCTACGGACCCTTCCGAAACGTCACCGTCGTCATCGGCATTCCCGTCGTCAAGAACCACAGCCTCGCCGGCGCCACCCTCGGCATGAAGAACTGGTACGGCCTCCTCGGAGGCCCCCGCAACCAACTCCATCAGGACATCCACACCAGCATCGCCGACCTCGCCACTCTCGTCAAACCCACCTTTACCATCCTCGACGCCACGCGCGTCATGTTCCGCAACGGCCCCACCGGCGGCAGCCCCGGCGACGTCCGCCCCGAGCGCACCCTGGCCGTCGGCGTTGACCCCGTCGCCCTCGACGTCTTCGGCGCCTCCCTCCTCGGCATGAGCCACCACGAACTTCCCTCCCTGGCCGAAGCCGCGCGACGCGGCCTCGGCGTGCTCGACCCCAGGGACGCCGGCTTCGAAATGCTCCCCGGCGCGCGAGTGGGGGGGCTGCAATGAAACTCGTCGTCACCCGCCGCATCGCACAGGCCTTCTTCCTCCTCCTCTTCCTCTTCCTGCTTGCCGTGGCCGATTTCCGATGGGCCGCCGGCTATCCCCTCACCCTCTTCCTCTCTC
>JAKJEM010000053.1:0-18947 GCA_022705425.1 Planctomycetota bacterium
CATCCCCTACTCCGCCCCCCCCTTCGCGCGCTCCAGCGCGGCCTTGAGGCGCTCGACTTCCTCCTGCCGGAAGGCCCACCAGCGATTCGACCAGATGCCGTGCAGCGTCCACCCGCGCGCGCGGAGGATGGCCGGACGCCACACCTCGCGAATGCGCGCCGGGCGCTCGTCGCCGCCCGCGCCGTCGCACTCGATGGCCATCACGTACCCGCGCGCCGCGTCAGGATGCAGCACCGCCAGGTCTATCCGGAACGCCCCTTCCCCGATGCCCGCGTCGGCCCGGTATCCCAGGTCGCGCAGGGCGCCAAGAATATCCTTCTGAAGTGCGTCGCCCGCCCCGCGCCCCGGCGAGGGCGTCCCCTCGCGCCGCAGACGCCCGATGATCGCCGCCGCGCGTTCGGTATCCCCTTCGGCCACCGCCTGGGCATAGGCCAGGTAGAGCTGAAGGTAGCCCGCCGGGGTAAAGGCGTCGGCCTCGCCCTCCTTTGAGCGCAGCGCCGCGGCCACCTCGCCGACGGGCATGCTTCCGAGAACGATCACCTGCCGCCGCGCGCGCGTGACGGCCACGTTCAGCCGCCGCTCGCCCCCCGCCGCCCCGACCGGCCCGAAGCGCCGGAAGAAGCGTCCCTGTCCGTCCGGGCCGAAGGTCGTGCTGAAGATCATCACGTCGCGCTCGTCCCCCTGGACGTTCTCCAGGTTCTTGACGAAGAAACCCATGTCCTGGTTTCCGTTGCGCCGCTCCAGTTCGCGCTGATAGCGCGCCGCGAAGTTCTCGTCCTTCTCGCAGTGCGCCTGAAGCATGTCCTCGATCAACTCCCGCTGCGGCTGGTTGAAGGTGACCACTCCCACCGTGGGACACTCCGCGCCGTCCTTCCACAGCGCGTCGAGCGTCCGCACCAGCGCCGCCGCCTCCGCCTCGTTCGTCCGGCGCAGGTAACGACCTCCGACGCTCTCGTAGGCAATGGGGCGTTCTCCGCCCATGCGGGGCACGGGCGGCGCTTCCAGGCGCCCCTCGTAGAAAGCGTGGTTGCTGAAGCGGATGAGGTCCGGGTGCGCGCTGCGGTAGTGCACGCACAGCCAGTACTCCGGCAATACCCCCACCGCCGCCGTCAGCAGGTCCTCGCACGACGTCAGGTGGTCCTCGCCCAGGCGCGTCATGTCCGGGCCCTTGAGCGCCACCGGCGTCTCGGAAGCCGCCTCGTCCTCGCCGTCGTCGCCGGCCTCCTCGACGCGCGTCGAGAAGAAACTCGTCGGCGGCAACTGACGCTCATCCCCCGACACGATCAACGTCTGTCCGCGATAGATCGCCGGAACGGCCTGTTCCAGGGGGCATTGCGAGGCTTCATCGAAGATGACCAGATCGAAGAGGTTCTGCGTCAGGGGAAAGATCTGCGCCGCCACGGCCGGGTTGACCAGCCAGCAGGGGCGCATCTTCAGCAGGCCGTGCGGCAGCCCCGCCTCGACCGCCTCACGCAGCCGCTTGGCCTGTCCCTTCTCGGAGCGCCTCAACTGGAAGATGCGCTTCCAAGGCTCGTCGCGGTGGTCGCGCTGTACCCGACGCCAGCGCCCCTGGATGGCGCGCGCTTCGAGGTTGCGTTTTTCCGCCAGGAGTTCCGCCAGGCGCTTCGCCTTCGACTCGCGCGTGGCCGGCGTCAGGCGCGTCAGTTCCTGGGAGTCCTTTTGGCACTGGCGCTGCCAGGCACAAGCCGCGCTGTACTTCACCAGCGCCACCCACCAGCGTCCATACTCCTCCGCCGGCAACCCATCGGGAGGTTCGGCCAGGCGTTCTCCGCGCGCGCGGTCCTCCTCATAGTCGTCCAGCGCATCCAGAACCTTCTTTGCCTCCCCCTGACGGGTGCGGCGATCGTCGTCCAACGCCACCAGCGCCTGCAGGCCGCTCAGCCCGCGCTCGAAACGGTCAATCCACTCGCTGAGGCTTTCCCCCTTCAACACCCTCTCACGCAAGTCCTTCACCGCCTCCGGCGCGAGATGGTTCTCCACCTCGCGCAGCGTTTCGACCACTTTCACGGCCGGCTGTACACGTTGGACGGATGCCTCCAACTGCGCAATCAGCGTCTCGATCTCCGCCGGATCGTCCGAGCCCACAAAGGCATCCACCACGGGCTTGAGCCATGGCGCGTGCTCCTCCTGGCGGATGATCCACGAGCCGTTTTCAAAGGCGGCCACGGTCATGGCGGTGAACTGAAGCAGCGACGCATCGTCCTGCGCCCGCGGGATCACATCCGGCACCAGCGTGGAACAGTGCTTGGCCAGCCGACGCCGCGCGATCATCGCCGACAGATGGCCCTGAAAGGCTTCCGCTTCGTCGGCGGCGGGACGACTCTTGTCTGCGCGCGCGTACTTGCGCACCGTCAGTTCGCCGGAGATCCACGCCGGGTTGACGAAGCGCCAGGGCTTGCCCGTCATCCCCCGCCACTGTTCGATTTCCTTCCACAGCGCCTGCAACTGGTCTTCGGACATCCCCTCCGTGGCCGCCACCCAGTCCGGCGTGGGCATCGTCTCGCGCACCTGCTGCGCCAGCAGGGTGGCCTGACGGCAGCGTTCGCCATCGGCCTTCACGGCGGGCTCTCCGCCGAAGCGCAGCTTGCGCGCCCAGGCCCGCGCCAGGCGTCCCGGCGACGTGCCCGGCAGGTTCTGCAACTTCCGGTACCACCGGACGGCCTCGGCGCTCTTGATCGAATACTCCATGGCGTTCGGCGGCAGGGGCAGCCCCGCCCCGTACCGGCGCACCTTCTCCATGTGCGCCGCGTCCGCCTCGCGCAGGCGCGCGCACAGGTCGGCCACGTCCTGGCGCAACGTCGGCGTCACCTGCGCCGTCTCGCGGCGAAGCCGCCAGGGATTCGCCCGCGCGTCGGCCTGGCGGTACTGGTTGCCCAGTGCCTCGGCGCGCGCACAGAGCGTCTCCACGTCGCGCGCCGACAGCGGCCCCAGCGCGTCCATCAGCCGGTGCATCTCGCGGATGGCAGGGAACTCGCGCGCGATCGCCCCCAGCATGGCCTGCACCTCGCGATAGGAGAGGCCGATCCTCGGGTGCGGCGCGTGCAGCGCGCGCGCGTACTTGTCCAGTTCCTCCTCGATGAAGGTGATCTGCTCCGCCATCTCGAAACGCTTCCGGTCGTCCACGTCCGTCGTCGAGGACTGAAGCAAGTCCACCTGCCCGCGGATGGACTTGAAGATACCCGCGCGGTCCGTTTCGACGTCGTGCGCCTCGACGCACAGGTCTTCCAGCCCCGCGGCCCGCAGCCGGTCGAGCACCACACGCGTCGCCGCCCGCTTCTGCGATACCATCAGCACCGTCTTGCCGTGTCCCAGCGCGTCGGCGATGATGTTCACGATCGTCTGCGACTTGCCCGTGCCCGGCGGACCGTGAACCACCAGCCCCGGCTCAACGCGCGCCTGCCAGATCACCTGCATCTGCGAGTGATCGGCGTCGCACACCACCCAGCGGTCATACTCCGAGGGGGGCGTCATCCTTTCGGGCTTCGGCGGCAACTCGCCGAAGGCAAAGCCCGCCGCCACCCCGCTGCACCCCTCCATCCGCTCCTTCATCGTTTCGAGGTCCGCCAGGATCGCCTCGTTCTGCCAGGTGAAGTAGCCGAGCACCGCCGCGGAGATCAGCGCCGGCCCGCCGCGCGCGGCCAGGGCTCCGGTGGCCGCGATTTCCTCCAACGCCTTGAACTCCGGCGCCGAGGCCGGCGGGTTGAACTGCGCCGCCAAGCGGCCCGCCCAGCGCGCCGTGTCCTCCAACGTCAGGCTCTCCAGCGCCTCCTGCGTGGGGGCTTCCGCCTCGATCTTGAACTGCCGCCGCAGCCATGCCGCAAGGGTCAAGTTGAAGCGCGGGTCCGATTCCTCCGAGGCCGGCCCCACCCGCACCCGTCCCTCGTGCCGCAGGTCCGGCGTCACGTTCACCGGCCACAGGAAGAGCGGCGCAAGCACCTCCGCGTCATCTCCCTCCGCCGGCGACCGGGCATAGAGCAGCGGATAGCCCAGCCACAACGCGTGGACGCCTGTCTCGCGTTCGGCCAATTCGGCATAGCGCCGGATGTCGCGCACCAGCGCCGAACACAGCCGCGAGCACTCCTCCTCCTGCCCCTTCACCCCCGAGGCGAAATCCAGCGTCACCCCGCCGCCCGACACGACGCCTTTGAGCAACTTCTCCGGCATCTCCGGTGCAAGGGCACGCAGGCGCGCACAATCCAGCAAGCGGCCCCGCCGCCCCGGCTGCGCACGCAACATCGGACTGCGGCTGACGGAGGCGTGCAAGCGACGAATGAGGTGATCCAGAATGCGCGTGTTCCGACCCATCGTCTCTCCCAAGGCCAAGGCCGCTTTCCCCCCGCCTTTCTCACGAATCAGCGCCCGGCTAGACTATAATCTTGCCGAGAGCAGGGGTCAAGATGCCGCAAGACGCCGCCACGCGGTGCGGCAAGAACCCGCCACGCCCCCCCCCGCTACGCTGAACTCTCAGTCCCTGCAGAAAGATCGTTGTCGTCCGTCGTCCGTCGTCCGTCGTCCGTCGTCCGTCGTCCGTCCATCCCCTCACACCATATCGTTGTGCCACAGCCCGAAATCCAGCGGCAGCACCCCTGCCAGAAGCGGCGGCGTGCCGGCCGCCACCCCGCCCGCCTCCGGCGTTCCGGGACCGAAGAGGAACCGTACCATTTCCCGCGCCGGCAGCGCCACCTCCGCGCCCCCTCCTGAGACCCCCTCGACCATCACCCCGTCGCGATCGAAGCACAGCGTCGCCGACTGTCCCGAATCGGCCAGACGGAGCCTCACCCGTCCCCCCGGTGCGCGCCCCAGGCGGCGGCAGCGCGCGGTCATCTGTCCGCTGAAGGCCTTCAGCGTCGCCGGTAGATCAACGATACGCATCATCCGCAGCGGCGTCACGCTCCAACCGGCAGCCAGAGAAACAAGCCGTCCATTGGCCGCGTGCTCCCAGGGAGACCACACCTGCCACGCCGACGTTCCCGTTGCCACGATCTCCCCCAACAGCGCGTGCAGGGCCTCATCGCCGCCGCCGAACTCATAGACCGCCGGCGGCGTGCGCTGCATCTGCGTCACCGCATAGGCCCGCAGTTCCCCCCCGGCGTACGCCCCCCAGAGTTCCTTTCCCAGACGCGACAGGAGGACGCGGTACCCCGCCTCGGTCCGCACCGTCCGGCGCGGCTCCGCGTCGTGCAGGCGCATGATCCCGGCCACCGCCGCCCCCGAAGCCTCGATCCGGCGCGCCTCGAATCCCTGCGGTCTCGCCGCCGCTCCGATCGAGCGTGGTGTCACCGTGAAGGTCCACTCCCGCCCCGCCGTCTCCCAACCGTACCGGCCATAGCGTAGCCGGTCGCCCCCCAGATCCGAAAGGGCAATCCCCTCCTCCTCCATCCGTCGGATCGCATCGTCCAGCAAGCGCGACATCAGCCCCTGTCCGCGGTATTCCGGCAGCGTCGAGACCTGCCCGATCCCCCCCATGCGCAGGAGCCCGCCATCCACGGATGCCGTCTGCTCAATGCACGCCAGACATGCCACGATCCGCCCGCCGTCCTTGATCACGCGATAGCGCCCCACGCGCTCCGGCGTGCGTTGCAGACAGTGCGGCCAGCGCGCCGCCATCCCTCCCGCCGCCGTCTCCGTGGGGAAGCACGTGTCAATGCACCGCTGCAAGTCGTCGTACTCCTCCACCCGCGCGCGCATCGGGCCTTCCATCCGGGTCTCTCCTTCTATGGCGTAGTGTCCGACACCGCGTGGCGCGGCGAATCAAGACGAAGCTCGTGCCTGCCATACCATCGCCGCGGTGCGACGCACGACAGCGCTGATTGACGGGGCGTTGGTCATCTCTTCTCTTTGGGAAGGTAGTCTGCCCTGGTCGGTGAAAACACCTCGACAGCAACCGAATCCTCAAGAATTCGAGCGCCATGCGCAACGTTCATGGGGATGCACCAAGCATCGCCCGGCGTGGCGTCATGTTCCGTCTGGCCGATCCTCACAACAATGTGCCCCTTCACGAGATATCCCGTCTGTTCGTAAGGATGCGCGTGATCGGGCAGAACGCTGCCCTTCGCCAGCACAAACTCGGTCATCAGCGTTCGGTCGCCAAAGGCAAGCGTCTTCTGTTTGATTCCGGGGATTGGAACGGTGTGGTCCTCGGCGCCGTGCTTCGCGAACATAGTCACCCATCCCTTCCTGATGGCCCGGCGACGGACGAGACCTTCGCTGCGCCTGGCGATGTCCCGACGTCGTCTTCGGTCCGCTTGCGGCCTCGCGTGTCCCTATAGACACGGGTGAAGACCTCGATCTCGGACTCATGAATGCTGACTTCGATGGGCTGGTGTTCCGGCGCTGTGCTGAGAACGTAGCGGAAGAAGCTCTCTCGGTCGGACCAGGTGAACCGTTCGGGAAGGTTGGCGCTCGGGCCGATGGAGAGCAGAACCCGGCCATCCGCCAGGACGCAGAGCTTGCGGAGGTCGTTCTCGCGCACCTGGCCGTTCATCCCCTTGAGGTTGGGGTCGCGGAGCGAACAGGGGATGGTTCTCTCCCAGGACCCGCAGGAGTGAATGGCGTAAGGCCCCAGCGCCTCGCCGATACGGCGCAGGCAGGGAGCGTCGAATTCCTCAAACACGTCGGCCGAAACCAGGGAACGGCACTCGGAGCACAGGTCAACCGCGTTCGACAGGCAGCCGAAATGCGCCGCGTGCATCACGCCGCCGGCAGCATCCTTGAGGGAAACGTACATCCCCACGATGACGTCGGTCGTCTTCTGCAACAGGGCATGGGTCGCGGACGGTTCGGTGTAGATCCACTCCATGAGGCGGGTGGCGCCCAGGAGATAGCTGGCCATGTCGAGGGGACCGACCATGACCGGGTTCCGGAACGGAAAACGGCCGCGGCTGGCGGTCCGGGCGTAGCGTATCCACTGCACGGCGCCCCAGTAACGGCTCATCTCCACCGGCTGCGGCCGAATGCGCCGGACCGCCTGTGCAGCGCCTGGCAGAGGGTGGACGAAGTAGTTCCCGTCCGGCTGCGCCTCGACCTTTGCACCGAACACGTCGCAGATTCCCTGGCTCTGTCCATGTACGAAGCGCGGAACGCTTAGTGCGGGAACCCACGCGCCGGGGAGTTGTCGTCCCGCCACAATGCGGCTGATGCCGTCAAGCAGGGCCTCTCGCCACTTGGGCGTCCATCCGGGCGGACGTGCGCGGCGTTCGTCGGGAATGGACCCCAGCGCCTCCTCCCGCGCCGCAGCCATTCGCTCCCCGGAGGAACGCACGGTGACCGCCACATTGGCAATCGGCCCCGCCGCCCCCCCGGCACTCCACCGGACCAGGTCATCCGGCAGATGCGGCTGTTCAGGTCTGGCCGTCATCTGGAATGCCTGGCCACCTTCTCTGTCCTTGAGACAACTCCCATTTGTCGGACAACCCCGGTCATGTCGAACACCCTACTCTCGCATGACCCTGGAAGTCAAGCATCTGCCTGATCGGAGCAGCGCGACGCCGCGTTTGGCTCCCTCCCCCGCCTTCTGCTACACTTCCTTTCGTTCAGGGAGAAGCTATGTCCGACGACCGTCCGATGACGATCCTGGAGCACCTCGACGAACTGCGCCGCCGGCTCGTGCGCGCGCTGGTGGCGCTGCTCCTCTGCGCCTTCGTGGCCTTCGGCTTCGGCTATGAGACCCTCCGCGAACTCCTCCGCGCTCCCCTTGACACTCTCGACCCGAACACCCTGAACCCCTTCGCCCGTTTCAATCCCGTCGTCGCCTGGATGCGCCCCATGCTCGAAGGCGCCCCCATCCAGGTCCCCGTCAAGCTCCACGCCCTGACGGTCATGGAGACCTTCCTCGTCAAGTTCAAGATATCCCTCATCGCCGGACTCGTCATCGCCTCGCCCTACGTCCTCTATCAGGTGTGGGCCTTCGTCGCCGCCGGTCTCATCGAGCGCGAGCGCCGCTTCTTCGGCAAGTACCTTCCGCTGGGCATCGGCCTCTTCTTCGCCGGTGTGGCCTTTGCCTATCTCGTGGCCGTGCCCCTGGCCCTGCTCTATCTCCTCGGCGTGGACCCGCAGGTCGAGTTGATGCTGAGCTACAACGCCTATTTCAGTCTCGTCCTGTGGATGGTGGCCATCCTGGGCCTTGCCTTCGAGATGCCCCTCGTCGTCCTGGCCCTCGTCAAGATCGGCATCGTCCGCGCCGACACCCTCATGCGCAGCCGTCGTTACGCCGTCATCGTCATCTTCATCCTGGCCGCCGTCGTCACCCCCACCCCCGACGCCTTCAACCTCTGCATGGTCGCCATTCCCATGGTCTGCCTGTACGAAGTCGGCCTGTGGCTGGCGCGCCTGAGCGAGCGCGACCGCGCGCGCGAGGAACGCCGCGACTCCGCGCCGGAGTGAGTCCGCTCACCCGTCCCCGTCCCCCTTCGACTGCGCCGGAGCGCCCTTCGCCGGGTGGTACCGTCCCGTGTCGTACCACAGCCGGTTCCCCAGTTCACGATCCCGCCCGCGAAAACCCTCCACGATCCCCCACGGACGCCGCAGGATCAGCCGCCAGACAAACCAGTCCCCGAACCAGTCGAACTTGCGGCATGACGTGACGATGTGCGTGCGCCAGAGCGTCCCGAAGCGCTTCCCCTGCGCCTTTCCGTAAGCCTTCAAGCGCACTGCGAAATCGTAGTCCTCGGCCGTGCAGTAGTCCTCATTGAACCCCCCGATCGCCCGGAAGCTCGCCAGCGGGCACCAGAAGGCCCCCGCCGAAATCCCCCGCACGGCAAAGGGGATGAAGACCAGCAGCGCGCTGCTGACAATACCCAGGGAGTAGCGCTCGGCCTTCACGCGCACCCCGCCGCCGACGTACCGGCCCATCGCCAGCGCCCGCTCGACCTCCGCCAGCATGTTCTCCGCCATCCGGCTGTCGGCGTCGAGCGTCACGAGCACCTCTCCCATTGCCCGCGCCGCCCCGGCATTGCGGATGCGCGACAGGTTCGGCGTATCCTCGCGCACCACTACGGCCCGCCCCGCCACGACATCCTCCGTGCCGTCCGTGCAGCGGTTGAGAACCACAATGATCTCCACCGGCCGCCCTGCCCGCCGCGCCGCCCGTTCCACGGAGTCCAGACACCCCCCGATCAGCGCCTCCTCGTTATGCGCCGGAATCACCACCGAAAAGGTCATGCCGTCGCTCCTCTGGAGAATGCACGCCTGTACGACGGCCATGATTTTCGCGCACGGGCGGCGGGATTTCAATGCAAACGCGGGACGATGAACAACTCGTCTTCGTCGAGAGTTCCAGCAGGCCAGTGGACGAGCGCGACCGACCGTTCAGCCGTCCCGCCGCCCGCCCATCTTGCGCCGCGCCTGTGTCTCGGCTATAGTCCGCATGGCGCAATCCCAGTGCCCTTTTGAGGGAGGTTCCATGTCACGCCCCAATGTTCTGCTCATCTGTCTGGACCATTGGCCCGCCCGCGTGATGAGCGGACTGGGCCACCCCGCCGTCCAAACCCCCACCCTGGACCAGATGGCGCAGAACGGCGTGCTCTTTACGCGGGCCTACAGCCCCACGCCGATGTGCATGACGGCGCGCCGCGAGTTGTTCACCGGCATGACCGCGCGCAATCACGGCGACCGCGACTTTCTGGATATCCCCTTCCCCCGGCATCCGCGTATGCCGCAGGTCTTCCGCGATGCGGGCTATCAGGCCTACGCCGTCGGCAAGATGCACGTCTGCCCCCAGCGCGACCGCATCGGCTTTGACGACGTCATCCTCTGCGAAGAGGGCCGCCATCAGTACGGCGAAGGCGCCGACGACTACGAACTCTTCCTGGCCGAGCAGGGCTTCCCCGGACAGGAACTTACGCACGGCATGTGCAATAACGAGTACTCCGTCCGCCCCTGGCATCTGCCCGAGCGTTGCCACCCGACGAACTGGACGACCTACGAGGCCTGCAAGATGATCCGCCGGCGCGATCCCACGCGGCCCGCCTTCTGGTACGTCTCCTACCAGCACCCTCACCCGCCCCTTGCGCCCCTTCAGGCCTATCTCGATCTCTACCGCGATGTCGAGATTCCCATGCCCTTCATCGGCGAGTGGGCGCGCGACGAGGCCGCCGTCCCCTATGCCCTGTGGGACCGCCGCCCCTGGCGCGGGCAGTACAACGAGGGCGCCATCCGCATGGCCCGCCGCGCCTTCTTCGCCCAGTGTACGCACATTGACCACCAGATCCGCCTGATCCTGGGCTCATTGCGCGAGTTCGGCCTCCTCGATAACACCGTCATCGCCCTCACCTGCGACCACGGCGACATGCTCGGCAACCACCACCTCTGGCACAAGGGGGTTTTCTACGAGGACTCCGCGCGTATCCCCCTGCTGTTGCTGCCGGCTGCCCGTGACCTGCGCACGCCGATCGGACGGCGCGACGACCGTCTGGCCGCCCTCTGCGACGTGATGCCGACGCTGCTGGAGTTCTGCGACATCCCCGTGCCCGCAGAGGTCGAGGGGCTGTCTCTCGTCGGGCCTAAGCGGCGCGAGGAGATCTATGGCGAGCATTTCACCGGCCCCCTCGCCACGCGCATGGTCCGCGACGCGCGCTACAAACTCATCTATTACGCCGTCGGCAACCGCTTCCAACTCTTCGACCTTGACGAAGACCCCGACGAACTGCGCGACCTGGCCGACCTTCCCGCCCTGGCCCACGTCCGGCAACGCCTGACGGAGTCTCTCCTGCGGAACCTCTATGGAACCGATCGGGAATGGATCCGCGACGGGCAGATCGTTGGCAAGCCGGACCTCCCGCGCAAACACCGCGCCGTTCACGCCTACAACGGACAGCGCGGCTGGCGCTTCATGTAGAATCAGGACTGTCCGCACCCGGTCGTTGGATCTTCTGGCTTCTCCTGAGGAAGGAGTCTCCCATGACGCGCGCCGTCCTCGCCGCCACCCTGGCTCTGCTGCTTTCCTCCTCCGCGTCGGCGTGGTGGGATACACAGGTCCGCGCCATGCAACCCCTGCCCCTGGTCAAAGCCGTACCGGCCGCCGATTGCGCCGGGGCCGCCGACCTCCGCGCCGATCCGCAAGCCGACGGCGGACGCGGCGGGCGCGCCGCCTACCTCAAGCCCGGCGCCGCCCTCACCTTCAAGGCCGACCTCAAGCGCAGCGTGTACGCCGTCTGGGCCATCGCCCGCGCCGACGAGAAGGAGAACGTCCCGCCCGCCGAGGTCAAGCAGGAGTTCGAGCTTCCCGGCGGCAAGGCCATGATTGACTGCCCCCGCCCCATCGTTTACGCCACGCTGCGCGTCAAGTTCCCCGACGGGCGGGAACAGACGTGGTACATGCCCATCGCCTTTCGCAACGACTACGCCGTCGTCACGCGCCTCTACTTTCCCCTCCACGTCAACGGCGCCTGCGAGATATCCTTGGGCTTGGACGCGCGCAGCCGGATCGGCCTGCTTGTGAACCGTCTGGAACTCCGCGACGCCCTCGGCAACTGCGCCCGTGTCCCGGCCAAGACCCGCCGGATGCTCCTCTCCGACGCCGACCTCGCCAAGGCCCGCGAGGCCTATGCCGCCGAGGCCGCCGCGGCCCGGCGAAGGCCCGTCCTTGCCCCCCAGCGTGAGCCCGCCGCCCGCGCCGAACGCAACAACAAGCTCTGGGACTCTTTGCCCGCGCTGAACCTCGTTCTGGCCGATCCGAGCTTCCGCGCCTGGAACTCGACGCACGGACCGGTCGCGAATCCCCAGACGCTCACCGGCGCCGCCGCTCTGTATGAGAAGTCCGGCAACCTCGAAGCCGCCTGGGACGGCGCCGTCCTGCTCTGCGCCGTCGCCGAGAAGTACCCCGGCCTCGACCACTACGTTGCCAGCGTCGGAACCTATGCCCCCTTCAGCAGCCCTACCCCCCTGCGCTGGTCCACCCAGGAGGGCAAGACGCAGTACAGCGGCCACGCCCCGCGACGCCTGATGGAGGTTGCCACGGCCTACGACCAGCTCTTCGATTTCATCCGCGACAACCAGGACCTGGCCGACTACGTCCGCACCCGCATCCCCTGGGTGCGGACCCCCCGCGACGTGATCGAACTGCTCGATACGAACCTTCTCCAGCATGGAATGGACAGCCTCAACCGCCGCGTGCTGCGCAGCGACGTGGCCTCCGCCTTCATCCCGCTGATCCAGGGCGTCAACGACGTTTCCCGCCGGATGCTCGAAGACGGCCTCTTCCGCCGCGTCCACTTCAATATGGCCGACGCCGGCGGCCTCGACGACCAGGTCTTCACCTCCTTCAGCCGCGGCGGCGTGCACTACATCGGCGCCACCGGCTACGTCGGGCCCGCCCTCACCGAAATCGCCGAGGTCCTCGAAGCCTACTGCGCCGCCGGCGGCGACCCGAAGTTCAACATGAACAACGTCGCACTCTACCCGCACATGCCCGAGGCCGAGAAGACCAAGCAGAAGCTGTACGCGGCCGGCGGCTTTCCCATCATCATCGGCGACTCGATGGACTTGCGCCGCGGACGCGAGGCGAAGATCCCAGCCTATCCCTCGCGCGTGATCGAGGGATTCGGATGCGCCGTGCTCGAATCGGGCCAGGACCGCGACAACCCCCTCCAGAAGCAGGCCGTCGCCATGCGCACCGGCATCGGGCGCGGTCACGCCCATCAGGACACGTTGAACATCGAGGTCTTCGCCCACGGCGTTCGCCTCGCCCCCGACCTGGGCGGACGCCACGAGGGCAAGAACGTCTCCAGTCCCAACATGCGCATCAACCGCATGCATAACGTGGTCGAAGTGGACGAGCGGAACTTCGACAACACCTGCCCCGGCTCCACCGTCGGCGCCACGGGCTGGACCACCGCCTTTTCGCCCCAGCCCGGCGCGCAGTACATGGCCGGCGCCGCCCGCGCAACGTCCCACCCCAACGTCTCCCTCTACCAGCGCTCCACCGCCATGATCGAAGGCGACCGCCCCGACCTGGACGTGTACCTCTTCGACGTCTTCCGCGTCGCCGGCGGCAAAACCCACACCTACTGCTTCCACGGCGGCCCGACCGCCGACGAGAACCGGCTTGACATCAACATCCCCCTCACCCCGGTCGCCTCCGAGATCGCCCGCAACTACCTCAAGGGCCGGCCCCCCGCCTCGCAGTTCGAGGGCCGATCGGGCGACCCCCTTGTGGCAACGTGGACGCTCTCCGACGACCTTCGGAAGCGTTACCAGGGCGCCGGCGCGGCGGTAAACGCGCCCGTCGCTATCAGCCTCAGCCTCTTCGGACGCCCCGGCGAGCACGTGATGGTCGGCAGCGCCTCCTCCCAGGTCTATCCCGTGGCCATGCCCTACCTGCACCTCCAGGGCCGCAGCGAAGCCGAAGGCCGCGCCAGCGTCTATCCCGCCCTTTACGAGATGTACTCCGGAAAGCCCTTCCTCGGCGAGAAGCGCGCGCTCAAGGTCACCCCCGCATCCGAGGACGCGCGCGCGCCGGTCGCCCTTCAGGTCGCCGTCGGCGACGGACGCCGCGACCTGCTCTTTTCCTCCCTGAAGCCCGACGTGCTCCACCAGGTCGAGGACGGCGCCCGCATCGCCGGCGAGTTCGCCTTCCTCTCGCGCGATGCCGACGGTCTGCGCGCCCTGCACCTGGTCGGCGGGACGGAACTCACCCGCGACGGCATCGGCGTCCGTTGCCCGACGCCCGCGCACCAGGGCGTCATTCAGTCCGTCAACTACCTCGAACGCAGCCTGACCCTTTCCACCGAACTCCCCGCTCTCCTGCTCGACGGGCAGGTCGCCCTCCTCGGGAATGAACGGCACTGGGCCGAGTTCGAGATCGAGAAGGCCGCCGGCCGCCAGGCGCGGCTCGTCCGCACGCCGCGCTTCTACCAGTCGCCCATCGAGTTCGTCGCACCCGCCCAGCGCCTCGTGGCCACCGAACTCGAACCCCTCGTGTACGGCGCGGACAAGAACCACTGCGATGGCGTCACCGTGGCCAATGAATCGCACACGCGGCTCTGGCGCGCCTCCCTCGAACCGCGCGAGCGTTGGATGAGCCTGGCCTGGCCCGGCACGGACCTTTCCTATTCGCGCGTGGTCACGTGGGACGACCTGCCCGACGCCAACGGCGACGGCAAACGCACGCTCCGCCTGCTGGCCGGCGCTGCGGATGAACGGCGCGCCGCGCGCGCCGCGCCGCGCGCCGACGGCGAGGAGGACGAGGGCGCCGACGCCCCCGCCCCGCCCCCCCGCAAGGCCGGCGACGTCCTCCTCGAACTCGAAGTCACCCGCGTGGACCCCGCGAACAACCTCTTCTACTTCAAGATGCCCTCCGACGCCGCCTACCAGGAGGGCGGCTGGCAGTATGCCAACCGCGAACTCGTCAACGAAGACGGCTCCAAGAAGTGGTATTCCGGCTATCCCGGCACTACCTTCTCCTGGGAACTCGAAGGCCGCGAGCCCTTTGCCGAGACCGACTTCGACGACGCCGACAAGGACGGCAAGCGAAAGCTCTACGCCTATCATTACGGCCCCGGCGACACCTTCACCGTCAAGACCTTCGCCCATCTCCGCCGCGTCGAAAAGAACCTCTATCAGCTTCGCGCCAATACTCCGTGCACCCTTATCCTGCCCGGCAAAGCCCCCGTCGCCGTCAGCCGCGACGGAGAGAACTTCCAGCCCGCGTCCGCGCAGCGTTCCGGAGCAAACGTCTCGCTCTCCCTTGCCCCCGCCGACCTCGCTTCGGGCGCCCTGTTCATCCGTACCTCACCCTGACGCTACCGCCACGCAAAGGCCGATCTCTGCGTCTTCTGGAGACCTGACATGCTCGACGCCCTTGCCCGCCTTTCCTCGGGTCGCACCGGACGCGCCTCCTCCTGGAACACCTCCGGCAGGAACAAGGACTGCTGGGTCATCGAGCCGGGCGAAACCCGCGTCCTCGCCGACATCTCCGGTCCCGGGCGCATCACCCACATCTGGATGACCCAGCCCAACCACTACCGCGAGTGCCTTCTGCGCATCACCTGGGACGACGCCCCCGCCCCGAGCGTCCTCTGTCCCCTGGGCGACTTCTTCGGCCTCGGTCACGGGCTTGTCGCCTCGTATCAATCCATCCTCTTCACCAGCTCCACGCGCTTCGAATACCAGTTTGAGAAGGGCGCCGCCCTCAACGCTTACGCCCCCATGCCCTTCCGCAAGCGCGCTCGCGTCGAACTCCTCAACGAGAGTCGCGAACCCCACCGCCAGTACTTCTACATTGACTACGAGCAGTTCGACGCCCCGGAACCGGAGGCCGCCTACTTCCACGCCGAATGGCGGCGCGAGAACCCCTTCGGCGGATGGGGTCCGGAAACCCCCGCCAATGCCGCCGGATCCCACATCGTCAATGACGTCCCCAACAAGGAACGCGACGCCTGGCGCAACAACTACGTCCTCCTCGAAACGCGCGGGCGCGGCCACTACATCGGCTGCAACCTCAGCGTGACGAACTTCCGCGGCGACTGGTGGGGCGAGGGCGACGACATGATCTGGGTGGACGGCTATAAGTGGCCCCCCGACCTCCACGGCACCGGCAGCGAAGACTACCTCAATCAGGCCTGGGGCATGCAGGAGAACGCCTTCCTCCGCAACGGTTCCTCCATCTACGAAGGCCGCACTATCCCCCACCGCCCCGACCAGCGTCTGGCTCCCTGGGGCGTCGGCGGCTATCAGACCAGCTACGTCTTTCACCTCGAAAACCCCGTCCGTTTCCGCCGTGAAATCAAGGTCACCATCGAGCACGGCCATGCCAACCATCTCGGCAACGAGATGAGCAGCACCGCCTATTGGTACGCCGCCGAACCCGCCCCGGCTGCGCCCGTGCCCCCCGTCGCCAAGCGGATGCCTGTCCTGCGCGACAACCAGGGCCGCTGGCTTTTTGACCCGGCCAACCAGACCACCACCCGCCGGGTGACGCCGAACGCCGACATGCGCCGCGCCCGCGCGGAATACGCCCGGTTCATCGCCCCGAAGCCCGCCGTGTCAAACCTTCGCCGTCGCAAGACCCGATGAACGCCGCACGTCTTCGTCCGCCCGCTTGCCCGCCGAAGCCTTCGTCGAAGAAGGGCCGTCTGTCGTCCGTCCCTTGCCCCTCGCCCCCGACGCCGCTACAATGCCCCCGGCTTTGAACCTTTGCGAAGGAGACGTTGATGAGGATACTCGTTGTCGGCGGCGGCGGACGCGAACACGCCCTGGCGTGGAAGATCGCCCAGTCCCCGCTCTTGACCAAGCTCTACTGCGCCCCGGGGAACCCCGGCATCGCTGAGGTCGCCGAATGCGTTCCGGTCAATGCTGACGACGTCATGGGCCTCGTCCTCTTCACCCGCGAGAAGAAGATTGACCTCGTGGTCGTCGGTCCCGAGGACCCCCTGGCGCAAGGACTGACCGACGAACTCGTGACGCGCGGCGTGCGCGTCTTCGGCCCTTCGGCGGCGGCCGCCGCCCTGGAGAGCAGCAAGGTCTTTGCCAAGCGCCTGATGCACAAGCACGACATCCCCACCGCCCAGTTCCGCATCTTTGATCAGGCGCACGACGCCCACGACCACGTCGAGCGCATCGGCGCGCCCGTCGTCGTCAAGGCCGACGGCCTCGCCAAGGGCAAGGGCGTCATCGTGTGCAGCACCGTGGCCGAAGCCCACACCGCCATCCGCGAGATCATGGAGGTCCGCGTCTTCGGCAAGGCCGGCGACCGGGTCCTCGTCGAGGAATGCCTGCGCGGCGAGGAGGTCTCCATCCTGGCCGTCACCGACGGCAAGTCCATTCTCGCCCTCGAACCGGCCCAGGACCACAAGCGCATCTTCGACAACGACGAAGGCCCCAACACCGGCGGGATGGGGGCCTATTCGCCTGTGCCCCGCGTCACCCCCGGCCTGGCCGCCGAGATCGAGCGCCGCGTCTTCGTCCCCACCATCCACGCCCTCCGCCGCGAAGGGCTGCGCTACCAGGGCGTCCTCTACGCCGGCCTGATGATCACCCGCAACGGCCCCCAGGTCCTCGAATACAACGTCCGCTTCGGCGATCCGGAGACGCAACCCCTGATGATGCGCATGAAGAGCGACCTGCTTCCGATCCTGGCGGCCGCCGCCGAAGGCAAGCTGGGCCATTCCGCCATTGAGTGGGACCCGCGCCCGGCGATCTGCGTGGTCATGGCCTCCGGCGGTTACCCCGGCGACTATGAGAAGAAGAAGCCCATCGAGGGACTCGACCGCGCGGCCCGTCTCCCCGACGTTGCCGTCTTCCACGCCGGGACGACCCTCAGCGACGGCAAGGTCGTCACCAGCGGGGGGCGCGTTCTGGGCGTAACGGCCATCGGCCGAACCATCGCCGAAGCCCGCGAGAAGGCCTATCACGCCGCCGGCCTCATCCATTTCGACGGCGCCCAGTACCGCAAGGACATCGGACATCGCGCCCTGGCGTGAGTGGCCGGCAGACGCCGGGATTGCGCCGCCGATTCCGGTTGACATCCCCGCCCTTGCGCCCTAAGATCGTGTCGTCCGAGATCATGGAAAGGCTGGCATGTTCCATCCCGTCATCATGGCGGGCGGGTCGGGGACGCGCTTTTGGCCGCGCAGTCGCCGATCCCACCCCAAGCAGCTCATACGCATCTTCGGCCAGGGCACGATGATCCAACAGACCGTGTCCCGACTTGAAGGCGAAGTCTCCCCTGAGTCCTTCCTCATCATCACCACCCGAGAACAGGCGCCCGAGATTGCGCGGCAACTCCCCCAACTCGGTCCGGAGCAGATCATCGCCGAGCCCTGCGGGCGCGACACCTCCGCCTGCATCGCCCTGGCGGCCTTCCTCCTGCGCCGCCGCGACCCCGACGCCGTGATGTTCGTCCTTTCTGCCGACCACACCATCTCACCCGCGCGCGAGTTCGCCCGCTGCCTCAAGGAGGCGGCGACCATCGCAGCAACCCACCGCGCTCTCGTCGCCTTCGGCATCCGCCCCTCCCACCCCAGCGAACTCTACGGCTATATCCGGCGCGGGGACCCCCTCGCCGGCCACACCGGACATCTCCCCGCCTTTCGCCTGGCCGAGTTCAAGGAGAAGCCCACGCGCGCCGTGGCCGAGCAGTTCATCCGCGCCGGAGAGTACTACTGGAACAGCGGAAATTTCGTCTGGCGCGCGGCAGACATTCTCGACGCCTTCCGCCGGCACATGCCCGACCTCTATGCCGCGCTCGAAGGCATTGAGAATGACCTCGGCACGCCGCGACAGGCCGAAGTCCTCGAACGCGTTTACCCCACCCTGCCCAAGCTCTCGATTGATTACGGCGTAATGGAAAAGGCCCCGAATGCCGTCCTGGTCGAGGCCCAGTTCCAGTGGGACGACGTCGGCGCCTGGGACTCCATCGCGCGCCATCACCCCGCCGACGAACACGGCAACCACATCCTCGCGCGACACGCCGGACTCGATACCCGCCGCTGCATCATCGTCGGCGAGGAGGGACACCTCGTCACCACCATCGGTGTCGAAGACCTGATCATCGTCAACACCCGCGACGCCACCCTCATCTGCGACCGGCGGCGCGCGGGCCATGTCAAGATCCTCGTGGATATGCTCAAGGCCCAGGGATTGGAGGCGCATCTCTGACCCCTCAGGCGAGGTGACGCGAGACAATGGCGCTCGAAGGAAAGCTCAAAGTCCTCGAAGGGTTCGTCCGCGACAAGATCATCGTCTTGCCGCAGGACAAGCCGTACGTCATCGGTCGCGAGCGCGACTGTGACATGTCGGTCATGTCTCGCCGCGTCTCGCGCCGCCACGCCGAAATCTCCTTCCGCAACGGCGCCTTCGGCATCAAGGACATAGACAGCAAGACGGGGACTTACGTCAACAACACCAAGGTCGCCGGCACCGTTCTGCGCAGCGGCGACATCGTTCAGGTCGGCGACATCAAGTTCCGTTTCCTCTTCGAGGAGCCTGCC
>JAKJEM010000053.1:19095-23216 GCA_022705425.1 Planctomycetota bacterium
GCCCAAACCCGCCGCCCCGGCGACCCAGGCGGCGCCGGCCTCACCCCCACGCACGCCGGCAGCGGCCGAGGCCGCCCCGGTCCCCCAACCGGCAGCGCCTGCGCCCAAACGCTCCACCCCCTCGCCCGAACCACCGCCCGACATGCCTCAGACCGAGCCGATGGCGGTCGAGGATCCCGGCTCGCGCCAGAGGATTGACCTTGTTGACATTCCCGGACCGGATGACGCGGCCGAAGTCTCCGCCGAGGGGGAGCCGTCCCCCGTCGAGGAGGACGAGGACGCCACCGAACTCAAGGAGATGACGCCGCCGCCCCCCTTCAGCGACCACGAGCTTGAACTGGTCGGGCGAGTTCTGGGCGGCATCAAGGTCATTGCCACCCTCGGACGCGGGCGACGTACCATCGTTTACAAGGGAATCCAGGCCAGCCACAACCGCGTCGTCGCCCTGCGGATGCTCAACGCCGAGGCCGCCCGCGACCCCGAGATCGTCCGCTGGTTCATCGCCGGCGCCAAGAACGCCGGCGAACTCCGCCACGAAGACATCATCGCCCCGCTCGGCGGCGGACGCGAAGGCGGCGTCTTCTTCATCTACACCCGTTTCATGGAAAACCGCACCGCTCTCGACGCTTTCGCCCGCGCCCCTGAGGGGGGCGTCCCACTCGTCAGGCGCGCCCTCGAAGCCCTCGTCCACATCGTCCGCGCCCTCGAATACGGCCAGTCCCGGAACATCCTCCATCTCGGCATTCGCCCATCGAAAGTCCTCTTCGACGAACTCTGGCGCGCCAAACTCAACGGCCTCGCCTTCGACAACACCCTTTCCGCCCCCGGCGCAAAGGTCACGCACGACGTCCAGGCTTATCTGGCCCCCGAACAGGTTACCGGCGGCGGCCCGGTGACCATCCTTACCGACCTGTGCGCCCTCGGCGCCACCTTCTTCTTTCTGCTCACCGGACGCCGTCCGGAGCGCGACCGCAAGCAGCGCATCCCCTCCCCCCGCGATATCAACCGAGCCGTGCCCGACTCCCTCTGCCGGATTGTCGAGAAGATGACCGACGCCGACCCCGCCGCGCGTTACCGCAGCTACGGACAGCTCCTTCACGACCTGCGCTGGGCGCTGCGCGGCGAGGCCTGGCCCCATACTCCCAAGTAACCGACGGTATTGACGTGCCGGTTGCCCATGCCTCCTGAAAACTCCATTCCGACGCAGATCGCCGGATTCCGCCTGCAGGAGATGATCGCCAAGGGCGGCATGGGAGCGGTCTATCGCGCTCATCAGGTCAGCATGGACCGCACGGTCGCCGTCAAGATCCTCGCCCCCCAGTACACGGCCGACCCCGTCTTCACGGAACGCTTCCTCAAGGAAGCCCGCGCCGCCGCCCGCCTCAGCCATCCCAACATCGTCCAGGCCATTGACGTCGGGCAGGCCGAGGGGCACTACTACTTCGTCATGGAGTTCGTCGAGGGTCCCACCCTCGCCGCCCTCCTGCGAGACCGGAAGAAACTCCCCCCTGCCGAGGCGTGCAGCGTCATCACCCAGATCGCCCGCGCCCTGCTCCACGCTCACCGCGTTGGAATGCTGCACCTCGACATCAAGCCCGGCAACATCATGCTGACCCCGGCCGGGCTGGCCAAACTCGCCGATTTCGGCCTCGCCCGGCACGTCGAGGACGAGGACACGATCTACGCGCAGAAGAAGATCATCTTCGGCACCCCCCACTACATGTCCCCCGAGCAGATCCGCGGCGCTCCCGACATGGACGCCCGCAGCGACATCTACTCCCTCGGCGTCACCTTCTACGAACTGGTCACCGGCAAGAACCCCTTCGCCGCCCCCACCACGCGCGAAATCCTCCGGAACGTGAAGTCCGGCAACTGCCCACCGGCCCAACTGGCGGATCTCGACGTCCCCCCCGATTGCTCGCGCGTCATCGCCAAGATGATGGCCGTGGACCGCGAGCGACGCTACGCCAATCCTGAAGAGCTTCTCGTGGACCTTGAGGCTCTCGCACGGCAGGAGCCCCCGCCGATTGTCCTTGACCTGCCGCGCCCGCTTCCGGAACCCCTTCACGACGAGCCGCCACTGTCCCCCGCGCCGCCCCGGCATCGGCTGGCCGTGGCCGTCGTCGTCGGCGCGTTGATCCTGCTGGCCGGCGTCCTGGCGCTGGCCATCCACACCGGTCGGCTCCGGCATCTGATGCCGACAACGACCACCACCGACCCGACCCGGCCCGTCCGCCGCGATACCATCCGCGACCAGTTCAAGCGCATCGCCCGCCAGGCCGAAGGTGAACTGCGCGAGGGACGTTTTGCCGCCGCCCTGAAGATTTACGAGGAGTTCGGCGCCCTCCCCGAGAACGCTCCGCTTTCGGCGGAGGTGGACGGCGCAACAGCCGCCGTCCGCGCCCGCGCCGAGGCCAAGGCCGACGAGATCGCCCGCGAGGCCGAAGCCCCCCTCGCCGCCGGAGACTTCGCCGCCGCCCGCGCCGTGGCCGATCGCGTTGCCGCCATCGGCCTGGTCGAAAGCGACCGCGTCGCCGCGCATCTGCGCAACCGTGTCCAGCAAGCCGAAAACAAGGTCCGCCTGGCCGCCGAGGCGGAGCGGCGTCGCAAAGCCCAGGCCGAAGCGACCGCCCTGCTCCAGTCCCTGCCCTCCCTTATCCGCGACGAACAGTTCGAAGAGGCCCTCCGCCACGCGACCGCCTTCCTGGAGAACCCCGAGTACGCCTCCGCCCATGCCACCGTGCAGGCGGAAATGGACCGCCTTCAGACCCTCCGCCGTATCCAGTCCGCCGTCCTCGCCGGCGTTGCTCGTCCCGGCGCAAAGCTCCGCACCTTCCCCGACGCCGTCGTTTCAGGCGTCCGCGGAAACCGCATCGTCCTTGTTCACGGCGCTTCCGAAGGACTCATCACCCTTCGCGCCCTCTCCGCCGATGACCTCGCCCTCCTCGCTGCGCGCGGCGGCGCCGACACCCAAACCCGCACCGACCTCGCCCTGGCCGCCCTCCTCTGCGCCCTCGACCGCCCCGTCGAGGCCGTCGAGCGCTTCGCCCGCGCCGACCGCCCCTCGCACCCCGCTCCCGACATGCCGGAATGGCTCCGCAACGCCCATCGCAAGGCCCTTCTCGACGCCGCCCGCGCCCACCTCAACGACCGCCAGCCCCTCAAGGCCCTCGAAGCCCTCCGCACGCTCAAGGCCCAGCACCGCGCCTCCGCCTTCTACCGCGAAAGCATCCCCACCGTCGCGGGCTTCCTTGAACGCATTCGCCGGCAGGTCTTCGACGGCATGATTCTCATCGAAGCCGGCTGGTTCCGCTACCAGAGCCGCCGCGACGCGGAACTCCCGGCCTTCTACATTGACGCGCACGAGGTCACGAACCAGGAGTACGCCAAGTTCCTCGACTATCTCGCCCGCACGCGCGACCGGCAGTTCGACCACCCCGCGCAGCCCCCATCGAAGACCGGCCACGTCCCCCTGGACTGGGATCGCCTCTCCCGGAACCGCCCGACGCACCCGGTCGTGGGCGTGGACTGGTTTGACGCCTGGGCTTACGCCGCCTGGCGGGGCAAGCGCCTTCCCACGGACATGGAGTGGGAAAAGGCCGCCCGTGGAACCGACGGGCGCAACTACCCCTGGGGCAACTCCTGGAAGGACGGCCTCTGCAACGCCCCTCCGGCCATGTCCTCCGTTTCGCCGCCCAAGGGCACCACGCCGGTCGGCTCCTTCCCCCCCAGCAACAGCCCCTTCGGCTGCATGGACATGGCCGGCAATGCGCGGGAGTGGACGTCCGGCGATGCCGCCGCCGCCCTGGACAGCGTCCCCACCCGCGGCGGCTCCTGGTTCGACTCCGCCGCGCACTGCCAGACGACTTATCGTTATCCCGTAACGCGCACCGCCCGCGATGCCGCCTCCGGGTTCCGCTGCGTCATGGACCCGATTCCCGATCAACCCTGAGCGCCCGTGCGGCGCGGTTCCCTGCGAGCGACCGCCATGTCCAGCGACCCCTGCGCCCCCGTCCGCACCGCGCGCGGTCTTGCGGTCCTCTTTGCGGCGCTCCTGCCGCTGCTCCTTTTCGCCGGCTGCGCCGCCGCCCCGGTCGTCCCGACGCCCGAACCCGCGCCCC
>JAKJEM010000054.1 GCA_022705425.1 Planctomycetota bacterium
CGGGCCGCTTCCGCCGCCGCCCGAGCCGCTTCGGCTTGCGCCGCGATCACCTCCGTCACCCGCACGCCGTACTGGCCGAAGAGCTGTTCGTCCAGCCCCTCCATTCGCACGCGCTGCTCCTGCTCCTCCAACTGAACCTTCTGCGCCTGCTGGCGGAGTCCCTCCTGCTCGGCCCGCAGTGATCGGACCTTCTGCGCGTACTCGGCGCGAAGCGCTTGTACCTTCTCCTGCTCCGCGTGGATGTTCTCGATCTCCTTCTCCAGCCCGGCCTTCTGCCCGGCCAGACGCTCCAGCTCCAGACGCGCACGGGAGATGTCCTGTTCCGCCTGGGTCGTCCGGGCGCGAAGATCGTCTATGCGCGCACGCACCGCCGTCATCTGCCCTTCGATGTCCGCTATGGCCTGCCGCCCCGCGGTGATGTCCTGTTCCAGGCCGCCCCGGCGGGCCTCCTTCTCCGCGATCTCCACCTTCAGCCGCGTCAATTCCTGGCGCAGCCGGTCCACGGTGGCCTGCTGCTCGGCCAGGCTGCGCCGGGCGGCTTCCATCTCGGCGTGGAGCTGGTCGCGCTGTTGGAGAACGCCTTCCAACTCCTGCGTCACCTGCTTCTCGCGCTGGTCGAAGGCCGCCAGCGCCGCGTCAATCTCGGCGAGTTCGGAATGGACCAGCGCCGATTCATCCGTCAGCGCTTTCTGCCGCCGCCGGCGGTTCAGGATTTCATTCTCGTTCGAAAGCTTGTCCAGATTCCCCTGCTCGATCTCGCGCCGGAGCGTGGCGATCTCGCTCCGCAGAAAATCGAGATGTTCCGTGATCCGGCCCCGGTCGGACTCGAAGACGGCCACGTCGCCGGCCAGCGTCTTCAACTCGGCGACGATCTCATCGAGCTCGCTCTTGCGCGACAGGAGGCCCACTCGCGGGAGAGGCTCGCCGCCGACAATCACGCCCGTGGCCTCGACGCGCTCGCCGTCGAGCGTCACAAAACGCTGCCCCGCGCCGCCGTTGTTCGACAGGCGCAGCGCCGTGTCCAAACTTTCGACGATCCAGGTGTGCCCGAGCAGATGGCGGACGACCGGCTCGAACTCCGGGCGATAGCGCACCAGGTCCGAGGCCCGTCCCAGGACGCCCGGATGCCCGTAGAGGGAGATGGTTTCCATCTCGGGCGCGCGCGCCAGACTCAGCGGGATCATCCCCGCCCGCCCGGACCGGTCGGCCCGGAGAAGGGCGGCCGCCGCTCCGGCGGAGTCCTGCGTCAGGGTGACGACATGCTGGACGGAGTCGCCCAGGGCCGATTCGACCGCCGCCGCGAACTTGAGGTCGGCGCGGAGGAGGTCGGCCACCATGCCGCAGACGCGCAGCCCCGCGGTCGCCGCGTCGTCGCCGCGCAGGAGGCGCTTCACCCCGGCGTCCACGTCCTCGGCGCGCATTTCGATGTCCTGCAGGAGGTCGCGCCGCGACACGCACTGCGCCTCCCGGTGCCGCAGCGTCGTCAGGCGGGCGTCGAGGTCCTGGAACTCCCCGTCCAGGCGCGTCACCTCGCCCTCCTTTTCGCGCAGCAGCGAACTGCGGTCCGCCAGCCGTCCGCTGATCTCATCGCGCTGTCCCGCCAGCGCCTGAACCTCCTGCTCCATCCGCTCGATCTCGGCGGTCTTCTCGGCCAACTGGCCCTGAAGGCGCGATCGGCGCGAAAGCTGCTGTCGGCGCGTCGAGTCCATGTGGTTCAGTTCGTTGCGGAGCGTCGTCGCCCGCTCGATGACCTGGATCGTGCGGTTCTTCCATTCCTCGATCGCCGCCGCCAGGCGTTCGCACTCGCGGCCCGCCGTGTCGGCCTTCTCCGATTCGACCGTGATCGTCTGCGCCTGCCGCGCAATCGTCTCGCGGATCGCCTCGAGGTTGTGCTCCGCCGCCGCCAGGTCCTCGCGCGTCTGGCGGAGCTTCTCCGTCAGGGCCCAGATCTCGCGCGTGCTGCGCTCGCTCTCGCCCTGGAACTCGCGGATGCGCTCGTCATTGTGCGCGATCAACTGGTTGGCCGACTCGATGGCCGCCTGGGTCTGGTGGAGTTCATCGCGGCGCTGGAGGTGGTGCTTCTCAAGCTGCCCGATCCGCGCGTCCGTTTCCAGCATCAGCGATTCGACGTTGCCGAGTTCGGCCGCCACGGCGCCCAGGCGTTCGTTGAGCCCGCGGGCGGCCGCCTCCAGTTCCGCCCGACGCGCCTCCCACTCCTGGTAGTTCCTTACGGCCAGCGCCACGGCCAGGTCGCGCAGGCGCGCGGTGTACTCGCGGTAGCGCTTGGCCTTGGCGGCCTGGTACTTGATGGAGCGAAGCTGCTTGCGCTGTTCCTCCAGTCGCACGTCCACCTTCTGGAGGTTCAGCTTCGTGCGCTCGAGGCGGTTCTGCGCCTCGCGGCGTTGCGCCTTGTACCGGCTGATGCCGGCGGCTTCCTCGAAGATCTCCCGCCGCTCCTTCGAGTTCATCTCGATGAAGCGCGACACCTTTCCCTGCTCGATGATGCTGTACGTGTCCACCCCGACGCCGGTATCCATGAAGAGCTGGCGGATGTCGCGCAGGCGGCACGGCTGGCGGTTGAGGAAGTACTCCGACTCCCCGCTGCGGTAGAGGCGGCGCGTGACGCACACCTCCGTGTATTCCACCGGCAGCACGCCCCGGTCGTTCAGGAAGGTGAGCGACGCCTCGGCGTACCCCAGCGAACGGCGGTTCGCCGTTCCGTTGAAGATCACGTCGAGCATCTGGCTGCCGCGGATCGCCTTGGCGCTCTGTTCGCCTAGAATCCAGCGAACGGCATCCACGACGTTGCTCTTCCCGCAACCGTTCGGCCCCACGAAGGCCGTCACCCCGGACCTGAAGTCAAACTCGGTCTTGTCGGCAAAGGACTTGAAGCCGCACATCTCGAGTTTCTTGAGGAGCATTCGGTCTAAACTCCCTCTGTCGTTGCCTTTATCGTCATTCCACAATCCGACGCGCCGCGCGGACAGAATGTCTCCATCGTGAAGACAACTTCCTCGACGCCGGGAGATCGTGGGAGGGATACCCAGCTTACGCTTGGTACACAACGCCCGGTCGAGCCCCTTGTCGCGCCGTTGGGTGTGGAGTTTCTTGGCGCGACGCCACTGGCGATCCCAACCGGACTGCGGGGATTATAGCACGGCCAACCCCCAACGTCAAGTGCTTTTCTAACATGACGAACCACTAGGGATTGTGCCCTTTCCGCGTCTTGCGCTCGATCATCCCTTCGTCCGTTCCTTCCAGAGCCCAACTTACGGTGGCCTATCGCCCAGGATTGCACCATATCATGGGGGTTGTTGTCAATTGCTGCCGTTGTCGTCCGCCCTCCGTCGTTGCCGCCCAAGTGTCCCGCCTGCCGTCGCGGCTGTCGTCGCCGTCCGTCGTCCGCCCTCTGCCGAGCCGAGATGACAGCCGCCCTCGATTCGGGTATATTGACGCCGACCCGAACCGCTTTGTGTTCAAGGAGAGCGCCGATGAAGATCTTCATCATGACCGACCTCGAAGGCTGCGCGGGGGTGATGAACGCCCAGGACTGGATTTATCCCACGAGCCGGTACTACGAGAAGGCGTGCGAACTGGCCACGCTGGAAGCCAGCGCCGCGGTCGAAGGGGCGCTGGAAGGCGGGGCGACGGAGGTCGTTGTGGTGGATGGGCACGGCGCGGGGGCGATGCGGCGCGACCTGCTCCACCCGCGCGCGCGGTTGCTCGGCGGGCGTCCGTGGCCGCGCGAGATGGTTACCTACGGCTTCGACGGCACCTATACCGCCGCGATGATCGTCGGGCAGCACGCCATGTCCGGCACGGACGGCGGACACCTCAGCCACACCATGGAGTTCGGCGTTGAGGAGTATCTTCTCAATGACGCGCCGATCGGCGAACTGGGACTGATCGCCCTGACGGCCGGCTACTTCAACGCGCCGCTGATCCTGGTGGCCGGCGATCAGGCCGCGTGCGAAGAGGCGCGCGCTATCGTCCCCAATATCGAGACGGCGGCCGTCAAGTACGGCGTCCGGCGCGGCAGCAGCGCCGGGCTGACGCGCGACGAGAACCAGGTCTTCAACGCGGTAGCGATGCACCTGCACCCGGACGAATCGCGCGCCCGGATCCGCGAGCACGCCTTCCGGGCCGTTCGCCGCACCCCCGAGATCGCCCCCTATCGCGTTGAAGGGCCCTATCGCCTGGTGATGCGAACGCGCCAACGCCAGGAGAAGGGACCGGAGACGGTCGTTGTGAAGGCGGCCGACTATCTCGACCTGTTGCGCCATGCGCGCGGCGTCAAGCCCCCATCGGCGCCGGCGCCCAAGGCCGCTCCCAAAGCGGCCCGGACGCGGACGGCCAAGGCCCCGGTTGCCGCGCGCGCCCGGCAGTCGTCCCGAAGACCCGCCGCAAAGAGGAAATAGCGCGCCCGGTCAGCAGGCTGCGCCGTACTTGCGCGCGGCCGCGAAGTAGGCGCGCACATTCTCGATGGGTGTGCCGTCGCGGATGCTGTCCGACGTCCCCAGGATGAACCCGCCCCCGTCGCCGCCGATCACGAGCGCGTCCTTGACGACGTGCTCGATCATCTCCGGCGTGCCGCGCTGAATGACGTACAGCAGGTCCACGTGCCCCATCAGGCATACGCGCTTTCCGATGCGCCGCTTGGCCTCAGACAGGTCCACGTCGCCCACCGGCGGCGGGGTCAGGGTCTGCAGCACGTCTATCCCCGCCTCCGCCAGCGTTTCGAGCAGGGGCATGCACTTTCCATCGTCGTAGAAGTTGAGTGTGCCGCCGCGTGCGTGGATGCGCTCGGCCATCTCCGTCAGCTCCGGCACAAAGACCGAGTTCCAGATGCGCGGCGACCAGCCGGCCGAGAGGGAGTTGTAGTACCAGTTCGCGAAGAAGTGCCGCACCCCGGCTTCGAGCGCGGCGTCCACCTCCGCGAGCATCTCGCTCCGGCCGATCGCCAGCAACTCCTCGAAGAAGGCGCGATCCTCGTAGTACATCGCCATCAGGTCGGTCATCGGATAGGCGTCGCCCGCCCGGTGGCATAGTGACGACATCACATTGAGGAGAACCAGCGCGCGCTCGCCCGCCTGGCGCTCGGCTTCAAAGTAGGACGCAAAGGACGTCCGAGCCGGATCGAGAGACAGCCAGCGGAGGCGCTTGAGGTCCTCCGCGTCCTTGACGAGGTACTCCGTGCGGAAGGGGTTGGGGGCGATGCCATACGTCCGGTCGCCGGCGGGGGGGTGGCAGGTGACGTCCGTCAAGACCCCCTCCGGCGTTGTGAAGATGCGCCGCACGATGCGGAAGGCGCCTTCGGTCCATTCCTCCGTGCGGTATTCGACCCCTGGAATGGGGGGCAGGTTGCGCGGAGCGTTGAGGCTGGCTGCGCTCTGGAAGAGTCCCCGGACGTGGTGGGGGTCGAAATCGAACTCATCCGCCGCGCGCAGCAGGGTGGCCAGGTCCGAATGCCCGTAGTATTCGCTGAGCCAGGCATTGAGCCGCGGGCTGCATGGGATCTGGTCCACCGGCTGGTGGGCGTAGGCGGCCAGGAGCCGTTGGCGCGAGGTCATGGGGGTCATGTCGCATCCTCGATCCGGCGCCGGCGCTTCCGGCGCGTCGGCGCGCCTTCTATACCACGAAGGAACGCGAGGCGCAAGAAGGAGAGGCACGCTCATCCACTCCGCCCCGGACGATGCTCTGCGAACGAAGCCGCGCCGGTGGAAGCGCGCGGCTCCTTCACGTCCTGGCAAGGCCGGTCCGTCGCAGGACGGCAAGGACGGCGTCGCGCGCCAGACTCCACAGGTGCGCCGGCAGACGCTCCGGGATATAGCGCGCCACGGTGAAGATCGAGAGGATGTACTTGTCCACCTTCGAGCGCTGCTGTGTCAACGGGTTGCACACCTTCCCGTAGAAGGCGTACTCCGGGAAGGAGTAGTGCGCGAAGGCCTCGTAGAAGGCCCGATAGCGGTCTGCCTTGGGGAACTCCGGCGTGTCGAACACCACCCGCCGGAAGGTCAGCGCCCGCAGCGTCAGCGGGTCCTCCAGGAAGCGCCCATGCTTCGTCACCCAGTCGTGGAACTCCGTTCCGGGGAAGGGGATCGCCAAGTACCACTCCGCGTGGATCTTCAGCTTCTTCAGGTTTTCCATGGCCACCCGCGTCGAGGTCAGCGTCGTGTGCGGCAGACCGATGACCATGGAGGCGCGGACCGGCACCCCGGCCGCCTTCAGGGTGGCGATGGCCTGGATGATTTCCTCATATTTTTCGCCCTTCTGGATGTGCGCAAAGGTTTCCGGGTTTGCGTCCTCGAAGCCGATGCTCGCCCCCGCGCAGCCGCTCTCTTTCAGCAGGCGGGCGAACTCGGGCGTCACGCTGTCCGCCCGGATGCCGTCCGGCAGGTAATAGCGAATGTTGAGCTTCCGCTCGATCAGCATCCGGCAGACGCGCTCGGCGCGCTCGCGCACCAGGCTGAAATGGTCGTCCCAGATGTAGAGCGCGTCGAATTTGAAACGGTCCCTGGCGTACTCGATCTCCGCCACGACGTTTTCGGGCGACCGATGCCGGAAGGTTCTCTGCGTCAGGGTCTTGTTCAGACAGAAGATGCAGTTGAACGGGCAGCCGCGGCTCGTCATCATCGGGTATTCCGCCATGCGCTCTCCGACGCTGTCGAAGAGTTCATAGGCCGGGAAGGGGAGGGAATCGAGGTTCTTGATAAGGGGGCGGGGGGCCTCGCGGACCACGCCGCCCTCCTCGATCCGAACGGTTCCGGCGATGCCCGCCATCCCGCCACCTGCCAGGCGGCGTTCGACGACCTCCGCCAGCGTCCTTTCCCCCTCGCCGTAGAGGCACAGGTCCGCGGCCGGGCCCATCCGGCGCGCGCCTTCGGCGGGGTCTATGCTGATGCCCACCCCGCCGACCACGCGCAGCGTGCGCTCGCCCCGTTCGCTCCGCACGGTTTCCAGGATCTTCCGTGCGGCCGCGTAGGTCACGTCGCACGCGGGAAAGACGCTGACACCCAGCACGTCCGGCCCCCAGTCCAGGGCTTCGGCCAGGCGGCCCTTCGCGCGGCCCGTCCTCAGGCTGTTCAAGTCCACCACCCGCACAGCGTGTCCTTCGGCGCGCAGCGCCGCCGCCAGGCTGGCCAGGCCCAGGTTCAGCTCGTTCGGCGACACGCTCGGCGGGTCCACCAGCAGCACCTTGGCGCGCGTTGCAGACATCAGCCCTCCTTCGTGCCCAGAGCGATCTTGACCGCCCGCAGCCTTCGCACCAGCGACACCGGCAGCGCCGTCCGCGCCCAGTAGCCGGCCACCCGCCAGTTCCAGCGGTGCCGCAGGGAGTGCCGGAACTCCCGACGCGCCTCGGACATCCGGAAATCGCCGTAGTGCAACATGCCGAAGCGGAAATAGGCGCGCGACATGGCCTCCCCTTTCAACTCGGCGTACAGGTCGGGCCGGCGCGCCAGGGCCTTCTGGATCACCAGCAGGTTGTACTTCGCGTAGAGGTTCCGGTGGGTGGCCGAAAGGTTGCGCGGGTGCAGCCGGCGCTCCGTCAACGTCTCGGCGACGCGCGCGAAGCGGCAGACCTCGGCCATCCGTACCATCAGGTCCCAGTCCTGCGCCCGGAAGAACTCCTCGTCGAAGCCCTCTACCGCCTCCAGGTGCTTGCGCCGCGTGAGCAGTGTGGAGGTATTGACGCCCCGGCACTCCACGAAGAGGTCGCGCGCCATCCAGCCGTCGCGCTCGTACTGCGGCAGGTCGTAGCGGCGTCCTGTGTCCGTCTCGTGGATGCGCGCCGGAGTGAAGACTACGCCCACGTCCGGATCTGCGAGCAGGGGGGGGAGGCAGCGCTCCACCTTTTCGGGCATCCACAAGTCGTCCGAATCGAGAAACCCCACGAACTCGCCGCGCGAAGCCCGGATGCCGGCGTTCCGCGCCACGGCCGGTCCCTGGTGCGCCTGACGGAGCAGGGTGATGCGCGGCCTGAAGCGCGCCAGGCGTTCGTGGGTGTCGTCGTTCGAGCCGTCATCCACGACGACTATCTCGATGCGCGGATAGGTTTGCGCCAGGACGCTCTCCACCGCCTCCGCGGCCATCGAGGCGTTGTTCCACGCCGGAATCACCACGGACACGAGGGGGTCAGGCATGGTCCGCCTCCCGGCGCGGCGGCAGCGCCGCCACCAGCGCGCCGCGCGGGCCGAGACGCCGCCGGAGTTGGCCGCGTTCGACGCTCGTCAAGCCGCCCAGCGCGCGCAGCGCCCCCTTGGCCAGCGCCGCGGCCTGCCGCAGCAGGGCCGCCCGTCCCGCCGGCGTCAGGCGGTAGCGCGCGCCCGCCGGCAGTCGTTCCACCTTGATCAGCCGTTCCGCCTCCAGCCGCCGCAGCAGGGCATTGGCCAGTCCCAGGGATATCCCCACCGCCCGCGCCAGGCGGCGCTGCGTCAACTCGGGGTCATTCCGCACCAGGATCAGCGCCGTCAGCCGCCGGTGCGCCGTCGCAATCGAACTCACGTTCTCCCTCCCAGTCGTTGCCGCGCACGGCGCGGATTGTTCACCCCCTGAACCTACCGGAATGTCGGCGCGGGGTCAAGGCGGACGACGGATGGCGGACGCCAGACGACGGACAAGAGACGACGGACGACAACGGCGGGTGGGATGGCTGCGCCACGGCGGCGGGTGCGGCGAGGGGCATCCCTTCCAGGACCGGGCGTCTCGTCGCCGCTCTTGCGCCGGACGCCGCCGGTGTGATAGATATGTGCTGTACGCCGCGTGCGTTGCGGCTCGAAACCACCCCGGTCAGGAGAACACCGTGTACAAGATCGCAGTCATCGGCGGCGATGGCACCGGCCCCGAAGTCGTCCGCGAAGCCCTCAAGGTCCTTGACGTCGCCGCGAAGAAGCACCGCGTCAAGTGCGACTACACCCACTACGATCTCGGCGGCGAGCGCTACCTTCGCACCGGCGAAGCCCTGCCCGAGTCCGTCATCGCCGAGCTTCGCACCTTCAACGCCATCCTTCTCGGCGCCGTCGGCCATCCCGATGTCAAGCCCGGTATCCTCGAAAAGGGCCTCCTTCTTCGCATGCGCTTCGAGCTCGACCAGTACATCAACCTCCGGCCCTGCGTGCTCTACCCCGGCGTGGACTGCCCCCTCAAGGACAAGAAGCCCGGCGACATTGACTTTGTTGTCGTCCGCGAGAACACCGAAGGGCTCTACGCGGGCACCGGCGGCTTCCTTCGCAAGGGCACGCCGCACGAAGTCGCCATCCAGACCTCCATCAACACCCGCATGGGCGTCGAGCGCTGCCTCCGCTACGCCTTCGAGTACTGCCGCGCCCGCAACAAGCGCAAGAAGCTCACCCTTTGCGGCAAGACGAACGTCCTCACCTTCGCCTTCGATCTCTGGGAGCGCGCCTTCCACGAAATCGGTCAGAAGGAGTTCCCCGAAATCACGCGCGACTACGCTCACGTGGACGCCACCACCATGTGGATGGTCAAGAACCCGGAGTTCTTCGACGTCATCGTCACCGACAACATGTTCGGCGACATCATCACCGACCTCGGCGCCATGGTCCAGGGCGGACTCGGCATCGCCGCCGGCGGGAACATCAACCCCAAGGGCGTGAGCATGTTCGAGCCGATCGGCGGCTCCGCCCCGAAGTACACCGGCAAGAACGTCATCAATCCCCTGGCGGCCATCTGCGCCGCGGGCATGATGATGGAGCACCTTGGCGAGAAGGCCGTCGCCGCCGACATCGAGCGTTCCGTCAAGAACGTCACGGCCACCAAGATCAAGTCGCTCAGCGCCGGCAAGATGGGCTACGGCACCGCCGAAGTCGGCGACCTCGTCGCCCGGGGAATCTGAGTCCGCGCACGCGCCTCGACGGCCGGTGGGGGGGAGCGTCTCCGCGCTCCTCCCCGGTCGCGCCGCCCGGTGTCGCCGTGCGTCTCACGAAAGGCATGGCAGAGCATGGGCGCACACCCCAAGATGCCCGTCGGGCCTTACGCCGGTCAGTCCTGGCGCATCCTTCGCATCATGAGCGAGTTCGTTGAAGGCTTCGAGACACTCTCTTCCGTCACCCCCGGCGTTACCATCTTCGGCTCCGCCCGCTCCAAGCCCTCCAGTTCCGAGTACAAGCTCGCCCGCGACGTAGCCGGAATCCTGGCCCGTCGCGGCATCACGGTCATTACCGGCGGCGGCCCCGGCGTCATGGAGGCCGCCAATCGCGGCGCGGCCGAAAACGGCGGCGTCTCCGTGGGACTCAATATTGACCTGCCCCACGAGCAGAAGCCCAACCCCTACATCAACCGCCTCGTCAGCTTCCGCTACTTTTTCGCCCGCAAGTACATGTTCCTCTACCATTCCATGTCCTTCGTCATCTTTCCCGGCGGATTCGGCACCGCCGACGAACTCTTCGAGTCTCTGACCCTTATCCAGACCGGACGCAACCCGCGCTTCCCCGTCGTCCTCGTCGGGCGGGACTACTGGCGCGACGTCCTCGGTTGGATCCGCCGCGCCATGCTCAAGCGCGGATACATCTCCCCCGAGGATCTCGATCTCTTCGTCGTCGCCGACAAGCCCCGGCAGATCATCGAGGCCGCCGTCGCCGCCCCACCCTCTCCCGTCCGACGCCGTAAAGGCGGCGCACAACACCTGTGATCCCCCGGTTCGTCAGCCTCCTCATCCTCCTCACCGCGGTCGTCGCGGCTGGCGAGCCCGCGCCGGCACCCCCCGCCGCCGCTTGCCGCCTTGACCTCCACACCCTCGTCCTCGAGCCCGCCCCCTCCGGGCGCATCCACGTCACCGCCTTCTTCGGACTGCGTCTCCTTCAACCCGAGACGCCCGCCCGGCTCTTCATCCCCGTGGACGCCGGCGCGCGCAACATCGCCCTCCAGGCCCTCTCCCGCGCCGAGTTCGACGCCCGGCACGTCCACCGGCCCGATCTCGAAGGCGCCTTCTACTCCTGGTCCCGCGCCCGCCGGAACGCCGCCTGGATCACCCGGGCCGCTATTGGACTCACCGGCGGACTGCCGGCGTGGCTCTACCTCCTTCCCAACTGGCCCCGCCACGGTCCCGCCGAGACCGCCGTCGTCCCCATCGCGGCAACCGAGCGCGGTCTCTCTCGCTCCGCCCCCGACTCTTCGGCGGGGGGGGGCTTCGTGATTACCGATGCCCGCCTCCTCGTCGGCGCTGACGCCCTGGGCGCCCTTTCGCCGGAACACCATCCCGCCGCCTCCGCCGCGCTGCGCAGGTCGAACGCCGCCGCCGCCCTGGCCGTTACCCTGCGCCCCGCACCCGGCGGCGTCCCCGATGTGCTCCGCTTCGCCACCCACGGTGTGCGCCTCTCCTATGAAACGCCGCTCCGTCACGAGGCGGCCGGGCGGCGCGTCCTGCCCGTTCCGTGCCTGCCCGGCGTCGCCCCTGCCCTCACCCGCATTTACGCGCGTTCCCCCTGGCATGGGCGGCTCGACATCGAGCTCCCGCCCGGCGCGCGACCGACCGGTCCCGCCCAAGCCCTTGTTGCCCGTGTCCTCTCCTCGTACGACGGCGAAATGCCCCTCAACGAGGCCCGACGTCGCGCCGTCAACCTCTCCTCTGTCCGCGCCCTTGATGGACGCCGCACCACACGCCTCGTCGGCGCCTTCGGTTCCTGGGCCGAAGATGCCGACATCCTTCTCGACTTCGTCCCTGTTGAAACCCTCAGCCCCGTCCGTACCGGCATGGGCGCAGGGCTCCTTCTGGCCGCCTGGCCCGCCCTTCTCGCCGTCTATCTTCTCCTCATCTTCCTCGGCGCACGCGCGTACCTTTGGCTCCTGGGCGCCCCTTCACTCGCCCTCAACCGCCGCGCCTTCCTTCTCCTGCTCGCCCTCGCGCCACTCGCCACCCCCTGGCTCATGCTTCGCCGCCTCGCCCCGAACCCCCTTCCCGCGCCCACCCCGGAGGACGGCGCCCTCGCGGTCCTTTCCCCGCGCCATTACGACGCCCTCGTGCGCCTTCTCCTGTGGGCCATCCTGGTCTGCCTCAACTGGCTCGTCATCCTCTCGGTCGTCCGCATTGCCCTTGCCTTGCGTTACGGCTGAGCCCCGGAGGTTCCATGAACGGCTACCCCGACCCGGACCAGGCCGATCCGCCCCGACTTACGCTCAAGGAACTTCCGCCGGACGAGCGCCCTCGCGAGCGCCTCTTGGCCAAAGGCGCGGACGCTCTCACCGACGCCGAACTCCTTGCGATCATCATCCGTGACGGCACTCGCAAGGAGACCGCCCTCGACCTCGCGCGCCGCCTCCTGGCGCGTTTCGGAACGCTGCGCGACCTGCGCGCCTGTTCCCCGTCGGACCTCTGCGCCGTCAACGGCATCGGGCCCGCCCGCGCCGCCCAGATTCTCGCCGCCCTCGCCCTCTCCAGCCGCATTAACGACACCTCCCTGCGCCGGGGCGTCGCCTTCCGCGCCAGCCGCGACGTCTTCGACCTGCTCCATCCGCGTCTTCGCCACGAGAAGCAGGAAATCTTCCTCGCGCTCCTCCTCGACACGCGCAACCGCATCCAGCGCGAAATCGAAATCTCCCGCGGCGGCCTCTCCGCCGCCCTCGTCAATCCCCGCGACGTCCTTGCCCCCGCCCTCACCGACAAAGCCTCCGCCCTTATCCTCGTCCACAACCATCCCAGCGGCGACCCCGCTCCCAGTCCCGACGATATCCGCCTGACCCAGCGCCTCAAGGAAGCCTGTCAACTCACCGGAATCCGCCTCCTCGACCATCTCGTCATCGCCGAAGAAGGCTACATCAGCCTCGCCGACACCGGAAGACTCTGACCACCGCCGAACCCCGCCAACCCCGTCCCCCTCAATCTGTGCAATCTGCGGATCACCCTTGTCGTCCGTCGTCCCCCCGTCTCCGGTCCCCGGTCTGCCGGTCGTCGTCCCTGTTGCATTTCCCCGTCCCCCGTCCTATACTCCCCGCGTAGCGCGCGCACATCGCCGTCCTCTCAAACCGCCTGGAAACCCGTGCTCAGAATACACCTCGTTGGAGTCTGTCTCTTCCTCGTCCTGACCGCGGCAGGGGGGTGCCGTCACCCCTGCGGCTACGTGGGGCAGCGCACCGAGATCGAGCCTCTGGGCGAAGCCGAGACCGTCGAGACCCGCCCCGCCCCCGATCCCCTCGTGCTGGAGCAGCTTCTTCCGCGCGAAGGCCCCTGGCTTCGCGTCCGCGCCGAGGCCCTCGAAGTCGCCACCGGCCCCGCCCGCGTCCGCCTTCATGGCCGCGCCGCTTACGTCGAGTATCGCTGGTACACCCCCCTCGTAAAACCCCTCATCGCCGTCACTCTCATCGGCCCATTCTACGCCGCCGCCTTCGACCCCCACGCCCACAACGGGCGCACCTGGGACCTCCTCGACTACCTTCGCGACACCTTCGCCTGGTACAACCTCTTCTCCGCCGTCCCCACCGGTCCCCGCGTTCTTGACGATGCAGAGACCCTGTTGCGCGAGCAGCGCAGCACCATCGTCCTGCGCGTCGCCCGCGTTCCCCTTCCTCAGAGGGAGGTCGTCCTTCTCATAGACGACCAACTCGTCGCGCGTCAGACCACCGCCGCCGACGGACACGCCCGTCTCGATCTCGGTCCCTGGCTCCGTGAACGCACCGGCGCCTCCGACCACCCTGCCCGCCTCGAACTGCGCGATCCCGAACATGCCGCCGCTCATTCCTTCACGCTGCGCAACGCCCTCATCACCCAGTTCCTTAACGAACGCGACAAGGTCCTGCCGATCCAATAGCGATCGCCGGACCGCAACAGAAGGAGACGCCATGCCCGCCGCCGCCCAGGCCAAAGTCGCCCCCGCCGTCACCAAGGACGCCGACTACGTCCTCCGCACCGTCGCCGACCACAACGTCAAGTTCATCGGCCTCTGGTTCACCGACATCCTCGGGTTTCAGAAGAGCTGCGACATCGCCGCCGACGAACTCCCGAAGGCCCTCCACGAAGGCCTCGGCTTCGACGGCTCCTCCATCGAGGGCTTCGCCCGCATCGAGGAAAGCGACGTCATCCTCAAGCCCGACCCCTCGACCTTCATCATCCTGCCCTGGCGGCACGACGGCAACGTGGCCATGGCCCGCATGATGTGCGACGTCTGCGAACCCAGCGGCGAACCCTACGCCGGCGACCCCCGCTACGTGCTCAAGCGCAACCTGCGCCGCGCCGCCGCTCTCGGCTACACCTTCTACACCGGCCCCGAACTCGAATACTTCTACTTCCGCAAGCCCCAGGGCGTCCCGGAAATCCTCGACGAAATGGGCTACTACGACCAGGTGCCCCCCGATCTCGGCAGCGACCTCCGCCGCGCCACCGCCCTTGCCCTCGAAGCGATGGGCATCAACGTCGAGTACAGCCACCACGAAGTGGCGCCCAGCCAGCATGAGATTGACCTCCGCTATGCCGACGGCCTCAGCATGGCCGACAACGTCATGACCTACCGCTATGCCGTCAAGGAGATCGCCGCCCAGCGCGACGTGTACGCCACCTTCATGCCCAAGCCCCTCTTCGGGCAGAACGGCTCCGGAATGCACATCCACATGTCCCTTTTCAAGGACGGGCGCAACGCCTTCTTCAATGCCCGCGACAAGTACCACCTCTCCGGCGTGGCCAAGTCCTTCATGGCGGGCCTCCTTCGCCATGTCCCCGAACTCGTCGCCGTCACGAACCAGTGGGTTAACTCCTACAAGCGGCTCGTTCCCGGCTACGAAGCCCCCGCCTACACCAGCTGGGGCCGCCGCAACCGCTCCGCGCTCGTCCGTGTCCCCATGTACAAGCCGGGCAAGGAGCAGGCCACCCGCATCGAACTGCGCGTGCCCGACCCGGCCTGCAATCCGTACCTGGCGTTCGCCGTCATCCTTGCCGCCGGCCTTCGCGGCATCGAACGCAACTACAAGCTCGGCGCTCCCGTCGAAGACAACGTCTTCGAAATGGACCTGGCCATGCAGCGCCGCCACGGCATCGTCAGCCTTCCGGGCAGCCTCCTGGAAGCCGTCGAACTGGCCGAACGCAGCGATCTCGTTCGTGAAGCCCTTGGCGATCACGTCTTCGAGAAGTTCATCGCCAACAAGAAGATCGAGTGGGATCAGTACCGCATCCAGGTCACCCGTTACGAGCAGGATCGTTACCTGCCCATCCTCTGAACCTGACACAGCCGTTCACGACCGCGACGCCGGCGTCCGCGTTCATCCGCGGTTCCCGCCGCCGTTCGTTGTCCGTCGTCCGCCGTCCGTCGTCGGCCGTCCGTCGTCCCGTCGTCCCGTCGCCGTCCACCCCGTCTTGCGTCCCCCTGCTTAATGCCCTATCATAACGCCTATGTTCATTGACGAAGCGACCCTGCGCGTGCGCGGCGGGAAGGGCGGCAACGGCTGCTGCGCCTTCCGGCGCGAAAAGTATGTCCCCCGAGGTGGCCCCGACGGCGGCAGTGGCGGGCACGGCGGCTCCGTGTACCTTCGCGCCAACTCGAATCTTGCCACGCTGATGGACATTCCGGCGCGGACTCTTTACGAAGCCGAAAAGGGCGGCAGCGGGCTCGGCAAGAACATGACCGGCCGCTCCGGGCGCGACCTCGTCATAGACGTTCCGCCCGGCACCCTCATTCGCGACCTTGCCACCGGAATGATCCTGCGCGACCTCACCCAGCCCGGCGAGCAGGTCCTCGTGGCCCAGGGCGGACGCGGCGGGCGCGGCAACAAGTCCTACGCCACCGCCACCAATCGCGCCCCCCGCACCTGTGAGAAGGGCTGCCCCGGCGAAGAGCGCGAACTCGCCCTCGAACTCAAGCTCATTGCGGACATCGGACTTGTCGGCCTCCCCAATGCCGGGAAATCCACCCTCCTCAGTCACATCAGCGACGCCCACCCCAAGATTGCCGACTACCCCTTCACCACCCTCGATCCGCAGCTCGGCATCGCCGAGATAGATGACCGTCGCATCGTGGTAGCCGACCTTCCCGGCCTTATCGAAGGCGCCCACGCCGGCCACGGCCTCGGCGACGAGTTCCTCCGCCACATCGAACGCACCCGCCTCATCTGCCACGTGCTTGACATGGCCCCCATCGCCGGCCCCGCGCCGCTCGACGCCTATCGCGTCATTCGCAACGAACTCCAGCTCTACAGCGATGCCCTCGCGCGCAAGCCGCACGTCGTTGCCGCCAACAAGATGGACATTCCCGAAGCTGCCGCCAACCTCCGCGCCCTCCGCCGCGCGCTGCGCGTCCCCATCGTCAGCATCTCTGCCGCCACCGGACAGGGGTTGCGCGAACTCCTCCGCGCCCTGCGAAAGGAACTGGACTCATGCTCCTCGCCCTGAACCTCGGCAATACCAACATCGCCTTCGCCCTCTTTCAGGGGACGGAACTCCTCGCCGCCGGTCGGCTGTCCCACGCCGACCTGCCCTTCCTTGCCGAGCGCATCGGCCCGCGCGCCCTTCGGCGCATCCTTGCCGCCTCCGTCGCTCCCGCGCTCGATGACCGCGTTTCCGCCCACCTCGCCGCGGCCTACGCCCTGCCCGTCGAATGGGCCGGGCGCGATCTCCCGCACGCCATCGAGATCGAATATGACGTCCCCCAGCAACTCGGGGCCGACCGCGCCCTTAGCGCCCTTGCCGCCCATCACCGCGTCCGCGGGCCGGTCATTATCGCCGACGTCGGCACCGCACTGACCGTGGACCTCGTCAACCGCCGTGGCGCCTTTGCCGGCGGCACGATCGCCCCCGGACCGGCCCTCATGGCCCGCGCCCTCCACCAGTCCACGCAACTCCTTCCCGAAGTCACCGACCTCGCCCCGCCCCCTGTTCCGCCTCGGAACACCCGCGACGCGATTCGCGGCGGCATCTACTGGGGAACCTTGGGGCTTGTTCGGGAGATCGTTGCCCGCCTCCGCGCCCACGCCGGGGCCGACGTCCCCCTCCTCGTCACCGGTGGGGGGGGAGAGTTCCTTTCACGCGAGCTGCCCGACCATCCCCCGTATCTGCCCCATCTCACCCTCGAAGGACTTGCCCTCCTCGCCGCCCGCTCGCCCCGACGTTGAGGCGGCAACGGCTCCCCGCGCCCGGCAGGGTCAATGTGCGACGGTCCGGGGTCTATTCGGCATCGCCCGCGCACTCCGCAATCCGCCTCGTCTGGAGTTCACCCGGCCCGTCTCGGACCCGCCAGGGGCAGCGTCAGTGTGAATACACTTCCCTGGCCCGGCGCACTGGACACGCCGACGCCGCCTCCGTGCACCAGCGCAATATGCTTCACGATCGCCAGGCCCAGCCCCGTGCCTCCCATGTCCCGGCTGCGCCCCTTGTCCACCCGGTAGAACCGCTCGAAGACCCGCGGCAGGTGTTCGGGCGCGATTCCCGTCCCCTCGTCGCGCACGCTGATCGCCACCGAATCGTGTTCCCGCGTCGCCGTCAGCCGCACCGTACGTCCCGCCTCGCTGAACTTCACGGCGTTGTCCAGCAGATTCGCCGCCGCCTGCTCGATCAGCGGCGCATTGACGCACGCGGTCAACTCCGGCGGGCACTCCACACGAATCTCCACCTTCTTTCCCGCTGCCTTGTGCGCCAGCAGGTCCGCCGCTGCCTGCAACGGCTCCCGCAGCGACGTCTCCGCGACCTCGATCCCCACCCGCCCCTGCTGTTCCAGCCCCGCCAGCATCAAGAGGTCGTTGATGATCGCCTCGAGCCGGTTTACCTGGCGCGCCACAATCTTCAGGAAGTTCTCCGCCGCCTGCGGGTCGCGCGCCGCGCCGTCCAGCAGCGTCTCGACGAACCCCTTGATACTCGTCACCGGCGTCCGCAACTCGTGCGACACATTCGCCACGAAATCGCGCCGGAACCCCTCCAACTGCCGCAGGCGCGTAATGTCGTTCAGGACGATCACCGCGCCCACCGCCCGCCCGCCCGCGTCCAGAAGGGGGGCTCCGTGCGCCTGAAGCCACCGTTCCTGCGCCCCGCGCAGGCGAATCTCCCCCTCCACCGACTGTGTCGTCCCCAGCGCCTCCGACACGAAACGTTGCAGGTCCAGATTCCGCACTACCTCCGCAATCGCCTTCCCGCGCGCTGTCTCCGGCGCCACCCCCAGAATCTCCGCCGCCGCCCGATTGATTCGCAGGATGTGCTCCTGGCGGTCTATCGCCACCACGCCCTCCACCATTCCCGCGAAGACCGCCTCCTGTTCATTCCGTTGCGCCGTAATCAGCCGCAGCCGTTCATCCAGCCGCGCTGTCATCTCATTGATCGCCTCTGCCAGGCGCGAGAGTTCCGCCGTATCCGGCACATGCAGCCGGTGCCCCAGGTCGCCCGCCGCGATTCGCTCCACCCCCGCCCGGACCTCCTCGATCGGGCGCGAAATCCCCCGCGACACCGCATACGTAATCGCCGCGAGCAGCGCCGCAATCACCAGTCCCGCCGTCGCAATCCGGATCTTCAGCCCCCGCGCCACGTGCTCGGCCTGCGTCAGCGATGCGGCCGTGCGTACCACCAGCGTCTGGCCCGATACGTCGTGGATGCGCAGCGCAAAGTACATCATCGGGATGGCCAGCGTCGGGCTTGGTCGCACCGCCGCTCCATGCCCGCGCGAGAGGGCGTCCTCGATCTCCGGGCGGTCTGCGTGGTTCTCCATTCCGGCGGGATTCGCCTCCGAGTCGGCCAGCACCCGCCCGTTCGGCAGGACCACCGTGATCCGCGTCTCCGCGGCGCGCCCCATCCGCTTGCACAGCGCGTCAAGCGCCGCCGGATCCTCCGTTCCCCGAATCCCCTGCACATGCTGGCCTACGAGCCGCGCGCGCATTTCCAGTTCGTGCCCCGTGCGCTCGTGGAAGAAGCGCGTCACCACGGCCGCCGCGTACCACGTCACCCCGAAGAGCGCCGCCAGGATCAGCGCCAGCACCGACGGATACAGCCGCCACAGCAGCCGCTTCTTCGTCATCGTTCCTCCCCGCTGCGAACCTGGCGCGTCAACCGGCCTCCTTCATACGATAGCCCACCCCGCGCACCGTTTCAATGCATCCCCCGCAGGGCGCTATCTTCTTCCGCAGCCCCACGATGTGAACGTCCACCGACCGATCCGTCACCGGCGCGCTGCCACGCGCCGCGTCAATGATGTGCTGCCGCGTGAACACCCATCCCGGACGCCGCGCCAGCAGGTGCAGGATCAGGAATTCCGTATGCGTCAGCTCCACCGCCTTCCCTTTCACCAGCACTTCATGCCGTCCGGGGTTGATGACGATGTCATGGATCGAGATCGGCTTCGCTTCCTCATCCGGCGTCCCCTGGTTCCGCCGCAGCACCGCGCGCACCCGCGCCAGCAGTACGCGCGGGCTGAAGGGCTTCGTGACGTAATCGTCCGCCCCAAGCTCCAGTCCCGCCACCACGTCCGCCTCCCCGCCCTTTGCAGTGATCATGATGATCGGCACCCCGCGCAGCTTCTCATCCCCCTTCAGCGTTCGCGTCACCTCCAGCCCGTCCATGTCCGGAAGCATCAGGTCCAGGAGGATCAAGTCGGGCGCATTGAGCCGGATGATCCTCAGCGCCGTCTCCGCGTTGACCGCGCAGATCACCCGGTACCCGCTCTTCTGCAGGTTGTACTCAATCAGCTTGAGGATGTCCTCCTCATCGTCAACGACCAGAATCCGTTCCTTCGCCATATCCTGCTCCCGTTCAAACCATCCCCTGATCGTCCGCTTACTGCGGCCCGGTGGGCGTCATTCTCCACCCCATACGTTAGCAACGTGTTAGGAACTTGCAAGCCCCGCGCGAACTCCGTGTATAATGCGCGTGAGGAGCGAGCCGCAGCGTGCGCGGCGCTCCCGGCGGTACGCCGACTATGGGTTTTGAATGAACAAGAGACGACATCTCCTTGCGGTGCTTGTAGTTGCGGTCGCGCTCCTTCCGTTCGGATGCCGTAAGAAGGGGGACAAGGCCGAAGTCATCATTGCCGGCTCGACCTCCGTTCAGCCCTTCGTCGAGATGGTCGCCGAACACTACATGGAGGAGCATCCCGACCTCCGTGTTGTGGTCCAGGGAGGGGGGTCCACCGCCGGCGTCCAGGCCGTCCGCGAGGGCGCCGCCGCCGTCGGCATGTCCTCCCGCCAACTGACCCCGCAGGAGAACGACCTCACTCCGATCGTCCTGGCCCGGGACGGCATCGCCGTCATTGTGCACCCCTCGAACCCCGTGGCCTCCCTCACCGTCGAGCAAGTCCGCGAGGTCTTCGGCGGACGCATCAAAGACTGGAAGGAAGTCGGCGGCAAGCCCGGACGCATCTGGCTCGTCACTCGCGAGGAGGGCTCCGGCACGCGCGGGGCCTTCGTGGAACTCGTCATGCACAAGACGCCGATCATCTCCGAAGCCATCGTGCAGGACTCCAATGGCTCCGTCCGCGCCGTCATCGCCGACTTCCCGATGGGCGTCGGCTATGTCTCCCTGGGCCTCGTGGACGAAAGCGTCAAGGCCCTTCGCATCGGCGGCGTCGAGCCCACCCGCGAGAACGTCCGCAACAACTCCTATCGCCTCGTCCGTCCCTTTCTCTTCATCGCCAAGGGCGAAATCGGCCCTGCCGCCCGTCTTTTCATTGACTACGTCCTCAGCGATACCGGACATCATCCCCGGAATGAACCGATCGGGAACCGTTCTTCTCGACGGGCGCGATATCTACGCCGACGACGTGAATGTCGCCGAAATCCGCCGCCGCGTCGGCATGGTTTACGCCGTCCCCGTCGCCCTCCCCAAGTCCATCTACGAGAATATCGTCTTCGGTCCGCGCCTCAAAGGCATCTCCAACCGCGCCCGCCTCGATGAGATCGTCGAGCGCACCCTTCGCGCTGCCGTCCTCTGGGACGAAGTCAAAGACCGCCTCAGAAGCTCGGCCCTGCGCCTCTCCGGCGGGCAGCAGCAGCGCCTCTGCATCGCCCGTGCCCTCGCCCTCGAACCCGAGGTCCTCATGCTCGACGAACCCTGCTCCGGGCTCGATCCCATCTCCACCGCGCGCATCGAAGAGGCCCTCGCCGACCTCAAGGCCCGTTACGCCATCATCCTCGTCACCAACAACGTCATGCAGTCCGCCCGCGTGGCCGATCGCACCGCCTTCTTCCTCATGGGCGAACTCGTCGAGTGCGACGTCACCGAGACGATCTTCACCCGTCCCAATGACCCGAGAACCAACGACTATGTCACCGGACGTTTCGGCTGAGACCGTTCCCAAGATGCGCGCGCGCGGCGTGGACCTCTTCTACGGCCACTTCCAGGCCCTCAAGGCCGTCTCCATGGACATCCGCGACCGCGCCATCACCGCCATCATCGGCCCCAGCGGCTGCGGCAAGAGCACCTTCCTCCGCTGCCTCAACCGTATGAACGACCTCGTCGAAGGCGCGCGCGTCACCGGGCACATCGAGCTCGACGGCGCCGATATCCTCGCGCGCAACACCGACCTTCACAACCTCCGCAAGCGCGTCGGCATGGTCTTCCAGCGCCCCAACCCCTTCCCCCTGTCCGTTTACGAAAACGTTGCCTACGGCCCGGAGGTCCACCGCATGGCCTGGGGCGCAGACCTCAAGGACGTCGTCCGCCGCAGCCTCGAAGCCACGGGCCTTTGGGAGGAACTGAAGGACAACCTCCAGCGCCCCGCGCTCGAACTCTCCCCCGAACAGCAGCAGCGCCTCTGCATCTCGCGCCTCGTTGCCGTCGAGCCCGAAGTCCTCCTCATGGACGAACCCTGCTCGGCCCTCGACCCCATCGCCACCGCCAAAGTCGAGGAGCTCATGCGGCAACTGAAGGAGAAATACTGTATCATCATTGTGACGCACAACATGCAGCAGGCCGCCCGCGTCTCCGACGAAACCGGCTTCATGCTCCTGGGAGAACTCGTGGAGTTCGACCAGACCTCGCGCCTCTTCACCCGTCCGCGCGACAAACGCACCGAGGACTACGTCATGGGTCGCTACGGCTGATCCCGAAAGGAACCCGCATGGAACGCCACTTCGACAAGTCGCTCGACCACCTCAATCGCAAGATCATCGAGATGGGCACCGTCGCCGAGACGATGATCGGGCGCGCCGTCCAGGCCCTGGCCGAACGATGCATGGACATGACCGACGAAGTCTTCGCCCTCGAAAACCGCATCAACCACATGCAGATTGAACTCGACGAGGAGGCCCTTCGCCTCCTCGCCACCCAGCAGCCCGTCGCGGCCGACCTGCGCTTCCTCGTTGCCGCGATGAAGATCAACGGCGAACTCGAACGCATCGGCGATCAGGCCGTCAATGTCTGCGAAAGCACCCGAATCCTTCTCCAGCAGCCCCCGCTCAAGCCCCTCGTCATCCTTCCCATGATGACCGAAACGGCCCAGAAGATGGTCCGCGAGAGCCTCAACGCCTTCGTCACCCGCGATACCGCCCTTGCCAAGACCGTCATCGGCGAAGACGACCGCGTGGACAACTTCAAGGACCAGATCTTCCGCGAGCTCCTGACCTACATGATGTCCGAGCCCTCCACCATCCCCCGCGCCATGAGCCTTGTCCTCATCTCCCGCAACCTCGAACGCATCGGCGACCAGGCTACGAACATCGCCGAAGAGGTCATCTACATGGTCGAAGGGAAGGACGTCCGCCACCCCGACAAGACCGAAAGCTGACGCCGGCCCCGTCCGGCCCGCTTCGTCCGGCGCTCACTCGTGCAGGGTTGCCGCCAGCAGGTCGTACTCGCGCCCCAGCGCCCCACGCTGCTCCGCCCCGATCGGCTGATTCGAGGAGAGCGCCCGGTAGAGCTCAAACAGGCGTTTGACCTGCTCGCAGACTTCCTGCCCGTCCGCCGCCGCGAACTCCTCCGAGTCCAACCGCCGCA
>JAKJEM010000055.1 GCA_022705425.1 Planctomycetota bacterium
GGTGGTTCCTGTGGTGGAGCTGTTCCTGAAGTGAGCCGAGCCCAAGGGCACGGAGGAAACTCGGCGAGAGGGACTCCCGTGAGGGCGCGTGCGATGGCGCGGCAGCCGTCGCACGCCGATAGGGATTACTCCGCCCCGTCCCAGCAGTAGGTGCAGAGCTTCTCCTTGGGCAAACCGATGGCGGCGACAAGATCGCCGAGCGTCTGATACTTCAGGGTGCTCAGGCGCAGGCGCTGGCGGATGCGGTCCACCATGGCGCAGTACTCGGGGGAGCCGTCGCGCGCGTACTCCGGGCGGGGCTGATCGCCGCCGGTGAGTTCCTTGATAGCCCGCCGTCCGGCCAGGTCCAACTCGGACTTCGACCGCGAAAAGTTGAGGAACTTGCAGCCGTGGATAAGCGGGGGGCAGGCGGGGCGCATGTGCACTTCGAGGGCGCCGTAGTCATAGAGGCGCTGGATGGTGTCCTTGAGCTGCGTGCCGCGGACGATGGAGTCCTCACAGAAGAGGACGCGCTTTCCCTGGATGAGTTCGCGGATGGGGATGAGTTTCATCTGCGCGACGAGGTCGCGGACGCTCTGGTCCTGGGGCATGAAGCTGCGGGGCCAGGTGGGGGTGTACTTGACGAAGGGGCGCATGTGCGGCACGCGCGCCTCATTGGCATAGCCGATGGCGTGCCCGGTGCCGGAGTCGGGGATTCCGGCGACGAGGTCGAGTTGGAGTTTGTCGCGCCGCGCCAGGGCGGCGCCGCAACGATAGCGGGCGGCCTCGACGTTGATTCCTTCGTAGGAAGAGGCCGGATAGCCGTAGTAAACCCAGAGGAAGGAGCAGATTTGCAGGCGGTCGCCGGGTTTGCCGCGCGTCTCGACGCCCTCCGGCGTGATGAGGACGATCTCGCCGGGACCGAGGTACCGCTCGACCTCGAAGCCGAGGTTCGGCAGGGCGCAGGTCTCCAGGGTGACGGCGAAGGCATCCTTTCGGCGACCGACGATGAGGGGCGTGCGGCCCAGCCGGTCGCGAGCGGCATAGACGCCCTTGTCCGTCAGGAGGAGGATGGAGCAGGAGCCGACGATCATCTCCTGGGCGCGGCGGATGCCCTCCTCGAAGGTGGCCCCCTGGTTGATGAGGGTGGCGACAAGTTCGGTGGGGTTGATCTCGCCGCCGCTCATCTCGGAGAAGTGGGTCGTGCGCTTGTCGAAGGCTTCGCGGGCGAGGGCGTCGGCATTGTGGACGACGCCGACGGTGACGATGGCGTAGACGCCGAGGTGCGAGCCGATGATCAGGGGCTGGTCCTCGTAGTCGCTGATGACGCCGATGCCGGTGTGGCCGGAGATGCGGGAAAGGTCGCCTTCAAACTTGGAGCGGAACTGGGCGTTGCTGATGTCGTGGATGACGCGGGTGAGGCCCTTGCCGTTGCGCGCGGCCAGCCCGCCGCGGCACGTTCCGAGATGGGAGTGGTAGTCGGTCCCGTAGAAGAGGTCGAGGACGCAGTCATTCCTGGATGCGACGGCAAAGACGCCGCTCATGGCGCGCTCCTGTGTCGTGTGAAATGGGTTGCATCATGCGCACCAGAATAGCCGCCGGGCGGCGTCGGCGCAAGGGCGGCAAAGAAGGGGATACCCGCAGCGCGGGCGGGGGCGGCGCGCCTTGCGCGCGACGGGAACGGAAGGGTACCATAATGCTGTGAGATGTCCGGTGATTCTGAGACAGGGAGGGATGAACACGATGCTCCGAATCGGATGGGCCGCGCGCGACATGACCCCGACGCGTCCTGCGATGCTGCAGGGGCAGAAGCATCGCCGCGTCGCGACCTCGGCGCTGGACCCGCTGACGGTAACGGCGATGGCGATCGAGGCCGAAGACGGGCGCGACGGCGCGGTGATCGTTTCCTTCGACCTGCCCTTTGTGGACGACGGAATCAAGGGACAGATCGCCGCGCGCGTGCGGGCGGCGGTCCCGGACCTGCCGCCGGGGAAATTGCTTCACGTCGCGACGCACACCCACACCGCGCCGGTGACGATGGACGGGTTCTACGAACACCCGGGTGGCGACGTGATGACGGCGGCGGAAGGCGCGGCATGGGTCGCGGAGAGGGGGGCGGAGGCGGTGATCGAAGCGTGGCGGACCCGCGCGCCGAGGACGCTGGATCGCGCTTTCGGCCACGCGGTAGTGGGCCACAACCGCATCGCGTTGTACGACGACGGCGGAAACCGGATGTACGGTAAGACGAACAGCGACACCTTTGCCGCCATCGCCGGGTATGAGGACCACAGTCTGGACATGCTCTTCGTTCGCGAGCCGGATGGACGACTCTGCGGGGTGGCGCTGGCGATTCCCTGTCCGTCGCAGGTGGACGAGCACCTGACGCAGTTCTCGGCGGACTACTGGCACGAGGTGCGCGTGGAACTGCGCCGCCGGCTGGGCCCGGCGCTGCACGTGCTGCCGATCTGCAGCCCGGCGGGGGACCAGTCGCCGCATTTCCTGCTCTACGGCGCGCAGGAAGCCGAGATGCGCCGGCGGCGCGGGGTGACGGAGCGGCAGGAGATTGCGCTGCGGGTGGCCGACGCAGTTGAGCGGGCGCTGGCCTGTACGCCGCCCGATACGGCGCGCCCGTGTCCGATGGCCCACCGCGTGGTGTGGACGGCCCTGACGCCGTGGCGTGTGACGAAGTCGGAACGCGACTGGGCGGAGGCCGCGCGAACGGCGCACATTGCCCGGAAGGGGGAGTCCTCATCGTGGTGGCCGGAGGCCCTGCAGTCGGTCGTGGATGTCTTCGAGGGCCGTCGCAAGCAGTCGCCGGTGCCGGTGGAATTGCACTTCCTGAGGCTGGGGGACCTTGCGGTGGCGTCGAATCCCTTCGAGCTCTACCTGGACTACGGCGTGCAGATCAAGGCGCGCAGTCCGGCGGCGCAGACGCTGCTGATCCAGCTTGCCGCCGGAACGGGCTGGTACCTGCCCAGCGAGCGCGTCGTCAAGGGGGGCGGTTACGGCGCGATGCCGGCGGTGGCCAGGGTCGGCCCGGAGGGCGGACGCGAGCTGGTGCGGGAGACGTTGGACGGGATCACCTCGCTCTTCCCGCCTCCGCCGCCCCCGAAGTAGCGCCTTGTCCATGTCGGCGGCGTTCGTTTCGCCCGGACGCGCGCGCCGCTGCGGGCTGACGTTGCGTCGGAGAACGGGGCAATCTATAATGCCGCCGTGACTTCGCGGCGGCCCGGAATCGTCAGAGACAGGGAGAGGATGGTATGGCGCACACGTATGAACAGCTGAAGGACATGACGGTGGCGCAACTGCGGGAGATCGCGCAGGGGATCGAGCATGAGGCGCTGCAGGGCTACAGCACTATGCACAAGGACCACCTGCTGCCGGCGTTGTGCAAGGCGCTGGGGATTGACGCGCACGTCCACCACGTGGCGCAGGGGGCGGAGAAGACGAAGATCAAGCAGAAGATCCGCGAGTTCAAGAAGAAGCGCGACGAGGCCCTTGCCGCGCACGACAAGAAGGCCCTGCACGTGGCGCAGGAGCAGATTCACATCCTGAAGCACAAGCTTCGCCGGATGGCGAAGTAGCGCGGCGTCGGGTGGCGCTGCGGTGAAGGGCCGACGCGTTGTCCTCTGGAACAAGCCCTATCGCGTCTTGAGCGAACGCGCCGGCGCGCCAGGCCAGGTCACGGTCGCGGATCTCATGCCGATCCCCGGACTTGACCCGGCCGGGCGTTTGGATCTTGACAGCGAGGGGCTGGTGGTTCTGACGAACGACGGGGCGCTGCAACACCGGATCATCCATCCGCGATACAAGATGGCGAAGCTCTACTGGGTTCAGGTGGAGGGGAGCCCTTCGCGCGAGGCGATCGCGCGCCTGGCGGGGGGGATCGAGTTGAAGGACGGTCGGACGCGCCCGGCGGGAGTTCGTCGCATCGAGCCGCCTCCGGTCTGGCCGCGTGTGCCGCCCGTCCAGGAGCGGCGCGACCTGCCGTCAGGCTGGCTGGAGATCACTTTGACCGAGGGGCGGAAACGGCAAATCCGCCGCATGACCGCCGCCGTGGGGCACCCCACATTGCGTCTCATCCGCGTGGCCGTGGGACCGTGGCGGGTGGACGGATTGACGCCGGGGGAGTGGCGGGAGGAGTTCACGGCGACGTGAACTGCCCAACGCGTGGACTGCGGGACTCCTCGGGAGCGCAACAAGGCTCCGAAACAGTGACGGCAGTCTCCTGTTTTCGGTCCTCGGTCGGTCGCAGCCGACAGGCTGGTCCCACCCCTACTCCAGCAACTCCCGAAACACCTTTTCGAACTTGGCCGTCAGCGGGAGCGTGGCGAGGCGCTTGAGTTCGCGTCCGTCGAGCCAGTGTCCGTAGCACGCGAGGCAGACGAAGTAGACCACCGGGTCGCCCTCGCCACGCATCCGCAGGAGGGGGAACTGGTCGCGGGGGCAGTTGATGGCCTTCTCGGCGTCGGCGGTTGAGAGCGCGCCGGTGCTGGCGAGCCGATGCAGAGCGCGGTAGTCGCGGCTGAGGATACGCTCGAACTGGGCGAAGTCAAGCCAGATGCCCCCGCAGGTGCGGCAGTGCCAGATTTCCATCTCCTCAACCTGCGCCTTGTGCAGAACGTCGGGGCAGCGGGGGCATTGCATGACCGGAGTCCCGAAAGGGATCAGTAGGATTTCGCCATGACGACGCGCCCCTCGGAGGGCTTGCCGCAGCGGACGCATGCGCCCGGTTCGGCGGAGCGTTCGAGGGGGATGCAGCGGATGGTGGCCTTGGTTTCCTCCTGCAGGGCGGCCTCGCATCCGGCCTCGCCGCACCAGGGGGCGTTGACGAAGCCGGGGATGTCGCGCTCCATCTGCGCCTTGAAGGAGGCGTAGTCCTCGACGGGCCGTGTGTTCTCCGCGCGGAACTGAAGGGCGCGGGCGAGGAGCGCCTGCTGCATTTCGGGCAGTGTTCGCGTGATGTCGTCCTTCAGCGCGTCGAGGGCGACGGGGCGTTTCTCGCGAGTGTCGCGCCGGACCAGGACGGCGCGTCCGGCGGCGAGGTCGCGCGGACCGATCTCGACGCGGAGCGGGACGCCCTTGAGCTCCCACTCGTTGAACTTCCAACCGGGGGAGACGTTGTCGCGGTCATCCAGACGGACGGTGACGCCGCTGCCCTGGAAGGCATTCCGGAGCGCGGCGGCCTTCTCGAGGACGGCGGCGCGTTCGGCGTCGCCCTTGAAGATGGGGATGATGACGACGTGGAGGGGGGCAAGTTTCGGGGGCAGGACGAGCCCGTCGTCGTCGGAGTGGGCCATGATCAGCGCGCCGAGGTAGTGGCTGGTGCCGGCCTGCAAGGCGCGTCCGTCCTGCATCATCGCTTCGATGCAATAGGTGCGGACGGCGCCGGCAAACTTCTCGCTCTCGGTCTTGACGCCCGTGATGACAGGCACGGCCATGAAATCCTCGGCGAAGCGGCGATAGACCTCCAGCATCCGCAGCGTCTCCTCGACGGCCTCCGGTTCAGTGGCGTGGGCGGTGTGGCCTTCCTGCCAGAGGAACTCGGTGGTGCGCAGGAAGAGGCGGGTGCGCATCTCCCATCGGACGACGTTGGCCCACTGGTTGATGAGGATGGGAAGGTCGCGCCAGGACTGGATCCACTTGCCGTACATGCTCCAGATGACTGTCTCGGAGGTGGGGCGGACGTAGAGGGCCTCTTCGAGGGGCTGGCCGCCGCCGTGCGTGACCACGGCGCACTGCGGGGCGAAGTCCTCGACGTGCTCGGCCTCGCGCTTCATGAAGGACTCGGGGATGAAGAGGGGGAAGTAGGCGTTGACGTGCCCCGTCTCCTTGAACATGGCATCGAGCGCGTCGCGGATGCGCTCCCAGATGGCATAGCCGTAGGGGCGGATGACCATGCAACCCTTGACGGGCGCGTAGTCGGCCAGTTCGGCGCGCTGGACGATCTCGGTGTACCACTTCGAGTAGTCTTCGCTGCGTTTCGGGATGCCTTTCGCCAAGCGCGTCTCTCCTCTTGCGGGGCTTGAAATGGGGGTGAAGGAGCTACTTTCGGTAATCGTCTTCGTCGTCGTCTTCGTCGTCGTCCTCGTCCTCGTCGTCGGCGTGATAGAACTCTTCGAGCGCGTCATGCGCGACGTTGCGGATTTCCTCGTCGTCGGACTGGGCGCACATCTCGATCGTCTCGAGGGCGCCGGGGCCGCGCGTGTGAGACAGGGCCCAGATGGCGGCCATGCGGAGTTCCTTGTCGGAACTCACGGCAAGGTTGCGAAGGCGCGGGGTGGCTTCCTCGAGGCCGGCTTCGCCGATGGCGTTGACGGCCTCGATCTGAAGGTCGCGTTCCGGCGAGCCGAGTTCGTTGAGGAGGGCCTCGTTCCAGCGGGAGTTCCGCGAGCGGCCCATGGCAAAGATGGCGGACATGCGGACGTCCTTGTCGGGGTGAGCGTAGGCCCACTCGATGAGGTCCTGGACGAGTTCGTCGCTGTCGAAGCTGAGCGCCTCGATGGCCATTCGGCGCACGATGAGGGGTTCTTTGGCCTCTTGCGCGAGGTCCAGCAGCAAGCCGCGAACGGCGAGATAGTCGGACTCCTCCAACATGCCGTTGGAGATGGTCTCATAAATGTAGATGCCGAGGACGCTGGCGGCCTTGGCGCGGACGTCGGGGACGGGGTCGTGCTGGGCCTTGCGCATGAGCGGCTCGACGTGCCGCGGATCGGCGAGTTCCCAGAGCCCGGCAATGGCTTCCTGGCGGACCTTGGGGCATTCGTCGTCCATGAGGCGGCGGTAGACCGGTTCGAAGCAGGCCTGCCATTCTTCGGCGTCGGCAATCTGACGCAGGAGGTCCAACTTCTCCTGGTCGGTCATCAGTGTGAGGTCGTCGGGGTTGACCATCGTCCCTAATCCTGAGCGAGAGGCATTCATGCCCGCTGCTTATGAGGATAGCAGCGCCTGCAAGGGCTTGTCAAACTCTGGGCGCACCGGTGGCTGCCGGAGGGAGACACGCACACGATGCCGTCTGTCGAACGGGCGCCTGACATCTGTCGTTAAGCTCAGGACGCCGCGTGAAAGCGGGCGAAGTTCGGCAACATTTCGACCGTGGCGGGGAGCGTGTGCAAGGCGCAGGCGACCAGAGGCTGAAGGGACAGACCCGGCGCAATGAGGCGTGCTCGCGACCAAGGGCGGGAACGCGAGGCACACCATCTCTCGGCCTTCCATGTTCCGCCGAAAGATGGGGCTTCTTGAGGTTGATTGAATGGAGTATAGTATGCTAGCATACCGTTGAAATGTGTTGAAAGACGGTGCTGTTCCGTGCCGAAGCGACAGGAGGCGCGCGATATGAGTGAGGTTGGTTTTCTGCGGCGGGTGAAGGTGGATTCGCGCGCCCCGATGCCGCTCTACGTGCAGTTGAGCGCCAGCCTGCGGCGAGAGATTCTCGGCGGCGGGTTGCCGCCGGGGGCGAATCTGCCAACGGTACAAGACCTGGCGCGGAGTTGCGGCATGAGCCACGCCACGGTCATGCGCGCAATCGAGACGCTTTCGGGCGAGGGGCTGATCCGCACGCGCCGGGGAGCGCGCAGCGTGGTCGCTGCGCGGCGCACACCGTGCACGGAGGTCATGTTGTCGCAGAATCCCCTGACGCTCTCCGATCGGCAGGCCGTCTTTCTGCAGCAGATACTCGAAGGGCTCCGCGCGGGGTACGGCACGGCGAGTCGGCGATTCTGGATGAACTTCTGCGCGGGCGAGGCGCCGACGATGGAGGAGGTGTTGGCGACGACCCAGGTGCGAAATACGGACGGCCTGGTGGCCTATCGGGTCTCGGAGGCGTTGGCGGCGGTGCTGGCGGAGGTGTCGGAGCGCGTGCCGGTCGTGTCGCTCTTTCAGCCATTGGCCGGGGGGCGGTGCGGGGTGGTGGAGGCGGACGTGATAGCGCCCTTCCGGCGCGTTCTGGCGGGGTTTGCGGAGTGCGGCCCGCGCGTCATGGCCGCGGTGGGACCGGAGTACATGCGCCAGGGGGCGCAGGGGAATCCCTATGCGGAGTTGTACGAGGAGTTCCGTCGCGCGGCCGACGCGCATGGGGCGCGATTCCGGGAGATGCTGGTTTCGGTCACCGCACGCCGCGAGGACATCCGCCGTCGTTATCAGTGCTTTGAGGACGCGCTTCCGGACGGGAGCGTGCTTTTCCTTTCGAGTCCACTGTCGGTGGGCGGGGTGGACCCGCGAGGGCGCCTGCGGAAGGTGTCATACACGGAGTGCCGCACAACGCTGGAGGGCGCGGGACGGCGGATGACGACGTTGTACGCAGGACTGGAACTGCTGAGCCGGCGCGCAGCGGAGATGCTGGCGACGCCGGGGGCGTGGCGGAGCCGCAGTGTGGTCGAGGCGCAGACGGTTCGTCCGGCGGCGGAGGTATAGATGGCGCACCCGGTGCGGCGGGAGTGCCCGCAAGAATGCCGGCCCGGCCAACGTCGAACGTAGTGAAGGAATGACTGCGCGAAAGGAGAGGCTCTTGCACCCATTCTGCATCGGATTGGCGGCACTGCTGTGTACGGCTTCTTTGGCGGCGGGTCAGGCGGCGACCGGCGAGTCGGTTCGGGCGGAGGATGCCGTGCAACCGCTGGCCTTTCACACGGCGCCGCTGCTGAAACTGGAGGCCGTCGGCCAGCCGAGCGTCAAGGCGTGGTATCGGGCGCTGACGCCGGGGCGCGCGGACGATCGTTCGCCGTGGAAGCAGCTGGTCTGGTTCAAGAAGGATTCGCGCACGGCGCAGAAATCCTGGTTTGCCGTGGCGGACTTCGAAGCGGGCGTTCTGCGCGAACTCCCGACGATGGTCCCCGCCCTGGAGGCGTGGGAATCACGATGGGTGGAGGGGAAGTACTACCTGGGGACAAACCTGCCGGCGCGGCTGACGGTCTTCGACCCCGCCGCGGAGACGCTGACGGACCTTGGACCGTGTTTTTCGGACAAGTCCGCCACGTGCTATCGCGTGGAAGTTTCGCCGGACGGGATGATTGTGCTGGGGGGCGGGACGGGGAGCGACGTGTCGCTCTACGATCCGAAGACGAAGCAGTTCACACACTTCGGGCAAGCCGCCGCCAAACCGGGCGGAGGAACGTATGCGTATTACCTCAGTGCCGACGAGAAGCACATCTACGTCGCTGTGCGCAGCAGCGATCCCTGGGAACTGGTGCGTCTGGACCGGACGACGAAGGAGCGCAAGGTGCTGCTGACAGCCCCGGCCCAGTGCCACATGGCGATCAGCGGCAACGTGGCCGAGGTCAGCGGGCAGGGACCGAAGAAATGGTACACCCTGGCGGACGGTGAAGCGGTCGAGCGCCCGGCGGAGCAACGTCCGAAGCCCTGGCGGCTGCCGGGACCGGGGTTCGGCGGGACCCCACCGAGGCTGGCGATGGACCCTGCGCCAATCGCGGCGGGCGAGGACGCGCTGGCCGTACACCTCGAGTCGCCCGGCGGAGGGGAGTGGCGTCGAACGACGCTGCCGCTGCGTCCAGACACGAGCGCGATCTCTCAACTGGCGGTTATGGAAGACGGGCGGCTGGTCGGACTACCGAATGCGTACTTCGCGATGGTGGTCGTGGACCCGAAGGACGGTCGAACGGAGCGGGTTCCGCTGTCGGTGAGTGCCTACGGACTGCTGCCGGTGGGGTCGAAGGTCTTCATTGCGGGTTACCCCAGCGCGCGCACGATGGTGTTCGACACGGCGCGCCCGATGACGTGGGAGGAGGACCTGCCCGGACGTCCGGGAGTGAAGGAAACCGACCCGCAGGCGAACCCGAAGCTGCTGCGTTTCCTGGGGCAGGACACCGGCGGCGCGCACATCGGCATGATGCTGAGAAGGGGGGCGGATGGGAACATCTACATGGTCGCGCGACGGCACCGCTACTTCTACGGCTTCGCGCTGGTATGGTTCAACCCGGAGCCGAACGAGAAGGGCGAGTTCGTGTCGCACGTCTTCGACGACGGCGGGGCCTTCAACCACCTGCAGATCAGCGCGATGCAGTCGTTGGACGGCGGGCGGCAGATGTTGATCAGCACGCAGGTGCAGCACAACAAGCAACTGCCGGGCGAGGCGCCGGCGTCGGCGTCGGTCTTCCTCTTTGACACGGCGCAGAAGAAGCTGACGGGCAAGTACGAGCCGCTGCCGGGGGGGACGAAGATCGCGGCAGCGACGCTGGCGGACTCCGACACGATGGTCGGCATCGCCGAGGGCTTCCGGAAGGGGGCGCCGGCGACGCTCTTCCGGTACAACCTGCGCGCCGGGAAGTTGGAACGGACACGCCACGTGAACTGGACGCTGGGGAGCACGCTGCTGCCGCAGAGCGACGGCAAGCTGTGGGGCAACGTGCTGTACGGGAACTTCAGCGTCATCTTCACCGTGGACCCGAAGGACCTGAGCACGCGTCCGCTGGCGCGCACGGAGGACGCGCGGACCATCGGGATGCTCTTTCACGATGGAAGTCTGTACCTGAGCGGCTATCCGAGGATCATGCGCGTCGTCGGCTTGCCTCTGCCCGGCGCGGCGAAGACCCCCGAGGCGCGTTGATTTCGGAAGGAAGACACCGATGACGCTCGTGACGCAACCGGCGCTGCTGATCCTGGCGCCCAAGGAGGCCACGACGGCGTGGACGAACTGCGTCCGGCAGTTCGTTGATGCGGGGGTCCTCTTTCCATTCGACGACGACTTCCGCCTGCCGGCAGCCCTGCCGACGGACCTTTCATCGTTGCGCTGCATCATGATGGATCCCGAGCGCCGCGGGGAATTCGAGACGGGCGCAGCGGGCGAGGCGCTGAGGCAGTTTCGGCGCGAGGGGGGGATGGTATGGCGCCCGGACCCGAAGATGCCTGCCGGCGGAACGGTGGGGGACGGCGTGGCGCGGCACGCGGTGATGCGGGTCATCAATGCCGCCGGACTCCCGATGCGCGACCCGGCGATGCGCGCGAGGATGCTGGCCATCCCGGAGGCGCGGCTCGTCGCCGCCTGCAAGGGCGTCCAGCGCGAAGAACTCGATTTCTACCAGCGATCGGGCGGGGGCTTCCATGATCCGGTGACCTACTGCATCCTGCCGGCGGCAATCGAGTCGGCGGAGTTCTTCGGCGAACCGGCGCTGGCCGACGCGGCGTGGGATCACATCGAGTCGCACCTGGAGAGCTACTTCACGGGAACCTACAACACCGGGTTCCGTTGGATCGCGCGTTGGGCCGAGCGGCGTGGCTGCGCGGAGACGCTGAAACGCCTGAGCGCGCACGTGGCGGCGGGAGGAAATTGGAGGGGGCTATGGCGGTACGATGGGGTTTACATCAACTGCGACATTACGCGCCCGCCGGAGTGCGCGCCGGACGACGTGCCGCCGCGTCTGCGCGAGAATGCGTGGACGTGGTGCGAGACGACATCGAGCTTGGGCGATGCGCTGCCGCCCCTGGCGCGGATCACGGGCGACCCCGCGTGGCTGGAGGACGGTCTCCGGCACGTGCGCGGGGCCTTCCGCTGGCTTTTCGCCCCGGACAAGAAGCTCTTCTACCACGTCGGCCGCCCCGGCGGGCCCGACCGGCGCTCCGTGCCCTGGGGGCGGGGGAACTGCTGGTTCCTGGCGGGGCTGGACGCCTTCCTGGATGAGATGCCGCCGCAGCACCCCGCCCGCGCCGAACTGGCGCAGATGATGCGGCAGGAACTGGACGGCCTCCTGCGCGTGCAGCAGCCGGACGGGATGTGGTTGAACGTCCTCGACGGAGGGGAGAACAGCCGCCCCTGCTCTTCGGCGACCTCGCGCCTGGCCGAACTCTACGGACGGGCGTACTGGAAGGGCTGGTTGCGCGACGAACGGATTCCGGACATGATCGAGCGTGCCTGGAGCGCCTTGCGCACGAAGGTGTGGGAATACCGGGGGATCGGCAACTGCGTGGGAACGTCGCACGGACTCGATCGCCAGACCTACCTGGCGCGTCCGGGCGACTACTCCCGCGTCAGTCGCTCCTCGTTCCTGTTGACCTGGATGGCGGTTCAGAAGATGCGATCCTGTAGAGGAGGTGGTCGGTGAAGAACGCGATGATGGCGGCGGTGTTCTGCCTGGCGTGGGCGCTCTGCGCGGCGGCGCAGGAACTGCCGGTGCTCGACGTGGAGAGCATCGGCTCGCCGGTGGTAACGGCCCGTCTGTTCAACTGGGGGCTCGCGCCCAATGCGCGCGGCGGCTGGACCTTCGTCGGCGGGTTCCTCAATTACAAGGCCACGGGGGACAAGGAGAAGGAGACGATCAAGCTCCCGACGGGCGAGCACTTCCTGGCCTACAAGGACATCACGATTCGACCGGAAGCGGAGTGGCTGGTGGCCGACCTCGACGCCGGCAGCTACAAAGTGCAGCGCTGGCCGGGTTTCCACTCGACCACGAACTGCCTGGCGGCGAACGGACGGCTCTTCTTCAGCGTGGACTACGGGCACATCTACTACTACGATCCGACGCTGGACTCCGTGCAGCCGATGGCGCGCATCTGGGACAACATGAATGAGTTGCGGTGTTTCTACCGGCTTCAACTGGGCCCGGACGGGATGATCTACGGTTCGGCGCAGTCCACGACGGGGCTGACCTCGCTGGTGCGGATCAACCCGGATACGCTGGAATACAAGTACTACCGGCAGGTCGGGCTGCCGGGCCGGCGAAGCGGGCTGACCTACGGCTACTACCTGGCGGTGGACCCGCCGTGGATGTACGTGGCGGTCGGCCAGGGCAACTGGGAGCTCTTTGCGGTGAACGCGGACACGGGGGAGAAGAAGTGCCTGGCGGACGTGCAGGGCGACGGAACCCGCATTTCGGTGTCGCAGGGGCCGGAGTACTGCACCGGGAACATTTCCTCGAAGGCGGGGCCGAAGAGCCTCTGGCTGATTGACGGGCGTGCGATTCCGGTGACGCCGGGACAAAAGCCGCAAGCCACGCCGATGACGGCGAAGAAGTACGTGACGCCGGAGTGGAAGAACTCGAAGCCGATGGAGACCGGGAAGCCGCCGGAGATTGACAAGGAGCGGCCCGTCGAGGTGGGCGGGCAGGGGGAGGGGGACATCTTCTGGCGTCCGAACGGCTCGACGGGGGAGTTCCGGGCGCTGCGCTTTGCCATTCAGAACACCGAAGGGATCACCATCGAGTCCTTGACCGTATTGCCGGATGGCTCGGTTCTCGGCAATACGCGCCAGTACAACGGCTTCTTCCGCTACTTCCCGCAGACGGGGAAGCTCGATTACTTCGGCAAGCATGGCCCCAGCGGGGTGAAGACGGCCATTGCCGACGGCAAGGTCTGGTTCTGCGGCTATCCGAACGTCAATCTGTCGGTCTATGACCCCGCACAGCCGTGGACCTCTACCGGCAAGGCGGCTACGCCGGCAGCCGCGGCGGGCATGAACCCGGCGCTGGTGGGGTACTTCGGGCAGGGGACGACGGAAGCCCACCATTGCCAGGCGCTGCTGGCGCCGGGAAACGGCCGCATCTACATCTGCGGCCATCGCGAACGCTGGTCCACCGGCACGGGACTGGGGTACTACGAGATCGCGACGAAGAAGAAGTTCGGGCTCGGTGCGGCGAACAAGGAGATTGAGCCGGTGGCGTGCATCGCCGTGCCGGGGATGGAGCGCATCGTCTTCTCCGGAAAGGCGAAGGAGCCGGTGAAGTTGATCGTGTACGATTTCGACCTGGCCGAAGTGGATCGCATCGAACTGGCGCCGGCGTTGAAGAACACGGGACCGTTGTACCCCGCGGGCGAAGGGCGTTTCATCGGAAGCTATGAAAGGCCGGAGGATACGAAGCATGTGCTCTACCTCTACGACCTCGCGACGAAGAAGATCGTGACGAGCATCGAGATGGATGCGCCGCCGGGGGCGCTCTCCTATCGCGCGGCGGACGGCACACACTGGATGGCCGTGGGTGATCTACTGAACCGGGTGGATGTGAAGAACCTGAAACTCACGCCCGTGGCCAGGCTCACGCGCAGGATCAACCAGCCCGTGTGGTCGGGCCGGACGCTCTTCGGACGCGCCGGGGGAGAGTTGCTCAAGGTGGCCGTGCCGTAGGAATACCGCACGGAGGAGAGGCCGGAGAGGTTGAAACGAAAGACGCTCCTGCGCCAGGCCGACACGTGCGTGCTATACTGTCCCGTGTGGGCGTAAGAGCGCCGGCGAGCCAAGGGAAGGTAATCGGCATGAGCATACGGGTTCAGATGGAGCTTCCGGAGGGCGCCTTCTCCTGCCTCCGTACGACACCGGAGCGCTTCGCGGGGGAGATGCGTCTTGCGGCGGCCGTGAAGTGGTATCAAATGGGACTGCTGTCCCAATCCAAAGGGGCCGCGGGCGCGGGGGTCAGCCGCCAGGAGTTGGTGGCGGCGCTGGGGCGGTTCGCCGTCTCGCCGGTGCAGTCCACGGTGGCCGAAACGCGCGACGAGGCCGCCCGGGGGTGACGTCTGGGTCGTCAATGCTTCGCCGCTGATCCTCCTGGGGCGGATCGGGCGAATAGACCTTCTTCTCCGCCTTCATCCCAAGGTACTGGCGCCTCAGAGGGTGGCCTCGGAGCTGCTGGCAGGCCCATCCGGCGACGCTGCCCGCGAGTGGATTGAAAGGGCGGGGGCGGACGCGATCGTTCCAGTGGAGCGGGTGGACGCCCTGGTATCCGCGTGAGACCTTTCTCCCCTCACGCCCCCTCGATGACCAGCGTGAAGGCGTCCTCCTGCGCCGGCCGCCGGGCTTCCAGGCGGATGCGGAAGAGGCGGTCCCCCCATATCCCCTGCAACTGAGGATCGGCCAGCGGGACCTCTTCGCACGATGCGGCCAGGCGGGCGGCATCGTAGCGGAGCGTTGCCCGTCCGGAAGGAAGTCCCTCGCCGAGCGGCCGCTCACTCAGCGCAATCGTGCCGGGGGCGAGTTCCACCGCGCACGGGGTCATCAGGAAGAGAAGGACTCTCTGCGGAGGCGCGGCAAGGCGGTAGCGATCCTCAATTTCGATCCCCGCGTCGCGGCGGAAGAGGAACCGCCGGCGCCAGGAGAGCAGCCCGGCCTCGGGGGGATAGGCGCCGGCGATGTCGAGGCCAAACTCGACGCGCGCGTCGTCGGCGGCGTAGCTCAGGTCGCGCGCGGCGAACTCACGCCCGTTGCGCTGCATGACGCCGTTGACCTCCGGCAGGTTGTGCCAGGAGGACTGCATCGTCCAGATGGAGTAGCGGTCGGGACCGAAGGTCTTGCGGGAATACGTCTCAACACCCGCATCCACCAGGACGGGCCGTCCTTCGGCGAAGACAACGAACTGGCCGATGTCGTTATGGTTGTGGCTCTCGGCGTTGTGCCCGCCCTTGGCCGCGAGGAAGAGCCCGGCGGCGCTCCCGGCGCGGGAGCGCGCGGCCATGACCTGGGTGAGGGGGAGCCAGACATCGCGCAGCAGCGGCGCAGCGGGGGGGACCTGGCGCAGCGCGGCTTGCGTGAAGAGAGCGGGCAGATAGCGCGGCAGGCTGTCCACGCCCGTACGGCCTCCTTTGGACTGGAACTGGGCATAGGCCCCGGAACCTGGACGGCCTAGAGACTGGGCATAGGCCCCGAAGCGGGTCAGGTCGGCGTCCTCCACGGCGCGCCCGAAGCGAAAGATAAGCGGCCCGTTGGGGCGCGGGCGCGCCGGGGCGTCGGCGAAGTTGATGAACCACCGGTCGGCAATGTGCGCGCGGCAGATGAAGCGCGCGATCTCGCGTATCTTTGGCTCGGCGAATACGTCCGCAGCCCCGTTCGTGGCCGAGCGCAGAATCTCGAGGGCGTCGAACAGGGCGGCCCCGGCTCGCCCCCAGTAACTCGGACCCTCGTCGCAGCCGCCATCGTCGGGGGTGTGGTCAATGAAGGCGTCGAGGCTGCGCAGCGCGCGGAGGACCGCCGCGCATCGCCGGGCGGGGTCCGGCTCGAACAGGAGATTGCAGGCCAGCCAGTTGGAAACGATCCACGGCGTCCAGTTGTTTGTCTTGCGGCTCTGGATGGCCAGCCACCAGAAATCGTCGCGAAGCAGACAGGGCGTGAGCATCCGATGTTCGATCTCGCGGGCAAGGCGCGGGCGGATGACGGGGGAGACGGCGTCGAAGGCGTCGCCGAGGAGATAGTCGCTCCAAGCCAGGAGCGCGGCGGTCTCTGCCGCGAAGAGATCCACCGCCGGCGCGGCGGTGTCGGGCAGGCCGATAGAGGTCCGCTGAAGGTGGGCGTGCGCCGGGATCCCCCAGAAGGACTCCTCGCAGAGGGACCACGTCGCGTTGGTGATGGCGTCCATGTGGCGTCCATCCCCGGCGACGCATTCGGCCAGCACCAGGTCGGCCAGCAGGTAGCGCCGGGCGAAGTGGGGGACTTCATAGGCCCTGCGGTTCCCCGTGCGGGTGAAGTCGAGGAAGAGCGTGGCGGGCAGGGCGGGCCAGTCGGCCTTGAGGGCGCGTTCGCCCTGGGCGAGAACCTCGGCGCGCACGTCGGCGGGCAGGGCCGCCCAGGGCGCGCGATCGGCGCGGCGCGGCCACGGACGCCACGCCTCGCGGGGAAGAAGCCTGGATGCGATGAAGTCGGCGTTGAAACGTTCGCTGAGCATGGGCGCCTCGACGGGAGTAACCGCGGCAGCTTAACGGGCGCGCTTCCACATGGAAGTTTCCGCGCGCGCGTCCCGATGCCTCATTATCGGGCGGTGGGGAGGAATGTCAAGCCGTCGGGGGTTCCTTCCTTCTCTTGCTTGGTGGGGAAGTTGCGCAGGGGGGGTATCCCCCGATCCCTCCCGCGCCGGAGCGTGTCCGAAGAAACGCCGATGATCTCCGCCCGCCGCTGCACCACGCGCAAGCTCATCCCGTCGCCGACCGGCGCGCGACGTCCGTGGCGATCTCGACCCACTCCCAGAGTCGGCGCGGCTGGTAGCGGACCGTGCTGATGTCCTTCAGGATGATCTCGACGTGCAGACCCTTCAGAACCCGCATGGCGCGGTCCATGTCGGCGCGCACGGCATCGGGCCGCCAGGCATCCTCGGCCAGGAAGGCCGGGTTCGGCTTCCAGGAGAAGACGTAATCCCGCCCCACGTTCCGCGCCGCCGCTTCCAGGTCCACCCACGGGCTCATGGAGACCTTGCGCAGGTTCGGCACATTTCGCCGGAGGATGTCCATCTTCAGGTGCAGCGGCTCGCAGCAGCCGTAATAGGCCAGGCCGAAGCGCCGGAGCCACCGGCACTCGTACCGGAGCGCGAACTCCTCGTGCATGGCGGGGGAGACGGCGGAAAAGATCTGCGACATCGTCCGCCCCCACATGTCGGCTGGGCGCGTGCGCGCGGGCGACCAGTCCGGGCCGGGGAGCGCGCGCGTGAACTGATAGCCGCCGCCCAGCCAGCGCGCATTGTTCGGGGCCAGGAGGTTCAGGGCCTCCCACTGCTCCAGCCGCCGCAGGTCAGCCGCCATCATGCGGTCAATCAGCGCGTGGACGTATTGCGGACGCTCGCGCAGGTCCGTCAGGATTTCATCCACCCCGGTCAGGCGCACAAGCTGGTCCCACGGCGCAACGCTCGTACCCTGAATCCCCGTCCTTTCCACGGCGATCACGCCATCGAAGATGCCGCTCAGCGCATCGAAGTTCCGGTCCCACGCCTCGCGATCGAGGGTCAGTTCCGGCATGGGAATCTTCTCGATATCCCCCTCGTCGCGGATTTGGATTTGGAAATGGCGCGACAGCACGGCGCTCGTGGGGTCGGTGCGCGCCACGTCCACCCGCTCCGCAAGGGGCGGATTCGCGTCGCGCAGCACGGGCGGAACGCGGATAACGCCGTCCATCACCATGTCCGCCGGCATGTGCTTCCACTGGTAGAGATCCTGCCGCAGCGCCTGCTCCCACCGGCGGCAGAAGGGGTCCCGGCAGCGCAACGTCAGCTCGCCGTCCGTGTCCATCTCATTCCACGGAATCTCGAAGACCCACACCATCGGGCGCACCGCGTCGAGGTCATTCAGGCGGGTCCAGAGCTCGCGGCGCTCGGCGTTCACCGCCTCGGATGCCACCTCGGCCTTTGCGCGGCCCAACTCGCGCAGGATACGCTTGTCGGCGCTCGATATCTTCACATCTGCCCTTTCATCGCGGACCGGATTGCGCGAGAAAGTGACGCAGCAAGGTCTTGGGGATGAGGATGCCGCAGGACACCCTTCCCGTACCCGATCCTCTCCGCTCCGCCAACGCCCAACCTCATCGCGACCGCAACCGGCGGTCATCCTGACACAGCGGGGGGAGGGAAAGCAAGGCGCGGCATGGGCCGCTCGTGCCCGTGGCGGCCATGTCTCATTGCCGGGGCACAAGACAGGGTACAAACCGCTGTTTGAGGCAAAAGAAACAGGGACCTGCGCTGCCGCAAGTCCCTGTGACACATATGGTAGCCGCGACTGCCGCTCGGTTGAACAAACCGGCCAACTCCTCGCGCCATTTCTGGCATCGTTCATCGGCGCGCCGGAACCGCATATCATGGCGGTCGACTGCATGGTGCGGCGGTCGGCGTAGATAAGAGCAGAGCACGGGCGCGAGAAAGGCAAGCGGGTCTACCTGGTCATCACGACTATGTACTCTCTCACCATCGTGCTGACAACGGCACCGGCAACGTTGCTTGGGCTGTTCCTCTCTGGCATCCTCTTGTTCGGGATCGAGCGATTGAACGTAGCGACGTGAGTAAGCCCGTTGGATTCGAAGAAGGAGCGAATGACAGAATCCGTCGGAAGCTGGACGTTTTTCACGATCCGGTTGCCGACAACATAGCAAACGTGCCCACCTCTGCGCATGCATGCTGACACGTTCCTTATCGAACACTCCAAGTCTAGATAGAATGCCGACACCTCCCGTGCGCGAGCCAAGTGCGAACTGGCTATCCGTTGCAGGGCATCGTTAAGCTCGTCGCACGGGAAAGTATGAATCTGCTTCTGCGTTCTGCCTCCCATCAGCTTGCTGTCGATGGAGTGTGGTTCTGGTAGACCAAGCCATGCCGCAGAAAGTCGGGAATACTGACCATACGCAACGGTAGTGTGGGAATCGCCATATGGTGGAGACGTGATTACGATGTCCACGCTGCCGGCCGGTATCTTCGCTTCGGGTATCTCGTCGACAGTGTTAAAGTCGAATATGTCGGCCTTTGGCCTTTGGGGAAGGGCCCCCACAATCTTTGCGAAGCCAAGCAGCCCCTTATAGTTGCGCTCGAGCTTCTCTGCCATGATCCTTGAAACATCAGGGTTGAACGTCTTGAGTTTGTCAGGTGAGTACCTGTAGAGCTTGAATTCCTCATTGCGGGTATTGGAGCTTTCACGTACGGTCTCGCTAAAGGCAACTTGAAAGAAGCGTTTCACTTTCGGATTGTCGATGGTGCCGATGTACTCTGATAGTGCCGTCAGCGCCCTAACAACGGTAGGCTTGAACCAAAAAGCCAAGTTCGTTATTCCGGCAACATGGGTTGCAGGCACGATCTCATCAGCACGGTTGGCCAACGGAAAACGGTGGAAGGCGTCTATGGCCGAACGCACTGCTTGGGGGGACACATACGTTGTCTTGGCGGTCGCAATCAGCCGTGCCAATGGGTTGAGGTCTGTTCCGGCGACATCAATACCCCGTACAGCCCCCTCGACCAGCGAAGTCCCAGTGCCGCAGTACGGGTCAAAGAGGAAATGTGCCTTTTTCCCAAATCGGTCGAGCAGCTTACCCGCTACCTGAGGGATCATTCTGGCGGGGTAGTCGTGGTAACAGTGCGTGATTTCTCGTGTGCGAACGCCGTTGAAGGTCCAATCATCCGCGCACGACTGAAGTTCAAGGGGGAAGAGAGTTTTCGACATGCTTATCATATCTCCACGACATTTCGATACAGCAAGGGCAGCCTGCCTTCATGGGTCCTGAATCCGGTCCCATGGTTTCGCGCATGTGTTTCAGCGTCGTGCAGACGCAAGTCAATCAACACATTGCCTTGACCGATCTGGTCGCGAAGTATATCCAGAGAGGTATCGCTAAGCAACTGCGCTCGCCTGTAGTTGAACCATTCCCTGCCAGCGCGTTCCTCAACCTGTGCGCTCACAAGGACCAAGGCAGGGACCTTCTTCATGAACTGCGCGGCAAGTGCGGCGAGGTCCCACTCCGCAATGACGCGGCCTGACACGTGCCTCACTGCCACTACACTGGAATCTATGTGGAGAAACAACTCGCTGCTGTTTGGAATGCGAGACATGGTGAAGTAGAGTCCGAGACGACCATTCGAATCCGGGGTGCCGTAGCTACGAATGGCCTCCAAGGGGTCCATCTTCCACGCTTTGCGGTTGAACGTAAAAAGGGTAATCATTGAGGGGCTGCCAAGGCGATGCGCTTTGAGTTCAACGGTCCCCAAATCAGGAAGAGAGATGTTGTTCTCTTCGATACCGAGCAGGTCCTCCAAAGTTTTCCCGATGCCGGTCGGTCCGCGCCGAGCGCTCTGGACAAATCCCATCTGCCGGATGTTCGCAAACTTCTGTTTGAAGTGTTCGAGATCCATGTGGTTTCCCATGAAGGTGGTGTGAAACGCTGCTCAGAAATCACGGCCAGTGACACTCATCCTGCGGAGCACATCACATTTCAGCGGACGGCACGTCCTGCAAGCACAGGCTTGCGGACATGATAGCATGTCGCAGTGTCTTTGACTAGCCATCGTGCACCATGCGCCCCTCCTTCTCCATCGGTTCCTGCTGCCCCCATCCCTCATCCTTCTGGTAAGAAGCGGGGTGGCAGCGGCCTTCGCCCCAGCCAAACCTCGATCTCATGTCTTTGGGCAGGGTCTAAAAGTACTTTGACCCGAGAGGACAGTTTCCGGTTTGGCGCGTACCATGCCCCCCCCCGACGTCAACGCCGGTACACCCCACAACGAAACACGCGCCCGCGTGGTGATTCTGTCGGGCCGCGCGGTATGCAAGCAGTGAGAGCACTAACGGCACGGACGACGGGTGTCGGTGGCGGAAATCCACATGCATGAGCGTCCGGTACAGCGGCGTTGGCGGCATTATATGGGTGTTCAGGTACGGCCCGTGGCGACGCCTGTCACAGATGGGTTGTCGCGCCCGACTATATGGGTGTTACAGCAGCGCGGCGGCCATGCGCATGGTCGATGCCTGGGAAGAATCCGGAATGCATGTCCGGCGGGTGGGGGGCCAAATGTCCTTTAACCTTTGGAGACGGGTCGCAGCATGGCCGCTGCAAGGAATTCTTCCGAGTTCCAGGACCCGAACGGCATATGTTCCACAGTGGGAGGCCGCTGTTCAGGCGTTCGGCAGGAGTGCTCGGAACACCTGGCCGGTTTCTCCGGTATGGATCAGTGACGGCAGAAGGAGTGCGTCGGAACATGGCGACAGGCATGGGCCGGTTACACCGGTGTAACTTTTCTCGGGCGCGGCCATTTTCTCTGCCGCATTTCGGGCCTGCCAAACGAAAGAGAGAAATGGGGAGACCTCGTGAACGGCACGGACGCGTCACACCGAAGCGGCAATCTGAAGAATCCCCGCGCCCGCGCGGTGATTTGTCCGAGCGGCGCGGTATGTAAGCAGAGGAAGGACATGGCGAACGGCGTGGGCCAGTTACATCGGCGTAACAACCTGCATCTTGATGTCCCGCAGTGCAGGGTTCGCGCGGCTATATGGGTGTTACGACGCGTGGAATCCTAGCGGAAATCCGTGCGCATGAGCGTCCGGTGCAGCAGGGTTGGCGGCATTATATGGGTGTTCAGGTACGGCCCGTGGCGACGCATGTCACAGATGGGTTGCCGCGCCCGACTCTATGGGTGCAATCGCAGCGTGGTGATCGTGCCGGTTGTGGGAGTCAAAACCGTTCCGTCGGGCATGACAAGAAATCTGCACATGGTAACTGCAATCAGCGGCGTTGGTTGTGATGCGGAAATCGGATTGTGTGGCCGCACGCGCCCAGTTCTTGCCATTTCTATCGATGGAGGGCGGCGATGGCGGTCGGCATGATTCGGGTGACGGCGCTCAAAGATGGTTCTGGCGTCCTGGCCCCCCCGCGTGAGCACGGATTTCTTCAGAGTTCTCCCGGGCCAGCGGCATAGGTTCATAGTAGACGGACAGGGTCGTCGGAATGCCTCGCAGTACAGCGGTGTAACTTTTTTGGGGCCAGCGCGCATTTTTCGGCAAAGAGGCCGACGTGACTGCATAGGTACACAGTAGCAGCCCATTCCGGCGCGGCCATGTTCGGCGGAAAAAGTGAGATGGCAGCGGACGTTCTGCCGATTTCCCCGGTAAGTAAGGGGTGACGGGACGAGTTCCGGCGGGCCAGACCAGGATGGTCGGGAACGGCTGCACGATTCTGGCCTGGCGAGTCATTACTGGCAGACGGGTTCAATGGAAGGAGGACGGACGATGCGCACGATGTCGCGGAAGGAGCATGACGAAAGAGGCGTGCGGGAGAGCATCGAGGCGGCGGGTACGAACGGGACGGACATCCTGTTGACTGCCCGCGAGGTGGAGATCACGGCGGGCGCGAAGCAGCCGACCGTCAGCATCTTGGCCTACTCCGGCGGCGTCATGGCGGTGCCGGGCTGGGGCCAGATCGCCATTGACCTGGCGGGTCTGGACTGCTCCGGCCAAGTGCGCATCCTGGCCGACCACGACGCCTCCATTAATGGCATCGTGGGCCACGGCAAGGCCGAGATTCAGAACGGGAAGCTGCTCGTCGCAGGCGCCGTGGCCGCAGGCAGCGAAGCCGCGCAGCGCGTGGTGCAGTTGGCGAAGGACGGGTTCGAGTTCCATGCGTCCGTGGGC
>JAKJEM010000056.1:0-6489 GCA_022705425.1 Planctomycetota bacterium
GTGGGCAAGACGACGACTCGGGGCGGCACTCTGCAGCGTCATGGCGTCCATCTCACGGGTCACCGAAATCCTGCGCATGGTAATCCCCTGCGCCTCTCCGGCGCAAGCGCCGTCGCGGCCTTGCCCCGTTCCGGCGCATCCGCTAGAATCCCGGAGGCTTCGGTTTCTTATCGCGGGAAGGCTTTCATGCGACCTCTGCTCGATGCCTATCGCGTCATGCTCCTGATCCGCGCCGTCGAAGAGCGCGTGGCTGCGCTCTACGCGGACGGGGCGATCTTCGGCACCTGCCACCTGTGCATCGGGCAGGAGGCCGTGGCGGTGGGCGTGGCGGTCAGCAGCCATCGCGGGCATGGGCACCTCCTGGCGATGGGGGGGGACCCCGCCCGGCTGCTGGGCGAGCTGATGGGGCGCGTCAACGGCTATTGCCGGGGGCGGGGCGGTTCGCAGCACATCAGCGTTCCGGCCCTCGGGTTCCTGGGCACCAACGGCATCACCGGCGGCGGAATTCCCATTGCCACCGGCGCGGCGCTTGCGGCGAAGATGCGCAACACCGGCGTCGCCGTTGTCTGCTTCTTCGGCGACGGCGCCACCAATCAAGGGACCTTCCACGAATCGCTCAACATGGCCGCTCTGTGGCGGCTGCCGGTGCTGTACGTGTGCGAGAACAACCTCTACGCCATGTCCGAACCGGTGGCGCGCACGGTGGCCGGCGGCGATATCCTCCAGCGTCCCCGCGCCTATGCGATGCCCTCCGCACGGGTGGACGGCATGGACGTCGAGGCCGTGGAGCGCGCCGCCGGGCGGCTCCTGGAGGGCGTCCGCGCGGGGCACGGTCCGGCCTTCCTGGAGGCGATGACCTATCGCTTTTGCGGGCACTCGAAGAGCGATCGCAGGGTCTATCGCACGCGCGAGGAGGAGGCCCGCTGGAGCGCGCGGGATCCGCTGGCGACCACGCGCGCGCGGCTTCTCGCGGCGGGTTTCGAGCCCGAGGTCGGGCGCATCGAACACGACGTGCGAAGCCAGGTGGCCCACGCCGAGGAGGTCTGCCGTCACGCCTCGGAAACGCCGCCCGGCGACGAGGCGGCGGAGGCCTTCGCCCATGCCTGAGCTCTACTTCAGCGAAGCCATCCGCCAGGCCCTGGAGCAAGCGCTGGAACACGATCCGTCCGTCTTCCTCATGGGCGAGGACATCGGCCTGTACGGAGGAGCCTTCGGGATCACGCGCGGCTTGTCGGAGAAGTACGGCGCCGAGCGGGTGCGCGAGACGCCGATCTCCGAGAACAGCGTCGTCGGCTTGGCCGTCGGCGCGGCGATGACGGGACTCAGGCCGGTCGTCGAGATCATGTTCATGGATTTCATCCTGCTCGCCGCCGACCAGATCATCAACCACGCGGCGAAGTTGCATTACATTTACGACGGGCAGGTGCGCGTGCCGCTCGTGATCCGCACCCCCGCCGGGGCCGGGCGCGGCTACGGCGCAAGCCACTCCCAGAACCTCGAATCGCTCTTTCTGTCCGTTCCGGGGCTCAAGGTCGTCGTTCCTGCCACGCCCGCCGATGCGAAGGGGCTGCTGCTGGCATCCATCCGCGACCCCAATCCGGTGCTCTTTGTCGAGCCCAAGGCCCTCTATGGCGTCAAGGGCGAGGTGCCCGCCGAATACTACGAGACGCCCCTGGGGCGCGCGCGCACGGCCCGGCAGGGGGGGGACTTGACGCTGATCGCTTACGGCGGGGGGGTCCCCCTGGCGTTGCGGGCGGCGCACGATCTTGCGGAGGGGGGGCTGGAGGCGGAAGTGCTCGACCTGCGTACGCTCCGACCGATGGATGACGAAACCCTCCTTGCCGCCGCGCGGAAGACGGGGCGGTGCATCGTGATAGAAGAAGGGCCGCTCACGGGCGGCGTCGGGGCGGAGGTGGCGGCCCGGGTCGTTGAAGGCGCTTTTGCCTCGCTCAAGGCGCCGGTCCGTCGCGTGGCGGCCAAGGACTCGCCCATCCCCTCCGCCATGACCCTGGAACGCGCCGTCATGCCCTCGGTGGCGGACATTCTCGCGGCGGCGGACCGCCTCTTCTGATCGGAGCGCCCCATGTGCGCCGTCGAGGACTCCTCCGCCCCCCCGGAGCCCGAATCGCCGCGGCGCGGAACTCCGGCGTGGCCCACACTGCTCGGTGTTTTCGCCATCCTGTTCTGGAGCGCCTCGGGCGCGATGACGCGCAGCCTCAGCGTCCAAGTCGGCGCGATCAGCGCGGGGGCGTACATCTATCTCCTGGGAGGCGTTCTCGGCGCGATCTGGGTCCTCGCCAGCCCGGCGCGGACGCGCGAACTCCGGCGGCTGGGGTGGCGGTACACCTTTGGAGCGGGGGGGCTTTTCGTCCTCTACATCGTCTGCTTCCAGGTGGCCGTGGGGACGTCGTCGAGCCACGAGCAGATGCTCGAAGCCCTCGTGGTCAACTACCTTTGGCCAAGCCTGACACTGGCCTTCGCCGTGCCGCTGCTGGGAATGCGCGCGCGCCCCATGCTGCTGCCCGGCATGGTCCTGGCGCTGGTCGGGACGGCGCTGGCCATAGTGCCGCCGGGCGACCTTTCGTGGGCCGGCTTCGCGGCAAGGTTCAGCGCGAACGCCCTGCCGTACCTTCTGATGCTGGTTGCGGCCGTCGCCTGGGCGCTCTACTCGAATCTCAGCCGCCGGTGGGCCTGGGAAGCCACGGGCGGCGTCGTGCCGTTCTTCTTCCTGGCGAGCGGGCTGTTGTTGACAGTCCTGAGAAGATATGGCTCTCCCGACGCCGCCCTGTGGACGACGCGCGCCGTTGCCGAACTGGCCGCCGCGGCGCTCTTCCCGGGCATCCTGGCCTACTCCTGTTGGGATGTGGCGATGCGCCGTGGAAACATCGTCCTTGTGGCTTCGCTGTCCTACCTCACCCCGATTCTGGCCGCCGCCGTCACCATGCTCTACCTCGGGATGCCGCTGGGCGGTCGTCCGCACATCTGGCTTGCCTGCGTCCTGGTGACCGCCGCGGCCCTCCTCTGCAAGTTCTCCGTTGTCGAGCCCGCGTCCGATGTCCGAACACCATCGGCGTCTGCAAGAGGATAGAGCAAGTCGCGTGCCTTTGCGCGCGGCGGAGGACGACATCGGCCCAAACCCGCTGCGACGCAAGGGGCCTCTCTCGACGGGGGATGCCGATCGGTTGCCGGTGGGTGTCGCAACCGACCCCTTCCTGAACACGGCACGCGTCAGGTTGCGACGTGGAACCCCCTGAAAACAGAGCGGGACGCGCGATCGTCTCGCGCGTCCCGACTCGGCTCTGCCACGTACTCGCGCTCGACCAGGATACAGGCGAGGAAGTCCGTGTTATGACGGCGGGCGTCCGGCCCGGTTACTTCCGGGTGACGCTGATGCCGGTGACTTTGATGCGCTGGAAGTTGAGGATTCCGAAGAGGAACACATGCCGGTTGTCCACGGTGATGTCAATCAGCGTGTCGGTGCGGCCCTTTGTCGTCGCTTCGTCCAAGGCATCCGCCGTGCTCGCCTGGAAGAGGGGGAGGAAGAACAGGATGTTCATTCCCCACGAGGTCCCCTCGACCGACTTGCCGACAACGACCTTGTCCATGTCCACCGGACGGTTCGACGGGGCAATTCCTGCGGACGTCGTGATGCAACCGCACGCCAGCGCGACAACTACCGCCACGGCCACGCACATCGCGATTCTCGACATAGCCATCTCCCTTGCTATCTAACCGGGCCGCTCATCACCGGACGAGCGGACTCCTCCTGAAAGATTCGCGCCGTCAAGGCACGAAAAAACCCTTATTGCCCTTAATCCTACGCTTCTCTCTCCGCACTGTCAAGGAAAGGACAGGCCGAGACGGGTCAGTACGCCATCTCCTCCCGCCACGTTTCGGCGAAGCACCGGAAATCGCCATAGTCGGTGTTCGTGGAGATAGAGTGGTCGGAGGCCAGGACGAGCCGGGCGCCGCGCGCTTTCATGCCGCGCAGGTACTCGCGTGTGGACCGCCGGATCAGGTCGCGGTCATGCGTTTCCAGGATCCGCTTGTCGAAGCCGCCGACGAAGACGAAGCGGTCGCCGTACTTCTCGGCGTACTCGAAGGGGTCGTTCCCCGCCGCGCGCTCCATCGGGTGGAGCCCGTCGAAGCCCGCGTCGGCAATCATGGGCAGCGCCTCGCGCGTGCTGCCGCAGGTGTGGAGCGTTACGGGACAGCCGTAGGAGTGGAAGAAGTCCACCACCTCCTTGAAGTAGGGGAAGAACAGCTCCTGCAGCACGCGGGGAGACATGAAGAGGCCTTTGTTGTAGCCCAGGTCCTCATACATCCAGACGCCGTCCGGCACGCCGGCTTCCTCGAAGAGAAGGCGGTAGTGCGCCTTGTAGAAGTCCGTGTGGACCCGGTTGTAGTCGTGAATCCACGCGGGGTCGTCGAGGACGCTCTGGTACATGCACAGGTCGCCCAGGCTCCGGCGCATGTTCTCGAAGATGAAGAGGTGGCCGTAGTAGGTCCAGTAGCCCGCCTGGCGGCGGCGTTCGAGGGCCTCGCGGGCGCTTTCGATCTTCACGCGCTCGCGGTCCACCTGAAGGAGGTGGGGTCGGTAGTCGCGCTCCCAGACCTCGCGGCTCGTCATGCGGAAGTCCACGTGCTCGGGCGTACCGGACTTGTTCTTCCAGAACTTGAGGGCCGCGCCGGCGCCGTTGCGCGTCACCTTCCACTCGGACGTTTCTTCGACGACCTCGCTGAAGCCGCGCAGGGGCAGCATGTCGAACCACCCGCCGACGCCGGCGATGTCGAAGCCGAAATGCTCGACGGGGTCCACCGGCTGGTCCTTTTCTTCCTCCGCCTCGCGCTCGACGTCCGCGCCCCTCTCGGTGACGGTTCGCTTCACCGTTCGGCGCACGCGCCGGGTCGGGTAGCCCTGCTCGACCCATTTGCGGATCGTGTCGGCCCAGAGGTTGTCGGTGAAGCCGACGCGTTCGGGCTTCTGCCGGGCGTACAGGCGACAGGTGTTTTCGCGCGCGGAGAGCATGGAGGGGTTCCTTAGCTGGGCCGGATGATGCCGAGTTCGCGCCCGACGGACGCGAGGCGGTCGAGGGCGAAATCGAGGTCGGCGGTGGAGAAGGCGGCGGACATCTGGATGCGGATTCGCGCCGCGCCCCTGGGGACGACGGGATAGGAGAAGCCGACGACGTAGAGGCCCTCCTGGAGGAGGCGTTCGGCCATGCGCGCGGCCAGAGGCGCTTCGCCGAGCATGACGGGGACGATGGGGTGGTCGCCCTCGGGGACGGTGAACCCCGCGCGGCGCATCCCCTCGCGGAAGTGGCGCGTGTTGCGCCCGAGCGTTTCCACGAGTTCCGTGGAGCGGGTGACCATGTCCAGGGCCTTGAGCGTGGCGGCGGCGACGCCCGGCGCCAGGGTGTTGCTGAAGAGGTAGGGTCGCGAGCGCTGGCGCAGCAGGGCGATCAGTTCGGCCCGGCCGCTCGTATAGCCGCCGCTGGCGCCGCCGAGGGCCTTGCCGAAGGTGCCGGTGATGAGGTCCACCCGCCCCATGACGTTGCGGTATTCATGGCTGCCGCGCCCGGTGCGGCCGAGGACGCCTACGGCGTGCGAGTCGTCCGTCATCACCAGGGCGTCGTGGGCGTCGGCCAGGTCGCAGAGGGCGTCCAGCCGCGCGATCGTGCCGTCCATCGAGAAGACGCCGTCCGTCGCGATCATGCGCGTGCGCGCCCCGGCGGCCTCCGTCAGGCGCGCCTTCAGGTCCGCCATGTCGTTGTTCGCGTAGCGCAGCCGCTGGGCCTTGCACAGGCGGATGCCGTCAATGATGCTGGCGTGGTTCAACTGGTCGCTGATGACGGCGTCCTCCTCTCCGAGGAGGGTCTCGAAGAGTCCGCCGTTCGCGTCGAAGCACGAGGAATAGAGGATCGTGTCCTCGGTCCCCAGGAACTCCGACATGCGGCGTTCGAGTTCCTTGTGGAGCGCCTGTGTGCCGCAGATGAAGCGCACCGAGGAGAGACCGTAGCCCCACCGTTCCAGCCCTTCGGCGGCGGCCCGGGCCAGCGCCGGATGGCCCGCCAGGCCGAGGTAGTTGTTGGCGCACAAGTTCAGCACGCGCCGTCCGTCGTCCAACTCGACCCACGCCCCCTGGCGTCCGGCCAGTACCCGCTCCCCCTTGAACAGCCCGGACGCCTTCAGTTCCGACAGCGTCTCCCGCACGCGGCGCTGCATCTTCTCCGAATACATGTCGGCCTCACACCCAATCCAGCACAACCTTCCCCGAGTTTCTCGAACACATGACCTCGAACCCCTCGCGGAACTCCGCCGCGGGGAAGCGATGCGTGATCACGGGCCGGATGTCCAGCCCGCTTTGCAGCATCGAGGTCATCTTGTACCACGTCTCGAACATCTCCCGTCCGTAGATGCCCTTGATGAGCAGGGAGCGGAAGATCACCTTGTCCCAGTCAACGGCGGTGGCGTTGGGCAGGATGCCCA
>JAKJEM010000056.1:6532-21250 GCA_022705425.1 Planctomycetota bacterium
CCGCCGTGGCACATCTGGCCCAGCATCTGCCGGAAGGCCTCGGGGTTGCCGGACATTTCCATCCCGACGTCGAAACCTTCCTTCATCCCCAGTTCCTTCTGGACGGCGGCGAGGGGTTTCTCGCGGGGGTCCACGGCCAGCGTCACGCCCATCCGGCGCGCGAGGTCCAGCCGGTAGGGGTTGACGTCGGTGATGACGACGTAGCGCGCCCCCACGTGCCGCGCGATGGCCGCGGCCATCAGGCCGATCGGGCCCGCGCCGGTGATCAGCACGTCCTCGCCCACCAGGTCGAAGGAGAGGGCCGTGTGCGTGGCATTGCCGAAGGGATCGAAGCAGGCCAGCAGGTCCATCGGAATCTTCGGGCTGGCGTACCAGACGTTGCTGACGGGGATGCAGAGGTACTCGGCGAAGGCGCCGCTGCGGTCAATCCCCACCCCGCTGGTGCTGCGGCAGAGGTGGCGTCGTCCGGCCAGGCAGTTCCGGCATACGCCGCAGACGAGGTGCCCTTCGCCGCTGACGACGTCGCCGGGGTGGAAGTCGTGGACGTTGGCGCCCACCGCTTCGACGCGCCCGGCGAACTCGTGGCCCAGGATCAAGGGGGTCCGGATGTGGCCCTGCGCCCACTCGTCCCACGCATAGATGTGCGCGTCGGTGCCGCAGATGGCCGTCTTGTGGATGCGGATCAGCACGTCGTTCGGCCCCGGCTCGGGGACGGGCGCTTCTTCTATCCACAGCCCCGGTTCGCGCCGGCTCTTCACCAGCGCTCGCATGGTCTTCATGGCGTTCTCTTCGGCAAAACCCGCACGCGGGAACCTTCGATGCGCAGGCGGTCCTCGGCGAAGAGCTGAATCGCCTCCGGGTACGCCTCGCACTCCTGCTCGAAGACTCGCGCGGCCAGCGTGTCCGGCGTGTCGTCGTCCAGAACGGGCGCCGTCCGCTGCAGGATGATCGGCCCGTGGTCGTACTCGTTGTCCACGAAGTGCACGGTGCAGCCGGTGACCTTGCAGCCGGCGCGCAGGACGGCCTCGTGGACGAAATGGCCGTAGAATCCCTTGCCCGAGAAGGCGGGGATGAGAGCCGGGTGGATGTTCATCGTGCGTCCCAGGAAGGGGTCGGGAATCCGGTAGAAACACATGAAGCCGGCCAGCACGATGAGGTCCACCGGCTGCCGCTCGATCTCCAGGGTGACCGCGTCGCTCATCTTCAGGAAGTTGCGAAAGCGGCGCGACTCGACGAGCGCCGTCGGGATTCCCGCCGCGCGCGCGCGTTCCAGGCCGTACGCGTCCCCCCGGCTCGATACAACCAGCCGCACCTGCGCATCCAGCCGCCCGGCGGCGATGCGGTCGAGCAGGTTCTGCAGACTGCGTCCGCTGCCGGAGAGCAGCACGGCCAGGTTCACCGCTTTCGGCATGTGCCTATCCTCCCTGGAGGTTCCGCGCGGAAGTCTAGCAGGGGGCGGGCGCGGACGCAATCATTCCGCGCGCGTCACCGCGGCGGCGTCTCGCGAGTTTGACCCCTCGTCGGGAGAACTGCTATACTCCCCTCAACGCTACCCGGTGGTGCAATGGTAGCACAGGAGATTTTGGTTCTTCTGATCGTGGTTCGAGTCCACGCCGGGTAGCCACTCATCCACCCGCCGCGTCCCTCCGGGCGCGGTATCCGGCGGCCAGGGACAGGTTCGCCCGGACCACGCGTTCCATGAAGGCCAGGTGCGAGGCCTCCACCGCTCCCATGCGCTTTGCCTCCGCCTCCGTCGTCACGCGGCCTCCATGAGGCACGCAGGCGCGCGCCGGAAGGTCGGCGCCTACCACGAGCGCCCCGTGGCCCACAAAGACGTTTTCCCCCAGCCGGGCTTCAAAGACCACGCCCCGGAACCCCACGAAGGACCCGTCCCCGACGGCGCAGGGGCCGTGAACGATCACCCCGTGCGAGAGGGACGCGCGCGCGCCGAGTGTCACGCTTGTGCCGCCGAGGGCGTGGATGATCACGTTGTCCTGCACGTTCGATTCCGGCCCGATCACGACCGGCGCTACGCGGCCGTCCGGGCCCGTCTCGTCGGCGCGGATCACCGCCCCCGGTCCGACGAAGGCCCCCGGTCCGATGGAGACCTTGCCGACGATCTGAGCCGAGGGGTCCACGTATGCGCTCGGGGCCACCTCCGGCAGATCGCCGCAGGGATTCGGACGGAGGTTCGGGAGGGCGGCTTCCGCGCGCGTCGTTTGCAGGATCAGTTCCGCCGCTTCGCCGATGTCCCGGGCGATTATCGTCGCGTCCCCGGACAGTTCCTGGAGATGCTTCATGCCGTGTCCCGTCAGCACATAGACGCCCTTCGCGCTCGCCCTGCGCGCCATGTCCACGTCGTGCGGGTGGTCGCCCACGACAAAGGAGCGCCCGAGGTCCACGCCGTGCCGCGCCGCGGCGCGGTGCAGGAAGAGCGGGCTGGGTTTGATGCAGTCGCACCGGTCCGTCCGCTTGTGCGGGCAGTAGTAAACGTCGGCGATGGTCACGCCTTCACCCGCCAGGCGCTCGACGATGTGCCCGTTCACGTCCTCCACGTGCGCGTGGCTCAGTATCCCCTCCGCGATGCCGGGCTGGTTGGTTACGATGAACAGGAGGAAGCGGTCCTGCAGCCGTCGGAGCGCGCCGGCCGTGTCCGGGAAGAAGACCGCCTCGACGCCCGACCGCAGGTGTCCGCGGTCCTCGATCAGCGTGCCGTCGCGGTCGAGGAAGACGGCCGGGCGGAGGGTCGCTGACGGAACCGGGTTGACGCTGTGCATGTTGCGCGCTCCTTCCGTGCGTGGGACCTTCCCGTGCGCGGCTCCGGCGACGGCGGTGCGAGGGGACGAAAAAAAGGCCGGCGGCGCGAGCATGGAGTCCATGCCGTCGCGTCGCCGGCCCATTCTTCGCCTGGCGGCTCGCCGCCGCCCTGCGCGCAAATCTGCCGGGAAGAACCCTGACGCCCTATCCTACCTTGTCCGGCGGAAGGGGTCAAGGGAGTGCTTCAGGCAAAGTATCCGGTCAATCTTGGGGGGGACTCGGCAACTGGACCATGTGTGGCACAGGCGCCCTCGCCTGTGCTGGCCTTATAGGGCCGGTTCCACAGCCGCGGGCGGCTGTGCCACATCCCCGAGAGTGACCGATTACCAGGCAAACGCCGTCCTTGTCCGCGTATGGCGAAGGCCGCTGTGGAGAGAAACGAATACCCGTCCGCGGGGGCGGGGACGTCTCGCGTGTTTCGCGCGCCGGCTCTGCGGTTGCTAGTCCGCGACCGGGGGGCCGTCGAGGGTGAAAATGATGACGCGTTCGCCGGTGGTGGTGCTGATGTCCGTGTGCAGACTGCGCACCGCGCGCCCCGTGATATCGCGGATGATGGCTTCGAGGAGTGGACGGCCCTTCTCCAGGAGCTCGCTCCGGGCCTGCTTGATCAACGTCCGCCCCGCTCCGGCCTCTCCGCTCGTGGCCAGGTGCCGCTCCGCCGGCGTCAGGACGCCGCGCAGCCGGACGACGACCAAGTCCTCGATGAGGTAGGTCTTCGTCTCCTCCGGTCCGCGGCCCATATACTCGCGCTCGAACTTGACGAGGGCCTCGGAGATAGCGGTTTGGAGCGCACCGGCGGTTCTCATGCGAGCGGCGTCCTTTCGATACGGGAAGGCCCCGCAAGGCGCGGGGCGTCAGCGGGCGGCTTGCGCCGCAAAGGACGCGACCGCCGTCTCGCAGTCGGGCCGGATGTCGAGGTACTGATCGAGCCGGTTTATCTTGAGCAGGTCCAACACCCCTGGGTCCACGTTGCACAGCACCAGGCGGCGTCCGGCGGCGCGTTGTTCCTTGTGCGACTGCACCAGGATTCCGAAGACTTCGCTGATAAGGTACACGAGACCGGCGCAGTCCAGGACCACTCCCCGGACGTCGTGCTCTGTCAGGGTGGCCGCCAGTTGTGCGCGGAGGGCGTCGGTCTGCCGGAAATCATTCAGGTGGGCGACGCGGAGCGCTCCGACCCGCACCGATCCCTTTCGGCCCCACGCTAGCACGTCCTTCTCTTTGGCCACGGGAAGCTCCCTTCGGTCGAAAAGGACCCGCCTGCGTCTTACGAACTTCAATGTACCACATGGCGCGGCGGGGGGCAATCCCCTATAATGCGCAGTCGGAGAGGGCGACCGCCGGGCCTGGAGAAGATGGAAGACCCATGAGCGACGATTCCGCGCGCTGCCACGAGGCCGGCGAGGTCGTGCGCCGGCTGCGCGCCGCCGGGCACGAGTCCTACTTTGCCGGCGGCTGTGTCCGCGACCTGGTCATGGGCCTGGCGCCGCACGACTACGATGTGGCCACGTCCGCCCGTCCGGAGCAGGTGCTCAGCCTCTTCGCGAAAGCCGTGGCCGTGGGGGCGGCCTTCGGCGTGGTGCAGGTCCTCATGCCCGCCGGCCCGGTCGAGGTCGCCACGTTTCGCACGGAGTCGGGCTACTCCGACGGTCGCCGCCCCGATCGCGTCGTCTTCGCTTCGGCGCGGGAGGACGTCGCCCGCCGGGACTTCACCATCAACGGGATGCTGTTCGATCCGCTTTCGGGGGAGGTGCTGGACTGGGTGGGGGGGCGCGAGGACATCCGTCGCCGGACGGTGCGCGCCATCGGCGATCCGCGCGCGCGGTTCGCCGAGGACCGGTTGCGCCTTCTGCGGGCCATTCGCTTCGCCGCGCGGTTCGAGTACGCTATCGAGGAGGGGACCTACGCCGCGCTGTGCGAGGCGGCGCCGGGCGTGGTCGAGGTCAGCGCCGAACGCATTCGCGACGAACTCGTCCGGCTGCTCTGCGCGCCCCATGCCGGGCGCGGCCTGCGGCTGCTGCGCGACACGGGCCTGCTTCAGCCGATCCTGCCCGAGGTCGCCGCGCTTGAGGGCGTCGAGCAGCCGCCGCAGTTCCACCCGGAAGGCGACGTCTTCGAGCACACCGGGCTGATGCTCGACCTGGCGCGGAATCCCTCGCCCGAGCTGGCGGTGGCCGTTCTTCTGCACGACGTGGGCAAGCCGCAGACGCAGACCTTCGCCGAGGAGCGCATTCGCTTCGACGAGCACGACAAGGCCGGCGAGGAGATCGCGCGCGACGTCGCGCGGCGGCTCAAGTTCAGCGGGGAGCAGATCGAACAGATCGCCTCCCTGGTCGGCAACCACATGCGTTTCGCGATGGTCCAGCGGATGAAGCTCAGCACCCTGAAGCGGCTGCTGGCCTTGCCGGGCTTCGAGGACCACCTCGAACTGCACCGGCTCGACTGCGCGGCCAGCCACGGCAAGATGGACCACTACGAGTTCCTTCGGCGCACGCTTTCGGAGATGAGTCGCGAGGAGATCGAGCCGCCGCCGCTGCTGACCGGGCGCGATCTGATCGAACTTGGCTACCGCCCCGGTCCGCAGTTCAACGTCATCCTTTCGGAGCTTCGCGAGGAGCAGCTCGATGGGCGCCTGGCCGACCGCGCGGCCGCGCTGGAGTACGTCCGGCAGCGCCACCCGCCGGAGCCCTCCCCCGGCTGAGGCCGCAGGCGGCGCTACTCGTCGTCGCCCCCCATCTCCACCGACCACATGCGCTCCACCGGTCCCAGGCGCGCCTCGAACTCCAGCGGGTCCTCCGGCGTCGGGACGCGCCGCCCCTCGGCGATGGCCTTCAGCATCTCCACCATGTACAGGTAGCCGCGCAGGTGCACCGTCGGCGGCACGCCGTGGTCCACGCCCGGCAGGTAGCCCCCCAGTTCGAGGAGCGCGGGAACCTTCCCCATGACCTCGCGGTACACCCGGTCGCGCGTCGTCAGCTCGCGCTTGTCAATCGCGCCGAAGAAGGCCATGTTGCGTCCGTAGCGCCGCCGGTATTCCAGCGGGTCGTTTAACGCGGCGATCTCCATCGGGCTGACGGCATTGAAGCCCGCCTCGATCAGCAGGGGGATGATCTGGCCGTTGTGGCCGTCGGAGTCCACCGCCAGCACAGGCACACCGTGCTTCCGGAGCAGCGCCGCCATGCGCCGGTAGCCGGGCAGCATGAACTCGCGGAAGGTGGCCGGGGAGATCATCATCGCGTGCTTGTAGCACATGTCCTCGCTCACCATCACGCAGTCGAGTTCCACGTCCTTCAACACGCGCTCCAGCAGGCCGCAGTTGAAGTCCACCACATGGTCCATGATCTCGTGAACGAGGGCGGGGTTGTCGTAGAAGAGCATGGAGAGCCCTTCGAAGCCGCAGAAGTCGCGCGCCTTCCAGTACGCGCCGTGCACGGTCATCTGCACGGGATAATCGCGCTTCCGCAACTCCGCCGCGCGGCGCGCCCAGTCGGCGGGAAAGCGCTCCGGACTCGCCGGGTTCCACCGTTCGCGCATCCGCAGCCAGTCTTCGCGGTTGTGCACGGGATGATCCAGGTAGCTGCGCGTGCGGAAACCGGGGGTGTTCAGGTCCTTTCCGGCATCCACCATGGTGATCCCGTCGGCGTCGGTCCAGACGCGGCGTCCCGGAGATTCCTCGATCGTCCGTTCCTCGAAGGGCGGGTAGATGCCGCCGCGCACGCCGACGCCGCCCCGCGGGTCCGCGCCGGTGAACTCGCGGAACTCCGGCGGGCAGCCGTACTGGCCCGCGTCGGGCATGCGGGGAAGTCCCTGAAGGTACCACGCCTCGATGGTGGACTTGCGCGGCCAGCCGAAATCGTAGAAGAAGCGATCGGGTTGACCAAAGGTGAGGGTCTTGACGTAGCGTTCGCGCGCGTTCATGGTATCCTCGGTGGGGGGAAGGGGCGCTCGCTGCAGTTAACGACCTGACCCCGGGCGCCGGACGCGCCCGCGCTTGCGCTCCAAGGCCGGCGCTCTACGGCGAATGGTCGGAAGATGGCCGCTGGTCCGCGCCCGGGGGGCCGACGGGAATTGACGAAGGCCGTCCGCCGGTCAGATCGGGATGTCGTCCACCGTCTCCGCCGCCGTGTCAATGGCCGCGTGCGCCTTGTTGCCCGCCACGGGGATGATCGAGATGACCGCGCCGACCACGCGCATGGGAACGGTGATGATCTTCGTGAGGACGCACCCGGAAAGGGTGACCACCAGCACGCCTGCCAGCAGCATCCGTACAATCGCCATGTCCGCCTCCCTTGTCTGTGCGAAGAACGTCGGGAACGACGCCTGCGGGTGATTCTACTGAATGCGCCGCGCAAGGGTCAAGGCGCAATCGCGCGGCGCGCGCTTGACCTGCGCCCCCGCCCCCGGCATAATGAAACCACGGTTCGATTCCCCGTTCTTGCACAAGGAGGCGGTCATGGCTCTGGTGAACACGAAGAAAATGTTCGACGAAGCGATGCGCGGCGGCTTCGCCATCGGCGCGTTCAACGTCAACAACATGGAGCTTCTGCAGGGCATCCTCTGGGCCTGCAAGGAGAAGCAAGCCCCCGTCATCCTCCAGATCAGCAAGGGCGCGCGCAAGTACGCCAACATGCGCTATCTCCGCGCCCTGATTGACGCCGGCTGCGCCGAGATGCCCGAGATTCCCGTGGCCATCCACCTCGACCACGGCGACTACGACACCTCGATGCGCTGCATTGACGAAGGGTTCACCTCGGTCATGTACGACGGCTCCCACGAGCCCTTCGAGAAGAACATCGAGATCACCAGGAAGATCAGTGACTACGCCCACGCCCACAAGCCCTACGTCAGCGTCGAGGCGGAACTGGGCAAGCTCGGCGGGATTGAGGAGGACGTCGTCGGCGTCAGCCATGACGACGTCGAGAAGTTCCTGACCGATCCGAAGCAAGTCAAGGAGTTCGTGACGCGGACCGGCTGCGACAGCCTGGCCGTGGCCATCGGCACCAGCCACGGCGCCTACAAGTTTAAGCACGCTCCGAAGCTGGCCTTCGACCGCATCGCGGAAATTGCCAAGCTGGTTCCGGGTTTCCCGCTGGTCATGCACGGCAGCAGCTCCGTGCCGCCGGAGTTTATCGAGTACATCAACACCTACGCCGTCCTCGAGTCGCACAACAAGAAGATGCTCGAGACCGCCGCGCGCGAGGGCTGGGCGCAGATGCCCAACACCATGGGCGTGCCCGAGGAAGCCATCACCCGCGCCTCGAAGATGGCCGTCTGCAAGGTCAACATTGACACCGACCTGCGCCTGGCCATGACAGCCTCCATCCTCAAGGTGTGGGGAAGCTGCAACGCCGAGTTGATGAAGTGGATCGAGGGCGGGCGCAAGGGCTCGCAGCCGAAGTTCAACTTCGACCCGCGCGAGTATCTCGGGCCGGCGCGCGAAGCCATCAAGGTCATGGTCGCCCGGAAGCTCGATGTTCTGGGCGTCAGCGGCAAGGCGTCGCTCTTCAAGTAACCGCGCGGGAACACGCAACGGGCGAACGTCCGGGCCTCCGGGCGTTCGCCCGTCTCATTTGGGGCGGGGCTGTTCCCTTCGCGCGCCGGTTCCTCACCCCTGGGGCGTCGGCGTTTCCGGCGTTGCGTCGAGTTGCGCCAGGAAGCGGTTGATCTCGAAGAGGAGCCACTCCTTTTCCGCCTGCTCCAGTTCCGACCCGAAGGAAATCTCCTTGCCCACCTGAAGGCGATAGACCGGGTTGTTGTTCTGGCGGTAGGCTACGACGATCTCCGCGCGCAATCCCGTCTCGCGCGGACGCTCGCGGTCCGTCGTCCTCCCCCAGAAGATCGTCCGCAGAAAGACCCGCCCGCGCTCGACGTAGAGGAACTTCTTCGAGAAGGCGCCGCGGAGGGAGAAGTAGAGCATGGCGACGCCGATCCCCAGGAAGAGCAGCAGGATCAGCGCCGGGAAGGCGGCCACCAGGCGCACCGGCTTCGGCCCGGTGAGCATGGCGAAGAGGATGGCCATCCCGATGCCGCCGGAAAAACACGTCCAGATCACTGCGAAGACGAACATGCCGAGGGGGTTCCCCTTGAGTCCGCGCGGGGGCAGATAGAGGACCATCCGCGATGCGTCGGGGCGTTCGAGGACGATGCGGCTCTTCGGCGGACGGGGGACGGGGCGCAGCGTGTCGCGCTGTTCCTCCTCCGGCGTGGGCGGGCGCGCGTGCTGCAGTGAGAGGGGGGAGCGCGAATGGCAGAAGGGGCAGTCCACCTCGACGGATGGAACGTCTATCGAGGCCGGGCCGAGCATCCTGGCGCAGCGCGGGCAGAAGGGGTAGAGCGTAGGGGCGGAGCGCGGAATCGTGAAGGCGTCCGGGGGCAACGTCAGGGCGTCCAGGAAGTCATTCAACCCCTTGGCCACTGCGGCGCGTTCCCCCGGCGGCACCCCGAAGCCGAAGTTCAGCGGCCCGTCCAGCGTGCCGATGGTGAAGGGCATCCGCACCGTCGTCGGCCCTGTGTGGCCGGACTTGGATGCGCTGTTGGCCTGGAAGAAGGGCAGCAGCGAATGCTCGCAGCGCGAATCCTTGTGCAGCCGATAGCGCCATTCGCGCCCCATCCCCCACAACTCCCGCCGGAGTACGGCGCTTTGGGCATCAAGCCGGAGTCGGCCCCGTCCGTAGAGGATGAAGAGGCCCGCACCGCTCAATGCCAGCGCGCCCGCCGTCAGCGGGATCAGCATGAAAAAGGAGAAGAAACCGGGCATGGCCGCCGCGCCCCGGACGGCCAGGGCCGCCAGGAGGCCGAGGTCGAAGACAAGCGCCGCGATCCCCAGAAAGACCAGGACGCGCCCGAGGTTTGCGGCGGCGGGCCCGGCGCGCATGGTGTAGTCCAGTTGCGCGCGGTCGCGGCCAAAGGTCAGCCGATAGCCCAGCCCGGCGATCTCGCCCCGTGGCAGGGGGGCGCGCCCCGCCAGCGGCCACAGCGTTCCGCACTGGCCGCAGCACGCCAGGGCGGCGTCGCGGTGGAGGCGTTCCTCAACGATTTCCGCGTCGCAATTCGGGCATAGGATGGACATGGTCTCTCCTCAGGACCCGCCACGCGGTGCTCCGGCGGGCCTATTTCACGCGCAACAGCAGCACGCCGGATCCTTCGTCCAGCGCCAGCCCAGGCGCGCCATCTTCCTCCACCCGTCGCTGTCGAACCAATTCCCCCGGCCCTTCTCCGGCCCCGTGACGTCCCCGATCGGCGTGTGCCAGAGGCCCGCCATCATTCCCTGCAGGTTGAAGTAGGTCGAGTCCGTGATCTTGGGGTAGCGCTTCGGGTCGCGCAGGTCGAAGCGCGGACTTCCGCCGGAGAGCGCGTAGAGCTCCATCTTTTCGCCGCAGTAGTTGGCCGCGTTCTCCCCCTGGGCGTAGAAGAAGGAGCCGATGTTCTGCGCGCCGTTGCGATCCATGTTGGTGATCATGATCTCCTGGATGCCGCAGGGGACGAGGGGGTAGGACCAGGTGCGGCTGAAGAGCCACTCCATCCAGGGTTCCGTCAGTCGGCCGTCGTTCATCACCGTGGCGACCATGGCCAGGGTGTCCGGGTAGGTGTGGAAGTGGTAGCGCATTACGCGCTTCGCCTCGGTCTGGACGAGGTGGACGTCGAAGAGCATCGCCAGGTCCTGCGCGCTCTGCACCCATGGCACGAAGCGGCGCACCGAGGCGGCCAGTTCCTCATTCCCGCGGATGTAGTCGAAGAGCTTGTCGTACGCCTCGACCAGGTGGATGTCATTGGAGTAGAAGCTCATCCAGTACGCCTGCTGGTCGCGCTGACGGCAGCGGAGATCGCGTCCGTAGGCGCTGGGCTGAAGCATCACCGAGCCCAGCGCCGTGGCGCAGTCCATGGCGGGGAAGTCGTAGGCGTAGCGCGCGAGCATAATCGCCGCGTCCCGGGCCGATTCGATATCGCCCCGTTCGTGGTAGGCCTTCGTTGCGCCCATCAGCGTGTTCTCATAGGCGCGCACTCGCTCCTGCACCGCCCGCGCCACGGGGATCCAGTTCTGCGGGAGTCCGCCCTTGGGGTCCGGCGTGAAGACGCCGCAGCCGTCGTCCTTGAAGGGATAGGGGGCCGGCAGGGGCCGACGCGCCAGCAGGTCGGCCAGCGTGTATTCGAGCTTCAACTGGGCGTTTGTCATCAGCACCGGTCCGATCGGCGCGGTCGTCCATTTGCCGTGCGCCTTCTCGATGGCCTCCGGCTCCTGGCCCGCGGCGCCGAAGCGGGGCCAGTTGCTCTTCGGGTCGTCGCCGCCCATGCCGTAGATCACCCCCGCCTGGCTGTTCACGGGCGGCAGGGCGTTCCAGAGCATCGCGTCGCGCTTCAGCCGGTCCTCTGCCGAAAGGGACCGGGAGGCCGCCGGCTTGCTTTGTGAGCGCAGCAACAGCCGTTCCTCCTCGCGGTAGGTCGTCGGACGCTGCTTGATCGCGCGCCGTTCGCATCCGGCCAGCGCGTCGTCGAGCGTGATGTTGTGCACAAGCAGCTCCGCCAGGCTTCCCTGGTCCGCCGAAAGCTCCGCGCGGTACTCGCGCGCCGCCGGGGCGTGGAAGTAGATTTCCGCCACCGAGTAAAACTCGTCCACATAGCCGATCCGCTGGCGGTAGGTTGTTGTGCCGCCGTCCAGGCTGTCGTTGATCACCGCCTTGAGGTAGATCGGCTTGCGGTGGCGCTGAATGGCCTTGGATTCCACGGCGCCGATCACGCGAATGGCGTACAGCCCCGGTTCAAGACGTCCGAAGTTCAGCCGGAAGACCGGCGCGCCCGGCTTACACCGCACGACCGGCACGGGGGCGTTCGTCACCTTCATGTTCGACGCCGCATTCCCCCGCGATACGTGATAGACGGGCTCCGCGTAGGACTCCACATGCGCCGGAGACACGCCGGGGATATCCCTGGCCGGGAAGTTCTTCAACTGGCTCTGCCGGTCGAAAGAACTGCGCACCGGCATGTACTTGAACATGTAGGAGCGGAAGTGCTCGACCGCGCCGGGGTAGAGGTGCAGTTCCGGATACTGCCCGTCGGGTCCCTTGAGCAGGCCGCCCTTGCCATCGGGCAGGCAGCCGGGGCGTCCGGGAGGCTCGCCGTGCTGCGTCGGGTAGGGGGGCAGGATTTCCCCGGCGAGCGGTCCGCCGACCTCGTATTTCGCCGGCGTTTGGGCCGACAGGGTCTGAATCGCCAGGGCGAGGACGCCCGCCGCGCAGATCAGGCGCATCATGTGCTTCCTCCGGGGGAATGAGCCGAACGCCCGGGCCACCGACGGGCGGCGGCCCGCTACGCCTCGTTTAGCACCTCGCCCGGCGCTCTGTCAAGCGCGCAACACAGCGTCTTGACCCGCTCGATGCCGGGTGCGATAATCCCGCCGTGTCGAGCGCGGGTGGTTCTCCAGGAGGGCGGCGGTGGCTTTTACGACGATCGAGTGGGTGGGCGGGCTGGACGGGTGCGCGCGGATGATTGACCAGACGCGTCTCCCCGGCGAGGAGGTGTATATCGAATGCCGCACCGCGGAGGAGGTTTTCGACGCCATCCGCCGCCTCCAGGTGCGCGGGGCGCCCGCCATCGGCATCGCCGCTGCGATGGGGCTTATCCTGGGCGCGCGCGAGGCCGCCGGAGGCGGCACGCCGGCCTTCCTGGCGCGTGTACGGGAGGTCGCCGCCCGCCTGAACGCCGCCCGGCCCACGGCCGTCAACCTTGGGTGGGCGCTGCGCCGGATGACGACGCTGGCCGAGTCTCTGCGGGACCGGTCCGCGACGGAGGCGCTGGCGCGCCTTCTGACCGAAGCCCGGGCCATTCGTGATGAGGACGCCCGCATGTGCCGCGAGATCGGTCGCCACGGCGCGGCGCTGCTGCGCGACGGCGACGGCGTTCTCACGCACTGCAACGCCGGCGCGCTGGCCGCCGCCGAGTACGGCACCGCTCTGGCCGTCATTCGTGCCGCCGCCGAGCGGGGGACTCGGCTGAAGGTCTATGCCGACGAGACCCGCCCGCTGCTCCAGGGCGCGCGCCTGACCGCCTGGGAGCTGATGCAGTCCGGGATTGACGTCACCCTCATCTGCGACAACATGGCCGGCTGGCTCATGCGGCTCGGGCGCGTCCAGCGCGTGGTCGTCGGCGCCGACCGCATCGCCGCCAACGGCGACACCGCGAACAAGATCGGCACCTACTCCGTGGCGCTCCTGGCGCGCGAGCACGGGATTCCCTTCTACGTCGCCGCGCCCTCATCCACCTTCGACCTGTCCCTGTCCGACGGGCAGGGGATTCCCATCGAGGAGCGTCAGCCCGACGAGGTCACCTGCGCCTTCGGGCGGCGCACCGCGCCCGAGGGCGTCAAGGTCTTCAACCCCGCCTTCGACGTCACCCCTGCCCGCCTCATCGCCGCCATTGTCACCGAGCGCGGCGTCATCGAACGGCCTGACGCCGCCGCAATCCGCGCGCACTTTGCCTGAGCCGCCGGTCGGAGGGAAGGATCGAAGCCGCCATGCGCGTTCGGGAACTGCACCGCTGGGACTTGACGCCCCGCGAGGCCATGCGGGTGCAGGAGAGGCTGCGCGCGCGCCTGGTCACGCGCCCGCTGCGCGGCGCCGTGCGGTGCGTGGCCGGCGGGGACATTGCCTGCTGCAACCGTACCGGGCGTCTCTTCGCGGCGGTCGTCGTCCTTCGGCTGCCGGAGTTGGAGACCCTGGAGGAGGTCCGTGTCGCGCGGGGCGTCGCGTATCCGTACATTCCCGGCCTTCTGTCCTTCCGCGAGGCGCCCGCGCTCCTGGAAGCCTTCGCACGGTTGAGGTGCGCCCCGGATGCCGTCCTCGTGGACGGTCAGGGGCAGGCCCATCCGCGCGGGGTCGGCATCGCCGCCCATCTCGGTCTTCTCCTCGATACGCCCACGGTCGGCTGCGCCAAGAGCCGCCTCTGCGGCGAGCATGACGAACCCGGCCCCGAAGCGGGCGACTCCGCCCCCCTCTTCCTGGGCGGGCATTGCGTCGGCGCGGTCCTGCGCACGCGGCGGGGGGTCCGTCCGCTCTACGTTTCTCCCGGCCATCTCTGCGATATCGCGTCTTCTGTCCGCCTTGTGCTGGACTGCGGCGGCGGGTATCGTAGTCCCGAGCCGGTGCGCCGCGCCCATGCGCTCGTCACGCGCATGAGGATCGAGGCCGGCGCGCGAGATCATTCCCCGCCGGTTGCGCGACGGAGTTGAAAGGAGACGTCATGTCCGATTCGCCGATCGAAGTTCGCTATCAGATGCTGCGCCCCGACCGGATCGTGGCGCGCCGCCGCGAGTGCCCCGCCGCCTACATTCCCCTCGGGAACCTGGAGTGGCACGGTCCCCACAATCCCGTCGGCGCCGACACCCTCCAGGCCGAGGGACTCGCCATTCGCTGCGCGCAGAAGGGGGGCGGGCTGGCCTTTCCCCCCCTCTACTACGGCGAGAGCCGCCTGGAGGCCCTCGTGGAGGCGAACGCCGCCGACCGCGAGTTGATCGCGCGCGAGATGGACCTGCCCCCGGAGAACTTCGGGGCCGACCGTCAGCCCTTCAGCGCCACGGAGCAGGCCCTGGGCTATCAGCGCCTGCTGCTGCACATCCTGGCCGAGGTCGAAAGCCTCGGGTTCAGGGTTGGCGTACTCGTGGCCGGGCACTATCCGCTGATTGACCACGCCCGCGCGGCGGCGCTGCTCTTCAACAAGCGCGAGTATTCGCGCCGTCACGGGATGCTGGCCTGGGCCTGCGTGGACTATCTGCTGGTGCGCGACCGGTATCCGCGCTCGGGAGACCACGGCGGGGGCTGGGAGACCTCGCACTGCATGGCGTTGCACCCGGAGTCGGTGGATCTGGGCAAACTGCCGCCGCCGGGGGGGAAGTACATCGGCTTCGGCGGG
>JAKJEM010000057.1:0-10899 GCA_022705425.1 Planctomycetota bacterium
GGCGGCCAGCTCCCGGACGCCAAGACCTTCTACTGCCCCTCCGCCAACGACGCCGAATACAAGGGCCGCACCGCCATGATGCCGGCCGGCACCTACAACAGCGGCTATGTGGCGGGAATGTTCGACAACTCGTATGAGCGACTCCGCGACTGGGGCAATGCCGGCGGATACGACGCCCGCACGATGACGCGCGGAATCTGGACGAAATACACGACCAGCACGCAGATCTTCGGGAACTACGCCTACCACAATACGCCGCTTGTGTGCGGCGGCGGACGCCCGGAGTACACGCCGCCTGCCCCGCCTGCCGTGGGCAATTTCGGCATCAACCGCTTCGGCGCCAACGCTGTCAATATCGCCTGGACCAAACCCAAGATTGTCACCAACGCCAACAACCCCGCCTTCCGGACGCAGAAGATCCTCGCCGGGCGCGTGCTGGTCGCCGATGCCTTCGACCGTCCGATGAACAACACGGGACTGCACACCGTCCCCGGATTCGGCAGCCTCGCCCACCGCGAAGGTTACAACGCCCTCTACGGCGACGGCCACAGCGGCTGGCTCCCCGACACCGAGGGGCGCATCCTCTACAACCCCGGCCCGGGCCTTTCAAACGGCTATGATTACTACGGCTTCTGTGCCATGAGCTCCAACCAGCACTACTGGGGCTTACAGTTCCACTCCACACTCCTCAGCGACAAGGCGCGCGAGATGGGTATCCCGATGCTCTGGCACCTCTTCGACGTGGCCGCAGGGATTGACGCAAGCGCGCTCTGGATGAACTGACGCCCCCGCGCGAACCCACGCCGCCGTTCGGCGAATGCGCCCGGCAGGTTGATTGCCTGCCGGGCGCATCTGTTGGCACTCCTTTCGTGCCGTCCCGCACCGAACGCGCCGAAGAACGGCCCCTGCGCAACCTCACACCCGCCAGATCGTGGCGGCGATGTAGCGCACGCCGCCGTCCTGCTGGATCGGATCGGTCGTTGAAGTATCAGGCGGTCACCAACGCCCCGTCGCTGCGCAGCAGCGTCCGCGGACAGCCCAGGTCCCAACTGCCCCCGTCGTCGCGATAGACGACGACGTGTTCCATCCGGCTCGGCGTCATGGCGCGCCTTCCCTTTCTCCCCGAAGGCCCCGTCCGGGCCTCGGCTACTCCAGCCCCGGCCCGATAGATTCCACCACCGGACGCACCCGCTCCCACCGCTCCGACGCCGCCGATTGATACGCCGTCAGCGCCGTCGCCAGCGCCCACACCCCGTCCGCAATGGTGCTCTCCGGCGCGATACCCCGGCGAATGCACTCGAAGAAGGCCCGGACCACGCCGGTGTCCGACCCGCCGTGCCCGTCCGGACCGGCCCGCACCGCAAGGGTGTCCACCCGCGTGTTCCAGCGGTCCGTCACGACAACCGAACGCTCCTTCTCGTCGCAGACCACGCTGCCCGCATCCCCCATGATCTGAATCACCCGGTTGCCCCTCGGCGCAAAGAGGACCTGCGTGTACGTAGCCGGAAGACCGTTTTCGTACTGGAACAGCACCTGGCTCAGGTCCCGCACCTCCGTGTCGTCACGCCAGACGCAGAAGTCCAGGTTGTAGCCGTCGGTCGTGACCCGGTCCGGCCCCAGCCATTCGCGCGCATACTTGCGCTTCGCGGCGCGCGTAGGCTGGTTGCGCAGACGGTCCCAGTCGCATTCGTGCGTGCGGTCGCAGGTGCTGCAGTTCTGCCGCGCCTCCGGCCCCCCCCGCCCGAACAGGCGCTTGTGCTGGGCGCAGAAAACCCGCTCCGGACGCGAGCGGACCAGGTGCCCCATCAGGTCGAAGTCATGGCAGGACTTCGTCACCAGCATCCCCCCGCTGTTCCGGACGTCGCGGTGGAAGCGCATGTAGAAGCTCCCCCCGTGGCGGTAGTCGAGCATCTCCGTGTATTGCAGGAACAGCGGTCGTCCGATCCGTCCCGAATCCAGAACCTGCCGCGCCGCCACCAGCGGCGGGTAGTGACGCAGGTTGAACCCCATGAACACCTGCTGCCCGGGACGGACCTTCTCCATGGCCGCCACCACCCGGCGCGCCCCCTCGGCGTCCGCCGCCAGGCCCTTCTCCATGTACAGGTGCGCGCCGGTCGCCACGGCCTCCTCGAACAGCCGGCTGCGCACCCGCTCATTCGCCGTCAGGAACAGCGCGTCCACCTCCCCCGGTTCGAGTTCGTCCAGACTCCGCACAAAGCGCACCTTCTCCGCTTCGTCGCGCGGAATCTGCCCCTGACCGGCGATCATGTCCAGGTAGTACTTCGAGCGGGAGAGGTCCGGGTCAATAATGACCGTGATCCGGTTCGCGAGGTTGTTGTCGAGCACCGGCGCAACGAAGCTCACGCCCCGGCTGCCGAAGCCCAGAATGCCGACCTTGAGTTCCGCGTCCATGCACGAAGCTCTCCGAAAAAGGGCTCGCCCGAACGGGCGTCACCGGGCCTCCGCCGGCGTCTCCGGCGGAGGAGCGGCCGCCAGCTTCACCAGCGTCAGGGAATCCCACCACACGCGCCCGTGCATCGGCGTGTTGCTCACCTTGAAGGACACCGCGGCAACGCCCACCGCGCCCGCCGGCGCCACGCTCGTCAACTCGATCCGCTTCCAGGGGGAATCCCCCTCGGGCAATCGGGGCGCCGTTACGTTGGCCTGCTCATTCTTCCCCGAGGCCATCCGGTACTGAAGGGCCAGCGAACGGTACATCGTGGCCTCCACCTCGCAGCGAACGTACACCGCCGCGTGGAAGACGTCGCCGCCGCGCGCCGGCACGTTCACGTTCTGCACAAAGTAGAAGCCGTTATTGCCGAAGAGCGCGCACGTCAGCCGAACGGAACGACGCCCCTCGAGCGAAACGTCGTCCACCAGTTCCACCGCGCCGCTCCCCTCGCGTTCGTGGTAGGTAAAGTCCGGCGGCCAGTTCGGGAAATACCCGCCCCCCGTCCTCTCGCGGTTCCAGAAGACCTTCTTCCCGGCGGGGGGCAGGGCCGGCGCCTCGGCCTCCACACCGCTGTTGCGAAGAAGGTTGACGCCCAGCGGAACGTCCTCCGGCGTCTTGGGCGCGTCAGCCCCGGCGGCGCACGCGAGCGCCAGCAGGATCGAGGACAACAGGAGGGTCTTCATGGGTCTCCCTCACCGCCCGACCGTGACGACGGCCTGGGCGGACTTGCCGGAGATGACGTCCGTCGCAACGATCTTCCACGCCCCCGCCCGCTCGTCCAGCGCCAGCGGCAGGACGTGGGCGAAGCGTCCGCCCGTCGCCGTCAGGTTCGCACAGAACCCCTCGAACGCCCGCCCGTCCGGTCCGAAGGCCTCCAGCCGGACGACGTGCAACGCCGGCGCGCCCGCGCCGCGCGGCACGATGCGCCCCGTCACGTTCACCGTCTCCCCCGCCTTCACCCGCGCCGGAAGGACCATCTCCACCCCCTCCACCTCATACGGCAACAGCGCAAAGACCGCCCCCACGCACGGCGTCAGCTTCAACTCCACACGGTCCGTCTCGCCGAAATACTTGCCCGCCGTGCGAAGCTCATAGACGTGCCCCTTCCGCGGCAGGACCACCGTCGCTGGCTGGCCGTCGTCGGCACGCAGACGCGCCGGACGCCCGCCGCGCCACAGGACGCTCACCAGTTCAAGCCCCTCCGCGCCATGATGGAACACCCGCGAGTCCGCCAGGTGCCCCCCCTCCGACCGAACGACCGTGCGCGGCTTCACCCCCGCCGTGTCCGCCAGCAGACCCAGCATCAAGTCCGCGCACGAGTGGGTGTATTCCCGAACGCCCTGCGTCTCGACCATCACCTCGCCGAACACCCCGGAGGCCGCCGATGAGGCGTAGTTCGAAAGGTCCAGATTCAGGTACACCGCCTTGCCTTTGCCCACGGCATTGACCAGAACGACCGGCGCGCCCTCCTTCGACACCAGCCAGGGCCGCGCCGACGTCGCCGCGATGCCGCTCCTCGCCGCCGCCACCTGCATGGCCGAGTACCCCCGCAGCGACGGCCCCGCGTCCGGCGTGGCCGCGAAGAGCGCCGCCCCCGACGCCGCCGACGGGTCCGCCCGCAGTCCGAAGAGCGACTCCAGCGCCGCGCCTTCCTTCCAGGGCTTCCCGTGCCCGTCGCACAGGCCGCTCTTCGTGTCGGCCACAAGCACCCCGCCCTCCCGCACGAAGGCCGTCAATGCGTCGCGCTCCGACGACGACAACGCCGCCACCTGCGGCAGGAAGAGAACCTTCACCGCGCCGCCGCGCAGCGCCCCGGCCGCCACCTCGCGCCCGTCCACCACGCTGTGCCGGAAGCCGCAGTCCTCCAGCAGCCGCTTGAGCGCGTACGTCGCCCCCAGCGTGTCCACGCGCATCGCCTCCGGCAGCGCGCACGAAGGCTGCGAATAGTACAGCGCGATCGGATCCACCCGCGGCGCGCACGCCAGCACCAGCCGCCCGATCCCCCGCTGCACACGCGGCATCTCGTCCGCCACGAACTCATAGTAGGGCCGCAATCGCAGATCGTGCGATGCCGGCCCCATGTCCTGATTCGGCGCCGTGCTCAGCATCAGCTTGTAATAGGCGATCAGCCGGCTGCCCGAGAGGAGGTTCGACCAGATACTGTGCCGCGCCGCCCCCTCCGAGGCGCTGCCGTACCCCTCCCACTGTCCCTGCACCACCTCCGGCCCGCCGAAGGACTGCATCCAGTCCTCCTGGAAATGATTGTACCGGTGAAAATACGAAGCCACCTTCAACAGCCGGGGCCAGTCCATCCCCCCGCGCGCCGAGGGCCGCTGCGTCCCCGACAGCCCCACCTGCGCGCGCGGATTGAACTGCCGAACCGCGTCCCGGCAGACCGTCAGGTGCCGGATCATCAGCTCATTCCAGAACGACACCCAGTCCATCCACGCGCACACGTCCTTCTCCGACGGCGTCGCAATCTCCGACCAGTCCTTGAACCCCGTCTCCCACTGCGCATTCAGCCCCGCCAGGGTGCCGTACTGCGCCTTCAGAAAACCCCGGAACGCCTCCAGGGTAACCGGCGACTTGTCCTTCAGCATCTCCGGAAGAAGGTGATACTCGTCGCGCAGGATGTAGTGGTCCACCGCCAGATCCCGGGAATACGCCTCCGCGCTCTTCAAAGCCGACGCCCGCACCGCAGCGAAGACGGCCTCGTCCCAGTGACTGGGACTGTGCGTCGAGGTGGCGGCGTCGAACTTGCTGAAGGGATAGATCTCGTCCAGGTTCAGCGCGTAGAAGTCGAAGCCCATCTCCACCGCCAGCGGAATCGAGGCCGGCAGCGTTGGAGGCCCGACATACAGCCGCGTGATGCCGCACTGCCGCGCCGTGTCCAGCAGCGCCCGCGCATAGGGACCGTGATAGGACGTGCCCCAGATGGCCCCGACGAACTCGTCCTCGATCGCCGCTCGGGCGGGGAAGATGCGCACCTCCGCCGCAGCGGTCGCCAGCCGGCGATCCCCCGACAGCAGGTCCGCCACAAACCGATGCCCGGCGCAGACCGTTCGCACCCCCTTCAGGTCGAAGGCCACCGTGGCGCCCTCCGGGCCGGCGGCCACGTCCCGCGCCTGCCGGTAGAGGGTGCGCCCGTGCGCGTCCACCAGGCGCCCCTCGACGCGCCCGCGCATCGCCTCCGGGGCCGTCACCGTCACCTGCGCCGCCGGACGGTCCTCCCCCCGGACGGCCGGCTTGTCCAGTTGCACCGCCAGCCGGTAGGGCGACTCGATCCGGAAGGTCCTCGCGCCGAAACCCAGCCCCCGCCCCGCCGCGTCCTGTGCCGTCAGGGCCAGAATGAAACGCCCGTTCACCAGCGGCGGGTCCCACGTCCAGGAGCAGGTGTCACCCTCGGGCTTCACCTCCCGCGCCGCCACCTCGCGCAGGCCGTCGTCATACACCGCGCAACGCACCGTCGCCGGGCGTTCCGCCCCCTCGCACACGATCTGCGCCGTCCCGCCGCCGGCGGTCGTCTCGCGCGGCACAAGGACCACGCCCGCGTCCTTGCCCGCCGCGCGCACGATCGCCCGCCCGTACAGCGCATAGACCTCCTCCCACCACGGGTGCTGCGGCGATTCCACCGGCCCCATCGGCAGGAAGCAGTCATAAGAGCCGCTCAGAAACCCCGTAACGGGAATGAAGACCACCCGCCCCCGCCCGAGCCGATAGCTCTGCGCGTCCCCCAACTTGACGCCCAGCGCCGCCGCCGGCGTCACGCTCTGCGCCAGGACCTTGACATCCTCCTTCACCGCTCCCTCGCGCCGCCCCAGCGCATCAAGCAGCGCCTTCTGCCGGCCGAACTCGCCGGTAACGACAACGCCCAGGCCCGCGTTTACCCGGTCCAACAGCCTGCTCCGGAACGCCTCGGGCAGCCAGTCCCACCGCAGGCTCACCAGGAAGAGGACGTCATGCATCGAAGCGTCGAGCGTCCGCCCGAGTTCGTCTATCACGTCCGGGCGGTACTCCTCGAGCACGAAGACCCCCGCCCGCGCCTTGGGGAAGACGAACATGAAGTCGGGCTGGATGTCGAAGCGCTGATAGATCTCCCGCACGGAATACTTGAAATAGTCCGGACGGCTGACAAACATCACCTTCACCGGCCCCCCCGCGTTCGGCTTCATCCAGTTCACGTGCGGCGTCACCGTCGCCAGGTCCATCCGCTGGTAATGATCGGGCAGCCGCCGGTCGCCCTCGACCATCGTCTGCCGGAACCGAATCCCCCAGTGCGAGTTGCCGACCTTCCCCCCCGCCGGCGTCTCCGCCAGGAACCCGCGCGGGCTCTTGCCCAGCGTCACCACGCGCCGGGCCTGGACCAGCGGCGCCCCGTCGGACGTGACCGTCGCCGTCAGGACGTGCGTGGCGTTGTCCGCCAGCGGCGGCAGATCAAAGACGGCCCGGCGCGCCTCGCCGGCGGCCAGATCCAGCGTCGCCTCGCCCACCGTGCGCCCCTGCGTCTCCGGCAGTGTCCGCCACTCCAGCACGACCCTCGCGCCCCGAACCGCGCGCCCCGACGACACGCACACCGCCGCCGGCATCTTCCGCCCGGCCGCCGCATCTTCGGGCAACTCGATCCCCGCCACCGCCTCGTCCCGCGCGCCGTGGATCGCCGTCACTCCCTCATGCAGGGCGAAGACGTACTGCGTCCGGAAAACCTCGCCCGGCTTCACGACCATCTCGTTGTACCCCCACTCCGCCGTGGCGCCCGGCGATTTGTCGAGGTAGCAGTACAGCATATCCAGCACGCGCCAATCCATCGTGGCGCTGAACGCCAGACCCGAAAGAGACCGCCCCGCCAGCCAGCCCTCCGCCGGCGCAACCTCCAGAAAGTCCCCGGACACCACGCGTACCCCCGGCTTCGGCTGCTCGTCATATCCCACGCGAACGCCCTGCGGACCGGCCAGGGAGTACCACGAGTCCTCCGATCCCTGCGTCGCGCCGGGGAAGAGAAAACCGTTGTGCGCCCGGATCACGATGCGCGTCTCGGCCTGGCTCGTGTTCGCCACGGCATAGGCCACGGTGACCGCCGTCGAGCCGCGCGAAAGCGAAATCGTCTTCGAAAGCTCCAGGTTCCATTCCGGCGGCTTGCCGCCCCGCTGCTTCAGCGTCACCGCCGCGCGGTCGGGACCCGAAGCCGCAATCGTCGCCTCAAAGGACGGCCCGAACCCCGCAATGCGCTCCCCGAAAAGGCCGTACGGGCTCGCCGTATTGACGCCGCCCTTCTTCAGCACGAACTCCGTCGCGCGCCCGAAGTTCGGCTCGATGACCACCCGAACCCGTTCGTTCTCCAGCACGATCCGCTGGCGGCCCTCCCCTGTGACGCTGCGCGCCGTCGCCTGGGCCAAAGAATCCGCCGCCGCGCAGGACAGGACCAGCAGCGCAAGGACAACCCGGATCAGGCGGGACATGGATGTCTCCTTCAATAACCGACACGCGCCATTATGCCTGCGGAACCACGCCGGGAACAAGGGCCAACACGCCATCCGCCGGAACCGGCTCAGTCCTCCAGCTCCAGTAGCTCCACGTCGTCAATCAGAACCGTGGACTTCGAGTCCGCAAAGTAGAACCAGACCTCCAAGGTCTTCTCCTGGGGTTCGGCGGTGAGCGTGTATTCGAACTTCGTCCAGTCGAAGGTCGGCGTCGGTTTCGGAAGGGGGACAAGCAACCGGCGAACATAGGGCTTGGCGCGGCCTTCGGGCCCCCAGGTGTGCAGCCAGAAGCCGGTGTGCTGCGACACGCCCTCCGCCTCGGACCGGCGCTTGGCCCAGGCGCGTACCGTGTACCGGCGGCCGGGCGACAGCGAAACGCCCGCAAAGGAAATGCTGTCATTCGGCACCGTAACGGTATGAGCGAACCGAAGACTCGCCTTACCCGAACGAACCTCCTCCGACTGAATGACGGCATTCGCGCTCCACCGGCTGAAGCCCTCGGCCTTGTTGCCCGTGACCGGAACCTTCTCAAAATCGCCCTGGGGAAGCAGGTTGCCTTTGCGCACCTCGCCCAGGTTCCGGCGCATCCGCGTCCAGAGTTGTGCTTCGCGCGCCTCGGACTCCGCTTCGACAGCCCGGACCTCGGCCAGGATGCCGGGGAACCGCGCCTCGTTGCCCTGCACCGACAGGATGCGCTTGACCAACTGCATCCGGAGCCAGTCATAGCGACAGGCCGGCCAGATGCTCTGGGTTACCACCGGCGCGCCCGTCAGAGGAGAGGTGGTGCTGCTGGCGTGGTTGGCGACGACGGCGCTCCGGCTCTTCAACTCGCGCAGGAAGACGCCCGCCTCCACAGCGGCGGGAGACGCCTGCGCCCCGCTCAAGTCCTCGAGCATCTGCACGAGCTTGTTGTCGTAAATGCCCTCGGCGTGCATCTCCCAGGACGGCGTCGTCACGCGGATGCGGTCGGGCGTCTCCAGATGCAACGGATGAAAGGGCGTCGCCCCCACGAGCGGGTCCCCGTAGATCTTCCAGTACTTGTACGGATTGAGCCCGTCCAGGTTCCACGCCCAAGCCCAGTAACCGAAGCAGAAGCGCGCCTGGCGCGGGTCCGCCCCCATAATGGTGCCGTTCTGGTACACGAAGTACCGCGTCCCGTCCTCCCGCTTGCGCTCCAGTATCTTCTCCGGCGATTCCGCTTCCCCTCCGATGACGCCCAGGGCGATCTCGTTGTAATCCCGGTTGTCCACCTTGCCGTGCAGGGCCGGGAAACAACCCGCAACAAGCGTCACGTGCGTCCGCCCCCCGCCCTTGCGAACGGCGTCCAGAAAAGGCGCCAGGGCCGGCGAGTTGATGTCGCCGGGCTCGTCCCAGATGAAGAATGCCGGCACGGGGAAACCGCGCGTCTCGTAGAAGGCGATCACCTCGCGCGTGATTCCGGTCAACGTGTCGAAGAACGCCTGCGGCAGCTTGTCCTTGCACCGGTAGCGGTCCGGCGGGCTGGTGATCGGCGCCACGCCCTGCTTCTGCAATTCCTCGTTGAGGATGAAGGGGCCCTGCCCGTACGCCTCGTAACCCAGTATGCTGGCGAAGAGCGCCCGCATCCCCGTTTCCTTCAGCGCGTCAAGGAAGAGCCCCTCGCGTTCACAGGGCCGGAAGTGCCACCGCCCGTCGGCCCCCTTCACGTATGACTCGCGGAAGGTGGAACCGCCAAGCGAGTCCATGCCGTGCCGGCGCATGTCGCGCATGTACGTCTTCTCCACGCGCAGAACGACGCTCTTCTCCTGCTCCGTGAACTTCTCCCAACCCGGCGTGGCCAGTGTCGGCCCGTAGAACATGCTCCAGGTAAAACGCTTGTTCTCCGGCTGGAAGGGCAGCACCGTCACCCGGAACTCGCGCAACACAACCCGCCCATCCCCCAGGTCCAATTCCACCTGCCCCGTGTAAACCCCCGGACGCGCCTCCCCCGCAACGTCCACCGTGATCCAGTAGGGCTGGAAACGTCCGGCGGGCAGATCGTACACCGTCTCCGCAGGCCACAGCGTGCGCGGCTGGTAGCCCCACTGCCCAAGCCCCCCCCGCCCGATGTTCCGCACGGTGTATCGCACCTGCATCAGCTGCGCCTGCAAGGCCTCCGCCGCCGGACCCCGCAGACGGGCGTCCAGCGTCGAGACCGGGCGGACGGCGTAAACGCCGAACTGCATCGCCACGCGCTCACCCGGACTCGTTACCGCCCGGAGCGGCCCCCGCGTGTCCTCCGACTGCGGCGAGTAGTTGCGGGGACTGAACTGCGCCACCGGCAGGTTGACCACCGCGTATCCGGCGCGCCGCTCCTCCTCGGTCAGTTCGGTCTGCTCCGGCGGCGGGTACTCCACCCAGACCTTGGCGGTCCTGTAAACCTTCTCCTCCACCGGGTAGTTGAAGAAGTCCCTCTCAAGGGACTCGATCGCCGCCCCCGCCGCGCGTTCATCCGCCGCAGGATAGACCAGAATGTGGTTGATCAGCCACGCCAGGCCCGCAGGGGAGGAAAAGGCCGCCCTGACCGGCGTGGCCCCGTCGGCGCTGAACTCCACCTTCTTCGACGCAAACGCGCGGAAGGGCATCGGGTTGGAAATCGTCGCCTCCCCGTCGTTGATCCGCACGCGCGTCTCCACCGGCGCCGTCCAGGTGCTGCCCTGCGAGCCGCTGGTCACCCAGGCACGGTAACGGCCCTTCGGCAGGTCAAAGAGAAAGACCCCCTCCTCGCGCGAACCGACGTACTGACCCGCCAACGGCGAGTAGCCCTTGCCGTAACAGTAGCCGCCGCGCCCCGACGCCGCGATCGGATCCCTCAACGCTTCGAATCCATGCCCCGTCTCGCGCGAGTAACCGGATTTCGGCGTGACATATCTCGTCCCCGGCGGGTCGGCGACCGTCACCGGCTCGCCCTTCGCGTCCGCCTCGGGGCCAAAGACGAAAAGGCGGGTGAAC
>JAKJEM010000057.1:10909-20480 GCA_022705425.1 Planctomycetota bacterium
TGGAGGCGTCGTGACCGCCAGCGACGAGTCCGACTCCTGCTTCCACGGCCGTGCCTCCTCGCGCACCGCAACCCCCGCAAAGGAGGCCGTCCCGAAGTCCTTCGGTTCGGTGAAGGCGTAGGCGCGCGACCACGTGGACATCTCGTTACCGCTCCAGTTCTCGCGGCCCACCTGCAACCCCCATTCACCCCCCTCGCGCACCGCGCGCTGCGCCTTCTCGCCCAGGTCCTTCAGCGGAATCCGCACCACCGCGCACCAGGCGTCCTTCTCCTTCCATCCCCGCGCCGTTGCCGTCGAGTTCCACTGCGGGCTGGCGATCATGCGCTCCGTGGCCGGCAGCCGGTGTGTCTCGGCGTCCCAGATGGCGCCCACCGAGTTCACTATGAAATGGAAGAAATCGTTCCGCGTGAGCTCGGTATCGAGCATGATCTCGACCACGTCGTCCTTGTACGCACGGGGCGCGTCGCGCTCGGTCTTCTCGGCGATGGTCTTCGCCGGGTCCTTCGAAAGGCACCGAAAGGCGAAATAGAGGTGCTCCCGGTCGCGCAGAACCCATGCAAAGGTCTGCTCCGACACGGTGCGCGCCAGCCGCTCCGTGTCGAGGAAGTTGGTGAGCCGGCTCGCCTTCTGCCAGAGCGGGTCGTCGAGCCCGGCCTCAAGGGCCGGCCCCTTCTCGACCAGGGGAATCACGGTGCGCCTCGGCTGCGAGAGGTCCCCCTCCGCGCCGAAGGCGCAAAGCCCCGCGACCATCGCAAACAGGGTGGCGGCGTTGTGGAACAGCCTCATCGGATTCTCCCTCTTCAGAATGCGGAACACGCGGCAACCTGCCTTTCGGACTCCTACCATCCCGGCGGCGCGCCGACATCCACACCATTCGCCACGTCGAACCCGTGCCAGAGATAGCCGGAGGTCGCCTCGGAGGTGGCGTTCGTAACCCCAGCGCCGGCGTACGACCGCACGTCGAAGCCCCAGTTGTTCGTCGAGAAGGTGGGCACATAGGACTGGAAGCCGGGCATTCCATTTTCGTCGGCGGCGTATTGCCAGATGTAACGCTGGTCGGGATCTCCGAACCAGGCGACGTGCCAGTCCCCGTGAAGAACATTGTAACCGTCGCGATGGGCAAAGATGCCGTCCGCCGCATACTGCGGCCGACCCGCCTGGTCCATGAAGCCGTTCCGCGAAAGCTGACAGAAGGAGTCCGACGCCACCGCCCGCTCGGCAAGGGTCTTCGAGGTCTTGAAAGGAGGACACCCGGCGTTGGACTTGATGACGGGACGCGCATAGGCCACGTTGCGCACCCCCTTGCCGTTGTCCGGGTCCGCCTCGGGCAGGTTCCGGTAAACGTAATGACTGATGAACGTCGTGGCATAGCTATACGACGCGGGCGAAGCCTGCGCCGGACTGTCGTCGCTCCGCTTCGGCCACTGCCCGTGTGTCAGGCTCCGACCCGAGAAGTCGCCCGCGCTCTTCCATTCGAGCAGCGTGTAGAGGCTTCGGCTCGTCCACGGCGGCGCATTGTCGAAGCTCTTGCCGACCGTGGGCGGCATCCCCGTCGCCGACGGGCAGAAGTACGCCCTGCCGTCCGGCAGGTAGTTGCCGACCACCAGGTGCCCCAGCCCCACCGGCCCCATCCGCAGGTCCCCCGGCGACGCCGTCCGCACCGTCTCATACACGCCGCGCGCGATCTGCCGCAACCAGTGACCCTCATAGCGCCATGTGCCGCCCCAGTAGCCGGGGCTGCTGTTCTGGATCGCCAGAGTCGAAACCTTGAGGCCCGTCACGGGGTCCTGGTGAACCGACGGCTCACCGGGAACCACGTTCGCCGTGCCCACGGTGCGCGCGCCGTAGCCGCCCCAGCTCGGGAAGTAGCCCGCGTAGTCGCTCGCGTAGCTCTCGCTGGCCGTCCCCATCTGGTTCAGGTTGTTGACGCAGTTGGCGCGCCGCGCCTTTTCCCGCGCGCTGGCCAGGGCGGGCAGCAGCATCGCCGCCAGGATCGCGATGATGGCGATGACGACAAGCATCTCGATCAGCGTAAAAGCCCCCCCGCATACCACCGCCGTGTGCCGGACATGGCATCCTCCTCTCCCGTGATCGGTTGACCTCCCGACCGCACATCACCGGTTATGCGGCGCGTCGGAAGGCGCAATCAGCGCGTCAACCTCCTCGCGAATGGCGCGGAGCACCTCGGCAACGGGCCGATCCCCGTGCAGCAGCGACGGCACGTGGCGCACAATGGCATTCAACGCCGTCATGTGCCGCGGGCGGCGGTGCTCCGGCGTGATGTCGTGCAGCCAGGGACGTCCGCTCACGAACGCCCGCCGGAAACATCGCTCCGTAGGGCCGTCCAGCTCCAGGCTCCGATGCAGCGGCAGCCCGCAACGGCGGTGCGCCTTGTCGGGCCAGGTCTCTTGACCGGCGCGAAGCTCCAGGAAACGCAGCGCCTCGCGGTGATGCGCGCTCCGACGACTCAGCCCATAGCCGCGCGCCGACATCCACGTCACGCCCACCTCCGCGCGCGGCAGCGGCACACCCACCCAGCGCGTCCCCCCCTCGTTGATCTGGCAGTACCCCCACGCGCCGACCGTGGCCATGCCCACCTGCCCCGCAACGAAACGCCGGTAGATTTCGGCGTGATCGTTGGACCAGGCCGGCGGGCACAACCGCCCGATCTCGCGAAGGAAGGCCCCCGCCCGAAGCCCCGCGCCTTCATCCAGCAGGCAACGTCGTCCCTCCGGACTGAAGACCGCTCCGCCCGCCTGCCAGATGACCGGCAGCAGGTAGTCCCAATGCGGGTAGATGACCGCCGGGGCAATGTCGGGCGCGGCCGATCGCAGCCGACCGCAGATTCCGAGGAAGTCGTCCCAAGTCCACTCCTCCCCCGGCAGCGGAACGCCGCAACGCTCGAAGACGTCCAGATTGCACGCCATGATCTGCGCGTTGATGCTCATCGGCAGCATCGGCAGCCTCCCCTTGACGCACAACGGCCAAAGAAGTTCCCCAGGGGCCGTCGTCCGTCCATAGACCTCCTGCGCCTTGGCGCTCATGTCAACAAACGCCCCCGCACTGCGCGCAAGGAAGGACTGCTCCAGCCAAGCCAGGTCATCCCCCTCCGGGCTCTCGATCACGCGACAGCCGGGGCACTCGCGCCCAAACGCCTCAAGCAGCCGCCGCCGTTCCTCTCCAACCAGAATGACCGCCTGAACCCATAGCTCCGTCGCCCCCGACGCCGGACCGACCGCAACTGACGGCGCAACAAACACACCCGCCCCCTGCCGCCCGACGAGCAGCCCGCACGATTTCAGTTCGTGCAGGACCTTGTTGACCGTGGTATGCGAAAGATGGAACTCCCGCGCCATCGCCCGAACGGAGGGCAGCTTGCTCCGCGGCGGCATCCTCCCGTCGGCAATCATCCCGCGCAGATGCACGGCAAGCTGCTGGTACGGAGGCACCGGCGACGCGACGTCAATGACCTGCTGTAACACTCTACCTACCTCACACTGTTCCGCATATGTGGAACAGTATAGGCGCCACAAGTGACCATGTCAAGAGAAAAACCGGGCATCTTGCGGACGTGTTACCCTGGGAGCACCCGCCCCGCCTCCCCCCTGTGCGCCCGTTCGCTACTCGCGCCCTCAATACACGTGGCGAGGCCGACCGGTACCCCACGCCGACGCCGCCGCCCGTCCGCCGGTTGACCCCTTGCCCCCTATCGCCCAAGCGCCTCGAAGCGCACCATCAATTCCCCCCGCCCCTTCTCGTACAACCTGTGCCGCGTCTCCGGATTCGCATCGCCGCAGGAACGGTCCCACCACGCCGACGTGGGACAGCACCCCGCCCGCGCGCAGGTGGTCAGCGTCGTCGTGATCCGCTCGAAGACCCGCCGATAGAGCTCCCGCGCCGGCATCACGTCCCCGAAGTGCAGCCCGAGCGCCTGAAGGACGTCCAAGTCGCGCTTCTCATTCGAAAGACCCCCCGCCCCTTGCAGGTTCGCGCAGGCATTCATGCCGGGCACACGATTCGGACAGGGCGCGCACATCATCCAATCCGCCTGCCGCACCAGTCGCACCGGCGCCTCCGGACGATCCGTCAGCACCATCTGCAGGAACTCCGGAAGATTATCCGGCATGAAGGGCGGGCGCGTCCCGCCGCCGTACTGGCACACCGCGCAGAGCAGCAGGTGCGGACGGATCCGTATCTCCTCCGCGCTCCGCATGGCCTCCACCGACGCCCCCTTCTCGCGCGCCATCTCCTCCGCGCCTCGCGGAGGAATCAGCGCCTCCACCCCCAGCGCCAGGCCCCGCTCGTAGTCGCCGCTGCGCGCCTTCGGGCAGCCCTCCCATCCCGCCTCCGATGCGCCGTATCCGCATAACCCCTCCGCCGTCGGAATCGGCGTCGGCCGTCGCGTCAACGGAAACAGAGAGCGAAAAAGGACACGCGCCGGAAGAGTCGTGCCCGGCAGCCAGTTCATGCGCTGGAGAATGTCCAGGTCGCGCTTGCGGTTATAGTCGGCCCCCTCCGGCGTATCCTCGCCCGCGCCGGGGTCCTGCCACAAGAAGAGATCCCCCGCGTTGCACACCAGCATGACCGGAATATCCGGATCCCCGCGCACCGCCGCCTTCAGGCGTTCCACCGCCCCCGCCCGGACATCCTGCGGCAACGGCCCGCCGAGAGAACAGATGGCGCACATCAACTGATACGGCCTGACCTTCAACACCGCCCGTTCCATGCTGGCCCTGCCTTTCCTGACAGTCTCCAACCTGCCGCCCGGTCGAACAGGGGCAGTCGCCTCACCTAGCTCGTTCACGAAGCGCTTGCGTTTCTTGAGTAGGTCGGACAGAGACATTATACCGCAACGTCGCGCTGTCCGCAGGATGAGCGCTTCCAAACCACACCGCTCCGCCGCCGCCGAACGCTGCACTCGCATGATCCCAACCCACGAAAGTTCCTCCGCCGAGGAAACCCCTTCTTGACAGACTCCTTCCACGCGTATAGGCTGTGAGCGAGAGGCAAGGGACCGCGATATCTCCGTTCCCGCCCATGCCTCCGGCTCGTTCTCACCGCGCATCCGCCGTACCCGTTCCTTGACGGCCATCGGTTCTCCTGAGGAGGGACAGCCGACGCCCCGGAGATATGCCGTCGCGCTCGCCGGAGCAGCACCGCTGCTCACGTTTCCCCATCCAGAGGCAAGGGAACCATGATGCGACACCGGCTTCTGCTCGTCCTGGCGTTTGTCCTTCCCCTTCTCGCCCTACCTCTTGCAGCGCAGCCCACCTCCCCCTCCGCCCCACCGGCCAAGCCCTTGCTCGCCGGATGCGAGGTGGACTATCCCCCCTTCTGTGTCGTCGCTGAGGACGGCACGGCCCATGGCTTCTCCGTCGAGCTCATGCGCGCCGCCCTCCGCGCCATGGGGCGGGACGTCACCTTCCGTACCGCTCCCTGGGCGGAGGTGAAGGGCTGGCTCGAGCGTGGCGAGATCCAGGCCCTCCCCCTCGTGGGACGCACCCCCGAACGCGAAGCCCTCTTCGATTTCACCATTCCCTACCTGACAATGCACGGCGCCATCGTGGTCCGCACCGACACCGAAGGCATCGGCGACCTGAAGGACCTGCGCGGACGCCGCGTGGCGGTGATGAACGGCGACAACGCCGAGGAGTTCCTCCGTCGTGAGGACCGCGGCATCGAGATCATCCCCACCCCCACTTTCTCCGACGCCTTCCGATTGCTCGCCGTTGGGCGATGCGACGCTGTCGTCATCCAGCGCCTCGTGGCCCTCCGCCTCCTTCAGGAAACCGGCATCAAGAACCTGCGGATACTCGACCGTCCCGTAGCCGGATTCCGTCAGGACTTCTGCTTTGCCGTCAAGGAAGGCGACCGCGACACCCTCGCCCTCCTCAACGAGGGTCTCGCCCTCGTCCTAGCCGACGGCACCCACCGCCGACTCCACGCCAAATGGTTTGCCGCGCTCGAACTCCCCTCCGACCGGCCCATCCTCGTCGGCGGCGACCACAACTATCCCCCCTACGAGTACCTCGACGAACACGGCCAACCCGCCGGGTTCGTGGTGGACCTGACGCACGCCATCGCCCGGGAAATGGGACTGAACATCCGCATCGAACTCGGCCCGTGGGCGGAGACCGTCGAGAAGATGCGGCGCGGAGACCTGGATGCCATCCAAGGCATGTTCTACTCCCCGGAACGCGACCGGTTCTTCGACTTCTCCCCGCCGTACATGGTCTCGCACTACGTCAGCATCGTCCGCAAAGGCGTTACGCCGCCCGAGGACGTGGCCGACCTGGCCAACCTCCGCGTCGTGGTCCAGGAGAACGACCTCGCCCACGACCTTCTGCTCCGACACGGGCTGAAGAGCCGCCTCGCCACAGCCGCCTCCCAGGAGGAAGTCCTCCGCGCCCTCGCCGCCGGCCGGCACGATTGCGCCATCGCCATGCGCCGTACCGCCCTCCAACTGATCGGACGCCACGGCTGGCAGCACCTGACGCTCAGCCGACGCCCCTTTCTCCTCGGCGAGTACTGTTACGCCGTGCCCGACGGCCATGCCGCCCTCCTGGCACAGTTCACCGAAGGACTCAACGCCGTGAAGGCCTCCGGCGAGTTCCAGCGCCTCCACGAGAAATGGCTCGGACCCTACGATGCCGGCCCTCTGCCTTGGAGGACCCTCTTCAAGTACATCGGCATCGTCGCCCTGCCGCTCCTGGTGCTCGCCCTGCTCGCGTTCGCCTGGTCCTGGAGCCTGCGGCGTCAGGTCGCGCGCCGAACCGCCGAACTCGAAGAGCGCGAAACCTTCATCCGCACCGTCCTCGACAACCTCCCCATCGGCGTCGCCGTCAACTCGATCAGTCCCGGCGTCACCTTTGACTACATGAACGACCTCTTCCCCAGAATCTACCGCACCACGCGCAAGGCCCTCGCCGCAGGGCCCGACGCCTTCTGGGAAGCCGCCTACCCAGACCCCAAAGCCCGCGAGGAGATCCGCGCCCGCGTCCTGGCCGACTGCGCCAGCGGCGACCCCGCCCGCATGTGCTGGGAGGACGTGCCCCTCACGCGCCAGGGCGAGCCCGACACCTACATCTCCGCCCGCAACACACCCGTCCCCGGCAAAGGACTCATGATCTCCACCGTCTGGGACGTCACCGCGCGCAAGAAGGCCGAAATGGAACAGCAGCGCAGCGAGGCCCTCTTCCGAATGCTGGCCGAAACCGCCCCCGTCGGCATCGTGATCTCCGACCGCGATCAGAGCATCCTCTACATGAACCGCCGCTTCACCGAACTCGTCGGGTACACCCCCGCGGATATCCCCACCGTCGCCGATTGGTGGCCCCTCGCCTATCCCGACGAAACCCTCCGGCGCCAGGTCCAGCAAAGCTGGGCGGAAACGGTCCAGGCCGCCCGAAAGACCGGCCTTCCCTCGCCCCCGATCGAGTTCCCCATCGTCTGCAAGGACCGAAAGGTCCGCCAGATCGAGTTCCGCCTGGCCATGAGCGGCGACCTGCACTTCATCCTTCTCTCCGATGTCACCGAGCAACGCAACATCGAGCGCCAGCTCCTCCACGCCCAGAAGATGGAGTCCGTCGGACGCCTCGCCGGCGGCGTGGCCCACGATTTCAACAACCTCCTGACCGGCATCATCAACTACGTCGAACTTTGCCGTGACCGCGTGCCCCCCGGAGACCCCGTCCGCGCCTACCTCGACGAAATCCTCCACGACTCCCGGCGCTCCGCCGACCTCACACGCCAGTTACTCGCCTTCGCCCGAAAGCAGACCGTCGCCCCCAGGGTGCTCGACCTCAACGCCACCGTCGCCGGAATGCTCAATATCCTCCGCCGACTCATCGGCGAAGACATTGACCTCGCCTGGACCCCCGGGCAGAACCTCTGGCCCGTGCGCATGGACACCAGCCAGCTCGATCAGATACTGGCCAACCTCTGCGTCAACGCCCGCGACGCCATCGGCGGCGTCGGCAAGATCACCATCGAAACAGCCAATACCGTCGTGGACGAGTCCTACTGCCGCGCCCACGCCGAAGCTGTCCCCGGTCGGTTCGTCACCCTCGCCGTCAGCGACAACGGCTGCGGCATGACCCGCGAGGTCCTCGCGCATCTCTTCGAGCCCTTCTTCACCACCAAGCCCCGTGAGGAGGGCACCGGTCTCGGACTGGCCACCGTGTACGGCATTGTCCGTCAGAACGAAGGATTCATCAACGTGTACAGCGAGCCCGGCAAGGGCACCACCTTCCGCATCCACCTCCCCCGCTTCGAGGGACAAGCCGCCATCTCCGGCCCGGCGGAAACGCCTCCAGCGCCCGCCGGTGGAAATGAAACCATCCTCCTCGTCGAAGACGAGCGCAGCGTCCGCATCACCACCGCGCTCTTCCTCGAAAAGCTCGGTTACACCGTGCTGGCGGCCGAGTCGCCCGAAGAAGCCCTGCGCCGAGCCGCAGAGCACAACGGCCCCCTCCATCTCCTGATGACCGACGTTGTGCTGCCCGGCATGAGCGGGCGCGACCTCGCCGCCAGACTCGCCGAAACCCGCCCCCAGATCAACTGCCTCTATATCTCCGGCTACACCGCCAACGTCATCGCCCACGAGGGCGTGCTGGAGCCCGGCGTCGCCTTCATCCAGAAGCCCTTCACCCGCGACGCCCTCGCGCGCAAGGTGCGCGAAGCCCTCGCGGGAGCCGCCCCGACGACCTGACCGAATCCCCCGCGCCCGAACCCGCCCCTCAGGCGCACAACGCCGTAGCGACGGCAATGTCCTGGTTCAAGCGCGGCCCGATAGACACGAAAAGCCGCAACCGCCCCTCCGCCTCGAACAGGCACGGATCGGCCGCGCGCAGATTCTCCGCCGACACCGCCTGCCGATCATAGAAGACCCCCGCAAAGCGGTTCCGCGTCAGATCCGCCCCCACCTCCGTCGCGTAAACATTCGTGCGGAACCCCGCCAGATCGCCGTGATACAGCACGTAGAACCGCCCCTTCCACGGAAAGAACCACGGACTGCACACATTCTCCACACCCGTCCCGGACGGAAGGTCTATGAAGACCTCCCGGCGACACTCCCACCTCCGCCCGTCCTTCGACCACGCCAGGTAGATTCGCGCCGCCGGCACACCGTGCCCCATCAGCAACATAATGTACCCCGCCCCCCGCAAGGGATGCGCATGAGCGAAAACCCGCGCATACGACGCCGTCCGCGCCCCCTCGAAGGACGACGCCTCCGCCATCTCCCCCTCATACCGAAAACCCACCCCGTCCGTCGAAGAAGCCAGCCGCGTCGTCCGGTTCTCCCCGTGGAAGTACAGGAACAACCGCCCCTCCGCCCCCGGCCCCCCCGCGTCCTCCGCGTACGCCAGGCAGATACCCCCCGGACGGTTGTGCGGCGCGTAGTACATGTAATAGCGACCCCGCGCCCCGCGCAGAGGAGCCGCCGAAATCACACTCGGAAAGATCACGTCATTGCAGGGATTGTAGCGCAGCGTCCGGTGCGACACGACCGCCCCCGCAGGACCGAACACCGGAAAGGAATCGCCCGCCTCGCAGCAACCCATCTCATCCT
>JAKJEM010000058.1:0-5432 GCA_022705425.1 Planctomycetota bacterium
CCGCCACGCCGCAAGACCCTCCCCCCGCACCGTCACCCACGCCCGCGCCCCCGCCGCCGCGCACAGCAGCAGCAACCCTTCATTCTTCGTCCATGCCCCCAGCCCGAAGGCCAGCCCCGCCAGCGCCATGATTCCCCCGGAGCGCCCGGCATCGCGCTCGTAGGCCGCGAACAGAACCACGCCTGCCAGCACATAGAACGCCAGCGGCACATCGGCATACTGGAAGGCCGTCTGGGCCACGAAGGCCGGCGTCGCCAGGAGCGCCAGAGTTCCCAGCAGTCCCCGCGTGTCCCCCCGCAGCAACCGCAACGCCCCGCACAGAAGCCCCGCCGTGGCCAACCCGAAGAAGCCCGACAAGATCATCGGCGCCGTCGCCGTGTCCGCCCCCGACGCCGTCCAGGCCCGCGCCACCGCCCCCGGAACCAACAACGGGTAGTCCCGGTGCGCCCGGTCCATCCCCGGCAGGAACATGTCCGTCCAGTGCTCCCCGCCCCGAAACAGGAAGCGCGCCTTCTGATTCCAGATCGCCAGAGTATCCCACTCCCCGTTTGGCGTCCCCAGACAACCGACGGCGATCATCGCCGCCCCCAGCGCCAGCGCCGCCGCCGTCGCCAGGAGGATCGCTCCATCGCCCCGAACCGCCGGCGCCACCGTATCCGCAGCCCCCCTGCGTCGCAGCGCCGCACAACACGCCAACCCCGCCACAATCGCCCACTCCCCCGCAAAGAGCCACACCGCCGATACTCCCGGCAGCATCCGCCAGAAGAAGAACAGGCACGAAGATATGCCCATCCCCAACCCCGCCCCCATCACCACTCTGACGAACCGCCCCCCGCCGCCGCCCGGCCACAGCAGGTGTGTCGTCAACACGCCCAACGCCAGGGGCGCCGCAAAGGAAACCGCCAGCGCAGCGCTCATGGCCCGATCCTCCGCAACACCACCACCCCGTTGCGCGCATTGTGCGCCACCGTGTACCGCCCCGTTCGCAGAGCCCGCTCCAGCGCCGCCGGAGAGTGGAAGTTCCCCAGCAGCCACTCCGCGTCCGTCGTATTCACCAGCAGCGCCGGCGCCACGGCGCACTGCGCCGTATTGAAAAAGATCACCCGCGTCTGGTCGCGCGCCGCCTCCGGCGTCCCCTCCGTCAGGTAGCCCACCCGCACCCCACGCGGCAGCGCCTCGCGCGCGCCCTCGAAACGCCGCGCATAGGACAGCGCCCGCTCCGCGTCCCCGTCTTCCAGCCGTCGAAGCCCCTCGCGCAATGCGTCCGTCAGCGCCGCCCCCGTCGCCAGCAGCGCCAGCGCCACGCCCACCCGCCATCCCCGCGGCCATCGCCCGTTCATCCGCCTCGCCCTTTCCTTCCGCGCCGACCCTGACCGCTCTCTGTGTTTGTGATTCAAGCAGATGCGCCCTCCCTTTTCCAGTCCCTCCGCACTACGCGGGCGTGCGCGGACTAAAATGGACTAGGTTATTGACTCTCCCCGCGCGCGGCGGTAGAATCCCGTCATCGTCCATCGTCCCCCGTCCGTCGTCCATCCCACCGGCCCTTCCGAGGAACAGCGACATGAAACCCATCGCCGTCGCCCTCCTGAGCACGCTGCTGGCCCTCAGCATCGGCGCGCAGAATGACGCGCCCCCTCTCGTCCTGGACCCGGCCAACACCTTTATCGTTACGGCCGAAGGCCCCCAGCCCGACAACATTGCCCAGGCCGTCCGACTTCTCCAGGAGTGGCTCCGAAAGGCCTGTGCGGTCGAGAAGGGATTCCCCGCCACCTCCGAGGCGCGTCTCGGCGACCCCGCCGGCAGGGTCGTGATCGCCCTCGGGGAGACGAAGTGGTCGCCCCGCGACGACCCCCGCCCCCTCTGGCAGGACGGCTTCATCCTCCAACGCCGCGACAACGTGATCGTCATCTGCGGCGGAACGCCCCGTGGCACGTACAACGGCGTCGTCGCCTTTCTCGACCGCGCCTGCGGCGTCCGCTTCTACATGCCCGGCAACCTCTTCACCAGCCTGCCCCCCGACCGGAAGATCGTCGTCGGCGCCCTCGACGCCCGCGAGGAGCCCTTCGTCCGCGCCACCAGTATGACCGGCGGCGGCGCCACCCCCGGCCAGGGCGACTGGGTCAAGCGCAACAACGCCTTCAGCCGGACCGGACTCGCCGGCACCCACCAGCACAACATGTGGGCCGCCTTTCCCCCGGAGAAGTACGCGCAGAAGTACCCCGACATCTACCCCGTCATCAAGGGCGCCCGCTACATCCCCAAGGAAGCCCGCGACCAGGCCTGGAACCCCTGCCTTACCACCCCTCAACTCCTCGACGCCGCCGAGGAGAGCGTCACCGCCTACTACCAGGCCCGCCCCGACCACCTCTGGTACTCCTTCGCCTTTCAGGACAGCCACGCCGTCTGCGAATGCCCCGCCTGCCTCGCCGCCTACGCCGCCTCCCCCCATAAGGACAACGACCCCCGCGTCGCCCGCGCCAAGGCCCTCTCCGACCTCTACTGGACCTTCATGAACGCCCTCGCCGCGCGCATCGAGCCCAAGCTTCCCGGCAAGAAGATCGAAGGTCTCGCCTACTCCGTCACCCGCTTCGTTCCCCCCTTCAAGCTCCACCCCAACGTCGTCGTCTTCACCAACTTCCACATCGCCGAACTCGACGCCGACGGCATCCTCAAGCCCGCCCCCGACGGCCTGACCCCCCTGGATCGGTGGCTCGACGTTTGCAGCGCCTACGGCAACCACGACTGGTACCACGGCAACGGGTATCTCCTCCCCCGCATCTACTCCGGCTACTGGGCGCGCTACCTCCGCCACCTCAAGAGCAAGGTCCCCTTCACCTACCAGCACGCCGAACTTTACTGGAACTGGAAGCTCGACGGCCCCAAGGCATGGATTCTCGCGCGCCTCTGGTGGAATCCCGATCTCGACCCCCGGGCCCTCCTCGCCCAGTTCTGCGCCGACATGTTCGGCCCCGCCGCCGAACCCATGAACGGTTACTTCACCGCCCTCGAGGACCTTTGGATTCGCCTCGACAATGTCGAGGGCCCCGAGCGGAAGCTCTTCGCCTGGAAGACCCAGTTCCGCGCCTCCGAAAAGGCCCGCGAAGAGATCGCCCGCTGCCGCGCCCTGCTCGATCAGGCCGCCGCCCTCGCGCACACCCCCGAACAGAAGGCCCGCGTCGAGGCCTTCTCCACAACCTTCCGCGTCAGCGAGTTCCTCTTCGCTCTCGCCGCCGCCGATAAGGTCAACCGCGCTCGCATCGCCGAGTTTCAGACCTGGGCGCGCGACACCATCATGCCCGACCCGATGACCTTCATGCTCGCGGGAACCGAAGCCATCCTCAAGCAGATCAACGACGCCGTCACCGCCGTCAGCGCCGGCAAACCCGCCGAGTAGCCCCGTCCCTCACACGAAATCGCGCTCCAGCAGCCGCAGCGCCAGCGCGCCCTGCATCGTCGTCAGCCACAACTCCCCCGGCGCGTACTCCAGCAGCCGCGGATAGGACAGCCACGCCTTTTCCCGCCGCGCAATCACCACCGGACGGCTGAAACTCCGCCCCTCATCCTCCGAGAAGGCCAGCGACAGCTCCTCCCGATGATTGCTCACGGGCGTCTCCGACCACAACCCGTCGCCGCCCGTCATCGGGTAGCGGTCCTTCCCCTCCGGGAAGGGCCGATTCCAGAAGAGCGCCAGGCGTCCGCTCTTCAGGCGCTTGAGCAACCCCGGCGCGCTCGACGCCTCAATCGCCGACGGCTCAACCCGACGCCAAGAAAGCCCCTCGTCCTCCGAAAACGCCTGCCAGAAGCGCCCCCAGTTCGTCCGCATCAGCATCCAGATCCGGCCGTCCTTCAACTCCTCGATCGTCGCCTCCGTCACCCCGCCGTGGTGGCCCATGCCCCCCAGGTCTATCGCCGCGCTGCCGCGCCACGTCCGCCCCGCGTCGTCCGAAACGTACGTCAGCACCGTATGCCGCCCCGGCGCGTGCGCCATCTTCATCGAGGAGAGGATCAACCGCCCGCTCCGCGTCCGGATCAGGTCGCGCACCTCCCCCGTCCATTCATCGTGCAGCCGCACCGGCGTCTCCCACGTCCGTCCGCCGTCCGTCGAGCGCATCGTGTACTGCGGAACCCGCGTCCCCGGCAACGCGTCGTGCAACTCGTCCCGCCACAGCCACACCCGCTCATTCAGGTTGATGAAGCCCGTCACCACCGTCCCGTCCGCGCACAGGCACATCGCCCGCTCCGCCCCCAGCTTGTACTCCTTGTCCGATCGCTTGTAGTCGAAGAGCGGACGCCGCTCCCACGTCGCGCCCCCGTCGGCGCTCTCGAACGCCTCCCGGTCGTCCACGCCCAGCAGGCGGCCGTCCGCCTTGCGCACCAGCGGCCCGCGCCACTCGAAAGGCAGCCATGCCGCCGCCTCGTGAAGTTGTGTCGTCGCCCGCAGCGCCGTGTCCGGCGCAAGGACTGCCGCCATCATTCCGCTCCTTCCGACACGCCCGCGAGCCCTCGCCGGTACGGCGTCGGGCCTCTGCGGGCAGAAACAAGTCCTCCCGTGCGGTACACACTACCCCGCGCCCCTCGAATCAGTCAAGATTAGTTTCCCGAGGAAGACCGCCCGCCCCCGTCACCGCACAGGCGTCCTCGCCTGCCATCGTCGCCGTCCGCCTTCCCACCGCACGCGGTTCATCCACCCCCCGCCTGCCCTCCGAAGCCCTCGGCAAAGGAGGGTCGTCCGTCGTCTGTCGTCCGCCGTCTGTCGTCCGTCGTCTCCTACACCATCGGCACAAGCACAGAAAGTGCCTCCGCCTGCCCCACGGGCGGAGGCGTCGCCGTCCTTGATGTCACCCGCATCGTCTCTCCCTCTGTGCGCGCCGTCATGCGATAGACCTGCGGCGACATCCCCGCCAAGTCCAGGAAGGCCCGCGAGAAGGCCGCCGCGTTCAGGTACCCCACCTCCTGCCCGATCCGGTGGACCGGGCGGTCCGTCTCCCGGAGAAGCGCCATCGCCCGCGCGATTCGCAGCCGCATCAGGAACCCATACGGTGTCAGCCCCGTCTCCCGGCGAAAGACCCGGATGAAATGGAACCGGCTCATCTGAGCCGCCGCCGCCATCTGCGCCACCGTCAGTTCCGCAACGTACCGACGGTTCGCCAGCAGAATCGCCGGCCCCACCGTCATCGTCCCGTTCTTCGGTACCGGCGCGCGCCCTTCTTCGTCGAACCGGGCGACCACCTCGTGCAGAACCATCTGCGCTTCCGTCATGGGCATTCTCCTTCAAAGGGCCGAACTCCGCATGACACAAGCGCGAACTCCGTGCCACACCCGCCGCTGCCCGCACAATCGGCATAACCCGTGTGACACCCGGCCTTTGTGGCGCGAGGTGTCACACCGTGACACCTGCATCCTGTGGCTCGACGAGGAACACCCGCCCCCCG
>JAKJEM010000058.1:5476-11398 GCA_022705425.1 Planctomycetota bacterium
CTTTCGCACAACCGCCCCCGCCGTGCCCCTTGTGCTCCGCCGGCCGTTGTCCATCGTCTGTCGTCCGTCGTCTATCGTCCCCTTGCCCTCCGATTCCCTCGGCAAAGAAGGGGCGTCCGTTCCGCGTTCTGCATTTTGCCCTCTGCGTTCTTCCGCTGTCGTCCCCCGTCCCCCGTCTGCCGTTGCCGCCCCCCCACCCTCAATCTCCCGGCGTTCGTGTTGACACACACCGGCGGTCTGATAGAATCAGACTCGACGCATACGCGGCCCGTCGCGGATTCCAGGCGGAGAGGGTGATGGCGCTCAAGCTCAAAGAACTGGCGGAACTCATCGGCGGGGAGGTCGTCGGCGACGGCGAGACCCTCATCGAGCGCGTCGCGCCCATCGAGTCCGCCGGCCCCGGCGAGATCACCTTCGTCAGCAATGAGAAGTACGTCGGCTTCATGCGCACCACCCAGGCCGCCGCTCTGATCGTCTCCCCCCGCTTCCGCGCCGTGCCGAAGAACCTCATCGTCATGTTGAACCCCTACCTCGGCTTCGCCCGCGCCGTCGGCGCCCTTATGCACCGCAAGCTGCCCCGCCTGCCCGGCGTGCATCCCACCGCCATCGTCGCCCCCTCCGCCCAGATCGGGCGCGACGTCGCCATCGGCCCGCGCGTGGTTATCGAGGATGACGCCTGTATCGCCGACGGCGTCACCCTTATGGCCGGCGTCTATGTGGGGCATGGCGTCTCCATCGGTGAAGGCGCCCTCGTCCACCCTAACGCCACCCTCTATCACGGCGTCCGGATCGGCAAGCGCTGCATCATCCACAGCGGCGTCGTCATCGGCAGCCAGGGCTTCGGCTGGGCGCCCGTGGACCCCAAGGCCGGCAAGCCCTTCGAGGCGATCCCCCAGGTCGGCATCACCGATATCGGCGACGACGTCAGCATCGGCGCCGGCTCGATCATCAACCGCGGCGCGCTGGGCAACACCTCCATCGGACGCGGCACCAAGATAGACAGCCTCGTCATCATCAGCCACAACGTTGAAGTCGGCGAGGACTGCCTTTTCGTCAGCCAGGTCGGCGTCAGCGGTTCCGTCAAGATCGGCAATCACGTTACGCTCGGCGGACAGGTCGGCATCGCCGGGCATCTGAAGATCGGCGACAACGTCGCCGTCGCCGCCCAGTCCGGCGTCAGCCACAACCTCGAGGCCAACGGCACCTACTTCGGCTCCCCCGCCCGCCCCATGCACGAGATGAAGCGCACCGTCGCCGCCCTCCACAAACTCCCCGAGCTCCGCGACGAAATCCGCCAGGTCCAGAAGCGCATGGCCCAGATCACCGCCCTCCTCGACACCGACGTCAACGAAGGGCTCAAACCGGCGCAATGATCCCCTCCGCGCGCCTCCCCCTTGCCGCACTCCCCCTCGCCGCAGCCCTCCTTGCGCCGTGCCTTGCCGCCGCACCCCCCGACTTCCTCCGCCTTACCCTCGACGGCGTCCCCGTCGAGTTCCACGAAGGCGATGCCGGCCCCGCCCGCGACAGCGCCCGCGCACTCGCCTGGGCCGCCGAACGCCTCCAGCGCGACACCGGCCTGCTCCTCACGCCCCAGCCCACACTCGCCCTCGCCCGCGGACGCGAGGAGTTCGACCTCCTCTGCGGACGGGCGATGCCCCCCTGGTCTGTCGCCGCGGCGCTCCCGCGCTCGAACCGCATCATCCTCGATGCCGGCAAGGCGCCGCCCGCCTCCCCCGAAGCCCGAGCCCTCCTCTTCCACGAAGCCGTCCATCTTGCCCTCGCCCGCCTCGAAACCGGCCGAGCCGACCGGCTGCCCCTGTGGCTCCATGAGGGACTCGCCACCTGGCTCAGCGGCGCTCGCCACCTCCACGGCCCGCGCACCGACTTCGACCTCGCCGCCGCCCACAACGCCCTCATCCCCCTCGAACGCCTCCGCGACACCTTCCCCGAGCGCTCCAGCGAAGCCGACATGGCCTACGCCCAGTCCGAAGCCTTCGTCGCCCATCTCGTCAACCGCAGCGGCGTGGAAGCCCTTTGCGCCTTCTTCCGCCTCTACGCCGATGGCGTCTCCTTCGACGAGACCTTCCGCGCCGCCTTCGGACGCTCCCTGCCCGAGGCCGAATCGGAATGGCGCGACGCCCTCGCCGGGCGCTTCAAGTGGCTCTGGGCCACCCTGGGCGCACTCACCTTCTGGGGATTCATGGCCCTTGCCACCGTCGCCGTATTCTTCCTCGTTTCCTGGCGCGCACGCCGCCAGCGCCGCACGTGGGAGCGCGAGGAAGAGGAATGGGGCATCGTCGCCCAGGAGCCCGAAGAAGAGGACGATCCCGACGACGGCGAACCCTGGTCGCCCAAAGAGGACCGCCGCTAGCGCGCCCCCGCGCCCCGCCGCGGCCCGCGCCCCTCAGTACTTCCGCAACACCCCGACCACCACCCCCCGGATTTCCACTCGGTCGGCGTAGATCGGCCTCAACTGCGCATTCGCCGGCTGCAACCGTATCCGCCCGTCCCGCTCCTGATAGAACTTCTTCAGCGTCGCGTCGCCCCCCGGCAACACAGCCACCACCGTCTCACCGTTCCGCGCCGTGTGCCGGCGCTCACACACCACGAAGTCCCCGTCGCGAATCTGCTCCTCGATCATCGAATCGCCGCGCACCCGCAGCAGGAACGGCTCCGCGCGGCCCGCAATCAACTCCGAAAGGTCCAGCGACTCCCGCTCCTCCACCGCCTCGATCGGGGCGCCCGCCGCAATGGTGCCCACCAGCGGGATTCCCAGCCCGCTCACCGCCTCCGTGGCGCAGATCTCGATGGACCGCGACTGATACCGCCCCCGCCGGATCGCCCCCCGCCGCTCCAGCGCCCGCACATGCTGAAGGATCGTCACCTTCGACACCTTCAGCGACCGCGCGATCTCATCCAACGTCGGCGAATAGCCGTTCGCGTCGCAGAACCTTCGGATGAACTCCAGAACCCGAAGCTGCTTCGGCGTCACGTTCATCGCGCATCCTCCACCTGATATAACATGCCACTAACATTATGCCGCGCCGTTGCCTTCATGTCAACCTCTGTTCGCGCCCGGTCTCCTTGCCCGCCGAAACCCTCGGCAAAGGAGCGTCGTTCGTTCTGCGTTCTGCGTTCCTTCGTTGTCGTCCGTCGTCCGTCGTCTTTCATCCCCCGCCTCGCATGAGGTAGAATCGAGGGAAGAAGGAGCTCACCCCATGCGCGCCCTTGTTGCCCTCGTTATCCTGTGCGGAGCAATCCTCATGGCATCCTGTTCCCGGGAATCGGACGCGCCCCACCCCCCGGACGTGGACCCCGCGCCCGGCCTCGTCTTGAACCCCCTCACCCCCGAGGAGGAGCGCGTCATCCTCCACAAGGGCACCGAAGCCCCCTTCAGCGGCCCGTACGCCTCCCTCAAAGACGAGGGTCTCTACGCCTGCAAACGCTGCGGCGCGGCCCTCTATCGGTCACAGGACAAGTTCGACTCTCGCTGCGGCTGGCCCAGCTTCGACGACGAAATCCCCCGCGCCGTCCGCCGCCTGCCCGACGCCGACGGACGCCGCACCGAAATCCTGTGCGCCCGCTGCGGCGCCCACCTTGGACACGTCTTCCTCGGCGAAGGCTTCACCCCCAAAGACACCCGCCACTGCGTCAACTCGATCTCGCTGCGCTTCATCCCTGCGCCCAGCGCTGCCGCCGCCGGACGCGCTCTCTTCGCCGGCGGGTGCTTCTGGGGAATGGAGTACCACTTCCGCCGCGTCCCCGGCGTCCGCGACGTCCGCGTCGGCTACGCCGGCGGGCACAAGGAACGCCCCACGTACAAGGAGGTCTGTTCCGGGCGGACCGGCCACCTCGAAACGATCGAAGTCCTCTTCGACCCCGCCCGCACGAGCTTTGAGGAACTCGCCAGACTCTTCTTCGAGATTCACGACCCCGCCCAGGCCGACGGGCAAGGCCCGGACATCGGCCCCCAGTACCGCTCCGCCATCTTCTGCCTCGACGACGAACAGCGCCGCACCGCCGAACGCCTCATCGCCCGACTCCGCGAAACCGGCATCCTCCCCGCCACCGAACTCCGTCCCGCCGCCCCCTTCTGGCCCGCCGAGGACTACCACCAGCGCTACTACGAACGCACCGGCGGCGCGCCCTACTGCCACATCCGCGTCAAACGCTTCTGAACCCGCGCTCCAACCGCCACGCCCTGCGCCGTGCGACGCACCGCCGCCGACGGGCGCGACGAAGGTTCAGTCCACTCCCTCGAAGAGCGCCGCGATCCCCATGCCGCCGCCGACGCAGAGCGCCGCCACCGCCCGGCGCGAACGACCGGCGGCGATGCGCTGCGCCAGATGCGCGGCGAGCCGCGCCCCGCTGGCCCCGAGTGGATGGCCCAGCGCAATCGCCCCACCGTCGGGGTTCAGCCGCTCCTCCGCGATGCCCAACTCCCGCGCGCACAGGAGCGTCTGCGCCGCGAAGGCTTCGTTGATCTCCACGGTGTCGAACTCCTCCATGCGCGCGCCCGTGGCCTCGCAGAGACGGCGCAGGGCGAAGACCGGCCCCAGCCCCATCCGCGCGGGCTCGCAGCCGATGGCACTCCAGGCGCAAAGCGTCGCCAAGGGCGTCCAGCCGCGCGCGCGGGCCGTCTCGCCGTCGGCCAGCAGCAACATCGCGGCGCCGTCGTTGATGCCGGAGGCGTTGCCCGCCGTGACGGCCCCGTTGGGGTCGAAGGCGGGCTTCAGGGCGGCTAGGCGCCCCAGCGACGCATCGGCGCGCGGATGCTCGTCGCGATCGAGATCCGCCATCGGGGCCAGCTCCGCGGCGTAACGTCCCGCGCCGACAGCCTCCACGCAACGGCGGTGACTGCGCAGGGCAAAGGCGTCCTGCTCCGCGCGCGAAAGCCCGAACTCGCGCGCAAGCCGCTCCACGAGAAGCGCCATGTGCTCGCGGCTGAAGGAATCCACCAGGCCGTCATTCAGCAGGGAGTCCACCAGGACGCCATGCCCGATCCGATAGCCGGCGCGGACGCGGTCGAGAAGATACGGGGCGTTGCTCATGGACTCGACGCCCCCGCACAGCGCCACGCGCGCCTCACCGGCGCGGATGGCCTGCGCGCCAAGAGCCACGGCCTGAAGCCCCGAGGCGCACATCATGTTGACGGTGAAGGCCGGCGTCGCCAGCGGCAGCCCCAGGGCTACCCCCGCCTGCCGGGCGAGATTCATGCCCTGCCCGGCGGAGAGGACGTTGCCCAGCACGACGAGGTCCACCTCCTCGGGACGGGCCGGCCCCAATGCGGCGCGCCCGGCGTGCACGGCCAATTCCAACGCCGAGCGGCGCGCCAGCCCCCCAAGGAAACGCCCAAAGGGGGTGCGCCGCGCGCCGATGATGCAGACCTGGGGGGGCATGGGCGATCTCACTGGAAATGGCGCGAATCCATGGGGACGATCTCGCGGACGATCGGGCGGAATGCCATAAGGGAGAGCACCTGGCGCTCCAGGTCAATCCCCGGCGCCAGTTCGACCAGTTGCAGCCCTTCGGGCCGGAGGCGAAAGACCGCGCGCTCCGTGACGTACAGGACGTCCTGCCCCACCTGCCGGGAACGCGCGGCGCTGAAGGAAAGCTGTTCGAGACGCGGAACGAACTTCCGAGCCCGCCCCTCCCGAACGATGCGCAGGCGTCCGCCTTCGAGCGCCACTTCCAGACCCCCTGCGGTGAAGGCGCCGCAGAAGACCAGCCGGCGCGCCGTCTGTGTGATGTTCACGAAACCGCCGACCCCCGCCAGGCGATCGCCGAAGCGGGACACGTTGACGTTCCCCTCGGGGTCAATCTCCGCCGCCCCGAGCGCCGCGAAATCAAGGACTCGCCCGTCGTAAAGGTCGAACTGCGCCGGCTGGTCTATGATGGCCTGCGGGTGGACGGACGCGCCGA
>JAKJEM010000058.1:11408-19754 GCA_022705425.1 Planctomycetota bacterium
GGCGGGGATGCCGCCGATGGGACCGCTCTCGACGGTCAGGATGACCTCCTGGATCAGACCGCGCTCCGCCGCAATGCGCGCAATCCCCTCCGGCATCCCGATCCCCAGGTTCACCACCGCCCCGCGCGGCAGTTCGTCGCAAGCGCGCGACGCGATCACGCGGCGCTCGTCCGGCGGCAGTGCCTTCAGAGCCGGCGGTCGCTCGTCATCGGCGGCCGTCACGTAGGCCGCGTTGAAGTGCTCGGCAAAGGTCTGTTCGTGCTCGTGCGGCTGCCCCAGCACGAGCGCATCCACCAGGATGCCGGGCACGCGGACCCGCTGCGGCGCGACCGGCGCGTCCAGAAGCCGCGCCACCTGCGCGATGACAATCCCCCCGGAGTTGCGCGCGGCCTGGGCGATGGCCAGAACGTCGCCGATCAGGGCCTCCTCGTCCATGACCAGGTTGCCGAAAGGATCGGCCGCCGTGGCGCGGATCAGCCCGACGTGGATCGGAAAGGCCTTGTACCAGAGCCACGTCTTCCCCCCGAGTTCCACCCGTTCAACCAGGGGTTCCCGCGTCACCGCGTTGAGCCGCCCCCCCGCCTGCGCCGGATCAATGAAGGTGCCGAGCCCCACGTGCGTGATGCAGCCCGGTCGCCCGGCGGCAATGTCGCGATAGAGCTGGCAGATCACGCCCTGCGGGAAGTTGTACGCCTCGATCTTCCCCTCGATGGCCAGCCGCCCGAGCTTGGGCGCCAGCCCCCAGTGTCCCCCGACGACGCGCTTGAGCAGGCCGGGCGGCGCGAAGTGGTTCATCCCGCGATGCGCGGCGTCGCCCTGGCCGGCGGCATACACCAGGGTCAGGTCGCGCGGAGAACCGGCGGCCAGGAATCGGCGCTCGATCGCCGACGTCAGGGCCTCGGGGTGTCCCGACCCGATGAACCCGCTGCACGCAACGGTCCGACCGTCGCCGATACGGGCAACGGCCTCATCCACCGAAAGCAACCGGGCGCGAGCGGAGGGATGCATGGCCGTCATCCCCACCAGCCGCCGTTCACGTGGACGGTATGTCCCGTGACGTACGAGGCCATATCGCTGCAAAGGAAGAGCACCACCGAGGCAACCTCGCGCGGTTCCGCGAAGCGCCCAAGTGGAATGTTGCCGAGCATTGCCGCGCGGACTTCCTCGGGAATCGAGCGGCCCATTTCCGTCAGCGCCACGCCGGGCGCGACGGCGTTCACCGTGATCCGCCGCTTTCCCAGCTCGCGGCTGAGGACCTTGGTGAGCGCGACGACGCCCGCCTTCGCCGCCGCGTAGTTCGACTGCCCGAAGAACCCGACAAAGCCCGCAATCGAGGCCATGTTCACGATCCGCCCCCCGTCGCGCAAACGCTCCGCGCCCGCCTTGCAGACGTTGAACACGCCGGTGAGATTCGTGTCTATCACATCCTGCCATTGCCCTGCGTCCATCTTGCGGAGCGTCTTGTCCCGCAGGATTGCGGCGTTATTGACCAGGATATCGAGCGCCCCGAAGCGAGCCACAGCCTCGTCGAGCATCGCAGCCACGCGCTCCGGGCACCGGACATCGGCCTCCATGGCGGCAGCGCGCGGGCCGAGTTCGGCGGCCAGGCGCTCCGCATTGGCCCGGTTCGGACCGAAATCGAAGTAGTTGATGACGACATTTGCGCCGGCCTCGTGCAGAAGGCGAGACGTCGTCTCGCCCAGACCCTGACTGGCGCCCGTGACCACAGCGGTCCTTCCGGCAAGGTCTATCGCAATCATACGCTTCTCCCTCCGGGAATGCGGGGACTCCGTTGGCCGTCGTCCGTCGTCCGTCGTCTGTCGTCCGTCGTCCGCCGTTCGCCGTCCGCCGTCACTCCAGCACAACGCTCTCGCCGGGCGCCGGAACATCCACTCGCGACCAGCCGAGATCCTCGCGAAGCCGCGCTTCGAGCGCCTGGGGCTGCGGGGGTTCGCCGTGAACCAGGAAGACGCGCGAGGGCGTCGCCTTGCTCTCACGGAAGTACTCCACAATCTCGTCGGAGTCCGCGTGTGCGCTCAGGGCCTCGATCATGGCCACACGGGCGCGAACGGCGTAGGGGCGTCCGAGAATGTTCACGGGGCTGAGCCCCTGCTGGAGCTTCCGCCCAAGCGTATCCGCCGCCTGGAAACCGGTGAGGAGGACGATGTTGTCGGCCTCCTCGACGCCGTGGGCCAGATGGTGAAGTATCCGCCCGCCTTCGCACATGCCGGAGCTCGAGAGAATAACCAGCGGCCCCTTCTGCGTGTTGAGTTTCTTCGAATCGTCAATGCTTTGGGCATAGTGGAGACGCTCGAAGCTGAAGGGCTCGCGTCCGCGAAGGAAGAAGGCGTTCGCCTCCGCGTCGTAGCATTCGGGATGCTCGCGAAAGACCTCCGTGGCGCGGTGGCCCAGCGGGCTGTCCACCCAGATGGGCACATTGCCGATCCGCCCTTCCTCGTGAAGTTGGTGGAGATAGAAGACCAGGGTCTGAAGACGTCCGACGGTGAAGGCCGGAATCAGCAGACGCGACTTCCGCCGGCGGATGGTATCCACGAATTCGGCCAGTTGGTCCTTGATCGTCTCGCAGGGGGGATGGCGGCGGTCGCCGTAGGTGCTTTCGCAGATCACCCAGTCCGGCGGCGGCGCGAGGGCGGGGTCGCGCAGGATGACGCAGTTCTTCCGGCCCAGGTCGCCGGTGAAGAGCAGGCTTCGAGCGGATCCGTTGGAGCCGATCTCGATCTGGCAGAGCGCCGAGCCGAGAAGATGGCCGGCATCGTGGAAGGTCAGGCGGAGATCGGGAAACACGTCAACGCGCCGGCCATACGGAACGGGGCGGAAGAGGTCCATGGCGCGGGCGACGTCGCCTTCGTCATAGAGCGGCTCGAAGAGGTTCTTGCGCTGCTCGCGGCGAAGGCGGTTGACCAGTTCCACCTGCCGGACCTGAACGGCGGCGGAATCGCGAAGCATCACGTCGCAAAGGTCGCGGGTGGCGGGCGTGGCGAAGACGGGCCCCTTGAAACCGAGACGACGCCAGGTCGGGAGGTTGCCGCTGTGATCTATGTGCGCATGGCTCAGGATGACGGCATCCAGCGAACGCGGCTCGATAAACGGACGGCGGTTCTGCTCGAAGGCCTCCTTCCGGCGGCCTTGCGTAAGCCCGCAGTCAAGGAGAACCCGACGCCCGCCGCATTCGAGGAGATGCGCCGAGCCGGTGACGGACCGGGCGGCGCCGTGAAAGGTCAGTCGCGCGTCCGGGGCGGCCATGCGGGACTCCGTTCGAGGGACTGAACGCCGGAATCGGCGCAAGCCGGCGCTCCGCAGACGATCACCGCCGCTCGCGCAGCGACGCAATCCATTGTTCGATGACCCGCCCGGCCTCGTCCGCGCGGGCGCGGAGGCACGCGACCCCCGACGCATCCGCCAGGCCGCGCAGATTGAGCTGGCCGAGCGCCTCGGCGCAGGCGGCCAGGTTGCGCAGGGCGCGCTTGCAGAGGGCGATGTTCCCGTACAGCGAATCCCCCTCGTAACCGATGCCGTGCCCCGCAGCGACCTGGGCCGGCGCCATCTGGGCGGCCCGAAGCGCCGCGCGCACGTCTTCGTCATCCACCCGGACGACCCCCGCCGAACGCAAGAAGGCGTGGACATCCTCCGCGAAATCCAAGGTCCGGCTGTACGCGGGGATGTTCCGGAGTTCGGCAAAGCAGGCGGCGAGATCGGCGCCGTCCGGATCCTCCACGGGCCGCGGCGCGCGATCGTTCAGGAGCAGCATCTCGTACGCCTCGCACTCGGACTGCCGTTCGCACTCGGGGCAACGCACCCCCCCGGCGCAGGACTCGGGGTCCAAGTCCCAGCCCATCTCGCGGGCAATCAGCCGCTCGCGGTCGGGATGCGCAGCCAGCGTTTCGTAGAGTTCCTGGTACTTGGCGGCCCGCGCGTCGGCGCGCTGCATGAAGCGCTCCCACTGCTGCTCGTCCCACTCCTCGCGCGCCGACGGTTCAGGCACGACATCGCGCCTCACGCCCGTCTCTCCTCCAAAGCGAACGCCCTCCCGAACCTCGCCCCTCCTTGCTCCATTTAAGCACTCGCGGGGCCCTTCGTCAAGCGCCGCAACCCGCGCGCACGAGCAAGGGCTTGAACAGCCCGCCCGGATGTGGTTCACTACATCCGTTACGCCAAAGGGTGCAATCGTCCATACCCTGTACGCCCCAGGACAAGGAAAGAAGCCGATGCCCGAACGCCAGGAACGATCCGGAACCTTTCGGTACGGCATCGGCGAATGGTACGGAACGGTGTTCACCGAGATACCCCCGAGCGAACGCCGTCGCCTCGCCGAACTCCAGGGCGTCGGACTCCCCAGCATCGCCTGCCCCTTTCGGAGCAGCCCGGACACGCCGGTTCCATGCAACAAGCGAGGAGGCATCTGCAGCCTCCGGGGATACGAACGCGATGCCGGCGACGGCACGGTGAAGGTGGCGCATGGGCGGCGCGGCGGCTTCTGTACCCTTTGCCCCGAGCGTTTCCAGGAAGGCGGACGGATCTTCCGCTGGATCGGCGAAACGCTCCTGGACACGCCTTCTCCCGCCATCCTGAACGAAATCCCCTTCCTCGAAAGGACCGCCAAGGGATCAGACCGGGGCGCGCGGCACAGCCTGTCCCGCGAGGGCGTCGGCAAGATTGACCATGTGTTGGTGGACGCGAACCGCGATCCGTTGCACTGGTGCGCCGTCGAGATGCAGGCCGTCTACTTCTCCGGCACGGGCATGGGGCTTGAGTTCGACCGCCTGCGCGCCGGGACGGAAGAGGGTATCCCCTTCCCGACGGCGGTGCGCCGCCCGGACTTCCGGAGCAGCGGCCCGAAACGCCTCATGCCGCAGCTCGAAATCAAGGTCCCGGCTCTCCGCCGGTGGGGAAAGCGCATGGCCGTTGTGGTGGACCGCATGTTCTTCGATGCTATCGGCGATATTGCTGAAGTCGCCGACCTCTCCAGCGCCGACATCATCTGGTTTGTTGTGGACTTCGCCCCAGCGGGGTCCCGAGCGGAGATCAAACTCGACTCCGCCCGCTTCACGACACTGGAGAGCACCGTCGAAGGCCTCACCGCCGCGCGCCCCGTCAGCCTCGGCGTCTTTGAGTCGCGCATCCGGGCGAAACTCCCCCGCTGACGCTACCCCAACCAGCGCAAGTCGCGCGAGATCAGCAACTCCATCTTCTGAGCGTGATGCGTGTTCTTCATCGGAACCTCCCGGATCGCGAACCCCCGCTCGCGCGCCAACCCACGAATCTCCGGCGCATCGTCGTAGGTCATCAGGAACGGCCCCCGGAGCCGCGCCACCGTATCAAACAAGGCGCTATGATCCATCGCCGAATGCGTGTAGAGCCGCCGCCCCGCCACGGTATAAGGAGGGTCCACGAAGAACGCCGCGTCCCGGCGCTCGGCGTTGCTCCGAAGGTGCTCGATCCCGTCCCCTCGCGTAAAGGAGAACCTCGACTTCAACGCCACGATATCCAGAATCCGCCGGCGCAAGGTCCCCGGATACCACCGGGAGGTCAGCCCCCGTCCCTTCTCACCGTTCTTGACAACCCCCGCCCCCGGCGCCAGGATGCCCCCCCGGTTCACGCGGTTGCGCACGATCGTCGCGAACGCTCGGAGGCGGCAGGACTCGCCGGAACGCGCCACGGCCTCCCGGATGCTCTCCGGCGTCGGCTCGAAGCGCGTGATCTGGTCCGCTAACCACCGTTGAGAACGGTCTCCCACACCGAAGCCACGTCCTCGTCCAACTCGACCAGCGTGGCCCGGTCCACGATCCCGTCAAAAACTGCCGTCAGCGCAATTATGCCCCCCCCCGCAAAGGGCTCGATCAACTCCGACGGACGATGCGCCAGACTCCGAAGCCACTGCCGCGCGTACGGCACCAGCCACGTCTTCCCCCCCGGATAGCGGAAAGGGCTTCGCATCGGCACCGTGGCCACATTCACGATGCGCCGGGGAATCTCCTCCTGCTGCGCGACCGAGGGCCACAAACTCGCCGTCCGATAGCGCTCCACAGACTCCCGCACCACGAGCCAGTCGCGCCCCAGACGCTCCGCCGCCAGTCGCCCCTGTCCGATCAGAATCCGCACATGCTGAACGGTGTATCCCAGACGCCGCGCGGCATCCCGGGTCGTCAAGAACTGGTCGGTATGGGCCTTGCTCATATTCTCTAAGGAATATACCGGTGGAAGAACACGGCGTCAAGTCGCCGCGAGTCCCTTGCCCACCGGCTTCCGGAGAGCGGGGCGCCGCGTGAAAGGAAACGCCGCACGCGCTGCCCGCCCCCGTTCTTGACATGTCAATCGCGCGACCGATAGAATCACGCCATCGAACGCGCCATGGCCTCCCGCTCCGGCGCACCTGCGTTCACCCCCGCGCGAGGGAAGCGTGCTGAACTCCCTGTTGAGCGAACTGCCCGTCGGCGACACGGTCTACTGCCTCGGCCGGGCGCTCGTCCTGGGCATCCTCGTCAGCAGCGAAGCGCTCCTTACGCGGCATCGCCGCGTCGGCTTCGAGCGCCACCTCATCCTCTTCAGCGCCTTCCTTTTCCTCATGGGCGCCGAACTCCTCGGCGCCTTCGCCGGACTCGATTCCACCAACCGCGCCTTCTGGTCCCAGGTCGGGATCTGGGTCTGGTATCCCGTCCTCAGCGCCGTCGCCCTCTTCGGCATCGCCTTCTCCTTCGACTTCGTCCGCGTCAAGCGCTCCCTGAAACCCGGCCCCGAGTGCCGCGAACGCATCCGCGCCCATAGCCGCTGGTTCCTCATCGTCTCCGGCACCGTCCTTGCCGTCGGCGCGCTCCTCATGGGCGCAAGCTTCCCCGGAAAGGCTGTCCCCACCTCCTACGACGAAATGGGGCGCGCCTCCTTTCTCCTCCACGGCATCCAGGTCGCCGCCATGGTCACCCTGGCCTGGAAGGTCCGCCTCGCCCGGGGCATCTGGCTCAACGACCTCGAAAGCCGCGTCTTCGTCATCGGCTGTGTCGCCGGCGCGCTCGGCGCCATCGCCCAGATCCAGGTCGGACCCCACGAACACCTCACCACACTCGCCTACGCCGCCTTCGTCGCCGTACTCCTCCGCGACAACTACCGCCGCAGCGAAGTCGAAGCCATGCGCGCCAACGAGGACCGCACCGCACGCACACTCCTCTTCCACCGCACCACCACCCAGTTCAAGTCCGTCGCCGGGCTGCGCGATCTCTACGCCGTCCTCATGGACGGCCTCCGCGCCAACCTCGACGCCGAATCGGGCGCCATCTACCTCCTTGATCCCGCCACCCGCAAACTCCAGCCCGTCCTCGTCCAAGGACCCTATCCTCCCCCCACCCCCGCCCCTTCCGCCGAACCCATGATCGAGGGCAATCCCCCCGAAGGCTGGCCCTCCATCACCCCCGGCGAGGGCATCGTCGGCCAGGTCGTCGAGTCTGGCGTCCCCATCTACATCTACGACCCCGCCGACGCCCGCCGATGGTACGCCTGGCTCGCCACCGACGTCCGAAGCACGATCGTTCTCCCCCTGCGCTCCCCCGAAGGCGTCTATGGCGTCGTCCAGGTCGTCAACCGCCGCGACGGACTCCCCTTCTCCGAGGAGCAACTCCGCTTCATGGGCCTCATCGTCGAACAGGCCGGACTCGCCATCTACAACGCCCGCCTCCAGGAGGAGATGCTCCAGCGCCAGCGGGCCGAGGAACAGCTCAAGGTCGCCCGCCAGATTCAGATGGGCCTCGTCCCCCGCCGTCTCCCCAGCATTCCCGGTCTCTCCCTCGCCGTCAACTACCAGCCCGCCCAGGAAGTCGGCGGCGATTACTACAACTTTTACCCGATAGACCACGACCACCTCGGCATCGGCGTCTTCGACGTCTCCGGAAAGGGCGTCCCCGGCGCTCTCCTTGCCGCCATCACCGGCACCTTCATGAAGATGGCCGCCCCGCGCTCCAAGTCCCCCGCCTGGGCCCTCAACGAGGTCAGCCTCGCCCTCGCCCCCGAAATGCAGCGCGGCATGTATGTCACCGCCTGCTACGCCGTCCTGCGCCTCAGCACACTCCAACTCACCCTCGTCTGCGCCGGACACCCCGACGCCCTCATCGTCCGCGAGCGCGACGCCACCTGCGAGCGCCATAAACCCCGCGGCGCGGCCATCGGACTCCTGCCCCCCAGCCGCTTCCGCACCGTCCTCGAACAGGAAACCCTCCAGCTCGAACAGGGCGACACCGTCATCTTCTTCACCGATGGCGTCACCGAAGCCCTGAACGCCCAGGGCGAGCACTTCGGCATAGACCGCCTCATGGCCCTCTGCAGCGCCCACGCCCGCAAAGG
>JAKJEM010000059.1 GCA_022705425.1 Planctomycetota bacterium
CCCCCGCCGGCGCCGCGAACCCGAGTTACAGCGGCGGTCCGTTCCCGATGTTCGGCACGATGGGGTTGGCGGCGGGTCTGCCGGGCTACAACTCATCGTACGGCATAGGCACCAACACGGCGGCCTGGGCGGAGTTCGGCATCTACACCGAGCCCGGCCTCGTGGGCAAGACGGTCGCCGGTGGAACCGCCACCGGCAAGGTGATTACGATGATTCCGGCGCAGCCCGTGGGCGCGTTCATGACCGGGTTCCGCACGATCTTCCAGGGCTACAAGTACTACTCCACATCCAATGGTCTTCCCCCGGCCATCTACGCCGCGCCAAGCACGGCTTGGCTGGCAGGCGACGTGAACCTTGCGCCGAACGGAATGGGCATGTTCTGCTCCTCCGGCTACCTTCCCGACGCCGGCGCGTACTATTGCCCTTCCGCCACGAATATGGGCGACGACTTCACGAGCGACCCCGTCGCCGCCCCGCACCTCTTCACCACCTTCGGCACCGGCGCGATCAGCACGCTGAGCGAAGTCAAGGGATTCTGCAAAGGCCTGGACGCCTACTCCATCATGCACGGCGGCCCGTGGTCCGGCGGCTACAACGCGGGCATGAATGCGCCCAACACCTGGGCTACCGGCAACAACACCTACACCGGCCAAGGCCGCTTCATCCAGAGCTCCTACAACTACCGGCTCGTGCCGGCGTTCAGCTGGATATCCACCACCGACGGCTATTTCCCACGTCTGGTTCGCCTTCGCGGTGTCCGTCCGGACCGCGTGGTCTGGAACGGCGAGCCGTGCTTCAAGACGGACAAGCAGCTTGCCGACCGCGCGCTGATCTCCGATACGTTCAACCGCGCCTGCCGCACCGGCGAAACCGCCACGTACACAATCCCGGGTTACGGCAACTGGGCGCACCAGGACGGTTATAACGTTCTCTACGGCGATTACCACGCCAGTTGGTTCGGCGACGCGGAGAAGCGGTTGACGTGGTGGGCCGGCGGGAACTCCTACAACGGCGGACTCTGGACCGCCTGCATCCAGGACTTTTCCACGCCGGGCGATACGCCGTTGGGGACTTTCTACGGCAGTTACAGCAAGAACGGCGCGCTCAAGATGTGGCACATGCTGGACCTGGCGAATGGCGTTGATGTTGGCGTGGACAAGAGCGTGGGCTGGTAACCTGTCGGGGCGCGCCTTCCAAGGCAGCGCCCCGTCCCTCGCTGGCAGGAAAGTGGGGCTCGTATTGCCTCCCAGAGCGCTGTTCCCACGGACGGTTGCGTCGGCGCCCCGTTCAGTGCCACCGCCGCAGCAACCCGCCACGGGACAGGATGGACGTGTCTTTGACATAGAGGAAACGGAATGGAGCGCACTTTGGCAAGCTGTCTCGGCGGTCTCTTGATGACGGTCTTCCCGACGGCGACGGGCGCGGCGGACCTAGCCCTTGTCGTCGCCGGCAGGCCCAACGCCGTCATCATCGCCGCCGACGAACCCCATGCCCGGCGGGCCGCGTCCGAGATTCAGAAGTACGTGGCGAAGATCAGCGGTGCAACGCTGCCTCTCCTGAAGGAGGGCGACGCCGACACGACGGGCCTTCCGGTCAGGATCGCCGTGGGCCACACGCAACTCGCGGCGGCGGCGGGCGTCGCCATCCCCTCCGGCTTCAAGGAGGTCGTGGGCGACCCCAACGCATTTGAGGAGGAGGCCTTCGTCATCAAGAGCGTCGGGAACACCGTCTATGTCGGCGGCAACTCCGACGGTCCGTACCAGGGCACGATCTACGCCGGCTATGAGTTCCTCGAACGCCTCGGCTGCCGCTTCTACTTCCCCGGCGAATGGGGCGAGGTCGTCCCGGAGGCCAAGACCGTCACCTTCCCCCAGACCGACCTGAAGACGCGCCCCGACTTCGCGCTGCGCAACGTCAACCTCGGCGGCTGGTTCCCCTCCTCGCGCGAGGAACAGAAGACGTACGAGGACTGGTGCGGCAAGATCAAGTTCACCACCCGGAGCTTCTATCCGCTCGTCGGCGACGGTTTCCTCGGCTACCTGCTCCCCCCGAAGGAATACCCCGACGAGCCGGAACTCTATGCCATGAACAAGTCCGGCAGCCGCAAGCAGCCGGAGAACTTCCTCAACGGCGTCATGCTCTCGCTCGTCAACCCCCGGACGTACGAGCTGTCGGTACAGAACCTGCGCGAAGCGCTCGGCGGCTCGACGAAGAGCGCCATTCGGCGCATTATCAGCCCCAACGGCTTCGGAATCAGCCCCCCTGACGGCGCGGCATATGACTACGACCCCAAAGCCGTCGCGCAGAACCAGAACTTCAACTACCCGACGTACGTCCACCATCCCATGACGAGCGAGGAGTACTTCGGCTTCGCCGCCCGTCTCGCCCGCGAGTTTCCCGGCAAGTGGGTGGCGACCATGGCCTACGCGGGCCGCGAGATGCCTCCGCAAGGCGTCGAGATTCCCCCCAACCTCACCGTGATCTACGCCCCCATCTCCACCTGCGTCCTGCACGCCGGAGAAGACCCCGCCTGCTGGCGACGCGTCGAGACCCTCCGCATCATGCGCCAGTGGTGCAAGCTCACGCCGCACGTCTCCCTCTATGACTACAACCCCGGCCTGCTTCTGGGCAGTTTCGTTCCCGAGCGCGACGTCGCCAATTTCGCGGTCAACGTGAAGTTCTACAAGGATATGAAGCTGAAAGGCATCCAGGCCGAAGGGCGCAAGGCCTTCATGATCACCTGGATCAGCAACTACGTCCGCGCCAGACTGCTCTGGGACGCCACCGCCGACGTCGAGGCGATCAAGAAGGACTTCTACGCGAACTTCTTCGGGCCCGAGGCCGGTCCCTTTGTGCAACAGTGGTGGGACGAGTGCGAAAAAGCGCTCGGCGCGGCGACGAACCATTGCCACGAAGACTGGCTTACGGACCACATCTACACCGTCCCCTTCACCACGCGCATCCATGACTACGTCGAGAAAGCGCGCCGCTGCCCCATGACGCCGAAGCAGAAGGAGCGCTTTGAGGCCTTCGCCTTGATCGCCGATCATCTGGAGGCGTTTGCCGCGCGCAACGAGGCGGAGAAGAACCTCGACTATGCCGAGGCTGCCCGCCAGGCCCGTCGCATGGAGGAGGACAACACCCGGCTGGCCGCCCTCTACTCCTTCTTCATTGGCCCCAAGAAACACCCCGACTTCAACAACGGCTGGCTCGCGCGCTACGAGGAACTCCTGGCGATGACCAACGGCGAGAAGGGAAGGCTGATTGCCCCCCTTCCGCTCGAAGCCCGGTTCGCGCGCGACCGCTACAACGAGGGCGTCATCGCAGAGTGGTATATGCCGGGCCACGACGACGCGAACTGGGGGCTCAAGAACACCTTCCACACCTGGGACGCCCAGGATCCGCCCGAAGACCCCAAGGGTCACGACTATGACGGCTACGGCTGGTATCGTTTCACCGTTGACGTTCCCGCCGAAGCCGCCGGGCGACCCGCGCGACTGCACCTCGGCGGCGTCATCAACGAAGCGTGGGTCTGGGTCAACGGCGAGTACGCCGGTCATCGTCCGTGGCTGCTCTGGTGGGCCGGACGCAAGCCGCTGGAGATGAGCGCCGACCTTACCGGGAAACTCAAGCCCGGCCCCAACCTCATTGCCGTGCGCGTCTGGAACAGCGCCGAGATCGGCGGCCTTCTTCGCCGGGGGTTCCTCTGGTCGCCGAATCCCTGAGCCCATGCGTCCGCCGTCAGCCAGATTCCATCGTACGACACGCCATGAAGAATCGGTATCCTGTGTGCTCTCACCCGGGCTTTGGCGGGTTCCGCACCGATCCGCCCCTCTCGGTCGCGGAGACCGGCGCTCTGCGCCCGCGACTTTGCGCTCGGCGAAATGAAGACGTGACGGCGTCCGTCTGACACAAGAAGGAGACCCTTGATGCGCCGCAAGACGCTGGCGACCCACCTGATGGCAGGCGCCCTGTGCGTTGCGGCCGCCTCCACCCAGGCCGCGGATCCGCTTCGGCTGACCCTGGACGGTCGCCCCAACGCGGTGATCGTCCTGTCCGACAAGCCGCACCCGGATGAGGAACTCGCGGCGCGGGAGATTGCCGACCACGTGGCCCGGATGTCCGGCGCGGCGTTGCCCGTCGTGCGCGCTACGGCCCCGGGCGCGACACCCATCTACGTGGGACTGGCACTGACCCCCGCCGCCGCCGAACACATCGCGATGCGCGGGAATGACCCGGCCTCCTTCCTCCTGAGCGTCAGGCCCGACGGCGTCCGCCTGGCCGGCCTTTCGCCGCAGGGAACGCTCTTCGCCGCCTACGAACTGCTCGAACAACTTGGCGTGCGCTGGTGCATGCCGGGGCCGCTCGGAACCGTCGCCCCCCCGCAGAAGACCCTGTCCCTGCGTTTCCAGGAGACGGTCCAGTGCCCGGCATTCAGCCACCGTCTCTTACAGGCAATCGCGATGGACACGACCTGGACCCGCCGCCTGCGGGCGGGGGGAACCAGCTACGGCGGACACGGTCTGCCGTTCAAAGCGGACCCGAAGCAACAGCCCGACCTCTTCTGTCAGGAGAACGGACGCCCGACCTGGCAGCTTCGCGTCAGCCACCCCGAGGTTCTGAGTCGAACGGGCGAGGCCATGTTGGCCTTCTTCCGCAAGAACCCCTCGGCCCGATACATCAGTATCTCTCCCGACGACGGCGACGGCCTCGGCGCCGACCCCTGGGACGCCGGCGACGTGGACCCCTACACCGGCGAGGTCTCCGTCACCGACCGGTACATCAGGTTCTTCAATCTTGCGCTGGAGCAGGTCCATCGCGAGTTCCCGGACGCCGGCATTGCCTTCTACGCCTATGGACGCTGCATGCGCGTGCCCGTCCGCGAGAAACCGAACCGCCGCATCCTGCCGGTCTTTGCGCCGATTGACATGTGCCGACTCCACGGGGTGGACAACCCCATCTGCCCCGAGCGTCGCGCCGTGATGCAGATCATTCAGGACTGGCAGAAGCTCGGTTGCGAGGTAGCCTATCGCGGCTACTTCTTCAACCTCGCCGACCAGGGACTGCCCTTCTCGATGATGCGGCAGATTCGCGCGGAACTCCCCTACTTCAAGAAAGCGGGAATCATCGGCTGCCGCGTCGAATGCATGCCGATCTGGGGTTGCCATGCGCCTTCGCTCTACCTGGCGCTCAAGCTGATGTGGAACCCGGAGGCGGATTCCGCTGCGATCATGGACGACTGGTTTGCCGCTTTCTACGGACCGGCCGCCCCTCCGGTGAAAGCCTACTTCGAGATTCTCGAAGACGCCTTCTACAAGGCCGATTACCACACCGGCAATGTTTTCGACTTCCCGCACATCCTGACGCCCCCCGTCATGGCAGCGCTCGAGGCGCGCGTGCAGGAGGCGGAGAAACTGGCCCCCGCCGGCTCCGACTACGGCGGGCGCGTCGCCATCCTGCGCTTCACCCAGGACTATGGCCGGGTGAACCTGGAGATGATGGCCGCCCTCAATGCCTTCGACTTCGCCGGCGCGAAAAAGGCGTACGACCGGGCCGCGGACATGGTCGAGACGTCGAAGAAGCACGATCCCGTCCTGATCAGCCGCCAACCCGGGCGCTACCTCAAACGGTTCTGGTACGGCACAGTCCAGACGGCCTTCACCTATACGACCGGCGGCAACGAACTTGCCGCCCGCCTGCCCGACGAGTGGCTGTTCCTCAAGGACGCCGATGCCCGGGGCGTCGAGTCCGGCTGGTTCAGACCGGAGACGGACACCGCCGACTGGAAGCCGATCAAGACGTACAGCCTTTCCTGGAGCGATCAGGGACTGCGCTACTACAAGGGCGACGCATGGTACCGGACAACGGTCGAAGTTCCCGTCAGGCTCAGGGGGCGCGCCATCAACCTCTGGCTCGGCGGCGTTGACGACACCCCATCGGCGTGGTTGAACGGGAAGGAACTGCCCCTGCGCCGGGTCGGCGTTGACGCCAAGGGCGCGCCGGTTCTCGGCAAGGGCGCCGCCCCCATCGGGCGCCCGTGGGAGTTCGTCGCCACCGATGCCGTCGAATTCGACAGGCCAAATGTACTGGTCGTGCGTGTAATGAACCGCACGATGCAGGAGTTGGGCACCGGCGGTCTGACCGCTCCCGCGATGCTCTGGGCGGAGAAGCCGTAGCCGTGTGCCGCAGGGAGGGACTATGCGTATCGGACGCGCGCTGACGGTTCTGGTCTTGGGCGGATCGGCGTGCCTCTTGCGCTCGACGCCGGCCGAAACGCCGGCCGCAGCGGCACTATACGGCGGACGCGTCTGCGTGGCGGCCGACGCGCCTAAGGAACTCCGCGATGCGGCGGGCGAACTGGCCTCCTGGCTCCGCAAGGCCACGGGCGCCGATATTGCCATCGTTCCCCCGTCCGCTGACGGCGGCATCGTCCTGACAACACTGGAGGCCGCCCCTGCCGCGCTTCCGGGGATCGAGGACCTCCGCGCGCGGAAGAGCCGCGAGGCCTTCCTTCTCCACTCCGACGACGCCAGGCTCTGGATCGTCGGCGCATCGCCGATCGCCGTCCCCAACGGCGTCTATTCCTACCTGGAAGAGCTGGGTTTCCGTTGGTTCATGCCGACGGAGAACTGGACGATCGTGCCGTCGCTGAAGAGCATCGCGGTGAAGGCCCATCGCGTCGAAGCGCCGGCCTATCAGATGCGCGGCGCCTTCGGCACCGGCGGTTTCGGAGGCAATCTGCCGGTGGATCCCAAGCGGGAGAAGCAGGAACAATGGGCCGCCTGGGCTCGTCGCACCCGCTTCGCCGGGGAGTTCACCCTGTCGGGACACGCCGGGGAGGCCTTCAATCGGGCGCACAAGAAGGAATTGACGGATCACCCGGAGTACCTGGCGGAGATCGGCGGCCAGCGGCAGGCGTGGGGCCAGGGGACCAAGCCCTGCTACTCCAACCCTGGGCTGATCGCCCTCTACGTTCACGACAGGCTGGCCGCCTACCGCCGTCAACTCGCCCAGCGCCCCGGCGCCCCCAACTCCTTTGCCGTCTCCGTGGAGCCATCGGATGGCGGCGGCCACTGCGAATGCGCGGAGTGCCGCAAGATCGGGAGCGTCAGCGACCGCGTCTTCTCGCTGGCCAATGCGGTGGCGCGCGCCCTCGCGGCGGAGTTCCCCGGCGGGCGCGCGAGCCTGCTGGCCTACAACGAGCATGCTGCCGTACCGCGCATCGCCATCGAGCCGAACGTTTACGTCACGGTCGTTCCCTACGCCTTCCAGCGCACGGGCTTGACGCCGGAGGAACTTCTCCAGGCTTGGTCAAGGAAGGTATCCTCCTTCGGCGTGTACGATTACTGGGCGATTCCGGACTGGGCCTTCGGTCAGCCCGCGACCGCTCTGCCTCAGATGACCGCCAAGGTCCGCTTGTGGCATCGTCTGGGCGCCAACGGCGTCTGCGCCGAGAGCGACTCCGGCGGCGGGTCCGTCGGCCTGCTGCGCTATGTGGCTTCACGCCTGCTGTGGGACCCCTCCGCCGACGAGGCCGCCATCCTGGAGGACTTCTACGCGCGGGCCTTTGCCGAGGCGCGCGTTCCGATGGAGCGCATGGTCGGACGCTGGGCCGAAAGGTTCGTCCTGGCGGAGGACGAACTGGGGCTGTCCTATCGCGACATTCAGGAGGCGCGCGCGCTGGCGAAAAGCCCAGGCGTCATCGCGCGCGTCAACGACTACGCCCTCTACCTGCACTTCCTGCGCCTCTCCTTCGAGTACCGCATCACCCCCCCCAAGTCCGACACGCACCGGGGGCTGACCGACGACCTGCTCCGCTACCTGTGGCGCATCTACCCCTCCGGCATGACGCACTCCTACCGCCTCGCGCAGCTTATCCTGAACCGTCCCCCCGGCGGCGTCGAGTACATGGACCTCAAGGACGCCTGGAACGTCGGCGACAAACAGGCCTCCGGCTGGAAGAACCTCACCTTCCCGACGCCTGCCGAGGTGGATGCGTTGATGAGCAACGGCGGCCGCACATACCCGGTGATCGCCGGCGTGGAGCCCAGGACCTTCTCCGCCAGCCTTGCGGCGCCGGCGGCGCTTCCCCTGGACAACGACACCGTGCGCACCCCCCGCTTCAGCGGCACGCATCACTTCGAGTTCTTCGCCCGACCGGGAGTGACGAGCATCCCCTTCGGCATCCAGACCGGCGGCGCGCCCGGCTCCCTCGATCGCGTTACCGTCGTTAACCGCCGGGGCGAGGAGGTCTTCCGCAGGGAGATTCCCCTGTCGGCGGACCTGCAGGAGATGCCGATTGCCGTGCCCGCCCCCGGCTATTACCGGATGACCGTCTTCGACCAGAAGCGGACCTTCAGCCTCCAAGTTCCCGCGCGGCTGCCCTTTGTGGTCACGGGGCAGTTCAACGCCATGGTGCAGTCACCCACGATGTACTTCCACGTTCCGCCGGGCGTCGCGCGCGTGGCGCTGCACTGCGACAGCGTCACTCCGGTCGAGATACTCGACGGCACGAACCGGAGGCTGCCGGTGACCGGACGACGCCTGCTCTGCGTGGACGTGCCCCCCGGCCAGGACGGCAAGACGTGGTCCCTCCGTAACATCAAGAGTTCGCACGGCGTCCGCTTCGTCAATGTTCCGTCGGTGTGGTCCTTTTCGCCTCAGGGTCTGATGCTGCCCGAGGACCTGCTTCCGCAACGCTTGGAAACGCGCTGAGGTTCCACCGCCATGAAGTCCCGCGATATTGTCCGGGCCGCGATCGCCTTCGATCGTCCGCCCCGATTGCCCTTCTGGCAGCATGAGTACGCGCATATTCCCGACGACGTGTGCGACGTCTGGGAGATGGACCGCGCGCAGGCGGGCTGGTTCTTCGACACGCCGGGCCTGGACGACTGGGGTTGCCTTTGGGCGCAGACGGAGGTGACCAACATGGGCCAGGTGGTACGGCATCCGCTGGCCGACTGGTCGTCGCTGCCCTCCTACCATCCGCCGAACCCGACGAATTCCTGGTACTTCGAACGCATCGAACCGGTCCTCCGCCAGGCGAAGGACCGCTACGTCGTCGTCACCAGTCACTTCGCCCTGCTCGAACGCTTCCACATGCTGCGCGGATTTGCCGCGGCGATGGAGGACTTCTATCTCGAACCGCAGAACACTGCGCGTGTGCTGGACATGGTGTTGGAGTTCCACGTCCGCCGCTTCGAGGAACTCCACCGCCGCTTCGGCAATGCCGTCCACGGCGTGTTTCTTACCGATGACTGGGGCACGCAGGAGCGCACCTTCGTCGGACCGAAGGTCTTCGATGCCTTCTTTGCGGAACGATACCGCCGGCTCTTCGGAGCCGTCCATCGTCTCGGATGGCATGTCTTCCTGCACAGTTGCGGGCGCATCAACGCCTTCGTGCCGAAGCTGATCGAGGCCGGGGCGGACGTTCTGAACATGCAGCAGCCCCGCTGCTACGGCCTCGTCGAGTTCGGCGAGTCCTTCAAGGGCAAGGTCTGCTTTCTCACCACCGCCGACATTCAGGCCACCCTGCCGCGCGGTGACGAAGCTGAAATCCGCGAAGAGGTGCGACTGTTTAAGAAGCACTGGGCCACCCCGGAGGGCGGCCTGATCGTCTTCAACTACGGCGATCCCGCCGCGTTGGCCATCGGGTCCGGCGTCAGCCGGGCCATGTTCGAGGAGTTTCTGCGTTCATAGCCCCCCTTCTTCAGAGGAATATCCCGGTGAAAGGAATCATTGCCCTTATGGCCATCTTCTCCGCCACCGCCTGCTCCGCCCAGTCCGTCACGCTCGTTGAAAACCGCAAGGCCGTTGCCGCCATCGTGGTCAGCGAGGAGACCCTCGCCGCAAAGCCCTACAAACCCGCCACGGGCATGAAGGCGACCTCCGTAACCCCCGCGCAGAAGGCGCGCCTCGCCGCCGTCGAGTTGCAGCGCTACGTTGAAAAGATCACCGGCGCCACGCTGCCGATTCTGGGCGAGAACGAGGTCGTCAACGGTCCCATCGTCCTCGTCGGCGTGAGCAAACGCGCCGCCGCCCTCAAGCTGGATATCCCCGCGGGGGTCACGCCTCTGCGAACCGAGGAGGGGTATCTGATCTGCACGCGCGGCAACGCGCTCGTCCTGGCGGGGAATGACGACGGCCCTTATCAAGGCACCTTCTTTGCTGTCAGCGAGTTCCTCCACCGGCTCGGCGTCCGGTGGTTCATGCCCGGCGCCTTCGGCGAGTGTGTGCCGAAGATGGACACAATTTCGGTTCAGCCCATCGAGTTCCGCGACAAGCCCGACTTCATCGTCCGCGCCTGGAACGGCAATCTTGCGCCGGAACTCCACGAGGAGGACGCCCTCTGGCGGCTCCGGAACAAGTCCACCCTCGGCTTCTCCGACATCCTCGAAATCCCCGGCGACTCCTGGCTGCGCAAGTACATGCCGGATAAGGAACTCATCCAGACGCACCCGCAGTATTTTGCGCGCAAGTTCGACGGCAGCCTGGACCCGCACATGGTCAACCTGACACATCCCGACGTGCCGCGCCTGGTCGCGGAGAAGATCAAGGCCCGCATCGCCAAGGAGCGCCAGAAGGACCCCCACTTCAACTCCGTGGGCTTCGCCCCCGACGACGGACTGCCCATGGACTTCACCAAGGAGACGATGGCGACGAATCAGGGCTTCGCCGACCTGTGCGGGCGCGAGGGCGTTCCCACCGAACTCTCGATCAGCGAGGAGTGGTTCCGCTTCGTCAACCGCGTGACGGAGGAGGTCGTCAAGGACTACCCCGGCGTCGTCATCACCACCAACGGCTACACCAACCGCACCTTCCCCCCGGAAGGCGTCAAGCTCCATCCCAACGTCGGCGTAATGTTCGCCGCCATCTGGTGCGACCTCCTCCATGCCTACGACGACCCGAAGAGCTGGCAGGCGGTCCTCCAGGGCCAGATGCTTCGACAGTGGGGACGCCTGTGCCCTCGCGTCTTCATCTACAACTACAACTTCCCCATGCTGGTCAACGCCCTGACGCCGCTCCCGATGACGCGCAAGATCGCGCGCAACACCCCGTTGGTCAAGCAATGGGGCATTGTGGGCTTCGAGGACGAACAGACCTTCTCCTGGATGGCGCACGGGATTACCACCTTCTACCTGCGTGCCCGCCTGTACTGGCGCGCCAACGACGACGCCCGAGCCATCCTGACCGACTACTTCGACAGGTGGTACGGCCCCGCCGCGCGCCCGGCGCAGGCGTATTGGGACGCCCTGGAAGACGCGCTAGAAAGCACCCCCCTCCTGATGCACGAAGACCGCGGCCTGCCCTGGGTCTATACCGACGACCTCCTCGCCGCCCTGGAGAAGAGCCAGCGCGAGGCGGAGGCTCTTGCCGTCGAGGAACCGTTCGTCACGCGAGTCCGCATTGACCGACTGATCCTCGATCACCTCAAGGGCTACATGGCCATGAACCGGGCCGAGCGCGTCGGGAACTTCGCCGAGGCGATCCGACAGGCGGACTTCATGTTCCGGCAGCGCGAGGAACTCCACCGGATCAACCCCTATCTCCACATCCCCGAGTCCAAGGATCCCCGCCGCCGCTACTTCGCCGGTTCGCACTACTGGAACCTGACCCAGCGGCGCGAGCATTATCAGAAATGTCTCGACCTGACGACGGGGAAGACCGGCGACCTGATCGTACAGGCGCCGCGCGAGGTGAAATTCAGTCTGGACTACGCGGATCTGGGCCGCATCGGGCGCTGGTACGATCCCGACTACGATCGCTCCGGCTGGCGGACGATTGACACCGCCGCGCCCTTCTACATCCAGGGCGATGGAATGCTCGACAAGCAAGGCGTGCCGTACACCGGCTTCATGTGGTACGTCTTCGAACTGGACGTCCCGGCTGCCGCCCTCGGCAAACCGATTCGCATCCATGCGCCGACCGTCGTTTCCGAGGCCTGGGTCTGGACCAACGGCGAGTACTGCGGACGCCGGCCCTACATCGAGGCCTACATGCGCCCGAACGCCTTCATGGACCTCGACGTCACCGGTTCGATCAAAGCCGGTCGGAACGTGATCGGCGTGCGCGTGAGCACCAGTTCAAGCCGCATCGCCGTCGCGGAGGGATTTTGCGGCCCCTTGTTCCTGTACACGCCCACGGCCCAAGCCCTGCCGCCGAAGTAGGCGGGAGTTGCCGGGATCCGTGAACGGGCGGAGGGTCGCTCCCGCGCCGCGACCGTCGCCGCTGCCGAAGACCATGCCGCTTTCGAGGGCGCGCGCTGTGCATCCCTGGAGGACCTGCCGGTGAACGATACGACCGCTATGCCGATCTTTGCCGCCGTTCTGGCCGCCGGGATCGCAGCCCTCGGCGCCGACGCGCTGGCTGCATTGAAGGGCGATGATGTGCCGACCTTCGACCTGCGCGCGCGCGTCGTTGCCTGCGACGGACAGCGTCCCGTGAAAAAGCGGTTCAACCTCTCTCTGGCCGACGCGCGGGCCGTAGTCTTTGACGACGACTGGTCGAACTGGCTAAACTTCGGCTCCAAGCAGGCGCACGACGCGCTCAAACTGTACCCCAATCTCTACCTGAAACGCTATCCGGTCGTCACCCACTTCCGTATCGCCGGCAGCACGGCCTCCACGCGCATCGAAGTCGAGATTCGCCTGGAGGAAGAAGGCCCCGTCAACCGCTACACTACCGACCTCTTCGGCCCGCGGCTGGGGCTGATCCTCTGGCGCGACGAAGAAAAGCGTCCGCGCGTCGCCCCAATGGCCGAGTACAATCAGCGCTACTGGGAGACGTTCAAGACCCTGTCCATCCCCGAAGCCGAACGCCCGAAGCTCTTTCCCATTATAGACCGCTTCATAGGCGGCAGCGACGACGAGCGGGAATGGACGGAGGGCCTCTCCTATCTGGCGCGTGCGGGCTTCAACGCGCTGACGGTGCCGCCCAGCGCAAAGCACCGCGACCTGCTCCTGAAGGCGGGCCTTCAACGCACCGCCGGCGCCATCTACAATCCCCCCGGCTACGCCTTCGACTTCACCGCGAAGCCCGGAACGGTCTCGGACGGGTGGACCGGCAAGCCGGGCAGCACCTCCCCGGAGGCCATCGAGAAATGGGCGCAAGAGCGCATAGACCCCTTCCTGAAGGCGGGCTTCAAGGCCGAGGACATCGCCGCCTATGCCCTGTCGGACGAGCCGGGCTGGTACTTCCCCCTGTGGATACGCGCCCTGCCGGAGAGTTCCACGGGCCTGCAGCAGTTCCATGACTACCTCCGCGCGCAGGGTTTGACCCCGCCCGACCTCGGGGCGGCGGACTGGGAACAGGTGCGTCCCCTGGGCCGCACCCAGGCGACCGACCTTCCATCGCGCCGCCTCTTCTACTGGACGCCGCGCTTCTTCGCCTGGGCCTCCGCGCAGCATTTCGCCAACGTCACCCGCGCCCTGGAACGGGCCGCCTGGCCCAACATGCCGATCCTCACCAACTGGAATAACTTCAGCGGACGCCTCTACTCCCCCGGCCCATCCGGGAACAACCCCGACAAGACCAGCCCCGACGCGGCGATGGGCGGGCACGACTGGCTCGAGTTCGGACGTCTGCGCGGCACTACCATGATGTGGACCGAGGACTGGTTCCCCGATGCCTCCGCCTGGCAATGGTCCTTCTACTGCGCCCGGCTGCGTTGCGCGGCGGCGAAGAGCGGCGTGCAGTTCGGAGGCTACGTCATCCCCCGCGCCGCCGGCGACCGCGCCGACGGCATCCTCCAGAAGATTCTCACGATCATCGGCAGCGGTGGAAAGGCCCTGAAGTACTTCGTCTTCGGCCCCGAGTACTCCTTTCCCGGCAACTGCTACTCCGAGAACCTGCGTGTGCTCCCGAAGATGGCCGAAGCCCACGGGATGATCGGCAAGGCCGAGGACCTGCTCTGGCCCGGCGTGCGACCCCGTCCGCAGGTTGCCATCCTTTCGCCCCGCAGCGCGACACTCTGGGACGAGCGCCACACCGCCACGCCCGGCAGAATCCGCGACGGCACCAATAGCCGCATGAACGCCCACACCGTGGACTACATGGCCGAGGTCTTCGACCTGTACTTTGCCCTGCAACACGCCGCGATGCCCGCCGACTTCGTCGAGGAGGAGGACCTGTCTCCCAAGGGATTGACCGCGTACAAGGTCGTCTATGTCACCGAGCCGAACATCCCCGTTGAGTTCCAGAAGGGACTTCTGGAATGGGTGCGCGGGGGAGGAACGCTCGTAACCGTCACCGGGGCAGGCGCCTATGACCGTTACGACGACCCTTGCAACGTCCTGGCCGACGGGGTCGGCCTGGCCGAAACGCCTCGCGAGCGCATGTTCATCGCCGCGCCCGACGCGCTGCAGGAGTCCGGACAGGGCGTCGCACCCCAGGGCCGCTTCGTCGTCTTCGGCCCGCGTGGCGCGTTCGCCAACATCCCCAAGGAGGGAATCCTGGCCCGCTTCGACGACGGCGCGCCGGCCGTGGTTGAACGTCGCGTCGGCCTCGGGCGCGTCGTGCACTTTACCTGGATGCCGGGCCTCTCCTACTTCAAGTCCTCCACCGCCGTCAAGGACCGGCTGCCCGTCGGTTTCTCAGAGACTCTCCGCGAGATGATCCTGCACCCGGTCCGCACCGCCGGCGTTGCGCCGCCGGTGCAACCGGATCGCGCCCTGGTCGAAGCGCCGCTGCTCCTTTCCCCCAAGGGCGCCGCCGTGACCTTGCTGAACTGGACGGGCGAATCGCTGCCGCAGGTGACGGTCGCGGCGCATCTGCCGTTCGCCGCGCAGTCGGTGGAAAGCGTCAAGCGCGGCAAACTCCCCTTCCAGCGGACCACACAGGGGGTCTCCTTTACGTTGCCGCTGGATGCGGCCGACATTGTCCTCCTGCGCCCATGACCCTTCGACCTGGCCGGCGCGATCGGACTCGGCGGCTGTCAAAGGAGATTCCATGATTGTGACTCACGACCTGCGCTATCGCCCGGGAACCGACCGCGGCCTTCTGGACCTCTACCGTCCGCAGGGCGCGGGCGCCTTCCCTGCCGTCCTGTGCCTCCACGGCGGCGGCTGGCGGCAGGGGGACAAGAAGGAGTGTGCCTTCCTGGCGGCGCATCTTGTGCAGGCCGGCATTGCGGCCGTTGCGCCCAACTACCGTCTGACGACCACCGCCCCCCATCCCGCGCAGGAAGAGGACGTCTTTGCCGCGCTTGACTGGGTCGCGACACAGGGCCCGAAATACGGGCTCGACCCGCAGCGCCTCGGCCTCACCGGCTGGTCCGCCGGAGGGCATCTGGCCATGCTGGCCGGAGTCAAGGCGCAGAGCCGCAACAGCGGTTGGACCGTGCGGGCCATTCTGCCCCTGTGCGGTGTCAGCGACGTCGTTCTCTGGACCCGGCAGAACCCCGAGTACCGGCACTTCGTCCTTCCCTTCCTCGCCGGTTTGCCCGACGAGCGTGCGGCGGTCGCGAGAGAGAGCTCCCCCATCTTCCACGTTCACCCCCATGCGCCGCCGTGTCTGGCCTTTCACGGCGGCGATGACCCGGTCGTCCATCCAGACCAATCCGTACTCTTTGCCGAGGCGCTCCGCAGGGTTGGAGTCGAGGCCGAAGCCGTCGTCCTCCCCGGCGTCGCTCACACCGGCGCCATGCCGGGAACAAGTCCCTGCGAACCGTTGGGCGGCAGCGTAGCCTTCCGGCGATTCTTCACCAGGCACCTGGGCACGGAGGCTCCCGATCTCTCCAATGCGCATCGCGCAGGAGAAGGGCGATGACCTCGCGTGAGCGCTGGCTGGCCGTGCTGGCCGGGGAGAAGCCCGATCGCATCCCCACGGACATCTGGGCCACGCCGGAAACTCACCGGAAGCTCCAACGCGCCCTCGGGTGCCGGGATGAACGCGAGGTCTGGAAGAAGCTTCATATTGATGCCGCCGTGGGTGTCCAACCCCCGCGAAAGGTTTCCTCCCATCCCGACGACGCCAAAGCGGATATCTGGGGGATTCGGTACCGGAGCGTCGCTTACGCTGACGGCGCGGGAGTTTACCGCGAGTGTGAGAACCACCCTCTGGCACACGTCCGCAACGCTGCGGAGGTACACGCCTTTCGCTGGCCGCGCCCCGAAGACTGCGATTTTGCCGCCATTCCCTGCCTGCTGGACGCGCTGCCGCGCGACCATGTCGTCTTCTGCGGGGGATACGAGCCCTTCCTGCTCTACTGCTACCTGCGCGGGATGGAACAAGCCATGGTGGACCTCGTCGAGAACGAGGAGATCGCCGAGGCCATTCTTGGACATCTCTTCGACTACCACTACCGCGTCAATGAGCGCGTGTGCGAGGCCGCTCGAGGCCGCGCCGATGTCTTCGGCATGGGCGAGGACCTCGGCGCCCAGGACTCCCTGCTGATGGGCCTGCGGCAGATCCGGCGCTACTTCCTGCCTAACCAGAAACGCATGGCCGATATGGCGCGCAGTTACGGACTGCGCATCTTCTACCACTCCGACGGCGCCATCCGCGCCGTCCTTCCCGACCTCATCGCCGTCACGGGCATAGACATCCTTAATCCGGTGCAATGGCGATGCCCCGGCATGGAGCGCGAGGGCCTCGTTCGCGAGTTCGGGCGGCGAGTCGTCTTCCACGGCGCCGTGGACAACCAGCAGACCCTCCCCTTCGGCACGCCCGCCGAGGTGCGCCGGGAGGTGCTCGACAGCATCGCCATCTTCAGGGACGCCCGCTGGATTTGCGCGCCCTGCCACACCCTTCAGCCCACAACCCCCGTGGAGAACATCGTGGCCCTGTACGAGACTATCCACGAGCACGGACGATCCGGACCCTCATGAAGGCATCCGACATGAACAAGCGCGCCATACCCGAAGTCCTCGTTCATTCTTCCTCAGCGGAGGGCTTGCCCGTCGTGACGGGCTGCCCCTTTCCCGCCGAGTCCGTTCCCGATGGCCCCTTCGCCGCTGCCCTGACCACGCCGACCGGCGTGAAGATGCCGGCGCAGTGCGCCCCGCTCGGGTCCGCGACGCCGGCAGGGCTGCGTTGGGTCGAGCTGTCCTTTCTCGCAACCGCCGCCGGACGCGCCGGCGTCAGGCGCACGGTCCCCGGACGGCAGCCGCCGGCCATCGCCCGCGAATCCGCAGACCGTGTTACGCTGGACAACGGCGTCGTCTCCGCCGTTCTGTCGAAGCGCCGCAGCGATGTGCCGCTCGCCATCGCGCTCCGCCGCCACGACCGCCTCCGTCCGCTGGGCGCGCTCGTGCCCGAATGGTCCTCCGCCAGGGACCGCGTCTGGAGCGAGATATCCTCGGCTGCGCGAACCGTCCGCATCCTCCGCAACGGCCCTCTTCGCGCGCAAGTCGAAGTCGCCGGACAACTTGCCGGCCCCGATCGCAAGCCCGGCCTGGCGTACCGGCTGACTGTGGAGTTGTGGAAGGGCATCTCCGGCGCGCGCGTGGACTGGATGCTCTCGCACCTGACCCCGGACGCAAAGGACTTTGACGTCCGGCGCGCCACCCTGCGCGGCAACTGGCTCGTCGGCGCCAGGCCCGTCCGTCACTTTGTCCAGTGCAGCCACAGCGCGCTTTACGTCCCGCGCGCGGTGATGAATCCCGCCCCCGTCTCATTGGCGACCGATTTCACCTGTGGACCGGTTCATGTCACCGATCCCGCCATGCTCCTCGACAACGAGTTGTACGCCCCCTACCTCTCGCCGCCGACCGTGCGCACGGAGGAGTGGCTCTGCCTCTGCGGTTCGGAGGCGTCGGTGGCGGCCACCGTCGTGGACATGTGCGCCACGCGCCCCAATCGCCTTGAAAGCAGCGGTCAGCGCCTCGATTACCACATGATCCCCTCCGGCCACCCGACCCGCTGGCCGCAGGGCCGTCGAAAGGAACAAACGCTGCTCCTCGGGTTTGCCTCCGGCAACGCCGCCGTCACCCCCGCCTGCCGGACGGCGGCCGTCGGCGCGATGCGCGCCGTCAACGCGACCGGCCGCGCGCAACCGGCCTCCAAGACCTTGCGGGCACTCCAGTGCATGGATCTGCACGTCTGCCTTCCACGCGTCACCGGACGCAACATCCGCCTGTCGGCCCTCCTGGCCAAGTTCTGTGACTTGGACATGCCGGGCGACAAGTGGAACCTCGGCGACACGCCCGACGCCTGGTACACACGCGTCTATGCCTCGACGCCCAACGATTTCCGCCGCCTCCCCGGCGCGCCGCGCATGGCCGCGCGCTTCGCCGCTACCGGCCACATGGCCCTGTGGCCCTGGGCGGCAGGCGAGTTTGTCGAACCGGTCTGGACGAACAATGAGTACGACATCATCCATACGCTGGCCACGGAGGTGATGCGCACGGACAAGGCCGACGTCTTCACGCTGCTGCGCTGGGCCGTCCGCCACACGGTGGAAGTTGACTTCATTGCCTGGTGCGACGACACCGTGCATCATCGCGCCACGCCCTTCCACTCCCACCGCCACAACATGAAGGGCGCCATCTCCAGTCACTTCTGGACACAGGGGCTGCTTCAATATTACGCCCTTACCGGCGACCGCGACGCCCTGGAGGTCGCGCTGGCCCTGGGCAACAAGATCATCGAGATTGATCATAGCGAGGCGCGCACGTGGAAGTTCGACCGCGAAGTCGGCTGGGGGCTTCTATCGCTGGTCTGCCTGGTCGAAGCCGGATTCGACCGCTACCGCCGCGAGTGCGACGCGCTCGGCAACTACCTCCAGGACTACGACCGCGCCGCCTTCTCCGGAGCGGTCAACCTTTCCGCCGGCCGGGCCGGACGCTCGCTCGAACGGCAGATGATTGACAACGGCTTCGGCTACGCATCGCTTGTCGAGGCCATGGACCGCTGGCAGAAGGTCACCGGCCGACGCGACACCGCCGCGTGGCTGCGAACGCTGCTCCTTCAACTCAAGGATGAGATGTGGAACGCCATCCGCGACGGCGAGGTACCCTCCCTCTTCAGCATGACGCCCCAGATCATGGCCATCGGCTACGAACGCACGGGTGACCGGGACTTCCTCCGCGCGGGCATGGCGCCGCTCGACGCTTTCCTGTCGGCCCTGGAGCCGAACCCGGCCTATACCGCCTTCTGGGGGCACGTCAAGCCCTGCGCCATGGGCTATCGCAGCCTCTGCCGCTTCCTGGCCCACGCCGACCGCTGTGGAATGCTGGACCGGTTCGAATATCCCACACTGCTCGCGAAACGAAAACCCGGTCGGTGAAGAGGCTCAACCACCCCCGGCAGGACGCGCCGCATAGAACCGCTCCGAGGCGGCTCGACGTTCGCGGCTGACCGACGTGGCGTGGGCAAGCCGTTCGGACGGCACGTCGAACAGAAACCGCAGCCACTCCTCAAAGTTCCGCCCGTGATATCGCCGGCTGAAATGCTCAGCCACGTTTCGTCGCAACGCCGCCAGCTCGTCCCGAAGGCGCGCGTGATCCTCCATGCGCCGCGTCCATTCCTGCGGAACCAGACTCTCCGAGGCGAGGAAGTACTCGACTTCCCGCAGCGCGGCCTCCACGTCGCGGTGAAGACCCAGCACACGGGCCATCCAGACGAGACAGTCCCATTCGTACCTCATGCGCTTCACCTGGGGAGCAAGCGCCTCCATCTCGGCGGCCGCCGATCTCTCCAGCGACCAGTCGTCCCGCGACCGGCTCAGCTGTCCGAGCAGCCGGTTCGCCGTCACTTGGGGAACTCCCTCGAAGCACGGCGGCGGC
>JAKJEM010000005.1:0-5896 GCA_022705425.1 Planctomycetota bacterium
TGCTGGCGCTGCTGGTCTTCGCCACGCTCTTTGCGTGGTCGCCGCCGATGGCCTCGCCGCCGTGGGTCACGGAGTTCGGCAAGACCTTTGCCCAGTGGCGCGACGGCGGCCTCTCCACCGCCGGCTTTGCCGCGCCCTGGCTGCGCTACGCCGCCATGCAAGTCTTCGCCGGCGGGGTCATTCTCGGCGCGTTCTTCATGGCCACCGACATGGTTACCTCGCCGCTGACCGCGCGCGGACAGTTCGTTTTCGGCGTGGGTTGCGGGCTGCTGACGGCTGTGATAAGGTTCTACTCCGGCTATCCCGAAGGCGTTTGCTATGCGATTCTGTTGATGAATACCGTGCGTCCGCACATTGACCGCTGGACGCGCCCGCGTCTTCTCGGCCAGCCGCGCACCTGAGGCCCGCCCATGGACCGCAAGACCCTTCACTACGCCGTCGTACTGGCGCTGATCTGCGTCGTCGCCACCGTGGGCGTGGCGGGAACTTACGTCATCACGCGCGCGCGCATCCTGGCCGGCGAAGAACGCGAGCGGGCCGCCTCCCAGGCGCGCGTGGTGCAGGCTGCGCGCTTCGAGCCGGTCAATCCCTCCGCCCCCGCGTCCGAACGGGTCCTCCGCGGCCTGGACGCCATGGGCGAACCGGTCGGCTATGTGGCCGTCGGCGAGGCGCAGGGCTATTCCGGCAAGGTGCGCGTGATGGCCGGCATGGACGCCCGGGCGCAACGGCTGCTCAACGTGGTGGTCATTGCGCAAACGGAAACGCCGGGACTGGGCACGCGCGTGTGCGACCCCGTCAGCGACCGCACCTGGTGGGCCGTGCTGACGCGCGCGCCGACCGACCCGACCGCCGACGCCACCCCCGAGTTCCTGCGGCAGTTCCGCGGGCGCGCCCCCGACAAGCTCGCCCTCCGCCCCGCCCTGCCCGACGGCGTCCAGGCCGTCAGCGGCGCCACCATCTCCTCGCGCGCCGCGGCCAATGCCGCGCGCGACGCCGTCGAAAAGATCCGGAAGGCCCTCGGCGCGCCGACCGCCGACGCCAAACCCGCCCCCGCCAGGAGCGCCGATGCCGTGACCGGCGCCTCCGCACACGCTGCGCCCCCGCCCTCTTCTCCCGGAGCCTCGTCCCGCCCATGAGCCGCGAAGCCCTTGCCCCCGAGAAAGCCCGCCCGGTTCTCGAAGCCGTTCTCTTTGCCGCCGACCAGCCCCTGCCCGCCGCGCGTCTGGCCCAGATCCTGGGCCGCCCCTTCGACGCCCGCGCCGTCCAACGCCTGGCCGAGGAACTCAACGCCGAGTACCAGTCCCAGGGCCGCGCCTTCGAAATCCTCGAGATCGCCGGCGGCCTGCAACTGCTGACGCGCCCCGATTTCAAGAACTGGGTGGCCGAGGCGCACAAACACCGCCGCCAGGAGAAGCTGACCCCCTCCTCCGTGGAAACGCTGGCCATCGTGGCCTACAAGCAGCCGATCCTGCGCGTGACGATAGACGACATCCGCGGCGTGCAGTGCGGCCCCATCCTGCGAAACCTCCAGGAGCGCGGTCTCATCAAAGCCGTCGGCCGCCAGAACGTCCCCGGACGCCCCATCCTCTACGGCACCACACGCCTCTTCCTGCAGCATTTCGGGCTCAAGTCGCTGAAGGACCTGCCGAAGGTCTCCGAACTGACGCCGCCGTAGGGGCGACGCCGCGCCGGCCCCTCGATTGCCCCTCCCGGCCCTTTCGGGTATAAGAGAGCCCCCTGCGCGGGGCCGGGCGGCGCGACGCCCCCGGCGAATCGAAAACCCTGTGAGGTCAAAGTCATGCCGGAATCGAAGCGCCCCATGGTCACCATTGTCGGCGGCGGGATGATCACCCAGATTCAGATCCTCCCCTCCCTCTATCATCTCCAGCGCCTCGGCGCCATCGGCGACATCGCCATCTCGGCCCTGAACGGCGCGCCCCTCAAGGTGCTCGCCGAGGACAGCGCCCTGCGGGAGGCCTTCCCGGGCCAGGGCTTCACGCCGTACCCGGACTTCCGCAAGGTGAATCCCGACGAGAAGTTCCCCGCGCTCTTCGAGGACGTCCTTCGGAAGATGCCCAAACGCAACATCGTCTTCATCGCCCTGCCCGACCAGTTGCACTACGGCGCCGTCCGCAAGGCCCTCGAAAACGACCAGCACGTCATCACGGTCAAGCCCCTGGTCCTCAAGCACAAGGAGGCCGTGGAGATCGAACACCTGGCGCTCAGCAAGGGCCTCTTCTGCGGCGTGGAGTATCACAAGCGCTTCGACGACCGCGCCTTGATGACCCGCCAGCAGTACCGCTCCGGCAACCTGGGCGAGTTCAAGCTCGGCCACGCCTGGCTCAACGAACCCTGGTACTACCGCGACAGCAACTTCCAGAACTGGTGCACCTGCGAGAACAGCGACATGTTCACCTATGTCGGCTGCCACTACGTGGACCAGGTCGCCTTCGTCACCGGTCTCATGCCCACCGAGGTTTCCGTGTACGGCGTCAAGGACGCGTACCCCAACGGGCGCGACGGCTACCTCTGGTGCAATGCCATCGTCAACTGGAGCAACGGCGCCAGCCTCAGCGTCCTCGACGGCATGTGCTACCCCAACGCCGCCCCCGGCGGGAACACGCAGGGCATCCAGATGTTCTGCAAGGGCTCGAAGGACGCCTGCGTCGTGCTGCACGACGACCAGTACCGCGGCCTGAAGCACTGTTACGAGCGCCCCAGCGACAACAAGACCTATCACGAGCCCAGCCCCGACTACTTCAAGCTCGTCTATCGCGGCGGCAGGGGGCTCGAACCGGTCGGCTACGGTTACCGCAGCATCGAGGCCCTCGTCCGCGCCGTGCTTCGCGTCGAGGCCGGCAGCGACCTGGCCGCGCGCCAGACCGCGATCCGGGAGATAGACGCCGAGGGCATCCTCTCCACCCCCGCCAACTCCGCCTACAACGAACTCGTCATCGAAGCCGGACGCCTCTCGATCCTGAACCAGGGGCGCCCGGTGGTGATCGAATACGGCAAGGCGCCGACGGTGCGCTTCAAGGAATACCGGTAGGCCGCCCGCACGCGCTCGCGCGGCGATCCTTTCACGGGATCGCCGCGCTTTTTTTCTTGACGCTCCGCGCGAACCGGACTATACTCTCAGTGCGCAGGTATGAAGCTCTCTCGCAATGAAAGGAGCGTGCCATGGAGAACGTAGCCGCCAAGCCGGACGCCGACGAACTGCGGAAGAAACTCGACGTTCTCAAGGCCGATTTCGCCGATGTGGCGCGCCTGGCCAAGGAACGCGCCACGACCGCCCCGGTCGAGTGGGCCAAGGAACACCCTCTGGCCACGCTGGGTATCGTCGCCGGCGTCGCCGCCAGCATCGGTTTCGCCCTGGGCTTCTTCCTCGCCCGCGGCCGCAACTGACCTTCGCCGCTCGTCTCGCGCGCGTCAGGGACTGCTGAGACGTCCCGCCCCGGGAGAGATCTTTCTCCGCGGGGCGGACGCGCATCCGGTTCACGCCAGGAGTCCGGTATGAACACGCCGAATGACGCTGCGCCCGGCGGCATCTTCGATCACCTGCAACGCGCGGTCATCCATGCCTTGGGCGCCTTGCGTTGCTACATCGCCCTTCTGGCCGCCGAGGGCGAGCGCCGGGCGCGTCGTCTCCTCAATGAGGCCCTCTGGGTGCTGGTGCTGGCCGGAGTGGGAGTCCTCGGGGTGGGCTTCTTCGCCTGGGGGGTTGCCCGATGGATCGAGAGCCGCCTCGGCGCGCCGGGGTCCGGCGGAATGATCGTCGGACTCGCCATCCTGCTGGTCTTCCTGGCGGCGGCGTTGCGTCGCGCCCTGAAGAAGGAGCGCGATTCATGAACCCCGCCCGCCCGCGCGTGTCGGAACTGACCCCCGAGGAACTCGAACTCCTGGCGCTCAGCCACGTCGAGAGCATGTTCATCGAGGTCCGCTCCGCCTGCGCCGTCGTCCGCGAGGAATACCATCCCGTCAAGCTCGCCAAACGCCACCCCGTCACCGCGGCCCTGCTGGCCGCCGCCGCCGGATTCCTGGTGGTCTATGCCCTGCGTTCCAGGGGCGGCGGAGGCCGGCGCGCAGGGACCGGCAACGGCCTGCTCGCGTCCTTCTTCGCCGGGTTGGCCGGCGCGGCCGGACGCACCTTGCCGGGCCTGGCCGCCGCGTGGCTGACCCGCCGGAACCCGCCGGACACGTCCGGACCGGGAGCATGACGGACGTGGAAGAAAAGGCCTCGCCGCCCACAGCCGCACGGATCCTCTTCGTCGCCGCCGCCCTGGTGGTGATTGTGGCGGGGATGCGCGCCGCCAGCAGCATCCTGGTGCCCCTCCTGCTGGCGCTGTTCCTGGCGGTCCTGTGCATGCCCTTCCGCGCCTGGTTGCACCGCAAGGGAGTGCCCAACGCCCTCGCCGCCCTTCTCCTCGTCCTGGCCATGATCGTCCTGCTGACGGTCTTGGCCACCTTTGTCGGCGTGTCGCTGAACTCCTTTCTGAAGACGCTGCCGGACTACCAGGAACGGCTCGATGCGCGCATGGCCGACGCCGTGGAGTGGCTGAACGGCAAGGGGGTTGCCGTCTCGTCGCCCCAGACGATCCTCGCGTACCTCGCCCCCAGCCAGGCGATGACGCTGGCCGAGCGGATCGTTTCGGCGCTGGGCATCCTTTTCACCAACGGCTTCGTGATCTTCCTGGCAACGGGGTTCATCCTTTTCGAGGCCTCCGGCTTCCCGGCAAAGCTGCGCGCCGCCATCGGCGACGCCGATCGGTCCCTGGCCGCCTTCCAGAAGTTCAGCGCCGCCGCACAGCGCTACCTGATGGTCAAGACGCTCATCGGCGCCGCCACCGGCTTTGCCGTCTGGCTCTGGCTCGTGATCATCGGAGTGGACTACCCCGTCATCTGGGCCGTGCTGGCCTTTCTGCTGAACTTCGTCCCCTACATCGGTTCCATCTTTGCCGCGGTGCCGGCGGTGCTGCTCGCCGCCGCACAGCTCGGGATCTTCCACGCCCTCCTGACGGCCGCCGGCTACCTGGCCGCGAACGTCGTCCTGGGCTGTGTGATCGAGCCGCGCCTGGTCGCCGGCGGCGTCGGCCTGTCCACGGTGGTGGTCTTCCTGTCGCTGGTCTTCTGGGGTTGGGTGATGGGGCCGATCGGCAGCGTCCTGTCCGTACCGCTGACGATCATCGTCAAGCTGGCGCTGGAGCATAGCGCCGACACGCGCTGGATCGCCGTCATGCTCGGTCCTTCCCCGCCGAAGGAAGTCCCCCCCGCGCCGCCCCCCGCCGGAGAGCCCTCTCCGGCGCCGGAATCGCCGAGATGAGACGCCCCGCGCCCGCGCCCCATGCCGCCCGGCCTCTGGCGGCGGGCTGCCTGGGGGCGTCGGCGATGGTTACGCAGCTGGTCCTCATGCGCGAGGCGTTGAACGCCTTCAGCGGCGACGAGACGGCGTTGGGCCTGCTGCTGGGCAACTGGCTCTTCCTGACGGGAATGGGGGCGCTGATCGGGCGCTGGGCAGCGGGGCGGCGCGCCCGCACGGTCCTCTTCCTCTGCCAGGCGCTGGCCGCGCTGCTGCCGCCGGCGATGGTCTTTGCGCTCCGCGCGTGGCGGAGCCCGGGCCTTGCGCCGGGGGTGGACCCCGGACCCGCCGGGGAGTTCCTTGTCACGCTGGCGCTGCTGACGCCCTACGGTCTGGCCAGCGGCGCATTCCTGGCCGTCGCTGCCGCCGCGCTGACGCAACGCGACGGACCGGCGGGCATCGGGCGCATCTACCTGGCAGACACCCTGGGCGCCATCCTCGGCGGCGGGGCGTTCACCTTTCTGCTTGCGTCGCAGGCGGACCCGTTCACCGCGCTGGGCATCGCCGGCTTCGCCAACCTCGGCGCGGCGGGGCTGGCCG
>JAKJEM010000005.1:5906-59590 GCA_022705425.1 Planctomycetota bacterium
TCGGGAACAGCGCCCGGCGGCCGCGGCAGGCGCGACCGTCCTAGCGGCGGGGCTGGCCGCCTTTCTGCTGGCCGGTCCGGAGGCGCGTTCCGCGCGCCTGCACTATGCCGCCGTAGGGCAGGAGTTCGTTGCGCGCGCGCGCTCCCATTACGGGCAATTGGACGTCACGCGCTCAGGCGCGCAAGTCCACTTCCTCTACAACGGCCAGCTCCTTGCCTGGACGGGAGACCGCCGCCGCGCCGAGGAGGCCGTCCACCTCGTCCTCCACTTGCGTCCGCGCCCGACGCGCGCGCTCCTGATCGGCGGGGCGGCCGGCGGCGCTGCGGATGAAATGGTCCGGCGGACGACGGCTTCGGTGACCTGCGTCGAGCTCGATCCCCTCATCGGCGAAGAAGGCCATGAGTGGTCCGACGCCATTCCGCCCGCCTGCCGCCCCGTAGTCGCCACGGATGGACGCCTCTTCCTGCGCCGCGCGCCTGAGCGGTTCGACCTGATCCTGCTCGATCTGCCGCTCCCCGTCGGCGCGCAGATGAACCGCTTCTACACCGTCGAGTTCTTCCGAACCGCCCGGCGGGCGCTGACGCCCGGCGGCGCCCTCGCCTTTGCGTGCGGAGAGACAACGCAGTACATCAGCCCCGAGCAGGCGGACGTGCTGGCCTGTCTGCGCGCAACACTGGCGCGCGTCTTCGCGCACGTGCGCGTTCTGCCGGGGGAGCGGTACCACTTCATCGCCTCCGACGCCCCCCTCGACGGCGACCTGCGCCGCTGGTCCGCCGCGCTCGATCCGCCGGCGGAGTGGATTCGGCCGGGCTGGGTGGAAGCCATGCTTTCACCGGACCGGCAGGACGACGTGAACCGCGCGCTCGACGTCCCCGCCCCCGTGAACCGCGACTTCAACCCGGCCCTGTCGCGGCGGGTGTTCCTCCGGCGCATCGCCGAACACCGCGTGGCGTTCGGCGCGGTCGAGGCCGTCCTCCTGGCGGCTTTGCTCTTCTACCTGCTGCGATTGCGCGCGGCGCCGCGCGCGGTGCTGACGATCGGCTTCGCCGCCGCCGGGCTCGAGTTCGCCCTGCTGCTGGGGTTCCAGGTCCTGTACGGCTCGCTCTACCGGCAGATGGGGTTGATCGTGACGCTCTTCATGATCGGGCTGGCCGCCGGCGCCGCGCTGGGAACGCGGCTCCGCCCCGCCGGCGACGCCCGACGCCTGGGTCTGCTGGCTGCGGCGGTAGCCGGCCTGGCCCTGCTCATTCCGCCGACGCTGGCCGTGCTGAACGCTCCGCGCTTCGAGGGGGTGGATACGTCCGCGGCCCAGGCGGTCATTCCGCTGTGGACACTCCTCCTCGGCGCGCTGACGGGCGCGGCCTTTCCGCTGGCGGCGCGCGCCACCGCGACCGACAGTCCCGGCGCGGCGTCCGAGATTTTCACCGCCGACTTCATCGGCGCGGCGCTCGGGGCGCTCCTGGTCTCGATGCTCCTCATTCCGCTGATGGGTCTCTTCTGGACCTGCGCCGCGACGGCGGCGCTCAACCTGGCCGCCGCAATTCCCCTGCTGCGCGCGAGGCGCGTGGTATAATCACGGAACGGATGGAGAAGACACACCCCTTGCCGGACGGATTCCCCCGCCATGTCGGCACGTTCCTCCATGACACGTCGGACCTTCCTGGCGCGCGGCGCAACGCTGGGGGCGTGCGCCCTGACCGCCGGCGTCTGTCCGGCGCTGCTGCGTTCCGCCCCGGCGCAGGAGGCCGACATCTTCTCCGGCGGCGCGCCGAAGGGAAGGACCTGGGACCTGTGGCGCAAACGAGGATGGGCGCGAGAGGCCGCCCACTACGTCCGCCGCGACGGAGCCGCCGAATGCCTTCTCTGCCCCAACCACTGTATTCTTGAACCGGGAGACCGCGGACGCTGCCGCAACCGCGTCAACATCGGCGGCACGCTCTACACCCTGGCCTACGCGAACCCGTGCGCCCTGCACGTGGACCCGGTTGAGAAGAAACCCCTCTTTCATTTCCTGCCCGGCACGCGCACGTACTCCCTGGCCACGGCGGGGTGCGTACTGCGCTGCCTGAACTGCCAGAACTGGGAGATTTCCCAGCGTTCGCCCGAGGAGACCAAGGACGCCGCCGGGGAGGAGCTGCGCCTGACGCCGGAGCGCCCCGGCCCGCGCTCACTCGACGAGGCCCGCCGCGCCACGCTGATGCCGGAAGACCTGGCCGCCATCGCCGCCGCGCTGCGCTGCCCCTCCGTTTCCTACACGTATTCGGAGCCGGTCGCCTTCTACGAGTATGCCCTCGATTCCTCCCGCGCCGTGCGCGCGCGCGGTTTGCGCAACATTCTGGTGACCTCCGCGTACATCCGCGAGGCGCCGCTGCGGGAACTGGCCCGCTGGACCGACGCGGCGCACGTGGACCTCAAGGGGTTCGACGAGGCGGTTTACCTCAAGCTCAACGGCGGCGCCCTGCGCCCCGTGCTCGACGCGCTGCTCACCCTTCGCCGCGCGGGCGTGTGGGTCGAGATCGTCAACCTGGTCGTGCCGACCTACACCGACCGGATGGACGCCATCGGGCGCATGTGCGACTGGATCGCCGAGGCCCTGGGGCCCGACGTCCCCCTCCATTTCTCCCGGTGCCACCCCGCCCACAAGCTGCGCCTGGCCCCGACACCGGCGGACACGCTCGAAGCCGCTCGCGCGCGCGCGCGCGAGGCCGGGTTGCGCTACGTTTACATCGGCAATGTTCCCGGCCTCAAGGACGCCGCGACGACCTTCTGCCCCCGCTGCGCGAAGGCCGTTGTCGTGCGCGACGTGTACTCCCTTGCCGCCATCCACCTCGAAGGGAGCGCCTGCCGCTTCTGCGGCGCGACGATCCCCGGCGTGTGGCGAAGCTGAAGCCCCCCTACAGCTTCCAGCGCTCCTCTTTGTCCACCGTGACGGAGAAGAGCATGCCGGCGCGTCCGTCGCGGAGCTTGGGGTTCTGCTGCGACTGCATGGCCCCCTCGAAGCGGAAGTCCGGGTGCGCCACGAAGAACCCCGGCGTAAATTCGTTGAAGTCCATCTCCCGGAAGAGCAGCAACTGATCGTCCTCGATCTTCTTGGCGTCCTTGAGGGAGTAGAGATTCACGGTCAGCTTATCCCCCTTGGAGATCAGCAGCGGGCGCTGCAAGGGGAACTCATCGGTCCAGATTTCAGTCTCCCCCGGCGCGTCGGCGCCCTGATCCACAGTGAAGGCTTCCTTCCAGCCGTAGAGGGCGCCGAGCGTCACGTCGCGTCCTTTGCGCACCTCGGCGACGGTGAAGATGGTGTCCTTGTTGAAGACGATGACCGGCGCGAAGTAGCCGCCGCTGATCCAGAAGAGGCTCTCGACGTTCTTGCGGCTGCCCCAGACGACCACGCGCCCCAGGCGGACACGCGTCGGCTCGCGGAGCAGCGCCAGCTTGGCCTGAACCTCGCGCACGGCGGTGCTGTTAAGCTTGGCGATCTCCGGTACCCGCTTGTCCTCGACATACGCCTTGCACGCCGCCTCGATCTTCGCCAGTTCGTCCCAGCGCTGGATAATCCCCTTGTCCAGTTTGCGGATCAGTTCCGTCACCGCGCCGTACAGCAACCGGTCATACGACTTGCAGAGGCCGCCCCACTTGGCGTCAATCAGTTCGCGCAGTTCGGCGCTGCGCATCTCCTCCGGCGGCAGGCCCGGGTTCTCGATGATCGCCTTCTTGTTGTCGAACTCCTTGACGTCGCGGACGGCAACCTCCACCTGGCGGAGGTCCTCGACGAACTTGCCGTTCCACTCGGTGATGACGCGGGCGCGGAGTTTCTCGGCGTCGGCATCGCGCTTGACGAAGGGTTCCTTGTCCTTCCGGTAGGCGTCAATGACCGCCAGCGCCTCGCGGTACTGGACATTGTCGGACGCCTGGCGCACGGCGATCTCGGCGCGACGCCACTCGAAGGCCTCCCACCGCTTGTTCACCTCGCCGAGCTGCTTGATGACGTAATCGCGCCGGTCCGGGGCGAACTCGTCGAGGACCTGCAGGGTGGAACGCGCCACCTTGAACCCGTCGCGCACGCCGGCCGTCAGCAGTGTGCCCTCGACGCACGTGGTCAGTTTGGAACTCCACTCGCTCAGCAGCCCCTGTGCCTCGGTGTCGCGGTAGGTGCCCAGCGCCGCGCGGATGCGCGCGCCGGCGGCCTTGAAGGACTCCGGGCACTGCGGAGAGATTTCGATCTTCACCGCCGCCAGGAAGGTCCGCGCATCGGTCATCAGGCCGTCGTCCTTGACGCGCTCGGCCTGGATTTCCTTGTACTTCTTCGCCAGGTCGTCGCTCCAGGGGGGCGCCGTCTCGCGCCCCTGCGCCCGCATCCGGTCCATGAACTTCTCGATGGCCGCCGCCACCTTGGGCAACAGGGGGCGGTTGGTCCGAAAGGCGTTGTACTGATGGCTGGCTTCCGTGTAGAGCTGCTGAAGTTCGCCCTTCTGCGATTCGGCACTGGCAAGGAGATCGCCGATGTGCTTGCGGTGCTCCGGACCGAGCTGCGGCGCCACGAGGGCCCGCTTGAGGCCTTCCATCTGCTTCTCCACCTCGCCCTTGTGCTTGTTGAACTCCTCCATCGCCGCCTTGAGCGTATCGTCGGCGGCCGTCAGGTCCTTGTCCAGGTCCTTGATGCGATTCGCCAATTGCTCGGCCACGCGCTTGACCGGCGCGTACTCGCGGAACTTCGTCTTGTACAGGGCCAGGGCGTCCTTCCAGCTCGTCTTCTTCAGGTCGTCCCCCCTGCGTTCCGTGGCCGCCCAGTCGGCCACGATGGCATCGCGGCGCTTGATCAGCGTCTCGATCCGCTCGTCCACCTGTTTGGCAACCGTCTTGCTCAGGCCGGGGTTCTTGCGGACGCGCTGCAGCATCTCCAGCGCCGCTTCGTAGTCCTGCTCGTGGAAGGACCACAGCTTGGCGAGCAGGGCGTCGAAGAACGCGGTGTAGAGCGGTTGATTGTCGTTGAACTGGCAGGGCAGGTTTTCGGCCGACATGACGACGCCCGAGAGCCCCTGCAGGTTGTCCACCGCGTTGACGAGGGCCGTCTGCGAGCGAAGCGTTCCCTGCTCGGCGCGGAAACTCCGCTGGAGCGAGTCGCGGAAGGCGCGGACCTGGGCGTCGTATTCCTTGAGCCGGCGGAACTGCGGCAGGCTCTGGTCGAAATCGTTGACGAAGGCCTGCCAGTTCTGACGCGCGAGTTCGGCCCAGCGCTCCTGCTTCTCCGCGCGCAGGCGGCCCAGGTTCTCCGCCTCCTCTTTGGCCAGGCGCGCCAGATCGCGCCAGTCCGCGTTCGCTTGAAGATAGAAGGCATACGGGGACTTCTCCGCCTCGCGGTAGTACTTCTCCGCCTCGCCCAGGGCGTCCTCCAGGCCCGCCTTCTGGATACGGCGGAACTCTTCGACCTGAAGGCGCGCCCACTGCGCGCCGGCATCGTCCATGTGGCGGTTGAAGACCCAGAACGGAGAGCGCGCCAGGTACTGCTCCATGCTGACCAGCGACGGGTCGCGCACGGCGCGACGGTAGGCGAAGACGTCGGCCGAGAAGAGCCCGAGCGCCACCGCGCCCAGCGCCGCCGCCGCCCAGGCCGCCAGGCGGATGCGCTGCCGGCGCTGGCGGCGCAGCAGCTTCTGCATCAGGTCGCACAGGATGGCCTGGACGGTGCTGATCCAGTTCTCGCCGCCCACGGCGGCGACGGCAATGGTGCCGCCCACCATCGTCGTGCCCCCGCTGGGGATTTCGTAGCGGCCGGTCTTGGCGTCGCGCTTGAGGTCGCTGAGCGTGTCAATGCAGAAGATGGAGATCTCGCGGTAGATGCGACCGCCCGCGCCCTTCTTGCCGCCCCCCCGCCCGGATCCGAAGAGGCGGTTCCGCAGCTTGGTGGCATCCACGTCGCCGGACTTCGCGTTGGTCACCACCACCTGGATAGGCAGATCCCGGGCCCCGAAGTCCCCCGCCGCCACGGCCGTGACGAAGTCCGCGATGAGGTTCGCGCTCTTGTGCCCCTCTTCGGAGAGGAGCTTCTTGGCGTTCACGACGATAATCGCCGCGTCGAGCTGGTTCCCTGTAGTCTGGTCGCGCAGGAAGCGTTTGATGCGCTCCACCTCGTCCATTTCGATCTCGCTCTCCTCCTTCTTGAGGGTCGAGTCGAAGATCTCGCCGGGGACGTCGTAAGTCACGAAGCGGCTGGTCTTGCCGCGGTAGGTGACGTCCATCAGCACCGGCACTTCGCGGTTGGTCTTGAAGCGCTCGTCGAGATGGCGCTGGATCCAGTTCCAGCGCTCCTGGACGTAGGCCAGGGAGCCCTCCTCCTGCGCGCCCTCGACGGTGATGTACGGGAAGCTGATGTGCACCTCGCCCCCCTGGGCCAGGCGCGCGCCTTCGGCGTAGATCCGCGCCAGGAAGGTGGTCTTGCCCGCGCCGGGAAGACCCGCAACCAGGATAACGCGCTTCTTGTCACTGAGGAAGGGAAGTTTCATGGCGCTCCTGCCGGCCTTTCTGATATTCCGCAAGGGTGACGAGAAGGATTGTCGGATCGTTCCGCCGCAACGCATCGCGCAGTTCCGATGCGCCATGCGGCATGGCGTAGTTCATGCTCTGGCGTCCGCGCATCCACGTCGTCTTGTGGTCCGACGGCGCGCGGTAGGGGACCTGGAACTCCGTGGCCGCCCACAGCATCAGCCGGTCGCGGCGCGCCTGGGCGGCGTCCTCGTCCGGGTCGCCGTCCGCCCCGCGCATGGACAAGGCGTCCGGCGTGTTCTCGCGCTCGACGGCCTTTGTCAGGCCGAAGCGCAGGCTTTCCTTGAGCGCCTTGGTGATCGTCATCTCCGTCACCTTTTCCGTGGCCTGCTGCACGGTCATCGAGACCCCCGTGCTCGCCCCCGCCGAAAGCCCCGCCGTCAGCACCGAGCTCAGCATGTCCGCCGCGTCAATCGCGGCGTTGACCCACTCCCGGCGCTCGATGGGATAGCTGTTCCACATCTTGACGCAGACATTCATGATCTCGCCCCCCGGCAGGAACCCCATGCCGCGCTTCAGGGCCGATTCGTCCCAGGCCAGGTCCTTCAGGTCCGTCTGCATGGCGACCTTGAGCGCCTCTTCCGGGTGACCCTGCCGATAGAGGTACAGGACGAGCGGGGCACGGTGGCGCACCAGGAGCTGGCGGAAGTTGCGATCCCCGGCGAACTGCATCACGGCCAGGGCGCTCAGCGGCATGCCCGCCTCCGGCGAAGCGCCCCGTCGCCCGCCCTGGGCCTTCTCGCGCGCCTGGGCTTGCAAGGGTCCGACAAAGCGCTTGTCGGTCACCAGTTCCATCATCGCCCGCCGCTCGATCGTCCGCCGCTCCGCCGGCAGATTCGCCGTCTCCCAGAACACGGTCCCCGGCAGCATCGCCATGTCCCAATCGAGACAGAACTTGAAGAAATCAAGCATCAACGCAAAGTCGGCGTCCGCCGCGCTCTCCCGCGCCAGGTACATCCCCTCGAGCAGTTCCCCGCCGGGGTTCAGCGTCAGGATCAGCAGCACGCCTTCGCTGCGCATGTTCAACGATTGCGCGTTCAGACACTCGCGGATCAGCGCCGCCTTCACCGGCCACTGCTCCGGCGGCGTCTCGCCGTAAAGGCGCGTGATGAACTTTGCCTGGGCGGCCACCGCCAGCCACAGGCTCACCAGCGTCCCCTTTTCGTTGAAGATATCCTCCGCCGCCCAGAGCGTGATCACGGCGCCGGGGCCGCCGTCCCGCTTCTCCAGCAGCTCGATGATCGCGTGCGAACGCGCCGCCAGCAGCACGTCGAGACGCTTCAGCATGGCCTCCGGCCCGCCGTAGTCCACCCCGAGCAGGAAGGGGAGCAGCGCGTCCAGGTTTTCCGAGGACATCGCGGCCACGCCGGGCAACACGTGAAGGATCACCGGCAGCGCCGGACGCTGCAGCAACAGCGGGCGTACCAGGGTGTCGCAGTCGGGGCGTCGTCCGAGCGCATCGAGGATGTCCATGAACGTCCCCAGGCGGCCCGGATTCTGAAGCAGCACGGCGCGCGTGGTCTTCGGGAGCTTGCGCCAGTAAACGCCCCAAGGCCCGGCCCGACCCAACAGGTCCTGCGCGCGCTGCACCCGCGCGCGCCCGTCCTTCTGGAACTGGTACAGCGCCTTGTAGTCGCCCAGGTCTGCCGCCGCCCGCAGCGCCAGCGCCCCCATTGCCTTCTCGAACTGCTCGGCCTCGTCGGTCATGTAGATCAACAGGAAGGTGTCCGCCTCCGCCTGGAGGTCGGGATACTTCTGCTTGAGGTATCCCTCGATCTCCAGCGAAGACAGGGCCGGACACGCCGAGGCCGCCAGGACCAGGGCGGTCAGCGCTGCGGCCAATGTCTTTCCCGTTGCCCACATCGCGCACACTCTCTCTGCAAGAGACACAATCCACCCTTTGCGCCGCCGGCCTTCCGGCGCGCATTTCCGACGGCTCATCGGGTCTGTCGCCCTCTAGAATAGCCTTTTTGCCGCCGGAATCAAGCGCGCCGGCGCAGCGTTTTCCGGCGCAGTTGACAAACCCCGCCCGAACGGATATCCTACGCCCGCTCCGGGCCGGAGGTTCGCGTTGCACTTGCTTTTGGCCCGCCTCAGCGCCATAATACGGTGGCGTCGCGCTCGAGCGGGAGTAGCTCAGTTGGTAGAGCGTCAGCTTGCCATGCTGATTGTCGCGGGTTCGAGTCCCGTCTCCCGCTCCATTTCTTTCCCCCTGCTTTTCCCGGAGGTGAACGTCGTTGGGTAACGTCACTGTCAAAGACGTCGGGCCGTGCAAGAAGCAACTCTCGATCACCGTGCCCCAGGCCGTGGTGCAGGGCAAGATTGACGAAAGCTACACCAAGCTCGCCGGGTCGGCCGTGATCGCCGGCTTCCGCAAGGGCCACGTTCCGCGCAAGCTGCTCGAAAAGCGCTTCGGCGAGGACGTCCTCGAAGAGGTCAAGCAGGCCGTCCTGGGCGAGGCCTCCGAGAAGGCCATCGAAGAAAACGGCCTCAAGCCGCTCGGCCAGCCCTCCTTCGACAACGTCTCCTTCGAACTCGGCAAGGACTGCGCCTTCGAGGTGACCGTCGAGATCGAGCCCGCCTTCGACCTGCCCGAGTATAAGGGCCTTGCGCTCGTCCGCAAGTCGGCGAAGGTCACCCCCGAGGAGCTTGACCGCGGCATCGAGGCGCTGCGCATGCGGCGCGCCCGGATGGAGTTGATGCCCTCCGGAACGTCCATCGCCGCCGGCGACCTGGTCGTCTGCGACTGGGCGATCCGCGCAGGCACGGAAACCGTCTCGGACCAGAAGGACGCCGAAATCCTCGCCAGCGGCAAGCGCTCCGCCGGCATCGAATACGAGAAGGACCTCGGCGAGGTCCTCGCCGGGGCCGCCTTCGGCCAGGCTCGCGAGGTCAAGATCACCTTCCTCGACGCGTATCCGGTGGAGAAGTGGCGCGGCCAGGAGGGTGTGCTGGCCATCACCCCGAAGGAGGTGCGCCGCCCGGTCGCCCCCGAGCTGAACGACGAGTTCGCCAAGGCCATGGACTACGACTCGCTGGACGACCTCCGTCAGGCCGTCGAGCGCAGCCTGGCCGCCACCAAGGAGCGCGAGGTCCGCAACGACCTCGAGCAGCAGCTCTTCTCCGCCCTGCTCGATCGCGTCAAGATCGAACTGCCCGAGGGCATCCTCAAAGCCCAGGCGCGCAGCATCATGATGCGCCAGAACTACCGCCTGCAGCAGCGCGGCGTGCCTGCCGAGGAGATCGAGAAGCACCTGGAGGAACTCCGCAACGCCTCCGAAGAGGCCGCCGCCCGCAACCTGCGCATCTTCTTCCTCCTCGACCGCATCGCCGACAAGGAGAAGATCTTCGTCACGGAAACGGACGTGGAGAACCGCATCGCCTCCATGGCGGCGGCCTATCGCACCACGCCCCAGAAGATGCGCGCCCAGATCGAAAACGAGAACTCCCTCGCCGAGCTTCGCGCCGGGATGCGCGAGGACCGCGTCGTCGAGTTCCTCCTCAAGAACGCCTCGATCACCGACGAGAAATAGCCGTTCGCTCACGCCGCGTGCGCCTTGACCTTGCGGAAGCCGACGCCGGCGGCCGCAAGGTCTTCCATTACAGGTCCCCCAGCAGCGTCCCGGGAGCAACCATGAACATCGAACGCATCCTCCGCGAACGCGCCGAGCGCGCCACCGTCCAGGCCGGACTCATCCCCACCGTCGTCGAGCGCACCGGACGCGGCGAACGCTACTACGACCTCTTCAGCCGCCTCCTCAAGGACCGCATCATCTTCATTGACACCGTCATTGACGACATTGACGCCAACCTCATCGTCGCCCAGCTCCTCTTCCTCCAGAACGAGAACAAGAACTCCGACGTCGCCCTCTACGTCAACTCCCTCGGCGGCTCCGTCACCGCCGGACTGGCCATTTACGACACCATCCAGTTCATCCAGTGCGACGTGGCCACCTTCTGCATCGGCCAGGCCGCCAGCATGGCCGCCATCCTTCTGGCCGCCGGCGCCAAGGGCAAGCGCTACGCCCTGCCCCACAGCCGCGTGATGCTCCACCAGCCCTGGGGGGGCACGCGCGGCACCGCCGCCGATATCAGCATCCAGGCCGAGGAAATCCTGCGCCTCAAGCGCCACCTCAACGAAATCCTCGCCCGGCACTGCGGCCAGCCCGTCGAGCGCATCGAACAGGACACCGACCGCGATTTCTACATGGGCGCCGCCGAAGCCAAGGCCTACGGACTGGTGGATGAAGTCCTGACCACCCTCAAGCAAAAGCCCGCCTGACCCCCGAACGGACCCCAAGCCCATGAGCGATCGCCCGCGCAGCAAGAAATCTTCGCCCGACGCCTGCTCCTTCTGCGGGCGTCTTCAGAACGCCGTCGAGCTCCTCGTCCACGGCCCCGACAACCTCTTTATCTGCAACGAGTGCATCGGACGCTGCAATGAGATCATCGGCGCCGAACAGCGCCGCCGCAACGCGCGCAGCAAGCCCTTCCTCAAGGAAATCCCCGCCCCCGTCGCCATCAAGGCCCAGCTCGACGAATACGTCATCGGACAGGACAAGGCCAAGAAGATCCTCTCCGTCGCCGTACACAACCACTACAAGCGCATCCAGCGCGACTACAACAAGGGCGGCGTCGAGATCGAGAAGTCCAACGTCCTGCTCATCGGCCCCACCGGCAGCGGCAAGACCCTCCTGGCCCGCATCCTCGCCAAAATCCTCCACGTCCCCTTCGCCATCGCCGACGCCACCACCCTCACCGAAGCCGGTTACGTAGGCGAGGACGTCGAGAACGTCCTCCTCAAGCTCCTTCAGAGCGCCGACATGGACATCCGCCGCGCCGAGCAGGGCATCATCTATATTGACGAGATTGACAAGATCGGCAAGACCTTCATGAACGTCTCCATCACCCGGGACGTCTCCGGCGAAGGCGTTCAGCAATCGCTCCTCAAGATGCTCGAAGGCACCGTCGCCAACGTGCCCCCCCAGGGCGGGCGAAAGCACCCCGAGCAGGCCTTCATCCCCGTCAACACCACGCACATCCTCTTCATCTGCGGCGGCACCTTCACCGGCATCGAGAACATCGTCGCCGGGCGCATCGGGCGCAAGAGCATCGGCTTCGACCCGCGCGACACCGGCAAGGACGACCAGCAACGCCTCAGCGACCTGCTCGCGCAGGTGACCGAGGACGACCTCATCGAGTTCGGGATGATCCCGGAGTTCGTCGGCCGGCTGCCGATCGTCGCCCCGTTGACGCCCTTGACCGAAGAGGACCTGATGCGCATCCTCACCGAACCGCGCAACGCCCTTGCCCAGCAATACCAGGAGTTCTTCCGCCTCGAGGACTGCGAACTCGAGTTCACGCCCGAGGCCCTGCGCGCCATCGCGCAGAAGGCCCTCAAGCGCGACACCGGCGCGCGGGCGCTGCGCTCCCTCTTCGAGTCCCTCATGCTCGATCCCATGTTCCACCTTCCCTCGATGGACAAGAAGGGCCGCTTCGTCGTCACGCCGGAGATCGTCCGCGGCGAAAAGGACCTCCTCCGCGACGGCTTCGTCGCCGTCTCGAAGGCCCAGGCAGCCTCCGGCAGCGGCAAAAGCGGCGACGCCGCGTAGCGCGCCCCGCGCCGCTCCTGCGCTGAAGCGCGAGATAGACATGTGTTAAGGACTCCGCCATGAAGCTGATGGACCGCCTCGTCTTCAACGACCAGGGGATGCTCCCCTGCATTATCGCCAACGTCGAGGACAACCGTCCCCTCACCCTCTGCTACATGACGCGCGACGCCCTCGAAAAGACCCTCCGGGAGAAGAAGGTCTATGTCTTCCGCCGCTCCAAGGGCCGTCTGATGCTCAAGGGCGAAACCAGCGGCCACATCCAGGAGGTCCGCCGCGTCTTCCCGGACTGCGAAGGCAAGTCCCTCCTCATCCTCGTTCACCAGCACGTCGCCGGGTGCCACAAGGGGTACATGTCCTGCTACTTCGAGGAATACGACCCCGCGTCGGACGCCTTCCGGGTGGCCGAGCCGCGCCTGTTCGACCCGGAGAAGGTGTACTGACCGCGTCGCGCCCCGACAAGGAGGAGAACGTGTCCGACAGGATCGTCGTCTTCGGCGCCGGCGCCCTCTCCCTGGGATTCTTCGGCCCCGAGTTGCACCGGGAATACCGCCTCACCTTCCTCGACACGCAGCTCAAGGAGGACTTCGTCGCCCGCGCGGCGAAGAGCGGCGCCTACACCGCCAACATCGCCGGCAGCGTCATCGAGCCCGTCGAAGTCCGCGGCGTGGACGCCTTCCGCCTCGACCGGCCCGAGCAGGACCGCGACATCCGCGCCCGCATCGCCGAAGCCCGCATCTTCTTCACCGCCGTCGGCATCCGGAACCTCGACGCCGCCCTGGGTTACCTCGACGAGCGCCTCCAGGGCCGGCGCGACGACCTCTACATCCTCTGCGCCGAAAACGGCGAAGGCGTCGCCGAGCGCTGGCGCGCGCGCTTCCCCGCGAACATCCGCCTCTGCGACACGGTCATGGGCCGCATGTGCCGCCTCGAAGAACACCCCGCCCCCGACTACAGCCCCGTGGACCCGCAGCTTCCCTGGGGCGTCGTCGGCGAAGACCTCAAGGACATGCCCCTCTCCGCCGAGCACCGCAACCCCGAGGTCTTCCATTCCCCCGCCTTCCTCTTCTGTTCGCCGGAGGAGTTCCACGCCCGCGAGCGGGTCAAGCTCTTCGCGCATAACGGCCTGCATTTCTACGTGGCCGCCCTGGGGGCGCTTCGAGGCGTCGAGCGCTTCAGCGACCTCGCCGGCGATTCCGCCGTCGTGGCCGCCGCTCGCGCCTTGCTCGATGAGGAGATCGCCCCGGCTCTCTGGAAGGACTGCGCGCACCACCTCGGGCGCGCGGAGTTCGATCGCTACATCCGCCGCCTGCCCGACCGCCTCTTCTCGCCCACCCTGCGCGATCACGTCGCGCGCGGCATCCGCGGCGTGGCCGACAAGTTCGCCGACAACGAACGCGTCATGGGCGGGCTGCGCCTGCTCCTGGCCAACGGCGTCCAGCCCCGGCGCTACAACGATCTGCTCGCCGCCGGCCTGGCCGTCGCCGAACGCCAGACGTCGCCCCAGGCCGCCCGCGACATCTGCAACCGCCTCCCCGACGAAGTCCGCAAGGACGTGGAAGCCCGCTGGCGGGCCCTCGCCGCCTCGCGCTGAGACGCCGCCCGCCGCAGCGGTGGCCGGCAGAGGGTCGTCATCGCCCCAGCCACGATCGGTCCGACATGATCCCCTCATCCGACGAAAAGTACATGCGCCTGGCCCTGGCGGAAGCCCGGTCCGCCCTGGAGCATGACGACGTGCCCATCGGCGCCGTCATCGTACGCAACGGGGCCGTCATCGCCCGCGCGCACAATCAACGCGAACTCCTGGAGGACCCCACGGCGCACGCGGAGATCATCGCCCTCACCCAGGCCGGGGCCGCCCTCGGCTCCTGGCGTCTGGCCGGGTGCGCCATGTACGTGACCCTCGAGCCGTGCGTCATGTGCGCCGGCGCGCTCGTCCTGGCCCGGCTCGAACGCCTCGTCTATGGTGCCGCCGACCCCAAGGCCGGCGCCTGCGCCTCCCTCTACCGCATCCTCGAGGACGAGCGGCTCAACCATCGCGTCCCCGTGCTCGCCGGCGTCCTCGCCGGGGAGTGCGGCGACCTGCTCCGCGAGTTCTTCCGCGCCCGCCGCGCCCGCTCCGCCGCTCCGGACGCCGCAGACGACTACAGCCGCCAGTAATCGCGGCCCGGAAACTGCTCCCGGCGGAAGACCGACTTCACGTCCGCCACCACCCCGCCCGTCCGCCCCTTCAACAGGCTCTCCACCCAGGCCGGCCCTTTCGTGCGAAAGGCTTGATGCGCCACCGCCACGATCACCGCGTCGCACGCGCCGAGCAACTCCTCCTCTCCGGCCAGCGCCAGCCCGTACTCGTGTGCGGCATCGCGCGCCGAGGCCAGCGGGTCGTGCACCCGCGCCTTCACGCCGTACTCCTCCAGCTCGCGCACAATGTCCACCACCTTCGAGTTGCGGATGTCCGGCACGTTCTCCTTGAAGGTCAGCCCCAGGATGGCCGCCTGCGCCCCGCGCATGTTCTGCCCCTGGCGCACCAGGCGCTTCACCGTCTGCTCCGCCACGTACGCCCCCATCCCGTCATTGATCCGCCGCCCCGCCAGGATGACCTGCGGATGATAGCCCAGACTCTCCGCCTTCTGCGTCAGGTAGTAAGGGTCCACCCCGATGCAGTGCCCCCCGACCAGCCCCGGGCGGAAGGGCAGGAAGTTCCACTTCGTCCCTGCCGCCGCCAGAACGTCGGCGGTGTCAATGCCGATGCGATGGAAGATCATCGCCAGTTCGTTCATCAAGGCGATGTTCAGGTCGCGCTGCGTGTTCTCGATCACCTTGGCCGCTTCGGCCGTCTTGATGCTCGCCGCCCGGAAGACGCCGCCCTTGGCGACCCGCCCGTAAACCTCCGCCACGACCTCCAGGCTCTCCGCATCCATCGCCGACACAACCTTCACCACGCGGTCAATCGTGTGCTCCTTGTCGCCGGGGTTGATGCGCTCCGGGGAGTAGCCCACTTTGAAATCGCGCCCGCAGACCAGGCCCGACTGCCGCTCGAGGATCGGGACGCAGAACTCCTCCGTCACGCCGGGATAGACCGTGGACTCGTAAACGACGATGGCCCCGCGCCGGAGGTTGGCGCCCACCGTTTCGCTCGCCAGCCGCACACAGGTCAGATCCGGCTGCTTGACCGCGTCCACCGGAGTCGGGACGCAGACGATAATGAAGTCACACCGCCGCAGAGCGGCGGGGTCATCGGTGAACTCGACCTGCGCAGCGCGCAGGTCTCCGGCGGACACCTCGCCGGTATGGTCCTGCCCGGCGCGCAAAGCCGCCACCCGCTCGCGCCCCACGTCGAACCCCGTCACCGGCGTCTGCTTGCCGAAGGCCACCGCCAAAGGAAGCCCGACGTAACCCAGCCCCACCACCGCGATCTTCCGGTCCATGTTTCGTCCCCACGCTAATTCTTTGGATGACACCCCCCAACGCGCGAGATGCTAGCACAACGACGCCCGCCGGGCAAACACGGAAGTGAACGCGCCGGGCCTCATTCCCGCCCGCAGGCTTGCGCGCAGAAAAAGGCGCGGGACACGTTCGTCCGCCGTGTCCCGCGCCGCAACGCCTGCTCGACAATTGATCACACGCTCACATGCCGTCCTTCTTCGCCGGCGGCTGACGGTGGCCTTCGCCCTTGCCCGCGCCGCGCTGCCGTTCGCCCTGGGGACGCTCCCCCTGCGGTTGGTCGCCCTTCATGCCACCCGGCCCCTCCGGACGAAGGGAACGCATCTTCTCGCCAAGCGCACGCACCGCCTCGCCCATCGCCTCGACGTCGCCGCGAAGCTTCTCGCTCGTCTCGCGCAGGGCCTTGCGCGCCTCCTCCGTGGCCTCCTTGTTCCCGGCGCGGGCCGTCGCGACCACCTTCTCGAAGGCCGCCAGCCGATCCTGCTCGCTCTTCATCACCTGCTTGCGGGCGGCGATCACCTTGTCGAGCAGTTGCTGGGCCTCGGCATTGTCCACCGCCGCCGGCGAGGTGGCGTGCATCATCATCATGTCCATCATCTGCATCGGGCCGCCCTCGGGCCGGGGACCGCGCCCTTCCTGCTTCATCCCGTCGCCCCCTCCGCGCACACGCTGCCCGCCACCCGTCGCGCCCGGCGCATCGCCCTGCGCGCACAGCAGGCCCGCCAACGCCATCACTCCGACCACACCCGCCAGCGCCATGATCTTCCTCATGACTCTCTCCTTTCCGATACCTTGAACCCCTTCTCCAACACGGTGGAACGGTTAGCAAGTCTCATGCCATTCGCCCAACCACGAAACCGCGGCGTCGCAACATGCTTTGGTACAATAGGTTACGGCGACAGCCCGTTCCGAGCGTCTCCCGCCAGCACCCAGGCCTGCCTCTGCCGCACTTCCACACACAGCGCTGAAATCCCCCACACGCCCCGCCATCGCCTCGTTGCGGTACGGTCCCATTGCCGGGGGTTCCGCCCCCTGTCGGCAGGTCCGACCTGCGTTCCCGTAACCCCGCCGGCGGGGGCGCGGAATCGTCCTTTCCCGATATTTCCGCTTGACTTGCGGCAAAAGCACCTCTTATAATCCACCCCAACGCGCGAACCGGCGATGACGCACTGCGCCGGTCGGAGGATGTCCACGCACCCCCTGCGGGAGGAGTCTCTCATGACGTGGTGGGCCAAGCTACTGACCATCGTCGTCTGCCTGTTCAGCCTGGCGTTCGCCGGCATGTCGGCGGTGATCTTTGCCAAACGCTCGAACTACCGCGCCGACCTCAAGCGTGAGCGCGACCTCCACAACGACGCCGTCAAGAAGGCCAACAGCGAGATCGAACGCCTTCGCGGCCTCGTCAACGACCGCACCAACGATTTGGCCACCATCCGCGGCACCCTGAAGAACAAGGAGGACGAACTCGCCCGCGCCGTGGCCGAACGCGAGAATGTCCAGGCCAGCGTCACCGACTTCCGCAACCGCCTGAACACCGAACAGGCCAGCGTCAAACAGTTGACCGTGGCCGTGGACGGCCTGCGCACCGAGAACACGCGCCTGGCCGCCGACAACGAAAAGGCTCGCGCCGAAGTCAACGACTACATGGCCAGACTCAGCGCCGAACAGAAGCGCTCGAACGACCTCGCCAAGGAAAACAGCAGCCTCAAGGAGACGCTCGACGGCACGCAGAAGCGCCTGGCCATGGCGAACGAAACGATCAACCTGCATGAGCAGACCTTCCAGGAACTCAGCAAGCGCAATATCGAGGCCCGGAAGGTCATCAAGGGCCTGATCGCCCTGCCCGACATCAAGGGAAAGGTCATCGGCGTGGACTCCACGACGAACATTGTCGTCATCAACGTCGGGTCGAAGCAGCAGGTGCGCAAGAACTACGATTTCACCCTCTTCCGCGACGACAAGTTCGTCGCCGTCGTCAACGTCTTTGACGTTCAAGAGGAACTGTGCGCCGCGCGTGTCGTCACGCGCAATACGGCCATTCAGCAGGGCGACAACGCCTGGACGCGCTTGCAGTAGCGCGGTCCGGACAGAGGCTTCAGGGCATGAACGTCATGGTGCGATCGTTGCGTTTTCGCCGCGCCGACTCCGGCGATGCGGTTTACAAAATCCTTCTCATCGTCGCCTGCGTCGCCATGGCCCTGGCCGCATTCTTCCCGATCTACGAATGGGTCACGCTGTACAAGGCCCCGGAGACCCTCCCGGCGGCGCAGAAGCTCTCGCTCGACGCGAGCGCCGCAGGAGCGCGGGAAACGCCCAGGGAACCGCCCGCCGCTGCCCCGGCTCCGGCGCCGGCCCCGGGCGGCGCCGAAGCCGTCCCCTCTACCACGGTGCCGCCGAAACCCGGCGTCAAGGGATAGCGCGTTTTCCGGGCTGCAACGGCCTTTGGAAGGTGAGAATGCATGTTCGGCAACCGCCTGATGGGGTTCTTCTCCAAGGACATGGGCATTGACCTCGGCACGGCGAACACCCTCGTGTGTCTCGTCGGCGAGGGCATCGTCCTCTCCGAACCCTCCGTCGTCGCCGTCAAGCGCGGCACCAACAAGGTGATGGTGATAGACAAGGACGGCAACCTCGCCGTCGGCAACGTCGCCAAGGAAATGCTCGGGAAGACCCCCGGCAACATCCAGGCCATCCGTCCCATGCGCGACGGCGTCATCACCGACTTCGAGATCACGCGCGCCATGCTGGAGTACTTCATCCGCAAGGTGCATGGCGGCCGGGGCTGGGTCAGCCCGCGGATCGTCATCGCCGTCCCCTCCGGCATCACCGCCGTCGAGAAGCAGGCCGTCATTGACAGCGGCCTCCGCGCCGGCGCGCGCAAGGTCTTCCTCATCGAGGAGCCCATGGCCGCCGGCATCGGCGTCGGCCTGCCCGTCATGGAACCGGTCGGCAACATGATCGTGGACATCGGCGGCGGCACCACCGAGGTCGCCGTCATCTCCCTCGGCGGGCTCGTCACCCGGCAATCCGTCCGCGTCGCCGGCGACGACTTTGACGAAGCCATCGTCAACTACATGAAGCGTACCTACAACCTCCTCATCGGCCCGCGCACCGCCGAGGCGATCAAGATCGAGGTCGGCTCCGCCGCCGCCCTGGACAAGGAACTCACCCGCGAGGTGAAGGGGCGCGACCTCATCGCCGGCCTCCCCCGCCGCACCACCGTCACCAGCGAGGAAATCCGCGAGGCCCTCTCCGAGCCGGTCCAGGTCATCCTCAACGCCATCAAACAGTGTCTCGAAACGACCGAGCCGGAATTGGCGTCGGACCTGATTGACCGCGGCATCGTGCTTGCCGGCGGCGGCGCGCTCCTGCGCGGCGTGGACCGCGTGATCGCCAAGGAGACCGGCCTGAACGTCCGCATCGCCGAAGACCCCCTTACCGCTGTGGCGCGGGGCACGGGCGCCGTCCTCGAAGAGCTCGATGCGGTCAAGGACGTTCTCGAAGGGTCCGACGAAGAATGACGGACGGCCGGACCCGTTGCCCTGACGGCGCCCCGCCGGGGCGGCGCGCGGGTCGTCCCTGCCCGAAATGGCCGCAATGAAGTTCCTACCCTCCAGGTTCGGCGCGCTCCTCCTCAAGACCCTCGCCCTCTACGTCGCCCTCTCGCTGCTGCTCTTCCTGCTTCCGGCGCGCTGGACGACGACCCTCCGCGCCGTGCTCCTCTACCCCTTCGCCGTCGCCGGCGGCGCTTTCCTCGAGGGCCTTTCTCCCGCCGAGATCACCCTCGACCGCGCGCGGGAAATGTGGCGCGCGCAGAAGGAAGTCGAGCGTCTGCGCGCCGGCGAAAGCGCCTTGCGCCGGCAGTTGCTCCAAGAGTCGGAGCGCCGCCGTTTCCTCGAATCGCACGTCGCCCAGATCGCCCAGATTCCCGAGGAGCAGCGCCGCAACGCCGTCTCCGCCGCCCTCGCCGGGTACGACGCCTCGCCCGCGCGCCGGTCGGCCGTCTTCGACCGGGGCCGCAACGCCGGCATCGCCCGAGGCGATCCGGTCCTGTGGAACGGCGCGCTCGTGGGCCGGGTCGAAAGCGTCGCCCCCCGCCACTGCACCGCCCTGCTCGTCGGCGACCGGCAGCTCCGCGTTCCCGTGCGCTGCGTCCGCTCGCGCGTCCAGGGCGTCCTTGAGGGCATCGGCGGCGGCCTCTGTGCCGTCCGGCACGTCCCCGTCACCGCCGACGTCCGCCCCGGCGACATCTTCCTCACCTCCGGGGTGGACGGCCTTCTGCCCCCCGCCCTGCTCGTGGGCGAGTGCATCGAGGCCTCCGACGAATCGGGCGCTCCCTTCAAGTGGATCCCCGTCCGCCCCGCCTACGACCCCTCGCGCCTGGAAACCGTGGCCATTCTCATCCTGCCGCCTTCGGAGGCCCCCTGATGCGGCGGATCAACTGGTTCCTCCTGCTCTTCGCCGCCGCCCTGCTGACCTGGACGGCTCTGCCGCGCTACCTGCCCGAGGGCCTCCGCCCGGACCTGATCCTCATCGTCGTCCTGTTCACCGCCCTCAGCGCCCCCCCCGAAGATGCCCTGCCGCTCTCGTGGGTGGCCGGCCTCGTCAAGGACGTGCTCACGACCGGTCCCCTGGGACAGTATGCCCTGCTCTATCTGCTGCTCGCCGCGCTGCTGCTGCGGCTGAAACCCCTCTTCGACACGCGCGCCGCGCTGGCGCGGGTGCTCATCGGCGCGGCCGCCCATCTCGCGTGCGAAGGCGCCGGCCTTCTCATCGAGGGGATGCGCGCCGGAGTCTGGCCCGACGCCGCCGCTCGGAATCTGCTCCTCCTCTCCGCGCTGGTCACCGGAATTCTCACGCCCCTTCTCTCCCGTCCCCTGGACCGGATCGCCGGGCGGCTCGGCCTCGAGCGCCGGCGGCTCGGATGGGTGCGTTGACATGGGCGAACGACGCCTCACCTTCCTCTACGCGCTCTTCTGCGCGGCCCTGCTCGTCATCGCCGCGCGTCTCTTCTGCGTACAGATTCTCGGCATGACGACGGAGGACCCCGACGCCGTTCTGCGTTCGCCCGTCCCCCTGGAGATGATCCCCACCTACCGCGGCGCCATCTGCGACCGCCACGGCGAACCGCTGGCGGCCGACGCGGCCACGCTGGACCTGGCGATCCACTACCGCGAGGCCCTGCTCCTGGCTCGTGCCGGCGGCGAGACGCTCACCCCCCTCGAGGCCCGAGCCCTCCGGCGGTACGTCGCCCCGCGCGTGAAGACCCTTCAGCCCGGCCATGACGCGGCGCAACGGCTGCTGCTTTCGGACGCCCTGCGCAGCAACGCTCTGGCCGGGGAGCAGGAGGCCCTCCTTCGCGAGGAGGAGCGCCGCCGCCTGGCAGATATCGCCGCGATCACCGGCGACACCCCCGAGGACCTGCGCCGGAACCTTGCCGAAATCCTCCGCCGCGTCCGCGCCCTGCGAGCCCTCCGTCCCCGCGCCGGGGATTTCTACGAGGAGACCATTCCCCACCTCCTGACACCCAACGTTTCCGTGGACGTCGCCGCCTGCGTCGAAGGCAACCCCGACCGCTTCCCCGGCCTTGCCATTCAACAGGTCACCCGCCGCTGCTATCCCGCCGGCAATGTCGCCCCGCACGTCATCGGCTACCTCGGCCGCGCCCAACCCCCCGCCCGCGGCGAGACCAGCGACGACCCGACCGTCCGCCCCGGCGACCGCATCGGCGTTGCGGGCATCGAGAAGCAGTACGACCGTCTCCTGCGCGGCCTCCCCGGCATCCTCAGCCGTGATACCGACCCCGCCACCGGCGCGCCGTTGCGGCACCTTCTCTTCCCCGCCCGACCCGGCGCTACCCTCCGCCTGACGCTCGATCTGGCCGCCCAGCGCGAGGCCGAAAGGGCCTTGGAGGGCGCCAAGGGCGCCGTCGTCGTCCTGGACATCCCCACCGGCGACGTTCTTGTCATGGCCAGCGCCCCGGTCTTCGACCTCTGCAATCTGAGCGCCTCGCTTCGCGCCGCCTTGAAGGACCCCGCCAAGCCCCTCCTTTCCCGCGCCACGCAGGACAGCGTGCCCTCCGGCTCGATGATCAAGCCGATCGTCGCCGTCGCCGCCGTGGACGTCGGCGAGATCGGACCGAAGCACGTCATCGTCTGCCATCGCCGGTACAACGTCGGCGGTACGCCGCGCCAGTGCAACGGCGACCACGGCCCCCTCGACATGGCCGGCGCGATCTCGCACTCCTGCAACATCTACTTCTGGGAGCTCGGTCGCCGCGTCGGACCGACCCCCATCCTCGACCACGGGCGCGACTTCAACCTGGGCGTCAAGACCGGCCTGGATTTGCCCTACGAGTTCGCCGGACGCCTGCCCGATCCCTCGCGCGCCCGGCGCTGGACGATTGGCGACACCCTCAACATCAGTGTCGGGCAGGGGGATGTCAGTGTCACGCCCATCCAGGTCGCCGTGGCGATGGCCGCCCTGGCCACCGGCGGACGCGCGCCTCGCCCGCGGCTGCTCCTCAGCGCGGAGCCGCCCCCCGACGACCCCGCATTGCTCCCGCCCCCGGCGCCGTCCTTCCGGACGGTTTCCTGCTCTCCCGTCGCCGCGCGCGCCGTCCGCGAGGGGATGCGCGACGCCCTCTACAGCGGCACCGCGCGCGGCCTGGCGGGCCTGCGCGAACTCAACGCCGCCGTCAAGACCGGCACCGCCGAAACGCGCGACAAGACCATCAACCATACCTGGATCGGCGGCTTCCTGCCCTTCAACGCCCCGCGCTATGCCTTCGCCGTCGTCATCCACAGCGTCCCCGGCCACGGCGCCGAAATCGCCGGTCCCGTTGCCGAGTCCGTCATGCGGGCGGTGGCGCGCCAGGGGGCGAAGTAGCCGCCGACCGCCGCGCGCCGCTAGTCAAGCTCCATCACGTACACCTTCCGCTCCCCGCTCATGACGCTGTCGAAGGAGAAGGCGCGTCCGTCCGGACGCCAGCGGGGGTGAAGGTCGCAACGGCAGTCGGGAATGGCGGACTGCGCCGGGTCGTAGGGGCACTCGGCCAGCAACCGCTCGCGTCCGGAGGCAAGGTCAATGAGCCGCAACTGCTGGACGCGCCGGTCCGCCAGCGGATAGGTATCGGCCAGAATCCGCCCCCCCTCCGGTGAGAAGCTGGCATGGCACGCCGGCCCCGCCACGCCGGGGGCGACGTTGCGGAAGCGCGTGTCGCCGTCGTCGAAGACGATAAACTCCGCGCCCAGCCGCCGCCAGTTGGCGTCCACCAGGATCTCGCGCGGCGTGCGCCCCCAGAGCTGATGGCTGATGCCCTGCCAGTAGGCGTGCGGCAGCGCGCAACGCGGCGCCGAACCGTCGGGGTTGAAGGTGTAGAGATAGGTCTTCCACCCGCGTCCGGTCCCCTCAGGATAGGTATAGCGCAACAACACCATCAACCGCGTGCCGTCGCAGTTCCAGCCGAGATGATTCAACCAGATGTAGGTATCCCGGAGCTCGTAGGCGTTAGGATGGATGTCGGCCAGTTGGCGGATGCTCAGCGCCAGGCGCGGGTCGCCGCCGCAGAGGTCCATCATCCACACGCCGGCGTCCTCGGGGCACTTGGGCGCCTCGGGACAGTGAATCCCCGCGTAGGAGTATCCCGGACGGTACCCGATGCGCCCGAACTCCAGCGTGGCGGCCGTCCGCCCGTCGGGGGAAAGGATATAGACCGGCCGCGGCAGGCGGCGGACCTCGCCGCGTTCGAGATGGAAGACGCGCGCAATGGCGCGCCGCCGCCCGCCCTCCTCGACAATGTCGTTGAAGACGAAACAGCCCGGCTCCCGGCGCAGCCACTGCGTCATCGCCCCCTGCTGGAAGTTCCACGCCCGCGTGCGTGCGAGGGGCATCCAGCGGCATCCCCGCTCCAGATCCACCACGCCGACCTCCGCTTCCTCCTCGGGGCGCATGAGGTGATCCTGCTGCGGAATGCGCAACGCCAGGTGGTACCGCAGGCTCGGGTCCCAGGGGTTCCGGTCATAGTACCCGAACATGAAATGACCCGGAGCGGGGGTGATGCACAGCGGAGCGGGCATGGCAGGACTCCTCAGTATCCTCCGGACGGGAATCCCCGTCCGGCGCGTCCGCCGGAGGCGGGCACCCTGCCCGGCGGAGGCGCCCGCGATGATATACCCTCGAAGAATCTCCCGCAAGGGACCGCGTTCGACCGCGTCGGCTCATCGTTCACTTGCGAACGGCAAGCGCCTGCGCTCTAATGGTGCTGAACGATCGCGCGCGAGGCAACACCCTCCGCCGCGGCGAGCGGCGGTTCCGGCTGAAGAAAGGCCCACCCGAAGATGAGCACTCCTTCCACGCTGCGCGACATCGGTTCGCGCCTTGAGCTCTTTGTGGACGACCATCTCATCTCCGAGCGGCGCGGCGCGCGTCTGCAACTGTGCCACCCCCTGCCCGCCAACGTCGCCCTGCGCCATGACGCGCCGTGGGAGGGACGTTACACGATCTACTCCACCGTCCTCCGCGAGGGCGACCTCTGGCGCCTGTACTATCGCGGCTGGCCCGACGTCGGCGAGAAGTCCCGCGCCTACACCTGCTGCGCCGAAAGCCGCGACGGCATTCACTTCACCCGGCCCGAGTACGGCCTCTTCGAGTTCAACGGCTCCCGCGCCAACAACATCGTCCTCGGCCCCACCGGCGGGGGAGAGGACAGCGCCACGCACAACTTCTGCCCCATGCTCGACACCCGCCCCGGCGTCCCCGAGTCTGAGCGCTACAAAGCGATGGGCGGCAGCTTCCGCTCGGGGATCTTCGCCTTCGCCTCGGCGGACGGCGTCCGCTGGCGTCTGTTCTCCGAGCGCCCCGTCGTCACGCACCCCACCTTCGCCTTCGATTCGCAGAACGTGCCCTTCTGGTCCGAGGCCGAAGGCTGCTACCTCTTCTACTACCGCACCTTCGTCAAGGCCCCCGGCGCCGAGAAGGCCCAGGTGCGCTGGATCAGCCGCCGCACGTCGGACGACTTCCTCCACTGGTCCGACCCGGTCGAGATGGACGCCGGCGCCGCGCCGATCGAGCACTTCTACACGAACCAGACCTTTCCGTACTTCCGCGCGCCGCATCTCTACATCTCCCTGGGGGCGCGCTTCTGGCCGGGACGCCGCGCCCTTTCGGAAGGCGACGCCCAGGGCCTCGACGCTCCTCCGAAATACCTCAACGACGTCTCCGACGGCGTGCTGATGACCTCCCGCGGCGGCAACCGCTACGACCGGACCTTTCTCGAAAGCTTCCTCCGACCGGGCCCCGGCCCGCGGAACTGGGTATCGCGCACCAACTATCCCGCCATCGGCGTCTGGCCCACCGCGCCGGGGGAGATGTCCCTCTACGCGACCCGCGAATACACGCAGCCCACCAACCACACCCGGCGTTACACCCTTCGCACCGACGGCTTCGCCTCCCTCTCAGCGGGCTACGACGGCGGCGAGATGCTCTCGCACCCCCTGCGCTTCGCCGGCGCAAGGCTGCTCTTGAACTACGCCACCTCCGCCGCCGGCGGCCTGCGGGTGGAAATCCAGGACGAACAGGGCCGCCCGCTGCCCGGATTCGCCCTGGGCGACTGCCGCGAGATCATCGGCGACCATATCGAGCGCGCCGTCCTGTGGGCCGCCGGCGACAGTGTGGCTGCGCTGGCCGGGCGGCCGATCCGGCTGCGCATCGTTCTCAAGGATGCCGACCTCTACGCCCTGCGCTTCGCGCCCTGACGCTGTGCCGCCCCGTCCCTCGCCGCGCAGGCGTCCACGCCCGCCGTCGCTGTTGTCGTCCGTCGTCTGTCGTCCGTCGTCCGTCGTCTGTCGTCCGCCGTCTGTCGTCCGTCGTCTGTCGTCCGTCGTCCATTCACCCGAGGAGCCCATGTCCAACGATCGCCCCGTGCGCGTCCGCGTTGCCCCCAGCCCCACCGGCGACCCTCACGTCGGCACCGCCTACATCGCCCTCTTCAACTACGCCTTCGCCCGCCACAGCGGCGGCCGGTTCCTCCTGCGCATCGAGGACACCGACCGCGAGCGCTCGACGAAGGAATCGGAACGCGCCATCTTCGAGGCTTTGCGCTGGGTCGGCCTGACGTGGGACGAGGGCCCCGATGTCGGCGGGCCCTTCGCGCCCTATCGCCAGTCCGAGCGGGGCGACATCTACCGCCGGCACGCCGCCGACCTCGTGGCCTCCGGAGCGGCGTACCCCTGCTTCTGCACGGCGGAGCGCCTGGCCGCGCTGCGCGAGGAGCAGAAGGCAAAGAAGCTGAATCTGGGCTATGACGGCGCCTGCCGCCTCCTCTCGCCGGAGGCCGTCCGCGCCGCGCTCGATGCCGGCAAGCCCCATGTGATCCGCCTGGCGGTCCCCCGCGAGGGCCAGACCGTCGTTCACGATCTCGTGCGCGGCGACGTCGTTATCCAAAATGCCACCGTGGACGACCAGGTCCTCCTGAAGTCCGATGGCTTCCCCACCTACCACCTCGCCAACGTCGTGGACGACCACGTCATGGGGATCACGCACGTCATCCGCGCGGAGGAGTGGATCACCTCCACCCCCAAGCACCTGCTCCTCTACAAGGCCTTCGGATGGGCGCCGCCGGTCTTCTGCCACATGCCGCTTCTGCGCAACCGCGACAAGAGCAAGATCAGCAAGCGCAAGAACCCCACCTCGCTGCTCTGGTACCGCGAGCAGGGCTATCTGCCCGAGGCGCTGTTGAACTTCCTGGCGCTGATGGGCTGGTCCGTGGCCGAAAACCGGGAGGTCTTCTCCCTGGAGGACATGATCCGCGAGTTCACCCTGGAGCGCGTGGCCACCAGCGAGCCGATCTTCGACTTCCAGAAGCTGGACTGGTTGAACGGCCTTTACATCCGCGCGCTGCCCCCCGCCGAGCTGGCCCGCCGCCTGCGCGAGTTCATGCCTCAGGGCCGGGCCTGCGACGAAGCCTTCGTCCTCAAGACCCTCCCCCTGTTACAGGAACGCCTCAAGAAACTCAGCGACTACGCCACGATGGCGGAGTTCTTCTACGCCGAAGCCGTTCACCCGACGGTCGCGGAGCTGACGCCGAAGAAGGCCTCGCCCGTACAGGCGGCGGATATGCTGTCCGCCGCGCGCGAGGCCCTGTCCGCCTGCGAAGACTGGAACGCGGCAACGATGGAGGCGCGCTGCCGGGCCGCCGCGGCTTCCAGCGGATTCAAGGACCGCGACCTCTTCATGGCCCTGCGCGTCGCCGTCACCGGCGCGCCCGTTTCGCCGCCCCTCTTCGAGAGCATGGCCCTTCTCGGGCGCGACAGGTGTCTGGCGCGCGTCGCCGCCGCTATCGAACGGCTGCGAACGGGATGATCTGGATTGCTTTGATCGCCGCCGCCCATGATATAGAATGGTGGGGATGCCCGAGCGCATCGCCCCGTGGAGATGGAACGACCCATGTCTTCGAATGACTGCCCGACCCCTCCGGCGGAGGAGAGGCCCTTTGACGCCGCGTCCGTCGCGCGCACGCTGGCCGATCAGGCCCGCGCCAGCGCCACCATCCCCGCCGTCGGACGGCATACCCTGCCGCAGCCCGAGGCGGCCGAGGAGATCATCGCCCTGGCGCGCCAGGTTCTCTACATCGGGTACGTCGGACGACAGGACCTGACCGAGGCCACCCTCCCCGCGCATCTGGCGGACCTGACGCAGCGCCTCTACGACACCCTCAGCCGCCAGGTCGCCCGCGCCCTGCGGCACGACTGCCGCAACGCGCATGGCGCGTGCGACGAATGCCTGAGCCGGGGACGCGCCCAGGCCGCCGCCCTCCTGGCCAAGCTCCCCGCCATCCGCGCCATGCTCGAAGAGGACGTCCGCGCCGCGTTCGACGGCGATCCCGCCGCCAAGAGCTACGACGAAATCGTCTTCAGCTACCCCGGCATCCTCGCCATCACCGTCCATCGCATCTCCCACGAACTCTACAAGCAGCAGGTGCCCCTCCTGCCGCGCCTCCTCAGCGAAATCGCCCACCGCGATACCGGCATAGACATCCATCCCGGCGCGCGCATCGGGCGCTCCTTCTTCATTGACCACGGCACCGGCGTCGTCATCGGCGAAACCACCCTCATCGGCGACCACGTCAAGATGTACCAGGGCACCACCCTCGGCGCCGTCAGCTTCCCCCGCGACGCATGCGGCGCCCTGATCCGCGACGCCAAACGCCACCCGACCATCGAGGATCGCGTAACGATCTACGCCAACGCCACCATCCTCGGCGGCGACACCGTCATCGGCAAGGGCGCCGTCATCGGCGCCAGCGTCTGGTTGACCCGCTCCGTGCCCCCCGGCACCAAAGTCATCATCGAAACACCCAAGCTTCGCTTCCACAACGCCGCACCGCCGCCGGCCTGACGCCCGATGCCCTCGCCCCCGAGCCGCGAGGCCGCGGGCCATCACGTGTTATTCGCCGTCCGCCGTCTGTCGTCCGTCGTCTGTCGTCCGTCGTCCGTCGTCCGTCGTCTGTGGTCTGTCGTTCGTCGTCCGTCGTCCGCCGTCCCTCTCATTCAGGAGCCCCCCGTGCAAGCCGCCGTCTACTTCGCCCCCGGCAACATCGAACTCGTCGAACGCCCCGAACCCGCGCCGACCGACGACAACCTCCTCCTCGACGTCCTCTGCTGCGCCATCTGCGGCACGGACGTCAAGTTGGCCACCATCGGCCATGCGCGCTGCAAGGCCCCGCGCGTCATCGGGCATGAGTTCGTCGGGCGCATCCGCCACGTCGGCGCTGCGGTGAACGGGTTCCGCGCGGGCGAGCGCGTAACGATGGCCACCACCCTGACCTGCGGCGCGTGCCCCTGGTGCCGCCGCGGCCTGGGCAACCTGTGCGCGGAATGCGAGTCGGTGGGGCTCACCTATGACGGCGCCTTCGCCCCCGTCCTGGCGATCCCCCCCGCCGGGGTGGCGCGGGGCAACGTGATCAAGATTCCCGACGCCCTCGCCGACGAAGCCGCCTGCCTGGCCGAGCCGCTCAGTTGCGCCATCAACGCGCAGGAGATCGCCGGCATTCGCCCCGGCGACCGCGTCCTTGTCGTCGGCGGCGGCCCGCTGGGCGCCCTCCACGCCGAACTGGCCAAAGCCCTCGGCGCCGCGCGCGTGATGATCGTCCAACGGTCCGAACCGCGGCTGTCCCTTCTCCGCCGCCTCAAGGACGTGCTGGTGATTGACGGCACGCAGGACGTCCTCAAGCGCGTGCAGGCGGAAACCGACGGCCTCGGCGCGGACGTTGCCATCGTGTGCGCGCCGGAACGCCCCCCGCAGGAACAGGCCATCCACCTCGTCCGCAAGGGCGGCGTCGTCAGCCTCTTCGCCAGCCTGCCCCAGGGCGCCTCGGACCTGCGCCTCGACAGCCGCGCCATCCATTACCGCGAGTTGCGCCTCGTCGGCGCGTCGGACAGCCGCGCCGAGCACGTCCGGAAAGCCGTTGAACTCCTGGCCTCCGGCCGCATAGACGCCGCCGGCGTCGTCACCCACCGCTTCCCGCTCTCGCGCTTCCATGAGGGAATCGAGGTCATGAAGAAGAAGCAAGGGCTCAAGGTCGTTATTTATCCGGGGAAACGATGCGACTGAAAGACCACGTCGCCGTCGTGACCGGCGGCGCCAGCGGCATCGGCGCGGCGATCGCGACGCGCTTTGCCCGCGAAGGCGCCCGCGTTGCGCTCGGCGACCTCGATGCCGCTGCCGCAGAACGCCGGGCGGCGCAGATCGCCTCTGCCTCCGGCGATGTTCGAGCCTGGGCACTCGATGTCACCCGCCGGGACGACGTCGAGCGCGTCGCCGGCGAGGCGGAAGCCGCCCTCGGCCCCATCTCCATCTGGGTCAACTGCGCCGGGATGTCGCAGATCGTTCCCTTCCTCGACTGCTCCGAGGAGCTCTGGGACCGCACCTTGGCCGTCAACCTCAAGGGCATCTTCCTCTGCTGCCAGGCCGCCGTCCGGCGAATGCTCCCGCGCCGGCGCGGCTCGATCATCAACCTCTCCTCCCAGTCCGGGAAGGTCGGCAACTCCCAGTTCGCCGCCTACTGCGCCAGCAAGTTCGGCGTCATCGGCCTGACGCAGTCCCTGGCCGTCGAGGTCGCCCCGCACGGCCTGCGCGTCAACGCCCTCTGCCCCGGAATCGTCCCCACCCCGATGTGGGACCGGCAGACCGCCGACTACGCCCGCAAGCGCGGCATCAAACCCGAGGAGGTCCGCGGTTACCTCCTCGCCAGGATTCCCATGGCCCGCGTGTGCGGACCGGAGGAGGTCGCCGCCGCCGCGCTCTTCCTCGCCGGCGATGACGCCTCCTACGTCACCGGCCAGGCCATCAACCTCACCGGCGGCGCCGTGATGCACTGACCCCCGCAGAAAGGAGAGCCCCATGAGCGCCCCCTGGAAGATCGGCATCTTTGTGGACTGCCTCAAGCTCGGCCCCGTCGAAGGCGTGCGCAAGACCGCCGAACTCGGCGCGCAGGGATTCCAGGTTTACGTCACCCACGGCGAGATGTTCCCGGACAACTGCCCCGCCCCGAAGCGCCGGGAGTTCCGAAAGCTCGCCGCCGACCTCGGGCTCACGATTGCCGCCCTCTGCGGCGATTTCGACTGGGTCCGGGGCTTCACCGACGCCGCCTTCAACGCCGTCAACATCCCCCGCGTTAAGAAGTGCATTGACATGGCCGTGGACCTCGGCGCGCCCGTCGTCACCATGCACATCGGCCACCTGCCCGACGACCCCGGCCGCCCGGAATACCAGGAGGCCCTCCGCACCTGCGTCCTCCTCGGCGAGTACGCCGCCGCCCGCGACGTCGTCCTCTGCTCGGAGACCGGCCCCGAGGCGCCCGACAAGCTCCTGGCCTTCCTCCGCCAGGTTCCCCCCAAGGGCATCGGCGTCAACTACGACCCTGCCAACCTGGTCATGTGCGGACCCTTCGACCACATCGGCGGCGTGGCGCTGCTCAAGGACTACATCCACCACACCCACGCCAAGGACGGCATCCACCTCGGCCCCAAGGCCTGGAAGGAACTCCCCCTGGGACAGGGCGGGGTGGTCTTCCCCTACTACCTGGCCGCCCTCAAGGCCGCCGGGTACTCGGGATTCCTGACCATCGAGCGCGAAGGCGGCGGCGACCGCGTCGGCGACATCGCCCGCGCCGTCGCCTTTCTCAAGGACCTCTGCGCGTCGGATCTGCCCGCGATGCCGGCCTGACCTGCCCCGCGACGCAGCGCTTGCCGCCGCCCGCGCGCTCATGCTAAAGTGCCGCCGTCGCGCGATGCGCGCGAGAACCCTCCCCCGAACGGAGCCCGATGATGAAGCAAGTCCCCTTCGGCATGACCGGCGTTCAGGTGTCCGAAATGTGCCTGGGCACCATGATGTTCGCCAAGAGAACCGACGCCGCCGAGTCCGACCGCATCCTCTCCTACGCCCTCGATCACGGCGTCAACTTCGTGGACACCGCCCCGATGTACTCCGACGGCGCCTGCGAGGAACTCCTCGGGCGCATCCTTCAGGGCCGGCGCGACAAGGTCTTCCTGGCCACCAAGGTTCACAAGGGCCTCGACCGCGACGCCATCCTCTCCAGCATCGAGGAGAGCCTGCGCCGCCTTCAGACGGACCGCGTGGACCTGTACCTGATCCACTGGCCCAAGGCGGGTATGCGGATCGAGGAGATCATGGCCGCGCTGCACGAGGTCGTGCGCTCGGGCAAGGCGCGCTACGTCGGCTGCTGCAACTACAGCGCCTGGGTGGTCGAGGCATCGAACGCCGTCGCCGCGCTGCGCGGGTGGTCCAGGCTGGTCTGCAACCAGATCCCCTACAATCCCGTCGAGCGCGGGGCGGAAATCGAAGTCCTGCCGCAGGCGCGCGCGCAACGCGTCGCCGTCACCGTCTATCGCCCCGTGCTCCAGGGCATCCTGGCCGGCAAGTACGACCCCGACCAGCCCCTGCCGGCCGATTCCCGGTCCGAGGGCGACGAACGCATCGCGCGCTGGCTCCAGACGTATGCCGCCGGCGTCCGCTTCTTCCTCCAGTTCGCGCGCGAGAAGGGCGTCTCGCCCAGCGCCGTCGCCGTCGCCTGGCTCCGCGCCTGCCCTGCCGTCACCTGCCCCATCATCGGTCCCAGCCGCTTCGCCCACATCGAGGACGCCGTGCGGGCCTTTGACTTCCAGATCACCCCCGCCGAGCGCGACGCCCTCTCGAAGGCCTTCGACGCCGGCGTCCGCGAAGAGACCGGCGGGCGCTTCCCCGAACTCCGGCGCGACTGGAACCTGGTTCATGAATAATCCGATCGCCGTCTGCCTCGACCGGAATCCCTTCCCCACGGTGGACGACCTCGTGGGCGCAGTGGCGCGCCTGGGCTTCGACCGCATCGAATGGTTCGAGACGAACTCCGAGGCGCCCTGGTCGAACCCGGAAACCTCCGCCCGCCTGCGCGACCTCATGCGTCGCCACGAACTCACCGCCCAGTACCACGCCCCCTACGAAGGGCCGGGCAGCGACCTGACCCGCGGCCCGTCCGGGTTCCGCTCCCCCGACGAGATCGCCGCGCTCCTGGCGGGCTTTCTCGAACGCGCCGAACGCCTGAACGCGAAGACCATGACCCTTCATCTCGGCAGTTGCCCCGCCGCCGAGGACCGCCCCGAGGCGCTGGCCGCCGTGGCCGAAGGACTCCGCCGCGCCGGTCCCGAACTCGAACGCCGGCGCATCCGCGTCGCCCTCGAAAACCACACCGCCGCCATCATCGCCAGCGCCCTGGGCGACCGGCCCGAGGAACTCGACTGGCTCCTCGCCGCGCTGCCCTCGGAATGGATCGGCCTCACCCTCGACGTCGGCCATGCCCACATCAACGGCCACCTCGACGACTTCCTCGGCCGCCCCTTCGACCGCGTCTTCAACATGCACCTGCACGACAACGACGGCACGAAGGACGCCCATCTGCCCCTCGGCAAGGGCGGCATCCCCTGGCGGCGCATCCTGCGGCGCATCGCCCGCGAGGGCTACGCCGGAACCTTGACGCTGGAGTTCTTCGCCGGCGGCGAGGATTACCGCCGCTCGATCGAAATGCTCCGCGAGGCGTAACCCGCGCGCCCCACGGTCATCCCTGCGCCACCTTCCACACCTCCGGCGCGGTCGCCACCCGCCAGACGCGGAAGGCGAAAATGTCCGCCATCACGTCCGACCCGATCAGCCGGAAACCGAACCGCCCGGTGTCGGGAATCGGCAGCGACGTCGTGTCACGGTCCACGAACCCGTGCGCGAAGACCCCGTCCACAAAAAGCTGGCAGTGCCCCTGGTCCTTCACCACCCGCAGATGATACCGCCGGCCGATCTCCTTGCAGGGGTCAATCCCATGCCCCACAAGCAGGCTGCCCGGATTTCGCCGCCAGTTGGAGGTCTCCGTATGGACCCCCTTGTCGTTGAAACGGCTGATGGACATGTGGTAGGACTGCAAGCCCCATTTCGCGGAGTAGTAGTTCGCCATGATGCCCGTGCGCGGCGGCATCCGCTCGATGTCCTCGATCAGCCCCTCCCCCTTGATCCCGCGGATCGCCAGGTAGTTGATGACCAGTCCGCCGTGGCTGCGCACGATCAGGTCGTATTCGAAGGCGACCTGGTCGGGCAGCACCGGACGGAAGAAGGCCATGCAGCCCTGCCCGCCCTGACGACTGCCGAAGCAGTGCAGCCGCATACCCCCTTCCGGCCCTGCCGCGATGCGTCCGACACCCTCGTGGTGCCAGTTCGCGAAGTCGGCGAAATCGTCGGCGTGCAGCAACTCCAGGTTGGGATAGATGACGGGCATGGACCTTTCCTCCTGCCGAAGCCGTGAGAACGAAACGCTGCCGCCGGATACCCTACCGGCCACGCCGGGAAAAGACAACCCGTCATTGCAGCGCAGGCGCCCCGTCTGCCGCCGCTGCTCTCGTCCATCGTCCGCCGTCGCCGTTGTCGTCCGTCGTCCGTCGTCTGTCGTCTATCGTCCGCCTTGAAGCCGCCACGCCGGGTCGCTAGAATCCACCGTAACGGCGCGTGAGCGGCGTTCCCGGCGACGCCTTGGAGGACGCGTATGGACGTGCAGAAGCTCTACCAGCAGACGCGCGACTACCTCCTGCGGACCCAGTGGGAGACCGGCCTTAACGACCTCCCCCCCGAGCGCCGCCGCTGGCGTCGCTGGCTCCGCATCCTCACCCTCGCCGTCGCCAAGTTCTACACCGACCGCTGCCTCACCCAGGCCGCCACACTTACCTTGGTGGTGCTCTTCTCCCTTGCGCCCGCCCTCGCCGTCGGCTTCGCCATGGCCAAGGGCTTTGGCGTCCAGGCCAAGGTCCGCACCGTCATCTACCACCAGCTTCAGGTCAGCGACACCGACGGCAACCCCGCCGCCCAGCAACTGCGCAAGATGATTGACCCCATCATGGACTACGTGGACCAAACCCACGTCCAGGCCCTGGGCATCGTGGCGCTTCTGCTGATGATCTACGCGGCCTGGCGCGTGCTGCTGGAGATCGAGCTGTCGCTGAACCAGGTCTGGATGGTCGAACGCCAGCGCCCCTTCGTGCGCCAGATCGTGGATTACCTGGCCGTCGTCGTCGTCCTGCCCTTGATGCTGACGATCGCCGTGCTGCTCTCCGCCTTCCTGGAGACCTCCTCCATCCGCGCGGCGCTGACGAGTATCCTGCCCTGGTGGACGGCCAAGGCCCTCGTCCGCGCGGCGACCTTCCTGGCCGCCGCCATCGGCCTGTGGTTCCTCTATTTCTCCTTCCCGAACACGCGTGTCCCCTTCCGCGCCGCCCTGGCCGGCGCCATCGTCGGCGCGGTGCTCTGGATCATCGTTCAATGGGCCTTCGTCAAGCTCCAGATCGGCGTGGCCAACTACAACCGCATCTACGGCACCTTCGCCGCCGTGCCGATCTTCCTGCTGTGGCTCGAATGCTCCTGGTGGGTCATCCTTTTCGGCGCGGAGGTGTCCCATGCCTACGCGCGCCACCGCGACTACGAGTACGGCGGCATCGGATTCCGACCGGAACTCGAACTGCGGGAGGAACTCGCCCTCGGCGCGGCGGCGGTCGTTGCCCGCGCCTACGTCCGCGAGCAACCCGCCCCAGGGTATGAGGAGATCGCCCGCGAACTCCACGCCCCTGTCGTTACCATCCGCGAGATTCTGCGCGACCTCGTGGCCGGGAAGGTCGTCGTCCACATCCAGGGCCCCAAGGCCCACTTCCAGCCCGCCGCCCCGCCGGACAAGATCACGCTGCTGCGCGTGATCAAGGCCGCGCACGGACAGGGCATCCGCCAGACGCCCGCCGCCGTTCCCCTGGAGGCGCTGGGGATTCCCGCGGCCCTTCGCGCGCGACGGCAGCTCGACGAGCTGGCCAACCGCGCCACACTCCTCGACCTGGTCATGCAGGCCGAAGGGGACAAAGCCCCCAAGGCCTGAGGCGTCGAGCCGTCTCAGGCCCGCCAGTGCGTCGCCGCCAAGTGACGGCGTCCGCCGCGGAACGAGCCTTTCTCCCCCGCGTTGTTCCACTGATACACCGTCACCACCGCGCCGTCGGGCCTCTGGGCGGAGCGTAGCGAGCCCAGATCCGCCGACCCGCCCCCCTCCCGCACCACCTGTTCCGGCCCCCACGTCGCGCCCCCGTCCTCCGACAGGCGCGCACAGATACGATAGGGCGGCAGCGGCGTCGCATAGGACAACAGCAGCCTCCCGTCGCACAGACGCAGCAGATGCGCCGGGTCGCCGACGTCGTTCGGGCGGCCCAGGAACTGCCAGCTTCGCCCGTCGTCCGGCGAAAGATAAAGCCGCGTGTGTCCGGCGCTCTCCGCCGGCTTCTCCGTCACCGCCAGCACGATTCGACCGTCATCGAGCGTCACCGGCGACGGATGGACGCGGTCGAAATCGCGGTCCTGCGGCAGATAGGAGAGCAGCGAACGCCGCCCGGCCAGGTCGGTCGCCTCCAGGACGCAAGTCCGGCAGCGCCCTCCGGGATGGGAGCCCGTCAGGAAAAGGAGCATTGCGCCGTCCCCCCGCAAGCAGGCGGAGGACTGGCCGTAGTTGCGCGGCGTCGAGGGCGAAAGGCTTCTCACCCACACCGGGCCCTGCCAGGTGCGCCCCCGGTCACGCGAGAGATGCAGCACAACGATCTCCGCGTTCATGTAAAACAGGCCGTTCGCGGTCAGGAGCACGTTCGGGTCCGCCGGGTTGGCGCGTCCGCCCGGGAACTCCGGCGCGCCGCGCGCCAGCGCCGCGACGGCATCGGCATAGGTGAAAATATCCGCCCCTGGACGCCATCGGCGTCCGCCGTCGAGCGAGCGCCAGGTCTTCCAGGCCGCGCCGCCCCGCCGGACCAGTTGGGCGTCAACGGAGGAGCGGCTGTTATAGGCGCACGGCGAGCAGAGGCCCGCCGCCAGCATCTCGCGCCCGCGGTCGAAGCTCCACAGTCCGCCTTCGAAGACTCCCCCGATCCAGGCGTCCTCCTGGCGCGCCACGATCGTTTCCTCCTCCACGCGCGCGCGAACGGTTTCCGGGTAGAAGGCCGCGGCGTCGCGGCTCTTGTGTTCAACGGAGTTCTTCATCGCAGTCTCCTGGCCCCAGGGTTACGGACGGAAGCGCGTGACGAAGATCGAACGCGTTCCCCAGTGGAACTGGTCGCAGTCCGCCGGCTTGGGATGACGCTTCTCGTGGAAGTAGTAGGCTGTGCAGACCGTCCCGTCGGGCAGGACGGCGCCGCGCGGGTAGCCCAGGTCCTCGCTGGCGCCGTCGTCGCGCAGGAAGAGTTCCGGCCCCCAGCGCCAGCCCTCGGCATCCTCGGAGATGCGCGCCCGGATGCCGAAGGGCGGTTTGCGGCAACCGTAGATCGCCGCCAGGCGTCCGTCGGGCAGATTGAGCAACTGCGCCGGCGCGCCGTGGTCGTTCAGCCGCCCGACAAACCGCCAGAGCCGTCCCCCGTCCGCCGAGTCGTACAGCTCCGTCCAGAGCCCGTGCGGCGGATGCTGCACCCGCACCGCGGCCAGAATCCGCCCCGAGGCCAGGTTCACCGCCGTCGGCATGATGAGCATGTAGTCGTCCGACTGCGCCAGGACGCTCAGGAAGTTCCACGTCACGCCGCCGTCGTACGAGGCATAGACGAACGCCCGGCCTTCCGAACCCGCCGCGCGCGACACGGTGGGGAAGGTCAGCAGCACGCCGTCCGGACGGGCCAGCCACACCGGACGGTTGCGGCTGAAGGCCGCGCCGTCCATCGGAATAAAGGAGGGCCCGCTCCACGTCCGCCCGCGGTCGTGCGTCGTAAAGACGAAGCTGCGCGCCACGCCGCCGACCTCGGCCGCGTTGGTCGTCAGGCCGTGGTCGCGATGGCGCGGGTCTATCGGGCGGGTCCGGACGATCCGGTCGTTCCAGGCGTCCGTCAGGCGCACCTGTCCCGCCTCCGCCACGCCCGCGCCCGCCGCGCCCGTCCAAGGGAAGGGCTCCTCGCGCTGCCACGTCCGGCCGCCGTCCAGGCTCCGCCGCCGCCCGGTGTCCGGGTGCGGCCCCGTCCAGAACGCCTCCGTCCCGTCCGGGCGCGTCTTCACCCGGCAGCGATAGCGCGAGTAGGAGACGACGAGGTCATTCCCGTCGCCGTATTGCTCGAAGCCATTGTTGAAGGGCCAGCCCGCAAAGGTATCGCGGTCGCCGAACACCTTCACATGGCAGGCGTCGCGCACGCGGACGCATCCGCGTGCGGTCGTTACGCGTGGTTCCACGGCAGAATCCTTTCCCGCCAATCCGTCGTTGCCCGGGCCGCCCTCGGGCGCCCGTCGAGGCTCAGCATAGGGAACACGGCAAGGGCTGTCAACCCGGACGGGCGCTCACTCCCGCTCCGTCGGCGACGCCTCGCCGCCCCGGCCGGTCAGGCGCAACAGCCGTTCGAGGTTCTGCCGCGCGGCCGAATAGCCGGGGTCCAGCCGCAGCGCCTCCCGGAAATGCCGCTCGGCTTCGGGCAGCCTGCCCATCCGGGCCAGCGCAATCCCCAGGTTGTTGTGCGCGCGGGGCACGGTGGGGTCCGCTTTGACCGCGTCCGAAAAGGCGCTTGCCGCCTCGGGCGTTCTGCCCTGGGTCAGGAGCAGGTTCCCGAGGTTGTAGTGCGCCTTGGCAAAGTTCGGGTCCAGCGCCAGGGCCGCCCGATAGGAGGCCTCGGCCTCGCTCAGGCGTCCCTGCGTTGCGTAGAACCGCCCCAGGTTCAGATGCGCCGCCGGGTCGCCGGCACGCGCCGGGTCCTGCGTCACGGCAATGGCCTCGTCCACACGGTTCTCCGTGAAGAGTCCGTAGCCATAGAAGAGCTTGGCGCGCAGATTGTCGGGGCGCACGCGGAGCACCGATTCCCACAGGGCCGTCTGAGACCGGTAGTCGCGATTGCGCTCGATGGTCCTCCACCCGCCCAACAAGGCCAGAACGGCCACGCCTCCCCAGCCAAGCGCCGCGCCCACACGCGCGCCACCCCCCATCCTCCGCAACAGGAAGCATCCGCTCTCATATCCGCCCAGCACGACCGCCGCCACAACGGCCGCCAGCGAGAGGTAAACACGGTGCTCGACGCAGACATCCGCGATCGGCATGAAGCTCGACGTTACCGACAGGATCAGGAAGAACCATACGCCGAACAGCGCCGACGGTCTGCTGCGCGCCAGAAGGAAGAGCGTGACGCCGACCAGCAGCAGCACCACCGCCGCCGGCAGAGCGAACTGCGTCCAGTCGCGCAGCACGGGCCGCACGTAATCGAAGCACAGCGGATGCGGCCAGAAGGCCAGCCGAAGATACCAGAGGATCGCGCGCGGCTGCGTGCAGGCGTACTCCCACGCCGTGAAACCGCGGAAGCCGAAGCCCGCGCTCTCGGTGTGTCCCTGCGCGAGCACGGTCTGAACCAGGACCAGCCAGGTCGCCGCCAGCGCCAGGTAGAAGCCCCAACGCCGGCGGAGCGCCCCGGCCCATCCCCCGGCGCCCAGCAGACGGTCGAAGACCAGCACCATGATCGGCGCCGTGGCCATCACCGGCTTCGTCGCCATCCCCGCGGCGCAGCAAACGACCGCCAGCACATACCAGCCGCGCCCCGACGCAACCGCCACCCCGGTCTGCCCATCTTCCCCCACGCGAAAGCCGCGCAACGCCGCGTAGAGCGTCAACAGGTAGAAGAGCCCCGTCATGGACTCCGCACGCTGAACGATGTAGGTCACCGACTGCGTCTGGATCGGGTGGAGCGCCCAGAGCAGGGCCGTTGCCAGCGCCAGGGCGTCGGCCGCCCGCGTGTAGCGCTCCCGCAACGCCGGCGCGCGCAACACGCGGCGCACAAGAAGAAAGAGCGCGCACCCGGCCAGCGCATGTACCGAGATGTTGAAGACGTGGTACCCCGGGACGTCCGTGCCGCCGATGGCGTAGTTGAGCGCAAGGGTGAGATCCGTCAGGGGACGAGACCCGGCGAGCGCCGCCCGGGCGCGCTCCTGCCAACTCGGCGGTCTTCCTTCCCAGTAGAGCGGGTCGTCGTCGAAGTGAAACGGACAGCGCAGACTGTTGGCATAGGCCGCCCAGACGGCCAGTAGAATCAGCAGACAGGCGGCCGCCTGCCGACGGAGCGACCAGCCCCCCTCTGCGCCCGCCGCACGCCCATCCTGCCCTCCCGACGGCGTACAGGCGCCGGGCAAGCCGCTGACCGCTGTCATCGCGCCTCCATCGTGCGCGCCCATGTGTTTCACCCCGCCGGGTTACCGCCGCGCCGATGATAGGCCCCCCCCCATGCCCTGTCAAGCGCCCGGCTGAACGCCCGTAATCGGTTAGTCTCTCGGGGATGTGGCACAGCCGCCCGCGGCTGTGGGAGCGACTCCATAAGGCCAGCACAGGCGCTGCGCCGCAGCGCAGCCGGTGTGCCACACGCGGTGCAGTTGCCGAGGCTCCCCCCAGGACTGACCGGGTACGAACGCCCTTTGCCGCCCACCCCCGGACGCGCAAGATTTTCGCGAGAATCCCATTGACACGGGGTTTGGAGTTGCTATAATTCAAAGTGCTTGGGATGTCTCTTTTCGGCAGGGGAGTCTTGGGAAATGAAGGAAAGGAGGTGAAAAACACATGAAGAAGTGGCTATCGGCATTCACTCTGATCGAGCTCTTGGTCGTAATCGCCATCATCGCTATTCTGGCCGGCATGTTGCTCCCGGCCCTAGCCAAGGCGCGCGAAGAGGCCCGTCGGGCCAACTGCAAGCAGAACCAGGCTCAGATCGGCAAAGCGATTTACGCCTACACCCAGAACAACAACGAGTTCTTCCCGTTCGTCTGGGGTCCGGCTATCTTTGCGGGTCGTACTGGTACGCCCACGCCGGCTGACAACTCGGACGTCGTGACACCGAACAACTTAGCGGGTGTCGCGGCGAATGACGCGTCGGCGAGTCTGGGCAATCTGTATCCGCAGTATCTGGCCACGGCGAAGGCATTCCGTTGCCCGTCCACGGAAGACGAACCGGTATTCTCGTATTACGAGCCCGGTGCGACAGCCGTCAACGCAAGCGGCAACAAGGGCCAGTACGGTGCGTCGAACCGGACGTGGGCGCTTGGCTACGCTGCTCCGACCTGGACGAGCTACGGCTACGATCCTCGCATCGCCCCGAACGCGGTGTCCAACCACGCCATTCTGGCGGACATGGACGGCTCGTACGCGTACAACAAGGACACGAGCACGCAGAACCACGATGGCGGTCAGAACGTCCTCTACGTGGATGGTCACGTCAGCTGGGCCGGCACGAACTACGTTTCGAACGAGCCCAACGACAACATCTACACCGAGGCGTACCGCTCAAAGGGTCCGGTCGGCATTCCGTCGTCCTTCACATTGGCCCAGTATGTGGCCATGACTGGGAACGCCGCAGAGACGATTACGCGTGGCTGGAGCGCGGACACGGATTCATTCATGATCCGCGGTTCGCTTGCTTTGACTTTGAGCTACACGTCGACTGACTACAGGAACCTGTGGTAAGCCGGGCCGTGTTTGCACCGAAGACAGTCGGAAGGAGACTTCCGACTGTCTTCTTTTTTTGGCGCCGCAGGGCCTCCCCACATTCCAGGCGGTTGCCCCCCCCCCTCACCGGCCAGCGGCGGCGGCTCTTGCGGAAGGAGGATATTTCTCTCGCACCCGGCGCGGTATTTGGTTATGATGAGGACGTCTGGTCGCACCTCGCCGCAGCGCAGGGGACAAGCCCCGATGAAAGGAGGCGGTGAATGAGGACTCCGGGAGCCCGAGGACGGCACGTGGCGCTTGTGTACAATGCCGACGAGGGCTCGGTGCCCGATGCGCCGGGGGACCGCGGCAGTTCCAAGGACATGCGCGCCATGATCCGGCGCATGGCGCGGGCGTTGCGCCGTGTCGGCTACCGCGTGACCGTCGTTCCTCTCGCGCGCGACTTGCTCGCCTTCCAGCGCCGGCTGCGCATCCTGCGCCCGGACATCATCTTCAACCAATACGACGACGTCGTTCACGGCGCCCTGTACGAAATGCGCCTGCCCGCCGTCGTCCGCATGATGGGCTTCCCGATCACCGGTTCGCCCGCACTGGCCATCGGCCTGACCCGCTACAAGTACATGGCCGCCAGCCTCCTGCAGGGCGCCGGCGTCCCGATCCCCGACTGCACCGAGATTCTCGAACGCATCGGCGACGTCAATCGCCACGCCTGGCGCTTTCCCCTCATCGTGCAGCCCAGCCAGGAGCACGCCGGCATCGGACTCGAGCGCGATTCGATCGTCCACTCCAAGAAGGCCCTGCGCGAGAAGGTCCGCCACATCCTGGCGAACTTCCACCAACCCGCCCTGGCCCAGGCCTTCCTGCCCGGACGCGAGTTCAACGTCGGCATCGTCGGCGGGCGGCGCCCCCGAGTCCTTCCCCTGGCCGAACTCGACTACTCCGCGCTCCCGGACTCCATCCCGCCGATCATGTCCTACGCCGCGAAGTGGGTGGAGACCTCGCCGGAATACCAGAAGACGTCCGTCATCTGCCCCGCGCAGGTCGCCCCCGAGCTTGCCCGCGAAATCAGCGCCATCTCCCTGCGCGCCTTCCGCGCCGTCGGCGCGTGGGGATACGGGCGCGTGGATGTCCGGCTCGACGCCGAAGGCCGCCCCCGCGTCCTCGAGGTCAACTGCAACGCTTGTCTGGAGGAGGGGCTCGGCCTGGCGCGCTCGGCCGAACGAGCCGGAATCCCCTACCCCGGCCTCCTGCACATGATCGTCAAGGCGGGCCTCGAAGGCGTGCCCAACGACCTGTCGCTGCCGATGATCTGAGGGGCCTTGCGCCCGGCCCGGCGCATTCGCAAGACGCCGGCGTTTCGCGTACGGGTCGGACTAGGGCAGCAGGCGGCCAGTGTACGCGAACTCCATCGCCAGCGCCGTCGCCAGGGCGGAGATGTCCATCAACCGCTCCGGCGCATCGGGCGGGGCATAACCGCATCGCAGCGCCCGCGTCCGGTCCTCGATCTTCTTCAGGATCGCCGCGCCTTCGCTCTCCTCCAGGCCGGACCACCGCAGGATGCGCGCCAGCAGGTCCCGCCGGTGCCTGGCCAGCAGCGCCGCCGCCGAACGCGCGCGCCGGCTCGCCCGGACCGGGAAGACCTCGCGCAACTTGTCGTCCACATAGCCTTCAGCCGCCACGCGGAAGCGCTCCGCACGGTCGCCGTAGTGCTTCAACAGCGACATCGTGATACGCTCCACCGGGCGCAGGAGCGGCCCTCCGCGGCGCTTTGGCGCGCGCCCGCGCAGACCCCGCAGCGTGCGGTCCACGTAGAGCAGCTTCTGGAAGACCGGCCAGTTTCGATAGCGCCGCCGCCAGGAGGAACGCGGCGTCAGCCACACCGCAAAGGTCTCCGCGAAGTCCTCGTCCGGATGCTTCTGCGCGTAGGTGTGCCCATGCGGAATGCTGAAGATGTGGCGCACGAACTCGCGGCTGGTCAGTTGCGGCTCGAAGGACTCCGGGTAGGGCCGTGAGAACGGGCCGAAGACCTCGTTCCAGCCCGGCTCTTCCCACAACCGATAGGCATAGTTGAAGGCGTGGCCGGCCTCGTGCCGGAGGTACATCATCACCGTGACGTCGTCTTCCACCTCGCCGGTCTGCTCCTCCTCGATCCGCGCCAGGCGTCGGTCGGCCAGGTAGAAGGGCAGCCCGATCACCGGCACCCTGTTCGGGCACCCCCAGGTGTCCGTCAGGTAGAACTTCGGGCGAAAGGCCAGCTTCTTGGCCGCCAGCTCCCGCAACAGGCGCGTGATCAGCGCCTCCAGCGGCGACCCCTCGATCTTCAGCCCCAGGTCGCAGATTCGCGTGTTCAGCAATTCATACCGCACCGTCTCCCAGCGCTCGAACGGCAACGCAGAACGTCCTTGCGACGCTGCCTCACTCTCGGTCGTCACGTCAAATCCTCGCGATCAAAGCCGGTGGTTGGCGCCGGGGAAAACCGCCCGTGGCCGAGCGTTCTCCGGACGCCCCCTCCTCCTCGCTGAGGGCAGGCTCCCTGCGATGCAAGTCCTCCCCGCGTCCGTAGCTGCAGGAGACGACAGCGCTGGCACGTATGACGACAGGGCATTCACCTGGGGATATTCAGGAACGTGGAGGAAGGCGACAGAAACGTACCCCTCTATTGTCCCCCCTTCCCGGCCCGCTGTCAAACGTCAGGTCACCCCAAACCCGAATACAAGCCGCAACCCCGGCTGGCGGCGCGCCCTAAACCGATAAGGCACAGCGCGTTACAACTATTTCCCGGCCAGCGCCAGCGCTTTGGCGGCATACTGCGCCACCTGCGGATTGGGGTCGGAGGTCAGGCGATTCAGCGCCTCGCACGCGACAGCCCGTAGTGCGGTGCGCTGAGATTCCTCCCGGCGGGAATGACTCAGAACCTTGCCCAGCGCCGAGGCGGCCAGCCGCCGAACCTCCCCCTCCGGCGACGCCGTGCCGTGCCCCAGGAAGGCTACGCCGAACCACCCGCACAGTTCCCCCGCCGCCCACACGGCCCGCGCGCGCCGGCGCACGGAGCCCTCGTCCGCTGCGAGTCGTTCCAGGCGGGCGGCGACCTCGGCGGGGTGGAAGAGGCGGATTTCCTCGACAAGGGCCTGTGCGCGCTCACGCTCGCATGTCAGCAGTTCGCGCAGGAGGCCGTCCAGCGCCCCGGCGCTTCCGCCCGGCATTGACGCGCCCGCGTCCGGGAGGTCATCCGCCGCCGGTTGAAGCGTCGGCGGGGAAGGTTCCTCTCGCATGTCGGCGCGCAGATCCGACTCCGGAGATGCATCCGTTTCAGCCGGAGAGGGTCCGCTCGCAGGCGCCGCGCAGGCGCGGACGTTCTGCTCCCGCATCTCCTCCAGCCGCCGCCGTCCGCCTTCCGTCAACTCGACCACGGGATATTCCGCGCGCCGGTCCTGTTCCACCAGCCGCTCAGCGAGCAACGACTGAATCACCGCCTTCACGCGCGCGCGCGGCGCGCGCACGGCGCCGTACGCGGCCAGTTCCCCCGCGCCCGACCGCTCGATCCACGCCGCCTTTGACCCTGTGAGTACCTCGACGAGTTTCCCAACCCCTACGGAAGGATGAATCTCCGCCACGCACTCGAGGGCGGCCCGGCGGATGTCGGCATCGGCGAAGGACTCGGTGGCGGGGGCGATCCGGGCCGCTCGTGCGGCGGGCGGGGGAGCGCACTCCTTGTCGGCGAAGCGCTCGCCCAGCGCCGTCAGCCGCAGCGTCGGCTGTCCTGTCTCGCGGCTCTCGGCGAGGTAGCCCTCCTCCCGCAATCGGTCAATCACGTCGCGTACGACCTCGATCCGCGCCGACACGCGCCCGTAGGCCGGGTTGCGGTTCATGCCGTACCGAGTGATCTTCTTCTGCTTCGAACCGGTGACCACGGCCGCCAGCAGCGCCGCGCCGACGGGAAAGCGCTGGTGCCGCACGGCGTGCAGCACCGGCAGCGCAATGCCCGGGTGCGCCGCCAGCACATCCGCCCCGGCCTCGCTCCCGCCGCGGCGGTCGCACCGGTCGCAGTGGCCGCAGTCGCTCCCTCCCGCTTCGCCGAAGTAACGCAGGATGAAGCGCTGGCGGCACGACATCTCATGGATGTACGCCTCCATCTGCGCCAGCTTCTCCTCTTCGACCCGCCGGAGCGCCTCCTGGGCGCGCCAGTCAATGGGCAGCCGGTCGAAGGGAGGCGGGGCGGCCGCCAGCTTCTCGATCCCGCGTCCGCGGAAGGGGGGATGGTACGCGAGCGCGCCGGCTTCGTCGAGGGCCGACAGGGCGCGGCGCGCCTGCTCCTCGGTCAGCCCGGCGGCGCGGGCGGCATCGCGCAGGTCCACCTCGTAGCGGCCCGGCGTCTCCAGGTCCGCCGATACGGCCAGCGCCTCGAAGACCCGCCGCTGATGGTCGCCGCGGAGCGTGGCGATCACCTGGGCGCCGGGGCGCAGGATGTCTATCCCCGCCGTGGCCGTTCCCTCGAGGGCGCGCGTCACCCCGGCCCCGTCCAGCAGGCGCAACGCCGCACCCACCTGCCCCTCCTTCGCCTCGCCGGGCAGCCGGCGGGCGATCTCCCGGTACGTCATCATCACCGGATTCTCGGGACGCGCCCACAGGAAGGAGTAGAGTTCCTCGATCATCGTCCTCGGCGGGTAGTTCAGGTCCACAAAGAACTCCCGCAGCATCCGGTCGGCGGAGGAGTAGAGCAGGACACAGCGCGCGGGGGCGCCGTCGCGCCCGGCGCGTCCGATCTCCTGGTAGTACTGCTCCACGGAACCGGGGTAGTGATAATGGACCACGAAGCGGACGTCGGGCTTGTCAATGCCCATGCCGAAGGCGATCGTCGCCACGGCCACGCGCGCGCGACCGGAAAGGAACTCCTCCTGCGCCCTGGCGCGGCTCTCCGGGTCCAGCCCCGCGTGGTAGGCCCGAACGCCCGGCATCACCGCGCTCAGCGCCGCCGCCAGCCCGTCCGCCGCGCGACGCGTCCCCACGTAGATAATACCGGAGCCCGGCTCCCGCGCCAACAGAGAGCGAAGGTACTCCTCCTTCTGCGCGTCATCGCGCTTGTGGAGGACGGACAGGTGCAGGTTTGGGCGCTCGAAGCCGTGGACGTGGACATCCACCTCGCCGGGGCTGAGCCCCAGGCACTGGATGATGTCGCGCTGCACGCGCGGAGTGGCCGTGGCCGTCAGGGCGGTGACCGGCGCGCCGCCGAGTTCGTCGCGGAAGGGCTTCAGCCGCCGGTAGTCCGGGCGAAAGTCGTGGCCCCACTCGCTGATGCAGTGCGCCTCGTCCACCGCCATGCGCGCCACCGCCACACGCCGCAGCATCTCACGGAAGGACGCCACGCGGAAGCGCTCCGGGGCCACGTAGAGGAGCCGCACCTCGCCCGCGACGCAGCGCTCGATCTCGCGCCGCTGCTCCTCGGGGCTGAGGCTGGAGTTGATGAACGACGCCGCCGCCCCCTTGCGACGCAACTCGTCCACCTGGTCCTTCATCAGCGCGATCAGCGGCGACACCACCAGCGTGATTCCCGGCGTCAGCAGGGCCGGAAGCTGATAGAGCAACGACTTGCCGCTGCCGGTCGGCATAACCACCAGCAGGTTCCGCCCGGCCAGCACGGACGTCAGCACCGCCTCCTGTCCGGGCCGAAAGGCGGCATGCCCGAAGACGCGGCGCAACGCCTCGCGCGCGGGCGCAAGCGCGTCTCCCGAGGGGGTCGGCGACGGCATGGGCGTCATCCCACAAAGCGCACAAAGATCTCCAGCGGCCGCTTGCGTGGCCCGCTGCCCTGGTGCGTCGCGTAGCCGACCGGCACCACGGCCATGAACTCCCCGCGCGGTTCGCCCAGGAAGGTCAGCACGTCGTCCTTGATGAGGAAGAGCACCCCCAGCCAGACCGTGGCCAGCCCCAGCGACGTGGCCGCCAGGAGCAGGTTCTCGACCGCCGCCGCCGAGCTCTGGATTTCCATCGTGCGGAAGAAGTCGGCCGCCCCTTCCCCCTCGGCCGCGAAGAGCTCCGTGCCCCGGTGGATCAGCTCGCCGGTGTTCGCCACGGCGACGACGACGGGCGCCGACGCGATGCTGCGCGCCGCCATGCGCAGGAGGGCCGCCGAGGCGCGCGGGAAGCCTCCCGCCCGCGCGTTGACCAGATTGGCCAGATCGCCGCGCTTGTCCCCCCGCAGCACGACAAAGCGCCACGACTGCTGGTTGTGCGCCGAGGGGGCCTGGTTGGCGGCGTGCAGAATCGTCGCGATGTCCTCATCGGAAACGGGCCGGTCGGCGAACATGCGCACACTGCGACGGTCGCGAATGACCGTCAACGCGGGGTTGCGCGCCAGAAGCGGGTCGTGAATGCTCATGCCAGGCCCTTTCGTATCTCCGCGCAACGGGTTCTGATCAGCAGCGGCGCGTCGCCGCCCGACGCCGTCATTATACGTCCCGCGCCCCGGCGGGTCACCCTTCGTCCACCTCCTGCGCCGCGCCCCGTCCGGGCGCATCGCGCAGCGGATCGCAATGCACCTCCAGGACGTCCAGTTCGATGCAGTCGCACGGCGCCCCCAGCAAACCGCCCACCGACGGGCGGGTGCGGCCCTCGTCGCCGGAGATGAACTCCTTGATGTACGTCCCCGACTCCGCGCGCAACGTAATCCGGAACCGTTCGACCCGCGGCCCGTCGCCCGGGATCTCGATGGCGCACTCGCGCACCGTCCGCCGACGCACACGGTTCGGCCGTCGGTGCAACACACGGCGCGGCGTTTCCTGCGTCAGTTCGACCCCGCGCAGCCCCGCCAGCGCCTCCACCCGCGCGCGCGCGGCGGGAACCAGGCAGTGAACCACGGCGCTGTAGGTCTTGTCCGGCGCAAAGAGGCGCAACCGGTCTCGCAGCGCCGCGTCCGCGAAACGCAGTTCCTCGACGCCCATCTCCGCCGCATGTTCCCGGTTCACCTGTTCCTGAACCGGCCCCAGGTCGAACGTCCGGCGGCGCGGATCGCGGCACTCAAGGATGAAGGGGCGTCCGCGTCCGAGCATCCGCGCGTCAACGTCCTCGCGCCCGATACTGTGAAACTTGCTCCCCGTCGCCCCCGAAAGCGCCAGGATCGGCCCCGCCAGCAGTTCTTCCACCGTCACCGCGAAGCGCTTGCCCGTGCCTCCGCAGCGCGCGCACCCCTGCCCGCCGCACCAACGACACGGCCAGCGGCTTTGCGGGATCTGGCGCGAGAGTTTCCGGTAGCGCCCGTAGATCAGCAACGGCGTGACCCTTGGCTCGATGGTTCCCTCCGGGTAGTTCAGCGTGATGCGGACATCGGGTGATTGCAGCCGGGCCAGCAGCTCCGGCGCCAGCCGTTCGACACGTTCCCCCACCCGCCGGTTCACCTCCCGCTTCAAGGCCGTCGCCGTCGCCTCGTCCTCCGCGCCCTTCACGCGCGTCCCGAGCCAGAAGGTGTCAAAAGCATACTCCCCCCGCAACGCCAGCACCTGGCGCGCCAGCGACTCGATCACCCGCCCGTCCATCTGCTCCGCCATCCTCGGTGCGTTCCCACGAAAGGGCCAGGGGCGTCGCCCCCCCGATGTCGCCGGGGAGGGCATTCTAGGACGCTTCTGGAACGACGTCAACCGTTGTGATACAAAGGGGGCGCCTCTCATGCCGGTTGTCGCGCATTCTGGAGACCTGACCGATGCCCGCAAGAGCCCTGGTTGCCGTGTTCGTTCTCGGCGTTGCGCTTCTTCCCGGCCCGCGCGCCGGCCTCGCCGCCCCGGAAAGGCCCCCGATGATGCCCTTCGACCCGCCCCTGAAATGGAAGATGGACCCTGCGGTCTATCGCCAGGATTTCACCAAGACCGACACGTGGAAGGCGGTGACCGGACGACTCGACTGGCGCGCGGACGCCATGCTCCTTCCCGCCGAGCCGGCCTCCAAGGCCCTGTTCGTCGCCTTCCCCCACCATCGCCCGGGGGGCAGCGCGGCCTATCTATTGCGTCTGCGTTTCGGCGACCCGGCGCGCGGCGCCTTCAAGATCGCCGTCAACGTCTTCGACCACACCGTCAACGTCCTCGGCGGACGCCCCAGGTTTCCCGACCAGATGCGCCTGGGCGCCGAGGACAGCCTCGCCTGGACTCCCGAAGGCGGCGCTGTGGCGCGCCTGCAGGACCAGGCCGGTCCCATCGCCTGGCGCCCCGAACCGGGACGCGAGTACGACATTCGCTTCGTCTGCGTGGATCGCTTCAAGGCGCTCTTCATCAACGGCGAACGCATCGCCGCCGCGTGGGTGCAAACGCCCTGGGTCGGCGTCGAAGGGGACCTGACACTCGAAAGCTCCGGCCTTGAATTGACGCTGTCCGGCCTCGAGGTCCGTCAGACCGGCTGGGACCTTCCCGCCCGGCGCTACGAGCGTGGGGAACTCCTGGACGCGGATGACTTCACCGATCCCGCTGCCACCGAACGCGGCTGGGTCTATGAACTCAAGGACGCGGGGGAGGCCGTCCGCAAGCCGCTCCTCCGAGACGGCTGGCTGCGCGCGGAGCCCTATTCGGCCGTCTGGCGACGCCGCGCCGGTGATGGACCCGTGATCTACACCTTCGACTGCCGCCCGGTCCCCAAGGACCCCGCCCGCCCGGAGACGATCACCGACGCCATCTTCTTCTTCCAGGCCTCCTGGTACAACCTGCCCTTCGATTTCTTCATCCGCAAGCACTACGACGAGCGCCACTCCGTATACGGCGACTTGCAGGGTTACTGGCTGGACTGGGGCGGCAACGGTAACCGGACGACGCGCCTGCGGAAGTTGCCCTATCGCCAACTCCTGCTGCAGAGCATCGCCCCCGAAGACCAGCTCAAGCCCGGACGCATCCACGCCGTTGAGATGCTCTGCGCCGACTCCGAACTGCGATTCTCCGCCGACGGGCGCGTGATCTTGCAGTGCTTCGACCTGACGCCTTACCGCAGCGGGCATTTCGGGATGCTCGGGTTCGTCCGCGCAACGGAGATCCGGAACTTCAAGGTCTACCGCGCGCGCCTTGTCGAATAGGCCGCCTGTGGCGGACCGCGGCGCCCACGGCGCGCCCTTGCCCGCGCCGCCTTGATTCCCCCGATCCCCCGCACCTATAATCTGTTTGTGTCCACCGCGCGGCGCGGCGTCGCCCCGCCGGCGGGCCGGACGTAATGAGGCCGCCGATGGAAGTCCTGATCGCGCGCATTCCCATACTGGCCGTCATCCTGGGCCTGTTGTGCTGCTCGGCCTTCTTCAGCGCCACGGAGACCGCCCTCTTCTCCCTCAGCCGCGAGGAGCTGCGCCGCTGCGAGCGCGACGCCCGCGGGCCGGGCCGCTACATCACCCTGTTGATGAACGACACGCCGACCTTTCTGGCGGCGATCCTGTTCGGCAACATGGTGGTCAACGTGAGCCTGTACTCTCTGTGCGTGTTGATCACGATGGACTACGCCGCGCGCGGCCAGCACGGCGCAGCGGCTTTGACGGGCCTCGTGTCCCTCCTGGGCGTCGTCATCTTCGGCGAAGTCAGCCCGAAGGGCGTGGCGGTGGGCCGCCCCCATCAGGTGGCCCAGTGGCTCGCGCCGATCGCCTACTACTTCTACCGGCTGGTCCGTCCGGTGGCGACGCTGCTGCGGCGCATTGCCGAGGGCTTCACCCGTTACCTCTCGCGCCACTTCGCGCCGGCCCCCTACGTCACCCGCGAGGAGCTCAAGACCGTCGCCGCCATGGCCGAGCAGCAGGGGGCGCTCGACACCAACACGCGCGGGATGATCGAGCAGGTCGTCGAGCTGGCCGACCTGCGCGCCAAGCACATCATGACGCCGCGCGTGGACGTCGTCATGTTCAACCTGTCCCTCGGACGCGAGGAGTTCTGCCGCCTGGCGCGCAGCCGCCGCCTCGACCGCGTCATCGCCTACGATCGGGCGCTCGACAACGTCGTCGGCGCCCTCTTCGCGCGCGACGTCTTCGTCTTTCCCCAGGCGGACTTGCGCGACCTGCTGATGCCCGTTCAGTTCGTGGCCGAGACGCAGCGCGTGGACAAGCTCGTGCAGCAGCTCTCCCGCGAGCGCGATTCTGTTGCCATCGTCGTGGACGAGTACGGCGGCATGTCCGGCCTGGTCACTCTCCAGCACATCCTGCACGAAGTCATCGGCGAAATCCGCGACGGGACCGGCGTCCGGGAACCGCCCGTCCGCATGATTGACGAAGACACCTACAGCATCTCCGGCGCGCTGAACACCCGCGACTGGCCCGCGATGATGGCCGACGCCCTGCTGCGTCCGGGGGTCGAAACCGTCGGCGGCATCGTCATGTCCCTCTTCGGACGTGTGCCCAGGGAAGGCGACGCAACGGAGTGGCAGGGGCTGCGGTTCACCGTCGAGAAGATGACCGGCCACCGCATCGTCCGCGTCCGGGTGCAGCGCATCCGGAGGGAGGAGGAGGCATGATCCTCACCCTCTTCCTGGTCGTCCTGGGCATCCTGCTTGCGGGCTTCTACAACGGCGCGGAGACGGGGGCCTACCGCGTGAACCGCCTGCGCGTGCGCCACGAAATGGAGAAGGGTTCGCTGCTGGCCCGGTTGACGTACAGCTGCACCCAGGACATGGGCCGGCTCATCTGCACCACGCTCGTCGCCAGCAACGCGGCCGTCTATGTCGCATCGCTGCTGGTGACGACCCTGCTTCAGCCGTACTTCAAGTCCGAAATCGCCGCCGACGTCACCTGCACGCTGGTGCTCGCTCCCATCCTTCTGATCGTGTCCGACGTAATCCCCAAGAGCATCTACCAGGTCTTTCCGCAAGTGATGATGCGATGGTCCTCGCCGCTGCTGTGGGTGACGGGCAAGGCGTTGTGGATTGTCACCACGCTGCTGCTCTGGCTGGTGGCCTTCTGGCGCTTCGTCCTGCGCGTGCGGGGCTCCTCCCATGACCTCGTTGTGACCACGCAGTACCTGAACTCCCTCCTGGCCGCCGGCGCGCAAGAGGGCACGCTGTCGCCCCAGCAGGACATCATGGTCCGGAACGTCATGCAGCTCGGCGCGCGGCGGGTGCGGACGATCATGATCCCCCTGGCCGACGTCCACATGATCCCCCTCGACGCCACGCCCGTGGCCGCGCGGAAGGTCATGGCCCAGTACGATCACGAGCGCTTCCCCGTGTACGACGGCTCGCGCGAGAACGTCGTCGGCATCGTGCGCGCGCTCGATTATCTCTGCGAAGGCGGCGACCTGGCCGCGTTCGTCCGCAAGCCCGTTTACATCCCCGCCGCGCGCTCGATTGACGAGGCCTTCCGCCGCCTGCAACAGGGCGGACAGCTCATCGGCATCGTGGTGGACAGCCACAACCGCGCCGTCGGCGTGATCACCGTGGACGATCTGCTGCGCGAGGTGATGGTCGCCACGCGCAAGAACCTCTGAACCACACAGAACCCGGACAAGAAAGGCTCCGCCATGAAACTGACCTTCCGCACAACGGCGCTGCTCGCGGCGATTCTCTCCGTCGGCCTGGCCCTCTGCTGCCGCCACACGACCGTTCCCTCGCCCCTGGGGCCTGAGCCGCGCGCCGCCGCCGCCCCGGCGCCGGCAACCCCGCCCGACCGCCCGGCCGACTGGGCCACCCCGCTGGACCACCCCGGTCTGCCCAACCTCCACCGGGTGGACGACCACCTCTACCGCGGCGCCCAGCCCACCGGCGACGGCTTCCGCGAACTCAAGGCCCTGGGCGTCCGGACGGTGATCAACCTCCGCAACTTCCACTCCGAGCGCCACGCCGCAAGCCAGGCCGGACTCGCCCTCGAGGAAATCCCGCTCACTCCGGCGCACATCACCGAAGAGGACGCCCTCCGCTTCCTGCGCGTGGTGGCCGACAAGAGCCGGGGCCCCTTCTTCGTCCACTGCCAGCACGGCGCAGACCGCACCGGAACGATGATGGCCGTCTACCGTGTCGTCGTCTGCGACTGGTCGAAGGCGGAGGCGCTCGATGAGATGGTCAACGGCGGATTCGGCTTCCACGTCGTCTGGGAGAACCTGCCGAAGTTCATCGAGTCGCTGGACGTGGAGAAGCTTCGGCGCGCCGCGGGGATACGGCCTCCGGCGTCCGGTCCCTCCGTTGAACCGCCCCCGCCGCCCACGCCGGGCACGCCGTTGAGCTGAGCGGAACCACGCTCGTCGGCGTTCGCCGCCGCCCGGACGCAATCCTTCAACTGCGCCTTGCGCGCGAGGGATGCGGGTCGTAACATATCGGCGCATGCTCCACGGTCGTCATCGAAGACCCCGAACGCGCCCTCGCGCGCCTGAGGACCGCATTGTGATGAAGTTCGCCCTGGCCGCCAGCCTGCTGCTGGCGCTGGCCTGCCGGACGGCGCAGGCGCAAGACCCTCGCGGCGAGGCCGTCGCCGCCCGCATCGAGACCGCCGCCGCGCGCTTCCGCATGGCCGGCGCGCGCGCCGGCATCTCCGTCCGCCGTCTCAGCGACGGACGCGAGATCTATCGCCTTCGAGGCAACGAACTCTTCGAGATCGCCTCCAACACCAAGCTGGTGACCACCGCCGCCGCCCTGTGGCGGCTCGGACCCGACTATGAATTCCACACCCGTGTCATGGCCGGCGGGCCGATCGAAAACGAGATTCTTCAGGGGTCTCTGGTGGTGATCGGCGGAGGGGACCCCGGCTTCTCCGGTCGCCTCGCCGGCGACGCCATGCGCATCCCGCGCGAGATGGCCGCCGCCGTGCGCCAGGCCGGAATTCGCGAAATCGCGGGCGACCTGGTGATGGACGACCGCTTCTTCGACCGCGTGCGCCGCGCCCCCGGCTGGCCCGCCCCCGAGTTCCTCTGGTGGTACACCGCCGCCGTCAGCGCCATCTCCTTCAACGACAACTGCGCCGAATACAAGGTCTCCGCCAGCCCCGCCGTCGGCGGCGCCGCCGTGATCACCTGCGCCCCCGTCCTGGCCGGGCTGCGCGTCGTCAACCAGGTCGTCACCGTCCCGCGCGACCAGGAGAGCGAGGTCCGCTTCACCCGCGACGCCGAGGGCGGCGTCCTGATCGCCGGACGCATCGCGGCCGGCTCCTCCCGCTCGGAAACGCTGGCGGTGGA
>JAKJEM010000005.1:59600-113667 GCA_022705425.1 Planctomycetota bacterium
CGACCCGCCGGTCTTCTTTGCCACAGCCCTTCGTCTGCAACTGGAGCGGCACGGCGTCGCTGTGCGCGGCGTCGCCCGCCTGGTCGAAGACGGCGAGAAGCTCCCGCCCGATGCCCGCGCGCTCTTTGAGTGCCGCTCGAAGCTGGCGGACGCCGTCGCCGTCGCCAATCGCCGCAGCCAGAATCTCTACGCCGAGCAGGTCCTCAAGACGCTTGGAGCCGTCCGCTACGGCAAGGGGACCTTCGAGAACGGGCTCGCCGCCGTGCGCGAGTTCACGCGCGCCGCCCGAATGCCCGAGGCGGCCATCGTCACCACCGACGGCTGCGGCCTGTCGCCGGGCAACCAGGCCACCCCCCAGGCGCTCAGCGCCCTGCTCGAGATCATGCACCGCAGCGCCCTGCGCGAGGTCTTCGCCGGTTCGCTGGCCGTCAACGGCGATGCGGAGACCACCCTGCGCGGACGCATGACGGACAAGCCCATGCTCGGACGCATCCGCGCCAAGACCGGCACGATCAAGAGCAACGGCATCAGCGCCCTGAGCGGTTATGCCGAGGCGACCGACGGAGAGACCTACGCCTTCTCCGTCTGCGTCAACGGCGCCCGACCGGAACGTTTTGCCGAAGCCCGCGCCCTGGAGGACGCCGTCTGTTACGCCATTGTCGGCCTCGCCCGCGAGGCCCCCCGCCCCCGATAGGAGGAACCGCCGTGAGCTACATCACCGTCCGCGCCCGAACGCTCGCTGAAACGTGGGAACAGGCCGTGCTCCAGTGCTGGGAGACGGGCGACCGCATCCGCACGGAGTACGACAAGCCCGGCGATCCCGAAAGCCGTGATTGCACCCTGATGGCCGTCGTCGAGGACCCCCTTGCCGAGCCGCGCATTCACAAGGCCTTTCCCGGCTCCATCGAGTACCTCGAAATCTACCGCCAGGAGGTTGTCCTGGGAATCCACGATCATTGGGTGAACCCGAAGGAGGGCAAGTGGTCCTACACCTATCATCAGCGCCTCTTCGCCTATGACCTGTACGACGCCCAGGGGCGCAAGCGCGTCGTGGACCAGTTCCAGTACATCATCGAGAAGCTGGCCGAAGCGCCCCACTCCCGCCGCGCGCAGGCCATCACCTGGAAGCCCGACGTGGACCCCGCGGTGGACGATCCGGCCTGCCTTCAGCGCCTCTGGTTCCGCATCTTCGGCGACGAGGTGCGGATGAACGTCCACATGCGCTCCAACGACGGGTACAAGGCCACCTTCATGAACATGTGGGCCTTCGCCGACCTCCAGCGCCTGGTGACCGAGGAGGTCGGAAAGCGCCTGGGCCGCGCGCTGCGCCCCGGCCCCTATGCGCACATCGTGGACAGCTTCCACATCTACGGCTCCTATTTCAAGGAGTTCGAGGGCTTCCTCAAGTCCGTGCGCTCCCGGCCCTTCGCCGAGCGCACCTGGGACAGCACGTCGGAGATGGTGCAGAGCGCCCTGGATTCCGGCCGCGCGCAAGTCGAAGCGGAGAAGAAGGCCGGGAAATGACTCCCCGCCTTCCGCCGCATGGCATCGCCGGAGGCGGGTCGCGCCCGGAGCGCGGCCGCCCTGCCGGCAGGTTCTTTCGAGGAGAGTCGTCATGGCGACCTTTCCCGTAAAGCACGGGCAGAAGTTCCTCTTCATCGGCGACAGCATCACCGACTGCGGGCGACGCGCCGCTGAGCGCCCCTACGGCAGCGGATACGTCTCGCTCTTCATCGAGCTTCAGCGCGCCTGGTTCCCCGAGCGCCGCATCGCCTACGTCAACATGGGCATCGGCGGCCACACCGTCCTCGACCTGCGCAACCGCTGGGCCGACGACGTCCTGCGCGAGAAGCCCGACTGGCTCTCCATCAAGATCGGCATCAACGACTGCCACCGCTTCCTCAACGCCCAGGCCCCCCAGCACGGGCCCGAGAAGTTCCGCGAGGACTACGACGCCATCCTGGCCGCCGCGCAGAAGGCCCTGGGGTGCCCCGTCATCCTGATTGACCCCTTCTACATCTCGACCGACGCCACCGGACTCGGCGCGCGCTCGCAGGTTCTCAAGCTCCTTCCGCAGTACATCGAGATCGTCCACGACCTCTCGAAGAAGTACAAGACGCGCCTCGTCCGCACACACGACCTCTACCAGCGCCACCTGAAGTTCGTCGGCCCGGACTTCTTCTGCCCGGAGCCGGTGCATCCCTTCCGCAGCGGCCACCTGCTCATGGCGCTCGAGGTGATGAAGGCGCTCGGCGTGGACATCCGCTGAGCGGCATCGCCGCGCCGCGCGGGGCGCCCCCCCCCGCGCGGCGCACGGTCTCGCCGACCGGTCCCGGAGGTTCCATGACGCCCCGCGAGAGACTCTGCGCCGCGCTGTCCGGCGGACGGCCGGATCGCCCGCCCTTCTTTCCCTGCATCGCCGCCGATCACGCCTGCAAGGCCGGCGGTTAGCCTTCCTTCGCCGCCGTCGTCGGTCGGTCATCGCCCTTCGGCAGCCAGAGCAGGACCGCCGCCGAGAGCGCCACGCCCAGGCCGCTGACCAGGAAGGGCAGGTTGATCCCGGCCAGGAAGGGCAAGGCCTCCGCCACCGGGCCGAGGCAAAGCTCCCGCAGGGCCCCCGCCACAAAGGGCGCCGGCACGCTCCCCAGCGCGCCCAGCGCCGTCACGACAACGACATCTTCCCCCCGCGAGGCGGCGCGGCTGTGCCGCTGGATCAGCACCTGCTGAATCGGCAGCCACAGCCCCATGCCCATGAAATCGTGGGCCAGCCAGACGCCCACCACCGTCCACAGCGCCGGCAACGCCAGCCCCGCCACGCGATATTCCCCCGCCGGCATGAAAGCCGGCGCCGCCAGGAAGACGCCCTCCGAGACGAGGAAGAGCATGAACCACATCCGCAACCGCCGCCGGAAGACGTGGCCGAGGAAGAGGAGCGTGATCGCCGAGCTGAGCCGATGCAGCGCGCCGATGGTGAAAATCTGCGTGTCGCTTGCGCCGTACTTCTCCTGAAAGAACAACTGCAATGCGAAGCAGTGGCTGATCGTGATGCCCAGGGAGAAGATAAAGCCCGAAAGGGCCAGAACCCACATCGGGCGCGTCAGGTCCAGCCGCAGCAGGTCGCGCCACGACAGGGCCGGACGGGCCGCCTCCGGACGCAGCGGCTCACGATAGAAGAGGGCGAAGAGCGCTCCCGACAGGAGCAGCAGGCCCGCCGCCCCCGCGATGAACCACGCCGTCGGCGACCGGACCCCCACCTTCAGCAGCGCCCCCAGCAGGGCCGCCGCCGCCAGGAGCCCGACGAAGTGGAAGAGGAACTCGACGCCGCGCGTCTTGCTGAAGATCTTCTGGAACCGCTTGGGCCAGGATTCATAGAGCAGCACCGAGTGCATCGCCTCGCGCAGCCGCGCAGTGGGGTCGGTAATGCTCTTGAGAACCCCCTGAGCCCAGGCGTTCGCCGAGAGGGGCGTCGCCAGCGTGGCCGCCCCCGCGACAAGAAGGGAACCGACATACACCGTCTTGCGCCCGACGCGGTCCGACCAGGCCCCGAACCAGATGCGGATGACGAAGGTCGCCACCGCCCCTCCGCCGTAAATCCACCCCATCGTCCGCCAGGAAAGCTTCGCATCCTTCAGGAACAGCGGCAGCGCCACCTCGTACACCGCCCCACCCAGGCCGATCAGGGTGGACACGGCGAAGAGCACGATCAAGTTGCGGCGCGGCGCCGCATCGGGTTCCTGGGGCGTCACGGACGGCTCCGGAGAAAGGTGGGTACCGGCGACAGGCCGGGATTATACTCCGGCGCGGCGGTAGAAGGACAGGGCATTGCGCCCGTATTCCCGCCGGTCTTCGAGCCGGAGCGCGCGCGTCGTCTCCGGCAGCGCGTCGCGCTCGTCCGACTGCACGATGAGGACTCCCGTCGGCTTGAGCGCGCCCCCTTCCGCCAACCGGTCCGCCAGGTCCAGCAGCGCCGCCTTGTCGGAGGGGTGGCGGAACATCGGGAAGGGCGGCCCGAGGTAGATTACGTCGAAGCTCTCCCCATTCCGGGCGCACCAGTCCGGCGCGCGGAAGGCGTCCTGCGCCAGGACGCGGGCATTTTCGGCCAGGCGCGCGCGTTCGAGGTTCTTCTCCAGGAAGCTCGTGTGCCGGGGGCTGAGTTCAAAGAAGACGGCGCGCGCCGCTCCGCGACTGAGCGCCTCGATCCCCACCGTTCCCGCGCCGGCAAAGAGGTCCAGCACGGCGGCCTCGGGCACGTCGTCGCGCAGGATGTTGAAGAGCGCCGCGCGCGCCATCTCCGGCGCGGGTCGCACGTCGAGCCCCGGCGGGCATTCCAGCCGCGTCCCGCGCGCCGTTCCGGCGATCACACGCATACTCATGGCAGTATCGGCGCTCCGGTCTTGGGATCACGGGGATAGGCGTCGCGGTAGAAGCGCACCGTCACCGGCAGTCCGCTCACCCCGCGCGTGGGCGGCAACGGGTCTATCGCCTTCACCCTGACCGCCAGCGACAGCCGGCGGAAACCCAGCGGATCGGGCACGTCCGAAGGCGCCCGCGCGGCGAACTGCTCGATGCCCATCACCACGCCGCGCAGCGCCGTTCCGTCCGGAAAGAGAATCTTTGCCTTGTGCCCCTCCGTAGCGTAGTTCACATGACGCGGATCGAGGTAGGCCGTCACTTCGGCGTCCTCGTGAAGCGTCATGGCCAAGAGCGCCACGCCGCGCGTCACGCGGTCGCCCGCGCGCGCGAAGACGTCAAGCACCTCGCCCCTTCGGGGGGCGTAGTACCGCCGCCCGTCATAGAGGTTCTGCTGGAGCTGCAAACGGCTGGTGGCGCCCTGGCCGAAGGCTTCCTGATTCTCGAAGGTGACCGTGCCCGGTGTGCCGTTGCGCGCCGCCGCCGCGCCGCCGCCGGCCAGTCCGGCCAGCTCCTTCTCCAGACGCGACTGGTAGTCCAGGGCCGAAAGCCACATCGTCCAGGCCTGTTCCACCTCGCCGGCCGTGGCCGCGCCGGACTCGCGGAGCTGCTGCATCTTCTCCATGCGCTCGCGCTGGAAGTCCACGCGCAGCCGCGCGCGCTCGAGCTCTCCTTGCAGCGCCTGCGACATGGCGCGCTCCTGCGCCGTGGCCCCCTCGGCGCTTGCCGGTGAGCGCGCCGGGTCGCGCGCCACCTGCAGCAGTTCCTGGCCCGCCGTCACGCGCGTGCCCGGCGTGACCGACAGCTTCTCGACCAACCCGTCGTCGGCAGCGCGGATGCTGATGAAGATCGGCGGCGTGACGATCCCCTTCGCCTTGACGATCACGCTCTCGATGATGAAGTTGACAAGGAAGTAGATCAACGGACTGGCCACCAGCAGGATGAGCAGATACCAGCGCAGCCGCGGCACAGTGCGGCGCGACGGTGCGTAGTGGACGCGCATCCCGTCCACGACGTCCGGATCCTTCTTGACCAGCGGATTGAAGCGAACCTTCATGGCTTGCGCTCCTCTTTCCCGGCGTTGGTGTCCGGCGCGGGATCCTTCAGCGCGCGGAGGCCTTCCCATTCCTGCGCGGCCATGCCGTCATAGTTGGCGTGCGCCCGCAGTTCGCGGTCCATGGACCACACCGTTTCATAGAACTTCGTCCGGCCCTCGAGCGCCAGACTTCCGCCCGGCCCGACGACCGACTCCGGCTCGACGCTGACCGCCACGCCGACGCGCAGATCTGGATGCGCCTTCATGATCTCGCCGGCGATCTCCACCACGCGGCGGGGGTTGGCGACATAGACCATCAGCATCACCCGCCGCACGCCGATGCGCGCCAGGGCGTCGGCCACAGTCCCCCGCCCGAGGGGATGCAGCAGATAGCGGGGATGAATGCTCAGCGCCACCTCCCACGGGCTGAGCTGCCGGACCGCGTCGAGCGTTTCGATCAGCCCCTCCAGGAGAGCGGGTGTCCGTTCCGGCGCCGTGCTGAGCTGATTGGGTTCGAGGTCCAGGTGAAGCCCGTCGAAGGGCTGGCTCCGCAGCCGCTGGACGATATTCAGCAGGCTTTGGCGGTGCTGCGCGAGGATCCAGCTCGGTTCGCCCAGCAGCAGCTCGACGCGGAACCCCTTGCGGCGGGCCGTGGTCAGCAGCCGGGTCAGGTGCGACGCGGCCCGATCGTCCGCCGTGAAGGTCCGGATCTGGTCGCCGTCGAGCGAGAGCAGGATCGTCCGGACCCGGTTCTCGTCGAGCTCCTTCCAGATCGGGTCGTCCCCGTAGTCCTCCTTTTCCGGCCAGTCCTTGTCGGGATAGCGCGCGGCGAGTTGGCGCGTGCGGTTCAACCAGTCGCGCGTCATCCACATGTAAACGCCGATGCCGCCGGCCACCGTCTGCGCCTCGACCGGGGGCCGCGGGGCCGGAACCGGCGCCTTCGGACGCTGGAAGAGCGCATCGGCCTGAGCCCGGACGACCTCGACCGGACGCCCTTCGCCGATGCCTGCGAAGAGCGTGGACTCCAGCAGCCGCAACTGGAAGGCCGCCGGCGCGGGAGAGGCGTCATCCGCCGACGCGCGCCGGTGTTCGGGATAGACGAGGGTGTCGCCGGTGAAAGCCAGCAATTCCGCCCGCGCCAACAGGATGTCCCCCTCCGCGGTCAGGCAGTCCATGCCCGTCCGGTAATAGGCATACCGCGCCTGCTGGAGCTTCTCGAGGGTGTCCCCCTCGATGACGTTGGCGCGCAAGTAGGCCTCGCGCAGATTCTGCTCCGCCCCGAGCAGCCGGCGCTCGGCGAAGGCCAGGTTCGTCTTGCGCGATTCGACGTAGGCGAGCATCTCGACGGCCTGCGCCTGGACGCTCTGCGAGCGATGATCGAGTTCCTTGAGGAACTGGAGGTGCGCCAGGCGGCCCTCGGCCTTGCTCTCGCGGTGCGCGTCGAAGACGTCCACCGGCGCGCGGAACTCGATGCCGAGGACGGCGCCCGCGCCGCTGCGGCCGGGATGGTTGCTGGCGCCGGTCACGGTCACGCGCACCTCCGATTCCGGGTAGCGGTGGTGCGCGTAGTACAGGGTGTCCTGCCGTCCGCCCAGCAGGGCGCGGAGCGACTCGAGCTCGGGGTGCGTCGTCGTCTGCTGGAGGATCAAGTCCATGTCCACCGGCTCCGGCGGCAGCGTCGGCGCAAGGGGCGTGAACTCGATCAATGCCGTTCCGGCGATGCGGTTCAGGTTCATCAGGGCGGCCACGCGCGCTGCCGTGTACGTGCCCACCTCGCGGCGCGCCACGTCGAAGGAGGTCATCGCCTCGAGCCGGTCCGACTCGCGCAACAGCCCGGCCTCCGTGCGCCGTTGCAGCAGGGCGCGAACGGAGGGCTCCGCCGAGAGATAGGCCTGCGCGGCAGCGATCTGCCGGCGGCTGCTCCAGTACAGGCAGTAGCTGCGCCGAAGCTCGCGCAGGTCGTCGCGCCGCGAGAGTTCGGCGCGGTGCTGCAAGTGGCGCGCGCGGGCCTCCGCCGTGAACAGGTCCGCCCGTTCCCGAGCCCGGGAGCCGAAGAGCGGATAGAGCAGGCCGCCGTAGATCCCCGTCGTGTTGTACGAACCCTGGAAGGGGTCGTTCACCGCGCCGGTATTCGCCCCGGCAAAGGCCTTCCAGCCGCGCTCCGCGTCGAGCCGGCGCGCCGTGTGCTCCTGCGAACCGTGCTCCGCCACCGCCGCCGACACGCGCGGCGAGGCCGCCAGTCGGTCCTCGAAATAGCGCAGGTTGAACTGCGGCACGGCGAGCACCGGCGCCTCGGCGGACGGTCCGGGGGCCGGCGCCTCCGCGCGCGCCGCCGCGCCCAGGCAGAGGAATGCCGCCGCCACCGCCGCCGCTCCAAGTCTCTGTCCGCGCCCGCTCATCAGAATCGGCTCCTCCTCAACACCCACCACGGCGCCATCGAGGTGTCTCGATGGCTCTTCATCGCCATTTCCACAATCGTCGCCACGCCGTTCCAGCATCGCCCGAAGAAGGCGAAGAACGGGTAGATCAGCAGCAGCGGCGTGTATTTCAGGTCCGTCCACGGGCGTTCCGAGAGCATCAGCAGGTACTGACCGTAGAACAGGCCCGTCAGGAGAAGATAGAAGAGGTAGATCAGCCCCATGACCCCCAGCACCACCGGCGCCGGCAGCGTCATGAACAGGAAGATGGTGTAGGCCATGATGGCGAAGGGCATCAGCAGCTGAAAGAGCAGGCCCGTCCAGCAGTACAGGAGCAGGTTCGGCCACCCGAAGATGCGCGGCGTGAAGCTCCGCCAGAATTTGCGGATGTAGATGTAGAAGAGGTCGCCGTCCCACCGGAGGCGCTGCTTGAAGAAGCCCATGACCGTGGACGGCGCTTCGGTGAGACCGACGGCGTGCGGCTCGAACTCGAGGCGTGTGCCGGGGTAGCGCCCGAAGTAGGCCTTGATGCGCGTGGTGATGTTCAGGTCCTCGGCGGTGCCCGTGTCCCAGCCGCCGATGTGACGGATGAAATCGCGGCGGAAAGCCCCGAAGGCCCCGGAGATATTGTTCACCACCCCGAATTCCGCCAGGCCGGTCCGCGTGGCCTTGATGGACATCATGTACTCGACCGCCTGGAAGGCCGTCAGGAGGTTCTCGTCGGCGTTCAGCACGCGCAGACTGCACGCCACACCCACCACCCCGGGCCGGGCGAAGTGCCGCGTCAGGCGGTAGATGGCGTCGTTGTCCAGAACGGTGTCGCCGTCGAGGCTGACGATGATCTCGTTGCGCGCCAACGCCAGGCCGGAGTTCGTCGAGGACACGCGCCCCCCGCGCTGCCACTTCGGCGCCGGAATCAACGTCCGGTTCGGCGTCCGGTCAATGCTCTCCTTCATCCCCTGAACAATCAGCCACGTCTCGGAGTTGCGCGTCGCCCCGTCCACGAGGGCGATGATCTCGATATTCCCCGGATAGCGTTGCTGGGCCAGGGCGTACAGGGCCTGCCGGGCCGTGTGCCCTTCGGCGTAGCAGGTGACGATGCACGTCACGCCGGGATAGTAGGGGCGGTCCTTCGCGGACCGGCCGAAGTGCGACCGGAGCCAGTAGCGCGTGATCCCCAGCATCAGCAGGGCCGCAAAGGGCAGCTCGAAGAAGAGCACGAAGGGAATGAACTTGAGCGCGGCCGTGAGGACGCCGCCCTCGTACTGGGTGTACGAGAAGATCTCGTAGAGCTTGAAGTAGGCCTCGTAGAAAAGGTCGATCATCCGCGCTCCCGGTCGGGGGTCGCCAGCCGGCTGAAGACAAGGTCGGCCGTTTCACCCTTCAGGTAATCGCGCGGGAAGGCATAGAGCCGCAATGACACCTGGAAGGGCTTCTTGTCGGGCAGTTCGACATCCTCCGCCAGCTTGCGGATGCGGTCGCGGAGGATTTCGGCCTTGGCGCCTTCGGTGTGGGGCAGCAGTAGCAGGAAGGCGTTCTCGGCGGTACGGGTGGAGACGTCCGTGGTGCGGATCAGCCGCCGCAGCCGTTCGGCAAAGGTCTCCATCAGCAGGGCCGCCCGGGCGCGACCGAGCGCCACAACGATCTCCGGCAGGTTGTCCATGCGCAGTTGCAGCAGGCTGAAGACCGTTTCCTTGTACCGCAGGCCCAACCCCAGCATCCAGTCCAGCGTCCGGGCGAAATAGTCCGGATTGACGTAGTTCAACTGATCCAGCACGGCGTAGATGCTTTGCAGGTTGCCGCTGCGCACCGCCAGACGGCCTTTTTCGCTCAGCGTCAACTCTGCGATGTTCAGCTTCTCCAGGTCCTCCGGAGCGGCGGCGATGTCGCAGTCCAGGCACATGGCCACCACCTCCGGCTCCGTACAGATATGACGGCAGGAGCGGCACTGGTAGTTCTCCAACGCCCGGTCGTAGTCGGCGCCGATATGCCGCAAGGCGGAGGCGCACTTGGGGCATTGCAACGCCCCCTCGCGATGGTACTCCTCCTGCGGCGCCACGTTGCCGCAGGTGAAGCAATGGAGGAAGAAGGTCTGCCGAATGTCAATGCCCTTGCAGTTGGGGCAGCGATCAATATAGTTCAGATGGGCGCTGCCGCAACTGGGGCACAGCCGCACCCGGCTCACCAGCCGTCCCGGCTCCAGGACTCCCCGGCCCAGGAGGCTGCCGGCCCAGATGAAGGTGTCGTCCTGAGTCTGAGCGAAGGCCTCGAGCAGTGGATACCGGTAGAGCTTCTCGCAGTGGTAGCACTGGAAGGGGGCGATGACCGTGCCCGGACGCGAGAAGAGGAAGCGCAGGAGGGCGTCATCCTGGTCCAGCGCCTCCGCAGGCGGCAGGGTGGCCAGCAGATCAAGTATGTCCACCGCCTTGCGCGCCAGAATGCCCCAGCTCGCCGGCGCGCCGTCCACTGCGGCGACCTCCGGCGCGTCGAAGGTCGTCCGAAGGAAGACGGGCATGGTGCTCAGCCGCGGATGAACGCGCATCGTCCGAACGGCACGCTCCGCCGCCTCGCGCGAAAGGGTGTCCACCAGCACACCGCGGCAGTCCGGGCGAGCCGCCAGTTCCTCCACGCTGCGGAGGATCGGCGCGGAGGCCGGCGCGTCGGCCATTTCACTGCGCGCCTGATTCGCGTCGGCGATCAGAATCGCGATCCTGACATTCTCCATGCCTGTGCCTGGTCCTTGCCTGGTTACCGGAGGGGAACGCCGCAAAGCCCTGCAACGCATTCGCGGCAATAAGATTGTACCGTCGGCCTCATTGCGGGCTAATCAGTGAGCTTAGCATATACAGGGGCAGAGATACCCCCATGTCGCACATAGGAAGCCTTCCTACATCTTGCCAAGTTCATAGTGTCCACGCTCTTGTGGCAGATGAGAGAATGGGAAGAGACCCGACAGCGAAGAGCGCGGGGCAGGCCCATGGGCTCAGGCGCTGCGCGTTCTTCCCGGGCCGGGCGGATTCGGCGGAGCGGCTCGCGGCGTCGTCAGCGTCTCGATGCGCGGCAACATCGCCTCGACGAGGGAATCGAGGTTCTCGTTGAAACTGAAGTGGCAGAGCACTTCCGTGCACCCCTCCGCCAGCATCACGTTCAGGCCCTTCACCTGCGACTGGCGGTAGTCCGTCCGCACGCCCAATACCGGCTTGCCCGAAGCACGCGCATAGCCTACCTCATAGGCCACGCCGCTGTCAACGTCCGCCCCGTCGAGCAGCGCCACGACCACGTCGGCCCCGCACAGGGCCTCCAGGCAGCGCCGGTGGATTCCCGCCAGGTGCCGCCGGTCGTTGAAGGGCGTCCCCGCCGGCCCGACGCGGAAGTCCTGCGGCAGGATCACCTCGCAGCGGATCAGGCGGGCTTCCAGGCGTTCCGCCAGGCGGCGGTTGTACTGACGCTCGACCTGACTGAAGACCGGCGCGGCCAGGTAGATCTTCATCGTCCTTTCCCCGCTCACCAGTATTCCCCGTTATCCCTTGTAGAGCTTTCGCCCGAGAGAACGGCTGTAGTCGGTCCATTGCGGATCGGCATTCCGATCCTCGGAGATCGTCTCCGCAATGTCGCGCAGCTTGGCGTCGAGGTTGTCCAGGTAGTGCAGCGCCATTGCCTCGGCGAACATCGGCAACTTCGGCGAGCCGTATTCGAGCACCCCGTGGTGGCTCAGGATCATGTGGCGCAGCATGTTCAGCTTTTCCGCGGGGAAGTCCGGCAGCTTCCGGGCCTCCTCTTCGAGCATCAGCACGCCCAGCGTGATGTGCCCGACCAGGTTCCCCGCATCGGTGTACTGAAAGGTGCGCTTGTAGGCGAGCTCGCGCGTCTTGCCGATGTCGTGCAGCAGCACACCGAGCAGCAGGATGTCGCGGCGCAGGTCGCGGTAATGTTCCAGGACCTTCAGCGCCAGCTCGGCCATGGACAGCGTGTGCTCGAGCAACCCGCCGAGATAGGCATGGTGGTTGCTCGTGGCCGCCGGGGCGGTTCGGAAGGCGGCGCAGAAGGTCTCGTCGGCCAGGAAGGCCTGCGCCAGCCGCCGGTAGTCGGGGTCCTCGATCCCTCCGAGGATTTCCGTCAACCGGCGCATCATCTGGGCCGGATCGTGCTCGCTCTGGGGCAGGAAGTCGCCCAGGCGCAGTTTGGCCGTATCGGCCTTGGCGACCATGTGAACGTTGACCTGCAGTTGCCCCTGGTACGATTCGACCCGCCCCTTGACCTGGACGAAGTCGTCAATCGCCAGCGAGGCCGCCAGGCTTTCCGTGGCATCCCAGAAACGACCGGTAATCCTGCCGGTACGGTCGGAGAACTCGAGGTCCAGATAGGGCTTGCCCGTCCGCGCGCTGCGCAGCACGCATTTCGCCAGCAAGAAGACCGAATCCACCGGCTGATTGACCTGGAACTCGCCGATCATCGGCTTGGATGCGGCGTTCGGCTGAGCGTTGGGCATCGGTTTCCTCTCTCCCTTTCGGCGCCTCCGCGGGCGCGACGGACATCACGATAGCAACTCCGGGCGACACTGTCGAGACCGTGGCGCGAAATTCCCTTGCGACACCCGCGCCGCTGTGATACGCTACTCTATCGGCTATGCCCCAGACACAGGAGAACAACCGTGGACACCCCACCCCCCCTCCCGACCCCCGCCGCGCCGCCCCCCGTTCCGGCTGCGCCCGCCGCCGCGCCCACCGTGCCCTTCGCCGACTTCAAGAAGATCGAACTTCGCATCGCGAAGATTCTCGCCGTCGAGAACCACCCCAAGGCCGACAAGCTCTACGTCCTCAAGGTGAGCCTGGGCGATTCCGAGCGCCAGCTCGTGGCCGGGCTCAGACCCTACTACACCCCCGAGCAGCTCCTCGGCAAGCTCATCGTCGTCGTGGCGAACCTCGAACCGGCCGTTCTCCGCGGCGTGCAGAGTCAGGGGATGCTCCTGGCTGCCGGCGACGGCGCCCGTGTGCTGGTCCTTCAGCCGGAACGCGACATCGCGCCCGGCGCCCGCGTATCCTGAGGAGGCGCACCGTGGCGCAGACACCCGTCGGGTTCTACGAGGTCGCCTTCGGCCAGCGCGCGGTCTATCTCCGCGTGCACGGGCTGGCCTCCATGAACAACTGCCTGTGCGTGCGGAACTTCATCGAAGAGGCCCTTCGCGCCGGCCAGTCCTTCCTCGTCGTGGACCTGGCCGAATGTTCGAGCATGGACAGCACCTTTCTCGGCGTGCTGGCGGGGGCGGCCACCTTTGAACGGAAGGGCGAGCCGGTCTCCGTGGCCGTCGTCAACGCCAACGAGGAATGCCTCAAGGAGATCGAGGGCGTCGGGCTTCAGGAACTGATCCTCGTCGAGCCGAAGCCCTTCGCCGTGCCCCCCCTCGAGTTCGCGCGCCTCGACGAACAGCCCAGCGAGGAACGCCGCCTGGCCATGATCCGCGACGCCCACCGCAAACTCGTTTCCCTCAGCGAGAAGAACGAGAAGCTCTTCGGCCCCATCGTCGTCCTGCTCGAAGAGGACATGAAGCGGCGCGGGATGAAATCGGGCTGAAGCCGCCCTGCGACGGCGCGCTTGGACTTTACGGCGCCGGCGGCAGGCGGATTTCCACGCGAGGCCGGGACTTCAGAACCTCCACTTCCGCCTCACCCCCGGGAACCGCCGCCTTGTGCCGGCCGAAGAAGACCGGCGTTTCGCAGATCCCTTGCGCGTCGGCCGTTCCCTCGAAGCGCGTCCACCACTCCTGGAAAACGAGCCGCCGATAGGCTTCGGCCGCGGGCATGGGGTTCCAGTCCGCGTCCCACAGGGCTGTATAGCCGGCAATCCCCCACTCCGGCGTCGAAAGCCAATGCGCCTTGGCCCAGAACCCCCACATCAGTATCCCGTCCACCGCCGGATGCTCGAAGCACGTCCGGTACAGCGTTTCCAGTCCCTCGGCCTTGGCCCGCTCATCGAGGGTCTTCATGTCGAATTCCGTGATCTTGATCGGCAGGTTGAATCGCGACAGGCGGTCGAGCACGCGCGTTACCCGCTCGCGGTTGACGCGCCCGCCGAAGTGCCCCTGCAATCCGATGCCGCCCACGGGAACGCCCGCCGCCAGGAAGGACTCGATCTGCCGCTCGTACTGGTCCAGCGAATCCGCTCCGGCCACCCGGGACGAGGTCAGGATGCCGTAGTCGTTCACGTAGAGGACCGCATCGGGGTTCGCCTGCCGGCACCAGAGGAACATGTCCTTGACGTTCCCCGCTCCCAGACGCTTGGCGTAGTAGTTCTCGCGAAGCATCTCGTTGTTGACGTCGAACTCGGCGATGCGCCCGCGATAGCGGGAGACGACGTCCAGGGCGCGGCGTTCCAGGGCGCCCCGCAGCGCCGCGTCATCGAGGCCCTTGACCCAGTTCTGAATGAAGCGTTCGACGCCCCAGAAGACGCAGTGCCCCCTCATGCGCAAACCGTTTTCCTCGCACCACTTCAGAATGGCGTCCGCCTCGCGGTAATCCGTCCTTCCCGGCCCCCGCTCGTTGGCGGCCCATTTCATGGCGTTTTCGTGGACGGCGGCGTTGAAGTTCTCCTTCAACACGGCAAGGTACCTGGCGCGATCGGCCTCCGGCAGCTTTCCCGCAAAGGGGCCTGTCCCCACGGCGCTGCCGAACCAGAACTCGTGCCGCACCTGCCGGACGGAGACCCTGGCGCCGGGCGATGTCCGAACAACGAGCGTTCCCATGCGGTGCTTCACGCGAGAACCTTCCGGCGTGTCGCGGCTATCCGCGCCCGCCGCACTTGCGCCCAGCGCAATGGACAGGCCGGCCGCCGCCGCCCAAATGATCCTCATGACGCGCTTCTCCCTTGTTCGAGTGTGCCGGTCAAAACACCATCGGCAGCGGCGCGCAACGACCCGACAGAACAGCGTGGTCGCGCAGGACGATCAGGTACATGTGCGTGCCGATGACGTCGCTCTCCTCGGCGGCTTCAGCAACGAACAGGCTGTTGTGCGTGGTCATGCAGCGGCCGGCATGAAAGGAGAAGGCCCCGTCGGAGCGGGCGTAGGCGCCGAAGATGCGCTCCACCATCCGCCGGGCCGCCTCGACGGCCTCCCGACGCCGATGCGTTGTGTAGCGCGCGGCGCTCGTCAGGCCCTGGATCGCGTCGTAATTCAGGCACCCCCCGCCGGTGGCGAAGTCGCCGTTCGGCTGTTGCAGGGCAAGGATGCTCTCCGTGACGCGCTCCGGGCGCGGCAACGGGCGTCCGGGCAGGTAATACGTTCCCGTGCTCATGCAATGCAGGCCCGCCATCGCCTTGGCGGTCTCCGGACACCGGTCCGTTCCCCACAGGCCGGTGCGAGGGTCCTGCCGCGCTTCGAGCCAGTCCATGGCCGCCGACTGGATGTCGTCCTCCCGGTCGGAGTCGTAGAGCCCCGTTCGAGTGCGATGGCGCGCCAGGAACTGGCCGATCAGCGTCCCGCAACGCCAGGGGTTTGAGTCCCAGGGCAGCGCCGCCATCCACGGCGCGACCTCGCCGGGGGCGACCGGATCGTCCGGCGCGCGCGGCACGCGAGTCAGGGACACGCCGAGCAAGGGCAGCGCCTGGATAGCGACCCCGGTGGCGTGTCCGCGAATGTGTTCCCACGGAAAGTGGTCGGAGACGCGGTCACTCTCGCCCGCCAGGGGGTCGGCGACAAGCCCCGTCTCAGGGTCCTGCAAGGAGCAGACAAAGCGCCCCATTTCGAGGCGCGCCTCGGCGGGGACTTCGTTCAGGGCGTCGAGCACGCGCAGAATCTTGATGGCTTGAAGGGAGGACTCCAGCCCCCAGGCGCGCTTCATTCCCCGGCAGTACTTGTATCGTCCCCAGGGCTCGTCCTTGCAGCGGACCGTCTCCAGCCAGGCCAGCACGCGCTCGCGAAGGCCGGGGTAGGCGTCCCACCAGTTCATCATGCTCTCCTGAAGGCTTAAGGCCGCGGCGCGCGTCCCCCCGGGGCGGCGCAGGCGGACGGGTCAGGCGCTCCCCTCGACCCGCTCCGGCGTGATGAAGCGGCGGAGCTTCTCGATGGCGCGCGATTCGATCTGCCGCACCCGCTCGCGCGTCAGGCCGAAGGCCCGCCCGATCTCCTCGAGCGTCCGCTCCGGGCTGCCGTCGGTGCCGTAGTGGGCCTGGATGACCGCGCGCTCGCGCTCGGTCAAGTGGGTCGAGGCCTTGGTGATGAGCGCGCGCAGATGCTCGACGGACTCGCGCCGCGCCACGGGGTTCTCGCGGGAGTCGCCCGTCAGGTTCAGCCGCTCCTGCTGCCCGGTGACGAAGGAACTCATGCGGTAGTTCTCCTCCGGGATCACGCGGGCGAAGTGCTTGGAGACGGCCCAGGTCGCATAGGTGGCAAAGCGCGCCTCGCGGCGGTAATCGTAGCATTCCACCGCGCGGATCAGGCACATGTTCCCTTCGCTGACCAGCTCCAGAATGTTCTTCATGGGGCCGACGTGGCGCTTGGCGATGCCGACCACCAGCCGCAGGTTGCAGCGAATGAGGATGGTGCGGATGGCCTCGGCGGCGTTGCGGAGTTCCTCGTAGCGTTCGAGCAGGTCGGTTTTGTATCCGGCGCGGCGGATGGTCTCCTGGGCGCGGAGCATCAGGTGTTTGATGTAGTTATACTTGCGGAAGAGGTGCGCCTCGCGCTCGCGCGGCAGCAGCGGCACGGTGTACAACTCGGCCAGGTAGGGCGGCAGGCCCGCCGGCGCCTTGGGCATGTCCGGCGTCGCTTCGGGGGGATAGGTGAAGAGCCCCTCGCCGCCCAGGCACTTCTCTTCGGCCTTCGGGCCGTCGAAGTCGGGGCTGGGGATACAGGTCACCTTCTCGGCCAGGACCTCATCCACCAGCGCGCGGTGCAGCGCGCGGTAGATGGCTGCCTCCGTGCGTCCGAAGCGCTCGGCCAGAGCGCGCACGCTGTCTCCCGCGCGGTAGCGCCGCACCAGTTCGCCGGTGTCGGCGATGGACAGCCCGCGCGCCGACGCGCCGCGCCCCGCGCCCGAGGGCCGATTGAGCAGGCGGCGGATGCTCGAGGCCGACCGCCCGCTCTCCTGCGCCAGGCGGCGGACGATCTCGGCGGACGGGATGCCATCTGCGGCCAGCGCCCGCGCCTGGCGCAGCAACGCCGTGCGCTCGTCGGCATCCAGCCGGGGCGCACGCCGCCCCGATTCCCCCGCGCGGGTGGCCAGGAACCTCTCCAGCAGCGAACGCCGCACCCCCCAGGTCCGACGCCCCTCCTCAAAGACGAAAACGCACACCGGCAGCCCCTCAAGCCCCCAGCGGCGCAACGTCGTCAGGGTGACGCGCTGCGCCGCGGCAATCTCCTCGAGCGTCCGGACGCGGTCCTCGCCCTCGAACGCGTTCGGCGGGGCGCTCTGACTCAACTGCCGCAGCATCAGCCCCAGGTCGTGCTGCAGGTCCGAGCCCCGGATGACGACCACGGCCTTGATGTCGGTCTGGAAGAGGGTGATGCGGTGATAGAGATACTCATAGGCATAAAGGCGCTCGGGTTGGAGTTCCGGCAACAGGGCCGCCAGCCGCTCGACGTGCCCCTTGCGGGGGCCCGGCGGCGACAGCAGCAGTTCCGCAGCAAGCGCGCCGATCTGACGGTGCCGGTACGCGGCCATCTTCAGTCCTCGGTGCGGCGTGGCGTCGGGAACCCCTCTGGTTCGACCGTTCATCGTAGGGGAAGGTTGTCGGGATGTCAATGGGCGCCCTTGGCGGGGGGGCGCGCCGGAGCGCCCGGCAGAGCCTTCATGTTCTCCGCGAGGACCGGCACCGCCCGGATTAGACCGCGCACCGCCTCCGCCGTCACCGGCGTCTGCACCGAAAGGTCCTCCGGCGTGCGCCGAAAGGCCCCCGCCAGGGCCTCGGGACGGCGAAGGGACAGAAGGCTCTCTGGACGATACTGCATGTTGGCCAGGAAGAGCGCCGCCCGGCGCGCGGAGGTCGCCAGGACCTCCTCCTGACGCCGGTTGGCCATCGAGAAGTCATACGCCGCGCAAACGGCCGCCAGAAGGCAGCCCGTCGTCAGCGTGTCGGGCCCCGGCTCCCTGGCGTCGCCCACGCCGCCGATGGATTCGGGCGTGCGGCCGCGGGCGGCATGGATCTGGGCGTTCAGCAACTGGGCCGTGAGGTCGCGAATGGCCGGCAGGTGCTTTTCTGTGCGGGTCTGGCGGCCGTAATCGGCCAGCGCCTCGAGCACGCGCGCCATCGTGCGGGTATCCGAGTGCGTCAGGACAAAGCGCCCCGGCTCGGTCTCGAGCGGCGCCTTGCCGTCCTGCGCTTTGAGTGTCTTGAACTCCGGGACCACGGCCAGAATGCCGGCCAGGCGCGCGGCCGCGTCCTGCGTCCGATCCCCCGGCGACACGCGCTGCAACAGCGTCAGCGCCGCGAGCGCTTCGGCGTGGGGGGCGCCCCGAAGCTGATACGGCGGCATCCGGTGGCGCGCATTGACGATCCGCGCGTAGAGGCGTCCGTCGTCGGAGGTCATCAGCGTCAGGCTTTCCGCCAGTTGCCGCATCAGGGCGCTCATCGTCGCCCCCCGGTGCGTCAGCGCCTGTCCGCACAACGCCGAAAGCAGCAGCGCCGTGCCCGTGGCGTCGTCGCCGCCGTCCAGCGCAACCCAGGAAAGGCGGTCTTCCGTGCGGATGAGGTTCGCCTCCTTCAGGCGCGTCAGCGCGCGCTCGAAGGCCGCGTCGAAGCGTTCGTCGCCGGTTACCTCGTAGAACATGTTCAGCGCGATCATCGCCCGCAGGTGATCGGCGAAGCTGTAGCGCTCCACCGGCGGCAGATCGGCCGACGGGGTGTACCGCGGAAAGAAGGCGCCGTCCTTCTGCTGTGTGCGCAGGAACCACAGCCCCGCCCGTGCCACCGCCTCGACCGCCTCCGGAGGCGCCAGCGCCTCGACCGCCACGATGCCGCACGTGAAGGGCGTCACGGGACCCAGCGGCTTCGCCTCGATGAAACTCTGGGCGCGGAACCGCTCCGCCCGGAACTGGGCCGGGAAGCGCGCCCGTTCCTGCGAAGCGAAGAGCGACTGAATCTGGTCGGACGCGTCCCAGTGCGCCTGCACGGCGAAGGGCGCGAAGCCCACCGTCCGCCCCCCCGCCGCGACGAGCAACCCGTCCAGCCCGGGCGAAAGCGATTTCCAGATCGTGGCGCGGTCCTTGAACTCGACCGGCTCGCGCGTCAGCAGGATGTCCACCTGGAGACGCCCTTCGCGGAGGGCCTTGTCGCGGTCGGGACGCTCCGCCAGCCGCCGGGCCAGTCCTTCACCCGCTTCGCCCAGCGCCGAGCCCAGGTTCGTTCTTTCGCTGAGGATGACCGAGGGGGGGGCATCGCTGTGGAATGTGAGCAGCACTCCGGCCGCCGCGCGATTCAGGGCGGGGGGAATCACCGTGCCGGTCCCGGAGAGAAGACCGCGAAGGGTTCGAACGACCTCGGCCGTCTCCGGGGGCGACAGGAGCGCCGCCGTCGGCGCGGGCTCCGGCAGCGCCGGCGCCGTGGCCGAGGCCATGCCTCCCGCCTGCGCCCCCGCTGCCGCGCCCCCGCCGGCCGCCCGGGCCGCGCCGCATGCCAGCGCCGCCGCCAGCAGCCATACCGCCCATGCCCGCCGCGCGCTTGCCGGCCCTGGGTTCACGGTCGCTGCAACTCCGCCAGGGCGCTCTTGCGGTCCGGGGCGGTCTTGAACAACGCCAGAAGCCCCAGCGACTTGAGGATGTCGCGCACGCTCGGCTGCAAGCCCGTCAGAAGCAGCCGCCCCTTGCGCTGATCGAACATCTTGCGCATCGAGACGAGGGCGCTGACGCCGCGGCTGGAGATGTACTCGACGTGCGCCAGGTCCACCAGCAGGCGCGACTGGGTCGTATCGGCCACCGCCTTGCGGATCTCGTCCACGTTGTCCTCGTTCACCCGCTGCGCCAGGAGGCTGACCACGGCCACCTCGCCCTCGACCGTCACCGCCACCGGCCCGGCGGAGGCGGCCGGCGAAGGCGCGCTCTCCTCTTCCGGCGACGTCTCGACGGCGGCTTCGAGCTCCGCCGCCTCGGGCTCGCCCTGTCGCCGCCGCGTCATGAACAGCGCGTTGCCCTTCCGGTTGTATGCCAGTCGCTCGACGTAGGAATCCATGAGCATGATCCCTCGCCCCGTCTCGCGCAGCAGGAAGTCTTCCGCGCCCGGCTTGGGAAGGTCCTCCGGCTTGAAGCCGTTGCCTTCGTCCTCGATGATCGCGCCCCAGCGTTCGTCGTCGGCGAAGAGCGCCACCCGCACCTTGCGCGCCGGGTCGAGTTTGTTGCCGTGGATCATGGCGTTGGTGATCGCCTCGTCGAAGCACAGCTCGGCCCGGTGGCTGCCCGTCCAGGGCAGGTAGCCCCCGCTCTTCAGCTCCTTCACCATGCGATAGACCAGCGGCATCTTGAAGGACAACTGCGTCGGGATGGAAATGTCGAGCAGCTTCCGCCCGAAGGGCTCCAGGGGCTTGTCGGTGAACTCCATGTTCCTCTCTCCGGTGACGCCGCAGGGACCGGCCGGCCTCCGCCTCGGGCGCCGGTGCGCCCTAGACCTGGAAGCCCGCCACTTTCAGCTTGGCCCGAAGGTCTTCCTTGTCCACGGCCTTGGTCAGCGCTTCCTCCGCCTCGACCTTCTCGTCCAGCACCAGTCGCATCAGCGCGTCGCCCAGGCAGACCATGCCGAGCTTCGAGCTGACCTGCATGATGGACGGGATCTGGAAGGTCTTTCGCTCGCGGATGTTGTTGGCGACGGCGGAGTTGACGACAAGCACCTCGAGGGCCGCCACGCGGCCCTTGCCGTCCTTCTTCTTGAGCAGTGTCTGCGCGACCACCCCCTTGAGGCTGCTGGCCAGCATGGTGCGGATCTGCTCCTGCCGGTCGGCGGGGAACTGGTCAATCAGGCGGTCCACCGTGGAAGCGGCGGTGGTCGTGTGCAGCGTTCCGAAGACCAGGTGCCCCGTTTCCGCCGTCTCGATGGCGATGTGCGTCGTCTCCAGGTCGCGCATTTCGCCCACGAGAACGATGTCCGGGTCCTCGCGCAGGGCCGCCCGCAGCGCCCGCGAGAAGGAATCGGTGTGCTGGTGCACCTCGCGCTGGTTGATCATGCACTGCTTGTTATCGTGGATGAACTCGATGGGGTCCTCGATGGTGATGATGTGGTCCTTGCGCGTGCGGTTGATGAGGTCAATCATGGCGCACAGCGTGGTGGACTTGCCCGACCCGGTCGGCCCCGTCACCAGGATGAGCCCCTTGGGCAGGTGGCAGAACTCGCGCACGGCCGCCGGCAGACCCAGGTCCTCCGCCGTGAGGATCTTGGTCGGGATGATACGAAAGACGCCGCCCGGCCCGTGTCGGTCGCGAAAGACATTGCACCGAAAGCGCGCCACGCCCGGCAGGTCGTACGCAAAGTCCGTGTCCGAGCACTTCGCGAACTCCTCCCGGCTGCGCGACGGCATGATCTCCAGAAGAATCCTCTCTGCCTGTTCGGGCTTCAGCGGCTCGACGTTCAGCGGCGTCATGTTGCCGTGCAGCCGCAGCATCGGCTTCGAGTTCGACGCCAGGTGGAGATCGGAGGCCCCTTGCTTCTGCATGAAGCTGAAATATCGGTCCAGTTCCGCCACGTCGCATCTCCTGCGCGGGTGCGCGCATCCAAAGGTCGGCCCGATGATAAGCGGCCCGATGGCGGGTGTCAAGGTGCGGCGCCGAAGTCGTATCCGGTCAGTTTTCACGGGGACGCGCCGGGAGCGTCGTGTGTGGCACGGGCGCCCTCGCCCGTGGCTATCGCGGCAGGACGTTCCCACAGCCGGGGGCGGCTGTGCCACATCTCCGGAAGACTGACGGGTTACCGAAGTCCGGCTATTGACAACTGTATAAGTAATGTCCTATACTCTGGTCCGGAGGTGAACCATGAGACCATCCGGAAGTCCAGAGGAGCTGGAACGTCGGCGTGAGCGTGCGATGGCGCTGCTGAAGGAAGGGTATGCGCCCGTGGAAGTGGCACAACGTGTCGGGGTGGATCGCCGCAGCGTGCGGCGATGGAAGGCGGCCTATCGCCGGGGCGGAGAAAGCGGCCTCCGTGCCAAGCCGGCTGCGGGGCGTCCGTTGAAGCTGAACAACGCAGGACGCCGGCGTCTGGAGCGCGTATTGCTCAAAGGGGCCAAGGCGTCCGGTTTTCCCACCGACCTGTGGACCTGCCGGCGCATCGCCCAGGTCGTGCGCGAACGCTTTGGCGTGTCCTATCACTGCGCCCATGTCAGCCGCCTCCTGCGTTTGCTCGGATGGAGCGCCCAGCGACCGGAACGACGTGCCGTGGAGCGCGACGAAGAGGCCATCGGACGCTGGATCAAGGAGGATTGGCCCCGCATCAAAAAAAAGCCGACCGCCTGAGGGCGCACTTGGTGTTTCTGGACGAGACGGGGATGTTGATGGCCCCCTTGGTCCGCCGCACCTGGGTCCCCAAGGGGCAAACCCCCGTCCTGCATCAACGCACCAACTCTCACAAGAAAGTCTCCGTCATCGGGACACTTTGGGTGTCGCCTTGGCGCACGCGCTTGGGGTTCTGTTTCCGCCTTCATCCCAACGAGAACATCGACACGGCCAAAGTTGAGGACTACCTCGGCGAACTGGAGCGCCATCTCGCCGGTCCCATCGTGCTGCTCTGGGACCGCTTCGGCCCCCACAAGTCGCTGAGGATGCGCGACTACCTGGCCCGTCATCCCAACCTCCATCCCGAGTTCTTCCCGCCCTACGCGCCTGAACTCAATCCCACCGAGCACGTCTGGGGCTACCTCAAGCACAATCCCATGGCCAACGATCCGGTCCTTCGTCTCGACGACCTCGCCCATTCGACACGGCGACACGCCCGATCCCTTCAGCGCAAGGAACGCCTGCTCCGCGCCTTTCTCAAACACTCACCACTATCGTTACACCTAACATAGGACATTGGTTATGCATAGGTCAATAGGGGCGCCGTCGCCGGTCGGCCCGATGCGCCGCAGCGGCATCGCCGCGCCCGCGGCGTCGCTCCATCTCGCGCCGAACGTCCTCCGCGCGCGTCAGAACGCCCTCCTCAATCCATCTCACGAGGTCGTCGTCGAGCCACCCCTCCTCCGAAGGGACATATCCGGCCACCCCCTGCACATAGGGACAGTCGGCGGGAAAGACTCCCAGGCGGATTCCCTCCTCCACCGTGACACATCGCGGGTTCACCTCGGTGCGACGGTCATAGACCGTGCAACGGCGCGTGCGCGTGTCCAGGTGGGGGCAGGGCGTGCGCGTCGTGAAGACGCGCTCCTCGACGACATATTTCTCGTAGCAGCAGCGCCCGCAGCGGCGACAGAGGGCTTCGTGCGCGGCCTGCAATGGGTCAGGCATGCGTCTTCCGGGTTTCCATGAACAAAGGCGCGGCGGCGGTCCGATCACTCGGGAAGGGGGTGGTTCATGACGGCGAAGGTCCACATCTTGCGGGCCAGGTACTCCGCCGTCTCCGCGCCGAAGCGCGCGCGCCAGGCCGCCGGGTCCTCCTGGTTCGGAAGGTTCAGCTCCGCGTCGCTGAGTTTCACCATTTCCTGCTGGCGGCGGTAGTACGCCCGGCCGCACCATTCCTGCCCACTGCCGCCGTCATGGCACTGGGCGGCGGACATCAGCGCGCCGTCGGGACCGGGGAAGACGCACCAATAGCTGGCGTCGGCCATGCGCCAGGCGCCGTCGGCGTAGAACTCCGCAATGGTGTGCCCCGTCTTGCGGTCGGAGTAGAAGAGGTGAATGATGCGCGCCGGAATGCCGTTCACCTGGCACAGGCGGATGAAGACGCGCGCCTGCTCGTTGCACCAGCCCTGCCCGCTGCGAAGCAGTTCTTCGTCGGTCGCGTTGCGTCCGGGTCCCACCGGCGCGCAGCAGGGGGGGACCGTTGGGTGCTTCACGTGCGGCAGGCCCTTCAGCAGAAGGGCCACGCCCCGCTCCGTGTCGGTCCGGCAGCCGGCAACGATCGGCGCCGAGAAGGACTCGTACAGCGGCAGCGTGCCCTTCCGATACCGCACGGTCAACGGCGTGTACTCGCTATAGAGGAACCGTTCCGTTTCCGGACGCCAGACGACGAAGTTGTTGGCCTGGTAGCGATCGAGCCCCATCACCCCCTTGGCCAGGGGGCCCGGCACGTCGCGCCAGACCGGATCCAAACCGTTCTTGCCGAGGTAGGGACGCATCGCCTCCGGCACGGTCACCTTCGCCCACGCGGGCGTTTCCGGCGGCGTGTACTCGGGGGACGAAAGGTCGTGAACATAGGCAGCGGCGGGCATGACGGGCGGCTCCTTTCCGGGGTCCCGACTTGAACAGGCAACAAGAACGACCAGCGCGCCGGACAGAATGAGCGCCAGAGGACCTCGGACGGGCATTGGCGGCTCTCCTGGGGCGACGGGCAAGACTTCGCGACGCACGAATCCGCTTGATAATACCGCGCCCGCGCGATGGCGCGCAAGGCCGCCGCCGGCGCCGCTACTCGATCGAAACGATCCTCCAGTCCCGGAAGGGCGGCAGATCGAAGAGGACGGCATCTCCCGAGCGCTTGAAGGGCAGAGCGTTCCCGTCGGGGTGAAGCGTCACCCGCCGCAGGCCCGGTCGCCGGACGGACACCCGAACCCCATGGACCCACAGGGCCTCGGCCCGCTGGGCCGATCCGAGGGTCTCGGTGTGGCGCGGCACAAGGTGCAGCCGCCAGACGCCCGCCTGTTCCATCAGCGCCACCTCCAGCCCCGGCGGACCCTCCACGCGCAACCGTTGCGGGCGCCCCGCCGCCCCCAACAGGTTGGCGAAGAACCGCCGCAGCCAGGGCGACCCGCTGTACCCGAACGCATAGGCGACCGGCGCCGCCACGTAGAAGGTCTGCCCCGCGCCGAGCGTCCTGCGGACCACCGCCGGCCACTCCGTGCGTCGCGCCGGCGGGCAATGCATGTGGTAGATGTGCCTTCCCGCGTCAACGTCCGGCTCGAAGGCCGGGTCGGTGAAGCGCGCCCATACCTCCGCGCCCGGATGCGCCCGGCACCGAAGGCTTCGCCGACGCCCCAGGGTCTCATGCGGAGGCGCGGCCTTGACCAGCAGCGGCATCGGCGGCAGCCCGGGCGACAGCCGCGCGTCCAGCGCGTCGAGGTAGGACACGCTGAAGGGGCTCTCCCCCACCCGGCTCACTCCCAACACCTCGGACAGCTCGAACTCAGACCGCCCTCGCCCCAGGTCGTCCGTCGTCCCCACCGCTCCCAGCGCCACCACCGTTCCCCCCTGTGACACATAATGCCGGACGGCCTCGTCCGTGGCGGGGGAAAGGTACTCCGTTTCGCTCAGGACCAGCAGTTCGTAGCGGTCCAGTCCGTCGAGTTGCCGCTCGGTGAGAACGTCGAAATGGACGTTGTTCTCCGCCAGGAGCTCCATGCCGCCCGCGAAGCCGGCTTCGAGATGGGGGCGTTGATGGAGTCCATCGGAAGCCTGCGCGGCCCGCCAGGCCTCGACCGCCGCTCCCCCAGAAGCCGGAAGGTCTCCGATATCGTCTCCACCACCGGCGACGCCATCATGCCGGCCAGATCGCCCGAGGGATAGGGCACGTGGCCGACGTTGACGGACCCGCCGTGCGCCGCCGCGATGCCGGCCATCGTCCGCATCGTCTCCGGCGTCATCACCGTCCAGTCCCCCCAGCCGCCCAGCGTCTCCGGCAGCATCAACTCGAAAGGTCTGCCCAGCGTGCGAAGGTGCCGCGCCGCAATGCCCCCGCGCAGGAAGAAGGGGGGATGGAACTCGATCGAGGAGAGGTCGGCCTGTGCATCGAGTTCCCCTTCCGAGAAGAGGAGGTCCCCCGCGTGATTCCACCCGAAGCGCATCCCCGGACGGACGGCTGACACGCGGCGCATGGCATCGCCAAGAAAACGCGCGCGCGTCGCGCGACGAAAGGCATGGAACCGCGCGTTGCGCGCAGGATCGGCCCCGATCTCGGGGGTGAGCGCAAAGCCGTGCTCGCGCTCGAACTCCCTCCGGCACGCCGCGCAGAAACACCCGAAGGAGTGCATGTAGGCCAGGTCGAACCAGAACCCGTCCACCGCGTACTTCCGCGCAATGTCCTCCAACATGCGGAAGACCTGTTCGCGGTAGTCGGAGTTCATGCACATCTGCCGGTAGGTGAAGGCGATCACCGGACGTCCGTCGGGGCTGACCTGATGCCATTCCGGATGTTCCGCCCCGATGACATCGTTGAGCGTCACGTTGAAGTAGGCCAGCACCTCGATCCCGCGCTCGCGCAGGGGGGCCACGAGGTCCGCGAGCAAGTCCTGCTCCAGCGCCGCGTTGCGCCGGCCCAGCGCGTCATCGTAATAGGTGCACCCGAACGCGCTCTTGGCCATCAGATAGACGGCGTCGGGCTTCATGCGGTCCACCGCCGCCAAGTACGCCGCCGCGTCAATGCGCACCGGCTCGCCGAAATCCGGCACATGCCAGTCCAGAAGCAGCCTCCCGGCCGGTTGCGGACGCGAACGGCGCGACGTTGTTCGAGTCATGGACCGCCGCCCTCTGCCACGGAAAGAATCCGCCTACCACACCCCGGGAATCAGGCGGCGGGGAACCTTGCCGCAGTACTCCGCGTACCCCGGCAGTTCCTGGCGCAACAGGTCATCCTCCAGCATCGTCCGCACCACGATCAACGCCATGACGCCGCCCATCGGCGCCCAGGCCCACGCCGCCCCCAACGCCGGAGGGACACCCAGCGACACCAGAATCCATCCCAGGTACCCCGGATGCCGGACGATGCGATACGGGCCTTCGCGCGCCACCTCGTGTCCCAGGTCGCGGCGCACGCATACCCACCGGGTGAAGAACCGGTTGACCGCGGCCGCCCACACGAAGAGAATGTTCCCGGCAACCACGGCGACCAGCCCCGCCACCATCGTCCACCGCGGCAGATGCGGCGTCCAGCCCAGCCGGTCCTGCGCCCCCGCCACCGCCAGCGCCCCCAGCCCCAGGATCGCCGCGGCCGTCACCAGCGCCTTGTCCCACGCCGCCGCCGAACCGGGCGTCCTTCCCCCCACAAGCGCCCCTGGGTTCAGAAAGCCCAGAATGACCAGGTTGACGAAGACGCAGGCGAACAACACCCCCAGCAGCGTCCATCCCTGCACCCACCCGATCCGACCGGCCGACAGAAACAGAACGGCGCCGACCAGGAGCAACCCCGCCGCCAGCTTGAGGACGTCCATCAGCATTAACGGCGTCATGCTGTACATCCGCGTCAGTCCCGATTTCTCGCCCATCGCGCGCCCTCCCGCCTTAGAACACCGGTGTGCCGCCCGCCGGAGGAAATCCTACACCCTCCGCCGCCCCGGCACAACTGCGCCAGGCCCGCGGCGCTTGCCCGGACTCCCGCACCCTGATAGAGTGCCGCCGATGAGGAAGACACCCATGAAGAACCGGGTCATTCTTGCCGACAACCTCGCCGTCCTCCGCCGTCTGCCCGACGCGTCGGTGGACCTGGTGTATATTGACCCGCCCTTCAACACCGGCAGGCGCCAGGTGCGCCGGGAGATCAAGACCGTTCCCGACGCCGACGGCGACCGCACGGGCTTCGGCGGGAGACGTTACCGCACCATCCGCATCGGCGCGCGCTCCTTCGAGGACGCCTTCGACGATTATCTCGCCTTCCTGGAGCCGCGCCTGATCGAAACCCGCCGCGTCCTGCGCCGCACCGGTTCCCTCTACTTCCACATAGACTACCGCGAGGTCCACTACTGCAAGGTGCTGCTCGATGCCCTCTTCGGGCGCGAGTGCTTCCTCAACGAGATCATCTGGGCCTACGACTACGGCGCGCGGACTCGCCGCCGCTGGCCCGCCAAACACGACAACATTCTCCTCTACGCGCGCGACCCGCAGGCCTACTATTTCAGCGTCGAGGAATTGGACCGCATCCCGTACATGGCCCCGCGTCTGGTCGGCGCCGCCAAGGCCGCCCGCGGCAAGTTGCCCACGGATACCTGGTGGCACACCATCGTCAGCCCCACGGGCAAGGAGAAGCTGGGCTACCCCGCGCAGAAGCCCCTCGGCGTCCTGTCGCGGATCGTCAAGGCCTCCTGTCCGCCGGGGGGCGTGGTGCTGGACTACTTCGCCGGCAGCGGCACCACCGGCGAGGCCGCGCTTCGGGCGGGGCGCTCCTTCATCCTCGTGGACAACAACCCCGAGGCCCTGCGCGTGATGAAACGCCGCTTCGCCGGGAGGCCCGAGGTCGAGTTCATCCGCGGCGCGGGGCGGCCTCCATCAATCGGACCAGGTCGGCGTAGCTGACCTCCGCCAGCGAATCCACCACCCGCTCGGCCGCCGCCAGCAGGTCGGCGCGCCCCACCCCCACGGCCTTCATCCCGCCCGCGTGCGCCGCCTCGACCCCCGCCGCCGCGTCCTCGAAGACGACGCAGTTCCCCGGCGCAGCGCCCAGCCGGGCCGCCGCCGTCAGGAAGACGTCCGGCGCGGGCTTGCTGCGGGTGAAATCGTGCCCGGTGACGACAGCCTGGAACTTGCCGGCGATGCCGAGCCGTTCGAGAACGGCGGCGGCGTTCCGGCTGGCGCTGCCCACGGCGCGCTTCACCCCCCGGCGCTCCAACTCCTCGATCAGCGCCGCCGCGCCCGGCAACAGGTCCGCCGGCGAAATCTGGCGAATCAGCGCCTGGTAGTAGCCGTTCTTCCGCTCCGCCAGCGCCGTCATCTCCGCCTCCGAATAGCGGTGGCCCGGCCCGAGGACAATGCGCAGGCTGGCCATCCGGTCCACGCCCCGGCACTGCTCATTGCGCTCGCGGTCGAAGGGCGCGCCGATCTCGTCGGCCAGGCGCTTCCACGCCAGGTAGTGCTGCCGATCGGTGCTGACGATCACGCCGTCCAGGTCGAAGATCGCCGCTTCGAGTCGCGCCATCCTTCCGCCTTTCGCTCCGCCGAAATGCCGGGTCGGCGCCCCGAGGCCTCAGAGACACGCCGCCGGGCAGGATACCGCCTCCCGGCGAGGGGAATCAACCTTGCCCGCGCGCCGCGAGCCGGCGTCCGCAACGCGGTCTCGGCGCGCCCTTCGCTTTCACCGCGCTCTCTCGGGCGGATCGAGAAGGATCGTCCGCGTGGCGCTCAGGCCGCTTGTCACGTCGCGCGCACGCACCGTCCATTCCCCCGGCGCGTCGTTCAGCGCAAAGGGGATACGGAACTCCGCGCGTCCTTCGCGCGCGACGATGTTGTCGGAGTAGCACCGGACCGGACGCCCTTGTGGGTCGGCAACGTCCACCCGGAAGACGTGCAACCCGGCCTTGCCCGAAGTTCCCACGGCCAGCCGCACGAGGGCGTCCTGCCCCGCCTGAGCCTTGCCGGGTGCCTCCGCCGTGAAGCCGGTGATGCGATAGGGCAGCACGGCCAGCGCCCGGATCGTGTAGTCCGTCAGCGTCATCTCCACGCGGTCCCCCCAACCCAGCTCCTTGCCGAGGAGAATGTCATAGACGTATCCCGGCGCATCGAAAACCGCTGTGGCGGGCAGGTCGGTCGCCGCCTTGTCGAAGAAGGCGCCCTGCATCCGGCAGGAGAGGAAGTAGCGCTGGTCGCCGAGTATCTTGTGGTAGGTACGGAAGAAGGGAACGCGCGCCGGTCGGCCCGCCGGACCCGCCGTGAGTGTCGTCACCGGCGGGCGCCAGCCCGTTTCCCGAAGCAATCGCTCGAAGCTCTCGTGCGCGAAGGCCGCCTGCGCCCAGCCGTCCGCGCTGCCGGAGCTTTCCGTCGCGTTCATGTACGACCGGAAGAAGTCACAGGCGAAATAGACCGCCGTCCCCTTGCCGAAGCGGTTCACAAAGAGGGCGGGCGCCTTCTCGTTCCCCTGCGCGGCGGACCAGAGCGCCTGAGCCGACCCCTTCAGCCCGGCCTGAACGACGCCGACCTTCAGGCTGCCCGCGCCGTCGCCGACACTCCAATTCTCGTTGCCCGCGCCCATCCGCAGCGCGGCCGCGCTCCGGTCAATCCCGAAGACGTCGTCGAGCCGGCCCCGGTCGAGCAGCCGGCAGTGTTCCGTCATGATCCCGGCGTCCAGGTCCGCCAGAAGGAGACCGCCCCCCTGCACCCAGCGGCGAATGGCGCGACACTCCGCGTCGCTCAATGCCACGCTGTAAGGCAACACCAGCGCCTTCGCTCCGGCCTTCTCCAGGTCCCCGCGCGCCACCTGTTCATAGGACATGTGCCGGTATCCCGCCGCCAGGTGCAGGAAGAGCGCCGCCGCCCCGTCGCGCCCGCGCTGGCCGACGGCCTTGTTCCCCAAGGCGTGCTCGCCGTGGATCGAGGCGCTCGATTGCAGCAGGTACACCGGCTGCTGGTGCGGACGCGCCTCGGAGAGCAACTGCCCCTGGCCGTGGATGATCTCCTGGAGCGTGGCGCGCAGGTCGCGCCCGCACTCGGGCAGGGTGAAATCGGGGTCGAAGTGGCTGCGATCATGGAAGAAGGCGATCCCCCGGTTGATCGAGCCGAGCAGCGGCCACGTGCTGGTGCGGAGGATCGGGTTCGGCTTGCCGTAGCCGGCCCAGGGGTACCGCAGCATGTCCGGTCGGTAGGACATCTGCTGATTGTCCTGTTCGCCGCCGTAACTGGCCAGCGCCGTGTAGTGCTGCATGATGAGCCAGTAGTCGCGCCCGCTGTAGGTATCGGGCTCCTGGGTGCCCGATTCCCCAGCCCGCGTCAGGGGGTCCACGGAGAAGAAGCCGGCCATGGCTTCGCGCGCGCGGTTCGCCCAGACCCACTTGTTGAACTGCTGCTGGTCGGCCCATGCGGCAAAGAAACGCGTCTCCCTGGCGTGCGCCCGGACTTCCGCTTCCGTCATCGGGAGCACCTCGTCCCAGGTCTTGAAGGAGGTCTTCCACTCCGCGTTCAGATCGTCCAGCGTCGCGTATGACCCGTTCTGGAGCCACTTGCGGAACTCCGCCAGGCCCGTCTTGCTGAAATCGGTGTCCGGCAAGGGGGCGCGGCACTCGTCGCCCATCGTGAACATGAGGATGTTCCACGCCTCCTTGGCCTTGGCGACCTCCGCCGTCCGGCGGCGAAGCCCCTCCGCAACGGCCGGGCTGGTGAAGGTCTCCTGGTCGCCCTTGGCCGCCATCTCCGCCTTCTTGACGCCGTTGTTGCAGGCCATCCCGACCGAGCCCGAGCACAGCGGCATGTCGAGATACTCCAGTTCGCGCCGCGCGTGCAGCAGGGGGCCTTCACTTTCGAGGTTGGCGCTCATGCCGATGGACTGGCCGAGGCGATAGACCTTGTTGATGAGATAGGGGGGCATGCCGTCGGCCCCGCCGCCCCAGAAGAAGGTTTGGAACTTGGCGCGCGAGGCTTCTCGGTCGGGCCGACGCCGCGAGGCGGCGAATTCCTGGTCCACGACCTTCCCGTCGGCCTGGAGGAGCGCCGCCCGCGCTTCGAGGACATAGCCGATGGCGCGCGCCGGCGCGAACGTAACCGCCGTCCGCTCCGCTGCGACGGGAACGGTCTGCTCCGCCAGACGGCGTCCGAAGCCGTCCAGCAGTTCAACCCGCGCCCGCCATCCCGCCGGCGGAACGCCGGTGAGCAATACCTCCACCTGCGCCGGAGCGTCCCGTTCATACAGCGCCTTGTCGAAGGCCACCGAACGAATCTGCGTCCCCTGGCGCTTGAGCGCCCCGGCCCCGAAGGCCAGCGTCTCCGGCTCGCCCCGGAAGAGCACGTCGGCCAGCCGATAGGAGGGCCCGACCTCCTCGGGCACGTCGAAGGTCGTCGTTGCCGGACCGGCCTGGAACTCGACCGGGCGGCGTCCCTCGGCCAGCGTCCGCCCGAACTCGTCGCGCAGACGCCATTCGAGGTTCACCGTGCCCACGATCCGGCTGACCAGGCTGATCTTGACCTGCTTCGGCGTACACTCGATCTCCCGGAGCGACAGAGGGGATTCCATCCGCGCCGCCCAGTAGATCAACCGCGCCAGGATCATGTGCTGGTATTCCCAGTAGTCATAGGCCGGCGGGTCCTTGAAATCGCGTCCGCGCACCGTCGGCGAGTTCGGCAGCAGGCCGGTATTCCAGCCCACCTGCGCCAGGCGGCCCTTGCCCCACTGGGCGGTGGCGATGAGCGGCATCGTGGCGTGCGGCATGACGGCGGAGACGAGCACGGCGTCGCGCTCGGCGGCCTCCGGCAGCAGGTCGTCCTGCGCCTTGCGATCGCGCAGCTTGAAGCCGGACTGATCGTGCCCCGGCGGCAGCGCCTCCCACGGCAGCGCGTTGAGCACGGGGTTCGAGGACTTCTGCAGCACATACGGCCCGCGCGCCCAGTCATAGCCCAGGTGCTTCAGCGGTACGGCGTTCTCCAACTCCTTCGGCTCCGCGCCGCGCTGCACGAGGACCATCCCCGCTCCCTCCTGCGCCAGCTTGAGGATGTGCTGCAACACCTTCTCCGGCAGGAGCGGCGCGGGGAAGGCGGACGTCTTGCCGCGGAACATGCCGTTGGTCAACACGATCACGTCGAACTTCTTCCCCAGTACGGCTTTCTCAATCCCCGCATGGATGTCCTTGACGTTCAGACTCAGGTAGCGATCGCCCAGGGCGTAGAAGCCGCTGTCGGCCACGAAGGGGGCGGTGAGCTCCATGTCGAAGCGCTGCGCCACCTCAACCGCCTGGCGCGAGGCATGGTGCGGCAGGAGCATCAGGACCTTCGGACGCCCTCCGGCATACGGCCGCGCCCAGACGCGCTCCGGCAGCATGATCTCCAGACGGTTGAAGTCCATGTCAATCGGGTGGAAGCGGTTCTTGGTGGGGTAGTCCGGCGCCTCGCCGTCGCGCAGAGACTCCGGCGCAAGGGCGTACGTTGCGCCCGGCTTTCCGGCGAAGACCGGTCGCTCGAATTGCAGCAGCGTCCTGCCGCCGGCCTGGACCGTGCAGGAAACGACGTATGTTCCCTCCTCCGGCACGGGCAGATCCACCTCCAGCCGTTCGACCGCGTCCGGCTTCAGCGCCCGCGCAACCTCCGGTCCCTTTGCCGCCGTCCCCTGGGGCAGCCGCCGCACACTGAAAGCAAAGACCGCGTCGTGCTTCTCGAAGGCGATCGCCGCAATCCGAACCGGAATCCTTCCCCCCGCCGGCGCGCCGCACTCCATCGAGGCCGCCATATCCCGGCTCACGCCGTCCACCCGCGTCAGCTCGGCCGTCGGCGCGAGCGTCGCCCACGTCGCCATCCGCGCGCCCGGCTTCAGCTCCGCCTTGCGCAGGATCCACTCCGCCGTCGTCCGGTCCTCGTGCGACGACCGGAAGGCCCGCAAGCGCGAGAAGTCCACCGCCGCCGCCAGCCCCCTGTCGCCCTTGATGGCCGCCACCCATCCGCGGGAGGGCTCATAGCCCCAGCTTTCGCTCTCGGCCCCCATCGGGCGCTCGACCACACCCGCCGGCAAGGGCATGAAAACCCGCCCTCCCGGCGGCAGCGCGTTGTGAATCCACAGGTCCCCCATCGCCCGCGCCGGCGAGGGCGCCGCCGCCGTCACCTCGTATTCCGCGTCCAGCGCCGCCCGTCCCGGCGTCAGGCGGAGGGTCTTGCGGATCTTCACCCCCGCCCATAACCGCCCGCGCCCTTCGAGCACGGCCTTCTCCGCGTCGGCGGAAAGTACGGCATAGGCCGCCCGGTTCCAGTCCCCGTGCTCGAAGTTCTGCTGCCAAAGCCCGTCGGCCAGCAACCCCCAGTAAGGACTCTGCGCCGCCTGGAGCGCCAGGTCCGCCCCGCTGCGCTTGTGGACAAAGTGGCTCACCCGCCCCCCCGTGGCCGGCGCGATCACGACCTTGAGGTGCTCGTTCTCGAGGGCGACCTCCGGCGTCGGGGCGTCCTGTCCCCAGGCACACACGGCCGCCAGCGCCGCCCCGGCCAGATTCAACAGGCCCTTGCTCACCGCGCGTCTTTGCCGTACCATCATGGTCGCGCCCATTTCATGGAGGATTACCGACATGGCTCGCCGACTCCTCTGGATCGCCTGCTTCACCCTGACGCCCTTCCTTTCCGCGTGCGCCGCCGACCCGACGCCCGCCTTCTTCCATCACACCTTCGACGACACCGACCCTCAGGCCATCCGCGACCGGGGGCCGCTGAAGATTGACGGCCTCTTCTCGACCTTGACCGAGACGGCGCTCGAAGGCGCCGGTTTCGTGGCCGGGCCGCCCGACCAGTGGCAACCGATCCTCCACAACGGCGTGCAGCTCCGCCACGTCAAACCGGGCTCCGAACGCCTGCTGCTCGACACCGAAGCGCCGGTGGTCTTCGACCGCAACGCCGACTACGCCCTGGACTACACGCGCGGCCTCGTCAAGCCGCTCGCCGGAGGCCGCATCCGCGAAGGACAGCGCGTCGTCGCCGGACTCGTCTGCTCGAACGCCGGTCCGGTCCGCGTCGCCAGCCCGCAGGGCCGCGCCCTTCAGTTCAACGGCTTCGACGCCTACGTGGACTGCGGTGAACCGGACCTTCCCGCCGCCGTCGGAGCGCTGACGATTGACGTCCGCTTCCAGCTTCCGGCCGACTGGAACCGGAACGCCTGGCTCCTGACCAAGGGCGACCAGATCGCCCTCGGATTCGATCAGGGCGTCATCCTCTTCCGCCACGCGGGGCTGAAGACCGCCGCCGGCGCGCCCGCCGACACGACGCGCGCCGCCGCGCCCGCCGAGCTGGCCGACGGCGGCTGGCATCGGCTGGTGGCCGATTACGACGGCCGGCGCGTGACGCTGACCCTCGACGGGCGCGAGATCGCGCGCACGGAGAACCTGGCGCCCGGAGCGCTCGCCTTCACCGGCCTCATGCGCATCGGCGGCGTCGTCGAGCCGCGTTTCTATCGCGGCCTGATGGACGACCTCCGCGTGACCTTCCGTCCCCGCTGAGCGGGCCGCCGGCCGGCGCAGGGGGCCTCCTTCCTACTTCTTCGGCGGCAAGGCTCCGGCGATCGTCTTCAGCGTCTCCGGGGAATCCGCCATCAGGAAGAAGTCGCACTTCCCGCTCAGCTTCACTCCGGTCGGGCCGTGCGCCTCGATCCGGATCGGCCAGGCCGCCGGCGGCGCTTCGGCGGCGACCGGCTTGGGCGTCCGCGGACGCATCAGGCTGGCGCGGCAGAACTCGCGTCCCTGCGCGTCCATGACGGCGGCGTTGCAGGGGTAGCGGTCGCTGTTCGAGTCGAGCTCGACCGCCACCGGCCCGCCGTCCCACCCCACCGGCATCACGAAACTTGCCAGCCGGTTTGTCGCAAGACGGCGGTCGTTCGGAATCAGCGCCGCCTCCGCCGGCAGGTCCGTCATCGGACGCCAGACGTTCGCCATGTACGTGGATACCTCGATGCGGTAGAGCCCCGTCTCGCCGTCGGCGGGGACGGGGAGGGTCACGTCCATCGAGGACGGCCCGCCGCCCTTGAAGTCGTGCGCCAGCACCTGCTTGCCCGAGGGCGCAAAGACGCGGTACTGCATCGCGTGCAGGTCCCCGCCGAAGGAGGAGGCTTTCAGGCGGACTTGGAACTCGCGGTCGGCCGGTTTCAGCGCCGCCACGATGAGCTTCGGCGGCGTCCAGGGATAGGCCCCCGGCGGCGGTTCGGGAATCGGGGCGGTGATGCCCGCCTTCTGCAACCCGTAGAGCAGGTGCCCCCAGCACAGGTAGGCCCCCCAGCGGCTGCCGAGCGGTCCCGGCCCCACGCCGTACCAGTCGTAGGGGTCGCCCGGCGCGCGGAAGAACATCTGCGGGAAGTCGTTCACCCGGCCCAGGTGCTGCGTCAGGTAGCTCGTGTCGCCGGAGAGGTCATAGGCCAGCGCCCCGAGCGCCGTGGTCCACGTGTCGCCCAGTTGCGACAGGCGGGCGTACTTCAGGATGAAGGGCACGTACTCCGGGTCGCGCGTCTGCTCGTAATACCGCGTGATCCACAGCGGGTGCCACATGGGGCCGGGGAACTGCTTTTCGAGGGGTTCGTCGAGCCGCAGACTGCGCCCCATGGCGTGGATCGCCGGCAGCAGGTTGGGGTTCCACGTCGCCTGGTACCAGGTCATGATCACCGCCAGCGTCGTGTTCGCCTCGCGCCGGGTCCCGCGCGTCGGCAGGCCGCGGCTGAGGAAGGAATCGGCCCAGAGTTGATAGACCTCCCGGGCGCGGGGGTTCCCGTCCAGATACCAGCACCAGAGGAAGGCGTCCGGGTCCACCCAGTGGCCCGACAACCCGGCGTGCCCGTCGCGGCGGGTCATGCCGGTGGCCTCCGCGCCCCAGTGCGTCAAGCCTTTGCAGTGATACTGGGCGCCGGGAGTGTGGAACTTGATCGGCGCCTTGGGATCGGCGTAGTTGATGGTATCCACGTTCATCCAATGGTCGGTGCTCGGACGCGCCCAACGCAGCAGGTCGGGGCTGCCAGTGCGGTAGTACATCAGCCACGTCTTGCCCATCTCGTGGTAGTGGGAGTTGTGCCAGACGCGGTGCAACTGGGCGCTGTCTCGGGCCACGTCCCAGTACGTGTGCGTGTCGGCGTAGTTCCACATGCCGTATTCCTTCCCCCGTTCGATGCAACGCGTGTGGGAAAGGTATCCCTTCTCGACAGCCTCCTCCATCGCGGCGAAGTGCTTGCGGTCCGCCGGCGCCACCTTGCCCATCGCGCCGGTGGCGGCATTCCACTCCGGCGTCGTCCGCGCAGCAGGGTCCCGCTGGAGCAGGGCGGCCCGGCGCGGCAGTTCGCCGGCGCGCTCGGGGTCGCTGATGAAGACGGCAAAATCATTCGCGATGACCACGCCGCGCGCATTCCCGTTCAGGGCGTGTTCCGGGCGGCACTCGAAGGTCCCGGAGGCGTAGTCGTCGCGGAACTTCTCGAAGTAGTCGTTCGGCAGGCGCAAGTCGAGCAGCGGCCCCTGGTGGAAGCACCAGAACTTGTAGATGTTGCGGAGGTCGAGTTCCTCCTCCGGCGAAAAGGCGCGCCGCCCGTGGACGGGCCAGAAGTGCAGCGTGATGCCGTCGCGGCTCATCTCGACTTCCTTGGGGAACTTCTGCCAGATGTCGCGCAGGGCCACGCCCAGCTCCGGTTCCTCGGGCCGCCCGCCGCGCACGCTGAACCAGCCGTCCGAGACCTTCCCTTCGATCGGCTTCGGCGCCGCCCCCACCAGCCGGAACCGGTCATAGCGCTCCTGGTGCAGCCAGACGCTTCCCTTCCCCGGCGGGAGCTTTCCCCCGTGCTCGACGCCGTCCGCGCCCAGCCGGAAACGTTCGCCGATCTGCGACGCCACGGTGAAGCCGGCATCGGCCAGCCAGTACTGGCGCGTGTCGTATGTGATGATGGTGTGATGGGTTATGCGAAGCATCGGCTGCCCGGCAAAGGCCGAGATGCGCGTGACGAACATGCATAGCGGCTCGACGCGCGCCTCGCCGCTGACATACCACCCTTCGGCGCGGATTGTCGCGCGCACCGGTCCCGCCTCCTCCAACGTCACGCGAACGTCCTTGTCGTGCTGCGCCTCGAAGCGGATGATCCGCCCGTCCACCAGATAGGGCCCGCCCGGACCCTTGATGACGGTCTCCAAGTCGTTGTACCGGCCCGAGCCGGTCGGGTCGAACCAGGCGGCCTCGATACCGGCGAATCTCTTGCGTCCGACCTCGAACTTCACCATTCCGGTGTCCACCACGATCTTGTCGGCCGTCTCACGGCAGGACAGGCGCGCGCGCGATGGAACCGCTCCGCCCTCCAGTTTCAGCCGGTACTCCGCCGGCTTTCCCTTCGAGTAGCGCCCCAGGAAGTCCAGCAGCGCCCACTGGGCCGAGCCATCGGGCCCCCACGTGGCCGTCGTCCGCGCCTGAAGGGGAACGCGCACGCCGTTCTCGAAAAGCGCCAGCCCCTCGGCGGCGGGCACGGCATTCAGCGGAAGCGGAATACCCGTCCGCGCCGGCCACACGCCATCGGCCAGAATGCTCTGCTCCTCCAGCAACAGGGGAAGCCCCTCCGCCGGAAGAGCCGGCGGGGCGTTCCTCTTGTCCGTCCGCGCGAAGCGGAACTCCGCCGGTTCGACCTCGCCCCCCTGCGCGTTGAGCAGGGCGGCGCGCACGAGGTACTTTCCCGGGCGCAGTGTGGCCGTGCGGATGAGGAAGGCGACCTTGGCCGTTTCGGGGTCGGACTGTTCGGCCTCCGCCAGCGGCGGCGCCTCCGCCGGCTCCTGCGGCAGCAGGCGCACGCGCAGTCTCGCGCCCTTCAGGCCCTCCTTGGGGACGGGAAGGATGGCGATGAACTGGCCGCTGGGGTCGCCGGCCCAGTATTCGAAACGGTCGCCCACGACCAGCGGCGGCTTGTCGCCGGGAATCGGCGCGTGGAACTTGAGGGGGCCCAGCAGACCCGGTTGCGCCGACGCCGCTACCGAAATCCCCAGACACGCCGTCACCGCCATGATCCAGCGCCTCATCCCATCCTCCCGCGAAATCCTTCGCCTGTTCTTGCCGCCGTCTCCCGGAGCCGCCTGTCATTCCTCGTCCGGCGGTTTCTCGAATTCAAAGGTCCTTGTCGGCCCGCTGACGCCGTGTTCCCACCCGGTATCGGCCATGTTGACACCGAGCAGCAGCGGGTCATTGCGCCGCCGCACGATCGTCTTGCAGACACGTTCGAGCATTTCCGCCTGCTCCCAGGCCAGGGGCAGGCAGGTGATACGGTAAAAGGTCTCCTTGGGCCAGCCGCGTCCCCAGTTACCGTGATCCACACGGCGCGTTCCGCGCCAGGCCCGATGCGCCTGCGTCTTGGCGGCGCGGCAGGCCCGGAGCGCGGCGGCGAACTCGCCGCGTTCGTAGCGCGTCACGGCCTCCGCGAGAGATCGCAGGAAGCCGTTGAAGCCCAGGTTGATCTCGATCTGCGCGGCGATGTCGGCCTCGAAGAAGCGACGCGCCGTCCCCTCGAGGCGCGCGAGCGTCCCCTCGGCCAGTTCCAGCGCCTCGGTCCATCGTGTCTCGGCCTGGGCCAGGCGCGGCGTCAGCCACGCCAGTTGTTCGGCGAGGGTCATCGGGCGGTTCTCGAAGAAGCGCTGCGCCAGCCGGTCGTTCTCCCGCCGCCGGGCCGCGCTGAGGGCCTGCTGCACGAGGCCGCGCGCGATCCGCGCATAGCCCACGTCGCCGAAGACGTAGTCGTCCCAGCCGCCCCACTCCCCGTAACGAACGAATCCCGCCTGGCACCGGCGGTAGCACTCCGCCGCCTCGCCCGCCGCCGCGCCGAAGTACCTGCGCGTCCAGCGCCGCAGGAACCCGGCCGCGCCTCCCTCCTCGCCGTGCGCCTCGGGCCGCACCCAGCGCGAAGGATCGCGCCACAGGTCGGCGATGGCCGCCGCGCTCAGCAGGCTGTGGCTCAACCGTCCCACATTCACAAGCACGTACGCCGTCATCCCGCGCTCGACCACGCGGCGGAACTCCCGCTCGATGCGCTCCGGCGGCACGAAGCGCGTCAGGAAGGGCGCGCAGAAGTCCCACATCGCCACGTGGTAATAGACCCCGTGCATCCCCGGCGGCGGCGAGGCGGGCAGGATATCCTTCACCTGCTCCGGGGGACAGCCCTCGGCGATCATCGAGCGGAAGCTCCCGTAACCGTTGTCCGCCCACACGGTGTACGCTCCCTCGGGCGGATGCAGATGTCCTTCGGAAAGGAGCCGGTTCCCCTCCATCCAGGCGTTGAAGATAAGGGGCGCCGCCCCTCGCCCGAGATGCTTCTCGACCAGCGCCTTCTGCGCCTGCATTACGCGCTCGATCAGCGCGCCGCGCTTGGCGTCCGTGTCGTACCGCTCCGGGTCCGTCTCCCAGAAGGGCCGGTCGCCCCGCCCCCGGAAGGCCACGGTCCAGATGACCTTCGTCGGGTCGGGATAGCGCCGCAGGCCGTCCTCCCAGGCCTCAAGGTAGGTCTCCGCCGAGCGCTCGTAGGAGTAATCGAAGCCCGGCACGCCGGCCCCCACCTCCCACATCCCCACCCCGAAGGGGCAGCCATGCTCCTGAGTGATGAGCAACCCCATCCTCTGCGCCGTCGCCACTTCCAGCGACTCGGGGCGGTTGATCTCCGGTTTGACCATGTTCCCGCCGCAGCGCAACAACGTTTCGAAGAACCGCTCCCAGTTGGCGTGCTGGTGTTCCGCCGTCCCGCGCCACGGCGACATGAGGCCGTGCGACTCGATGTGCCAGCCGCGAAAACGAAAGGCCGGCGGCGCGGCGGTGAAGTCCGGGTCCTTGAGGACGATGGGACAGCGGGCCGGCGGGCGGTAGCCGGTGAGGTGCTTGAAGGGGTCTGCGCCGAGATGGGCTTCCGCGAGATGGTACAGCCCGTAGATGGCGCCGCGCTCGCCGCACCCGGAGATGAGCAGCGTCGGGCGTCCCCCGGCGCACAGGGCGCGGACCACGAAGGTTTCCGGCGCGAGCGGCGCGGCAATCCCGCGCGCGCGCGCCAGCTTCCCGTCGCTCTCGACGAGAATTTCAACGCCCGCCGCGTCGGAGGATTCCTCGACAACTCGCGGACGGAAGCCCGCCACCTCGAAGATGTCCTGCGCCACAGCGCGGGCCGCACAGGCCACGCCGTACGGCTCGCGTCTCCCGACGACAATCCGCATCGAACGGTCCAGGAGGACCTCGCTCATCGTCTCCGCCTCTCCTTTCCCTTATGGCCGGACGCGCCGCGCTCAATACTTGAAGACCACGGTGTTGTTGCAGCGGTTCAAGTCGGGGTGCTTCTTCCCGGGGTCCAGCTCAATAATGATGCTCCCCCGCGTGATCGCATTCGCGTTCTGGAGTTCAAGGAGCGCCGTCCGGGGCTTCAGGTCGAGCGGGGCTTCGATCCGCCGCACCGTCCGCGTGCCGATGACGTCGCCGGTATGCCCGTCGCGCACACGGACCTCCAGGTTCTCAACCGGCTGCGTGCCGATGTTGTGGACGGTGACGTGGAGGTGGTCGCCGTATTCGAGCACGACATCCTCCGGGCCGATGGCGGCATCGGGCAGGTCATAGACCGGCGCGCGCGTCGTCAGCGCGGCGATCTTCAACACGCTGCCCGCCCGCGGCGGCAGGGTGAGTTCCAGGGGCGCGCCGCGCTCGACCTCGAGCGTCCACTCCCGGATCATCTCCTCCGGCTGTCCGTCGTGGTTGCGGTCGTGGCTCAGCACGGCCTTGTACGTCCCCGGCAGCAGCCGCCACAGGCGCGCATCGAGGCGGTGCGGCCCGTCGGCGAAGCAGTAGAAGCGCGCCGTCAGCGCCGTCTCCGTGTTCTCCGTCACCAGAATCGCCGTCTGCTCCGAGCCGGCAGTGTACGACAGCGCGTGCCGGGGCCAGAAGCTGCCCGAGGCGCCGCGCGTGGTCGCCAGCGCCCCGATCCGCGAGCGCAACATGCTGCATTCCGGCAGCGGAATGCGGTCCGTCGAGGGCTGCGCCTCCGTGTAGAGCCACTCCTGGTTGTTGATGAAGAGGCACGCCTGGCGATCGGACTGGATGAGCCACTTGAGGTCGCCGGTCGCCGCCCAGGCCAGCCAGAAGTATTCGGTCATTCGCCCGGAGTAGCCCGCGTATTCCGGCAGCGCCCCGGCGAAGAACTTCCACGGGGCGCCCTGGGCCTGCTTGAGGAGCCGGTCGCGCCATTCCGGGCGGACGCCGGTTTCCAGGAGGAGGGAGTTGACGCCCTCCGGGTCGCGCGCGCCGTCGGTGGCCGCCAGGCGTTCGGCGTAGAGCTCGGCCCGCTGGGCCGGGTCGTCGTACTTCAGACGCAGCCAGGCGTCGTACACCAGGCCGCGCGTCTGAGGCGCGCGCCGCCAGTGCAGGATGTACGGCGTCGCCGCCGGGTGCCGGTTGTACCACGTCAGGTAAGCCGCCGGATAGAGCATCAGGTGGTTTACTCCGGTGTCCTTCCCGAAGTCTCCCTCCTCATACACCCCCTCGAAGCCGAAGTAGTTCGAGCGGAAGCTGTACGTCCCGTCCTCCTCCTTCTTCATCCACTTGGGGTGGTAGTGGCTGGCGGCGCGCATGACGCGCTCGACGGCCGTCGGGTTGCCGTAGTCGAAGAGGAGCGCATGGCAGATCGCCCCCATGCCCTCCTCGTAGGAGTGCAGGTTGTCGCGGATCGTCCGCGACACCCCCTCGACCAGGCACTCGCGGTAGAGACCGGCGATGAACCTCCGCAGGGCGCGGCCGATCTTGCCGTCGTCGTCGCAGGCCAGGACATAGCTCGTCCAGTACTCCGACATGTCGGTGTCGTCCCCCCACACGCCGCCGAACTCGCCGTTCTCCGTCTGGCGGTGGTCAATGATCCAGTGGACGATGCGCCGGTTGGCGCGCATGGATTCCATCTGGCGGCAGGCCCACTCCGGCGCGCCGGCGGCATTCGCCGGCTCGATGTAGGGCAGCGGCTCCGTCCGCCAGCCCAGGCGCGAGGCGATCTCCATTGTCGCCCGCTCCTCCGGGGCGAAGCGCATCAGCCACAACTGCGGGTAGTACAACCGCCCCCATCCGTGCGGCCCGACGTTGTCCCAGGTGTGTCCCTCGTTGCATTCGGCGTAGGCCTCGCGCGCGAACTCGCGCTGGTCGGCCACGCACACCGTCCGGATCGCCTCCGGCGTCGTCAGGCACAACCCCAGGCTCGTGCCGCCTTCTCCCATGCGCCAGGCGACGGCCTCGCCCGCCGTGACCAGGAGGGCCACTTCGCGTCCCGGTTCGTCCACCCGGGCGCGCTTGTAGTCCGCCTGCGTCTTCGGGTAGCTGAGCACGGGCCGGCCCTTGAGGTGGAAGATGAAGCGTTGCGGACCGGCGCCCCTGGGTTCCAGCAACGCCTCGGCGTCGAACCAGTCGCGCTGCGGCATGACCGGCTCCTTGACCACGATCCGGATCGGCGTCGGGCCGCGGAGGTCCTCGGCAACCAGGGTGACGACGACGCTGTCTATCGGCGCGGGCTCTTCGAGCATCTCCGTCGTCATCTGGAAGCCGCCGAAGGCGGGACTGCGAAGGGTCCACGCCGGGACGGGCGCGCGCACGCCGCGCACGGGGTTGTCGAAGCGCGGCTCCGTTTCCCCCAGCGCCGCGCGGCCCGCCAGCGTCGGCGCCAGCCGCTCCGCGCGCGCTGTGCTGAAGAGCATGTCCGCCTTCGGCGCGGACGCGGCCTCCACGCGGAAGAAGTCCACCTGGCCGACCTGGCCCGTCTCGCGCTCGAGCACGAGCCGCCGGTCGGCGCGCATCTGCGGGAACTGCGCCCGCCACAGCGCGCGCGGCGCGGAGACCTCCGCCAGCGGGCGCGTGCCTTCGCCCGGAACGATTTCGAGCAGACGGCCCGCGTAGGGCCGCTGCGCAAAGAGGCGCGCCCGGTCGAAGCGCTGCTCCGGACGAAAATGAACTTGCAGCGCCCGGCCTTTGGAGGAGGCCCCGTACTTCTGGAGGGGCCAGCACGTGTCCCGGAAACCCTCGAAAGGCTGCGCCACCTGGCGTTGCGCGTCCACGCACCGCTCAATCTGCGCGAAGACATACCGAAGCGATACGCCCCCCTCCGCGCGCGGCAGGGCCGGCAGCTCCTCCGCCGTCCAGCCCATCCGCGCCAGTTCATACGGGCGCCGCGCGGCCTCGGAGGCGATGGCCACCGGCGCGCCCGTGGGCTTTTCGCCTCGCGCCAGTTGCGCCACCTGCGCGTCCGTCAGGCAGGCGCCATAGACATGCACTTCGTCCACCGAGAAGGGCCGCGTCGAGTAGAACATCTCCCCGAACACCAGCGTCCGCGGCGAGGGACTCCAATCCCACCGGAATCGCCCCCAGTGGTCGGCCGCGAGCCGTCCGTCCTCATAGACCTTGACGCCCTCAAAGCGGTCCCAGACGATGGCAATGTGATGCCATTGATCCTTCTTCCAGCGGTTCGCGATCGGCTCGATGCTCACCATCGGCGAGTAGCGGCCGATGTCGAAGAGGTGCACCGCCGTCATCGTGCGCTTGTTCATGTCCTGCTTGTTGATGAACTGAAGCACGCCGGCCCAGTAGCCTTCGAGGTCGGAGCCGACGCCGAAGAGGGGGTCCCACGCGCCGACGCCCGGATCGCGCAACGGCTTGTAGAAGAGCGCCAGCGTGCCGCGGTTGAGGTCAATGTTCCCGCGTCCGTCGAAGCGGATGCCGTTGTAGCGCTTTTCGGAGCGCGCCGCCTTGCCGACGACCCCCTCCTCCCAGGCGTCCACGCGCGACTGGTAGGGCTCGGCCGCCCCACGCGCCGTGACCGCTTTGGCGTCGCCGTCGAAGGGAAGATAGAGGATTTCCCGGAGTTCGTCCCCCTGCGCGCCCGCGCACAACAGCGTCGCCGCCAGCAGCGCCGGCCCGATGCCTCTCATGTTGCTCTCCTCGCTCTCACGGTCGCGCCGTCCGCCGCGCGTGCCGGATCCTGTCCGTCAGTCGGCCTTCGATGTGCGCCACGCTCCGATACGTTCCGGCGCGCCGTGCGGCGTCATGTCCGCCGTTCCGATCCCGAGTTGTCCGCGATGGTTCCCGCCCCAGGCGAGAACGCTGCCGTCGGCGGCGACCGCCAGGCTGTGATACATTCCCCCGGCAAACGCGCGCGGCGCGACGATGCCGCGCACCGGCGTCACGCTCGGCTGCCAGTCGGCGGCGCCGCTTCCAAGCTGTCCCCAGCGCGCGTTCTGCCCCCACGCCAGGAGAAGACCGTCGCGGCGGACGGCCAGAGTGTGAAAGGCCCCCGCCGTCACCTGCGCGATCTCCCCGAGTGGACGGACGGGGTCCTTCGTCGGGATCACGGGCCAGCCGACGGCTTCGAGCCCTTCATTCGCCGCCACCGGGGTCGGCCTTGGGCTGTTCAGCGTCGTCGCGTTGGCCAGTTGCCAGGCCTCCGACCAGTTGGCGCCCCAGGCCAGCACGTTGCCGGAATCCGTCAGCGCCACGGTGTGATAGCCGCCCGCCGCGATGGCCGTCACCCGCGCGCCTTCGGGCATTGCCGCGCGCACAGGGCGCAGGCGGTCCTCCGTCGTCCCGTCGCCCAGGCGTCCGTCGCCATTCGGCCCCCACACCCATACCGCGCCATCGGCATCGAGGATCACGGTATGATGCGCCCCGCAGGAGATCGCGCGCGCGGGCGGCAGGCCCTCGACGCGCCCCGGCCGCGCGCGGTCGCGCGTCGTTCCGTCGCCCAGTTCCCCGCTGCCGTTGCGGCCCCACGTCCACACCGTTCCGTCGCGTCCGAGAGCCGCCGTGTGCGCCGCGCCGGCGGCTACGGCAATCACGTCCTCGAGCCCGACCACGCGGCCCGGTGCGGCGCGCGACGCGATGCCGCCATCGCCGAGTTGTCCGCGCTCGTTCGCCCCCCAGGTCCAGACGGTCCCGTCCTTTCGCAGCGCCGCCGTATGCGTCGCGCCGCCCGCCGCCGCAACGACGCCGCTGAGTCCCTCCACGCGCGCCGGATGCGAACGATCCGAGGTCGTTCCGTCGCCGAGCTGGCCCGACTCATTCGCCCCCCAGGCCCAAAGGCGTCCGTCGCCGTCCACGGCCAGCGAGTGCAAGCGGCCCGCCGCCACGGCGCGCACCTCCGCCGGGCCGCCGCATCCGCACAGGACCAGCGCCGCCAATGCCAGCGTTGCCGCGAAGCGTTTCACCATAGCTTGCCCTTCTTCAACGCGCCCGCCGCCGGGTTGCCGTTCACCATCGCCTCCAGGTTCCCGTCGAGATGCGCCAGCGCCACGGTGTCGGCGTCGGGCTCGAAGGGGGCGGAGGGCGGCTCGAAGTCCTCTTCGTAGCGGATCACCCGCGACACGCGCAGTTCGTCGTAGGTCTCGCCCGTGATGAACGCCCCGCGCACGCGCCCCGAGCCGAGGCGGATGGTCCGCCCCGCCGCGGGCAGCTTGTCCGGGGAGACTTCGGGGGCCAGGCCCACGTTGTAGTGGCAGTGCGCGCGCAGGCGTCCGTCAATGAAGAGGCGCGCGTAACTCGCCGCCCCGTCCACCCGCCACGTCATCGCCACGTGCTGCCATCGCCCCGATTGCAGGAACCCCGCCGCCCGAGTCAGGCCCGCCTTGCCCAGCGCAAAGGTCCAGGCGGCCTGCGCGTATCGCCCTGAGCGTCCGGCATCCGACGCGTTGACGCGGTAGGTCAACTCGACCGGGTCGCCCTTGAAGACCTGCACGAAGGCGTCGCTCAACGCGCTGACGCCCAGCACGGTGTCCGTCGCCGACCACTCCGGGCGCACCCGGAACTCCACGGTGCCGCTCTCGCGCGGGAAGGCCGTTCCTTCGGGCAGCGCAATCTCCACGTATTCCCCGTCGAGCCGCACCGCCAGCCCGAAGTCCGGCGATGCCGCCTCGACGAAGCGTTCCGGGGGGGGCGCGCCGGGAGCGGCCCGCCCGGCGATCATCCGCTCGTCCATCGCAAAAAGCCGCTCCGGCGCATTGGCATACGCCAGCGCCCAGGGCCGCCGCTCCGCGCCATGACAGGCCGCCTCCATCCGCACGAAGGTCTCGCTGCCGACGCCCCCCTCCCAGAGGAACTTGTCGCGCCCGCTCTCCAAGCCCCAGGCGCCGCCGCGCCGGCCGGTCGCCACGCGCCATCGCCCGTTCTTCAGGTCCTCCACCGCCGCCTCCCGGCCCTCCGGGTCGAAGACCCGCACCGGACGGTAGGCGAAGAACTCGATCGCGTCCGCGCCATCGGGAACCCGGAAGAACTGCCGCCCGGAGGGCGGGATCACCGCTCCGCGCGACGCCAGTTGCATGATCTTGTCCACCTCGGACCACAGGATCGTCCAGGCGGTCACGTCGCCGAGGTCGAGCTCGTAGATGCCCGGCGGCGTCTCCGGCGGCAGCCGCAGGCGCAGGAAGACCTGGTCCTCATAGCGCTGGTACCACTTGTAGGAGTTCAGCCAGGCGAAATCCGGCCCGCGCGCGCGGTGCGACTCGCGCTCGACCTCCTCGATCGGAGCCGCTACGCCCGCCGGCCAGGCGCGCAACGCCGGTTTCACCTGCCGGTCATTCCAGTTGTTGACGAAGAGGTCCAGCGTCGCCGCGCCGGCCTTCTCCTTCTTCAGCAGGACGGTGGTGGGCTGCGTCGGGTGCAGCTTGACGGCAAAGGGCAGCGTCACCGCCGGGACGCTCCCCTCCGTTTCCTTCATCACGGCCAGCGCGGCGGGAATGCCGACGTGCACAGGCCCCTGGCCGGTCATGGCGCCGGCGCCCCATCCGGGTCCGGTATATTCCTGGCTCAACGCGCGCGGGTCCGGCAAGAGGGCGCGCCTCGCCGCCGCATCGCGCGCGTAGCGCTCCACCGCCTGGCGAAGGCCGGCCGCCCAGCGCGGGTCGCGCGTCTCGCGCCATGCCAGGGCGAAAGCCTGCAGGAGCGGGCTGGACCGCGCAAAGAAGGCCTCCGTGTCGCCGTGGCGGTACTGGAACTCCGCCAGCTTCAGCAGCGCCCGGCGCGCCCAGGGATCGCCGGTGGCCGTGTAGTAATAATAGTACGCGCCGAAGACGTCCCCCCACTTGGCCGAACTCGTCGGGAACTCCTCGTTCACCTCGCCGTCCTCGCGCGCCAACCGCCGCACGATGCCGCTGCACAGCGCCAGCGTGGCCGGGTCGCCGTCCAGTTCGTACAGCGACCCCGTCATCCGCAACAGCGCCTCGGGGCGGCTTCCCAGCGCGGCCACAGCTTTCTCCACGTCGCCGGCGAACTCCGCGGCCACAGCCGCCTTGTAGCGCAGGGCGGCGTCGCGCGAGTGGAAGTCCCCCGCCATCTGCCAGTCATAGACGAACTGGATGACGTCCTCGCTGCTGGCCCAGGCCAGGCCGCTGGCCTCGCTGTTCGGCGGCGGACGCATCCCCGCCGCCCCCAGCCGCAGGGCCTTCTCCCCGAAGGCCCCCCAGAAGATGGGCGAGTGGAAGTCGCCGCTCCCGATCCACCCCAGCGGACGACAGGGCGCCTCGACGTGCGAGAAGAGCATGTCGTCGAGCAGCCGCGTGTAGCGCCGCGCATAGTCGCGATAGTCCCGCTCCCCCGACCGCGCGTAGAGCAGCCACACCCCGCGTTTGAGGTTGTATTCCAGGCACCGCGACAGCCGATGGACGCCGGGATACCACCGGTTGCCGCGGTCCTTCTTCTGGTGCCAGGGCTGGGCGCTGAAGGGATAGAGCCCGTAGGCGATGTACCCGTTCGCCGGGAAGACCCGCTCCCCCGCCGTCACGTAGCGGTGGAAGTAGTCCTCGATCGCCGCCTCGGCCTCCGCGAAGCGGCCCGCCTCCTTCGCCGCCAGGGGACCGAAGACCCCCGTGCGCATGGCGTACTCGGGATCGGGCGCGGCGAAGATCTCGCGGTGGGTCGCCCCGTAGTCCGCCGCGCGCTCCGCCCGAAAAGCGCCCGCGTGCGGGTAGAGCCAGATCTCGTGCGTCCGCGCCGTTCCCTGCGCCGAGTTCTCCACCGAAGCCACGGCGTGCGTTTCGGGAATCCAGTCCGTGCCGAAATACTCCCGGATGAGCGTGCCCGTGCGGAAATCCAGTTCCCGCCCGCACTCCGCCGCCCACAGCTTGACGGTCAACTCCCCCTCGGCAAGCCGAAAGGCCTTGGGGAAGGTCTCGCAGAAGGCGGGAAGCTGCGCCGTGAGGCCCCATCGCTCGGTTGAAAGGTTCGCCCAGTTCCCGCCGGCCGGGCCGGAGGAGATTTCGCGCGTTTCACCCCCCTGCTGCGCCGTCAGGGTGAAACGGCTTGCGGTGGAGCCGAAGTGGGGGAAATCCGATTGGAGCAGGGTGGCCGTCGCGCCGGGGGGCAGCGGCACGCGCGCCGTCTTCGTCAACGTCTCGCGCGCGTCGTTGAACGTTCCCGTCGCCTCGCCCGGCGGCAGGGCGAAGCGCACACCGCTCTCCCGGAACCACAGCGTGTTCGTGTCCTCCGTGACGACCAGTTTGTGGCAGAGCCGCGCCCACGGAAGACCGGCGTAGAAGTGGACATAGACCACCGCCGCCGCCAGCCGCGCGCCATCGGCTGCGCGGTATGCTCCCTCCATCCGCACGACGACGTGACGCGGCCCGGTCAGGGCCTTCTCAAGGCGTTCGACGCGCATTTCCCCCCGGCGTCCGCGCGAGTCCACCACGTAGAACATCCCCTCCGGCGCGATCAGGCGCTCCTCGGCGGCAAAGCGCCCGTCGCCGTTCAGGTCGTAGTCGAGCGAGAAACCTCCGCTCGACGGCGCAAAGAGGTAGCGCGCCCCGCCCGTTTCCACCGCGAACGCGCCGTTCTCCTCCGACAGGCGGATGTCGTCCTGCGCCGCTGCACGGGGGCCGCGCGAAAGCGTGTAGCGCCAGCCCCGCTCCGCCCGGAAGTCCACCAGCGCCCATCGAATCGAACCGTCCGGCCAGAAGGACGTCGGGACCGCCTGGCACAGCACGCCCCGCCCGCCCTCCTCCGACACCGCGAGCTCCCCGGCGTCCTTCAGCGTCCCCGCGCCGAAAGGCACGCCGACGGTCACCGGCCAGGCGCGGACGTGGACCGCGTCCGGGATATCCACGGCAATGCGCGCATCCTGCGCCCATCCCGGCGCGGCAAAGAGCAGCAGCGCCACCGTCCACCATCGGGTGCTCACCCGTGTCTCCCCTTCTCAGATTGCGCCGCCGGGCGGAGGCAGCTTCCGCGCGCGATAGAAGGTCAGGACCGATTGCCCTGCGGACACGACGGCCCGGTGCGGCAAGGCCATCAGCAGGCCGTCGCATGGCGCGCGCAGGACGCGGACGATGCGGGGATCGTCGAGCTTCACCGCGCGCCCGAGCCGTGCGCCCTTCTCATGCCGGCCGCCCGGCTCGACCTCCGGCACGACGAGCGCGTCCCACGGCAGGCGCATCGGGCGGAAGTCGCCCCGCCGGAACTCCAGCAGAAACTGCTCCGGCAAAGGTCTCTCCGGACCGGGCAGCATTCCCAGATGGCGCAGGAGGTTGTCGAGTCCGCGCCGTCCGGCCTCCGCGCCGGAGCGGAAGACCCGCGTCTGGGGGGTCAGCTCGACCGTGATCGCCGTCTTGCCCGCGCGCATCGCCCACAGGCTCAGGAAGCCGGGATGGTCCGTCAGGGGATAGCGATGGAGGTGCGGCAGGCCGAAGCGCCGCCCGAACTCGATGGCCGCGTCGCTGTAGCCGATCACCCCCGCCGGGCCGGAGTCGGACCAGCAGTGGAAATCCACGAGGTGGGACGCCCCGGCGACGACGCAGCGGCGCAGCGCTTCGACCAGGCGCTCGTGGAGCGTGCCGTCGCCCTTGCCCGGCCACAGGCGGTTGAGGTTGCGCCCGCAGCTCTGCCGGTTCAGGCGTAGCGGGCAGGCGCCGGGCATCATCCCCAGCGCCCGCGCGCGCTTGAGACGCGCCGGGGGAATCTCGCACTCGAAGCCGCCCCGCAGCGCCTCGACATTCGCCAGCGGCGCCGCACGGATCGTGCCGCGCAGCCGGGAGACATCCAGATCCCTCAACCACGCCGCCAGCATGGCCGGCCCCGTCGGTTCCATGCCGTGTTGCCCGGCCAGGATCGCCACCTCCGGGCCGGGGCGCGAACCGCGCGCCTCACACCACCAGAAGGAGGCCGCGCGTCCGCCACGGCGAACCGTCTCCCGATGCCACCGCAGCCGGGATGCCGGCTGTGTCATCTTCCTTTGCTCCTGCAAAATGAAGCGCCCCAGAAGGTCTTCCGGGGCGCTCCCTCCGCGCTCGGTGTGGTTGCGGGCCTACGGACGGTCTATTCCTGCATCGGCGTCGAAGTAGTGCCAGATGGTGTACCACGAGTACTCGCGATAGTTCGCCGCCGAGGGCGATATGCCGCTCTGGCCCTGGTTGTTCCCAAAGGAGGGAATGCCATAGGTGTACTGACGCAGCGTTGCCATCCAGAAGCCGATCTGGCCACTGTCGCGGTCGCCGCCGGTGGGGTTGCGCTGGTCCCACCAGGTGATGCGCTGCTCCGGGTCGCCGAACCAGCGCCCGCTCCAGTCCCCGTAGAGCACGTTGAACCCGTCGCGGTGCGTGAAGGCGTTGTCGCCGGCATTCAGCGTGCCGCCGTACTCCACCACAGAAGGACCGTTGCTGTAGCTGTCGGAGACGATGGCCCGATTGGCGAGTTGCTTGGGCGTCTTGAACTGGGCCGCGCCGCCGACGGCGTAGTGGAGAGGCTTGGTGTAGGGAACGGGGATCGGATTCGGGCCGTTGTACGTGGCGCAGAGACCGTTGACGTTCCCCGGCGCGGCGGTCTTCGCGTCTTCGGGGGAATCACCGTGGGTGATGCCGCAGGCATTCGCCCACTGCAGATGAGAGCCATAGTATCCGTAACCGCCGCGCATCATCGTGCCGCGATAGACATAGTCGCACGCGGCAGCGCGGGCGTAGCTCGTGTCGCCGACGGGGTGGCAGTCCTGCGAGTTGTTCGCGTTCGAGGGCAGCCACGTCCAGTTTCCGAAGAAGAGCGACTGTCGTCCGAACCCGCCCGCGCGCAGGAAATGGCGGAGCTTGTGGGCGGGCATGCCGCTGCCGACCATCGGGCCTGTCGGGCGGCTGTAGGTGGCGGAGGCCCCCGTGCTGCCGGAGATGCCGTCGCCGCTCGACGCGCAGAAGAAGGACCGGACGTCGTCCAGGTACCCGCACCAGATCAGGTAACCCAGGCCCACGGGGCCCATGCTCAACTTGCCCGGCTGGGCGACGGCCAGCGTCGTGCTGCGCCCCTGCGCAATCAGGCGCGGGTGCCCGATGCCGGTGTGGTGTTGCGTCGAAGGAAGGGCGAAGACGCTGCTGTTGCTGACCTCGTCGTACACCACCGACTGACCGTAGCTGAGGACGTTCGGCGGATTGCGTCCGTATCCCGGCCAGCTCGGGTAGTATCCGTTGTAGTCGCTGACGTACGACTCCAGACTCAACCCCATCTGCTTGAGGTTGTTCGCGCACGCGCTCCGGCGCGCCTTTTCCCGCGCGCCGGCCAGGGCGGGCAGGAGCATCGCCGCCAGGATCGCGATGATCGCGATGACCACCAGCAGTTCGATCAACGTAAAAGCCTGCGTCCATCGTCGCCACGCGCTCATAGTTTGGTTCCTCCTCCCAGGCTCGAATCCGCTATGCCGTAGCGCCCTTCTTCAACGTGCAGCCCAGACACACCCGCCGCATCGGCGCCTTCGGACGCTCGATGCGTTCCAGCGCCAGCCGCGCCGCCGTGCGCCCCATCTCCTCCAGCGGCGCCGCCACCGTCGTCAAGTCGGGGTCGCCCGCGAAGCGCGGCGGCTGTCCGTCGAAACCGATGAGCCGCACGTCGCCGCCGAGCTCGATCCCGTGCGCCGCCGCGCCGTGGCACAACCCCATCGCCAGGTCGTCCGACGCCGCAAAGATCCCCAGCGGACGCGGCCCGCGGCGCAGAACCTCGGCGGCAATCCGAAGTCCGTCGGTGACCATGTAGTTGCTCACCGGCACAAGGTCTTCCGCCCCCAACGGCCGCCCCCAGCCCTGCTCGAACCCCTCCAGCCGAAGGCGCGAGAAGATTTCCCATCGCTCCGCGCCGCCGCCGGGACGCACGCCGACAAAAAGGGCTCGCGCGCAACCGACCTCGCGGAGATGACGCCCGGCAAGCATCCCGCCCTGGCGCGAGTCCGAGGTCACCACGTCGTAGCCCCCCGCCGAAGGGAAGACGCGCTCGCAGCTATGGGAGAGGATCACGAAGGGGTGACGCTCGACGGCAAGGTTCTCCGGGGCAACGTCGGCCCCCGCCCAGATGGCCGCGTCGTAGGCGCTTTCCCACGCCGCGGGATCGCGTTCGCCCCGCATGTCCACCAGGCGTCCCGAGCGCGCCTCGACCTCCGCGCGCGCCGCCGCCACCGCCCCCTCCAGGAACCGCGCGCCGGGCGATCCGTCGCCGCACGTCACCAAGCCGATCCGACGCCCCGACGCGCCCTGCAGTCCATTGAGCGCCGAGTCGCGCACATAGGTGCCCGACCCGCGCCGCCGCAGGACCCACCCCTCGCGCTCAAGGCGTTCGAGCCCGGAAAGGACGGCGTGAAAGCTGACCCCCAGCCGGTCCTTCAGCGCGCGAGTGCTCGCCAGCGTCTGTCCGGCCTGCAATTCCCCGTTCTCGATGGCGCGGCGAATATGACGATAGACCGCCTCGCCCGAGTGAGCGCGCACCAGACCGGAGCCGCAATCGAATGCTTTCATAACGCTTCCTATCACTCAGAACGCTTGCTGAATTGTAGGGACTTCTCTTCGACGTTGTCAACGTCCTTCGATCACTGATTCTTCTCATCCTCGACGGCGGAGTACCATCGCGTCTCATACTCCAGTCCGTAGAAGGTCGCTTCCAGTGGAGGAAGGTTCTCGTTGATGTACCGTGCCATGCTCCGCATCCCCGGCATTTCGGTCACGCCGTGCTCGACCACGATCAGACTTGCCCCGAGGTCGAGCAGCGGGAGACGTGTGAAGGTCTGAAAGGCCCGATCAAAGACCTGCACCAGGACATCCGCCCCGGCGTCGAGCATCTGCTCTTCGGGGATGTGACAGCCGACGCCGAGGGCCACCTTCTCGACACGGCGGTCGGGGTCGCCCATGACGGCTACGCCGCGCAGCCCGAACTCGCGCACCCGAGCGGCCACGAAACGGGCATAAGCGGCCACGGTAGTGGGCGCCACGCGATAGAGGCCGAGCGACTCCAGCGGGGCGTTGCGGTAGCGCCGCAAAGCAAGGCGGTCGGCGTCCTTCGCGCCGAGGTGTTCCATCCAGGAGTCGCGGATGCCGTACCGGGGGAAGAAGTCCCAGGTGTCGTGGAGGGCGAAGAGGGCCATTCCCGCCTCCCGGCAGATCTGCGCTCTCAGGCGGCCCCAGGCCGTATCGCGAAAGCGGGCCGCCGGCTCCCAGAACTCGCAGAAGCACGGCTCGTGGGTGATGTAGAGGTCGCACCCGTCGGCGGCCGCAGCGCGCAGGTTCGGCGCACAGGCACTCCAGCCCGCGCCGACCCGCCGCACCGGCTTCTCCGGGTCGCCGAGTTCAAGGGCATCCGCAGTCGCCGAACGGTTCACCCAGGGCGCGCGGCTCAAGAAGTGCTCGTGCAACTCTCGAACGGTCATGGTCTCCTCCCGAATCGGATGTCTTCTTCCCCTCCGCCGCCGCCCGCACGGCCTCCGGCGTCGGCCCGATCCACAGCGCCGCCGCCGGGCCGGTCCACTTGAAGGAGGGATCGCCCCCGTTCGTGTA
>JAKJEM010000060.1 GCA_022705425.1 Planctomycetota bacterium
CCGAAGACTCGGCGAAGGCGGGCCGTCCGTCGTCATCCTCCCAAGGAGCGCTTATGACCATCACGCTCGGTCGTTCGGAGTACCGCGACAAGGTGTATGGCTGCTGGCTTGGGAAGAACATCGGCGGGACGCTCGGTGCGCCGCATGAGTGCAAGAAGTACGTCCACGCGCTGACCTTCTACGACCCGGTGCCACGGGAACCGCTGCCGAACGACGACCTCGATCTGCAACTGGTGTGGTTGCAGATGCTGGAGGAGCGCGGGCCGCGTCCACGGCTGCCGGACTTTGCGGAGTACTGGCGGCGCTATGCCTGTTCCTATCCCTGGAATGAGTACGGCTTCTGCATCCGCAATCTGCAGCGGGGGCTGCGCCCGCCGGTGAGCGGGTGGTTCGAGAACTACTACGTGGACGAGATGGGCTCGCCGATCCGGAGCGAGATCTGGGCGTGCCTGCGCCCGGCGGAGCCGCAGGCGGCGGCCGAGCTGGCCTGGATGGACTCGGCCATGGACCACGCCGGGGGAGAAGGGATGTTCGGGGAGATGTTCTGGGCGGCGGTGGAGAGCGCGGCCTTCGTCCTCGACGACCCGTATGAGCTTATCGGGATCGGGCTGGACATGATCCCGCCGTCGTGCAACATCGCGCGGGTGATCCGCGAGGCGGTGTGGTGCCGCCGCCACGGTGTGCGCTGGGGCGAGGCCCGCGAGCGCGTTGCCACGATCTTCGGCAGCGTGCAGCCGTGCAATGCCATTCCGAACCACGGGTTCGCCGTCATCGGGTGGCTGTACGGGGAGGACTTCGGTGACCGGCTGTGCAAGGCGGTGAATTGCGGTTACGACACCGACTGTACGGGGGCGACGCTGGGTTCGCTGCTGGGGATTCTGGGGGGCACGCGGGGGATTCCGAAGCGCTGGTCGGCGCCGGTCGGACGGGCCATTGCCCTGCACAAGCTGACGGGGCCGATCCGCGCGCCGAAGACGGTGGACGAACTGACGGACCGGACGGTGGCGCTGGCGGAGCGGGCGGGGGGTGCGGTGTCCTTCGGGGCGCGGACGCGCCTGCCGGCGGACCTGGGCGCGCGGCTGAGGGCGAATGACCGCGCGGCGGCGGCCCTCCGACGCGATCTCCGCGCGGCGACGGCGGCGGACGGCGACGTCCTGATCACGCTGCATTACGGCGGTGATCCGGTTGTGCAGCCGGGGCTGGCGCGGACGCTTTCGGTGTCCTTTGAGGGTCCCGGCCTGACGCGAGATGCCAAGGTCGGCCTCTTCGCTCCGAAGGGTTGGCGCGTGCGGCGCGTGGACGGCGGGGACCGCGCGGCCTTCCAGGTGACGACGCCCTCCCCGGCGGACACGAACGCGCTGGTCGTCACGGTTGAGTCCCCTACTCGCAGCGCCTCGGCGGAGTTCGTCATTCTCGGGCCGGGCGCGGCGACGGGCTTTGCCGCCGCGCGCAACATCGAGTATTGCCCGACGTGCCGCGGCACCCAGGGGTGCTGCGTGTGCCTGAGAAGGTAGCGGGCGGCAGGAGACGGGATCGGCCATGTGCGGCATCTGCGGATGGATCGGACTGGACGCGGCGGCGCAGTTCGACGTGACGCACGTCGAGCGCATGCGCCGCGTGCTGGACCATCGCGGGCCCGATGACTCCGGCAGCCGCGTCGAGGACTTCGCCGCCGAGGGGCGCACGGGGCGGGTCGGCCTGGGCCATGCGCGGTTGAGCATCATTGACCTGGCGGGGGGACATCAGCCCCTCTCGAATGAGGACGGGTCGCTCTGGATCGTCTTCAACGGGGAGGTTTACAACTTCCTGGAGCTGCGGACGGCCCTGGTCGGGCGCGGGCATGTCTTCCGCACGCGGACGGATACCGAGGTCATCCTTCACCTGTACGAGGAGAAGGGCGTCGAGTGTCTGGGGGACCTGCGGGGGATGTTCGCCTTTGCGCTGTGGGACGCGCGGCAGCGGCGGCTCTTCCTGGCGCGCGACCGCGTGGGCAAGAAGCCGCTGGTGTACCGGAGCGAGCCGGGGCGGCTGCTCTTTGCCTCGGAGATCAAGTCCCTTCTCCAGGCGCCGGGCGTCGGGCGCGAGCTCTGCCCGGAGGCGCTGCACCACTACCTGACGTACGGCTACGTGCCGCACCCGCTGACGATGTTCCGGGGCATCGAGAAGTTGCCGCCGGGCCACTTCCTGCTCTGGAATGACGGGAGCGCGCGGATCGAGGAGTACTGGCGTCCCCCCTTCCGGTGCGCCCCGCGCCGGACGGAGGCGGAGTACGCGGAGCGGCTGCGGGACTTGCTGACGGAGGCGGTGCGGTTGCGCCTGATCAGCGACGTGCCGCTGGGGGCCTTCCTGAGCGGCGGGATAGACAGCAGTATCGTCGTGGGTCTGATGTCGCGCCTCTCGAACGCCCCGGTGAAGACCTTTGCGATCGGCTTCGAGGAGAAGCGCTACGACGAACTGGCCTACGCGCGCCAGGTGGCGGAGCACTTCGGAACGGAGCACAAGGAGTTCGTCGTGCGTCCGAACGCGGTGGAGATCATCCCGGAGCTGGTGTGGCACTACGACGAGCCCTTCGCGGACTCGAGCGCCATCCCGACGTACTACGTCAGCCAGATCACGCGGCGGCACGTCACGGTGGCGCTGACGGGCGACGCGGGGGACGAGGGCTTCGCGGGCTATCCGCGCCACAAGGCCGTGAAGCTGGGGCAGTGGTACGACGGCCTTCCGGGCTTCCTGCGGCGTCGGCTCGGCGGCGCGGCGTGGGAGAAGCTGCCGGCCAGCGTGGAGTACCGGACCTTCCGCCGACGCCTGCGGCGGCTTTTCGAGGCGATGAACCTGCCTCCGCGCGAGCGGTACGTGCGCTGGTGCGCGATCTTCGACGACGGACGCAAGGCGGCCCTCTATGCCCCGGAGTTCGCGGCGGCCCTCGATGGGCAGCGCTCTTCGGAGGTTTTCGAGTGCGAGTACGACAAGGTGCGCGGGCTGGATTTCCTGGCGCAGACGACCTTCGTGGACTACATGCGCTATCTCCCGGACGACCTGCTGGTCAAGGTGGACATTGCGGGGATGGCGCACGGCCTGGAGTGCCGGGCGCCCTTCCTGGATCACCGGCTCATCGAGTTCATCGGCGAAATCCCGACGGATCTGAAGCTGCGGGGTTTCACGAGCAAGTACCTATTGCGCCGGGCCTTCGGCGACATGCTCCCCCCCGCGATCCTGCGACGTCCGAAGATGGGGTTCGGGGTTCCGATTTCGGACTGGTTCCGGGGCGAATTGAAGGAGTATGTGCGGCAGGTGCTGCTGGACCCTGCGACGCTGCGGCGCGGCTACTTCCTGCCGGCGACGGTTGAGCGGCTGGTGGACGAACACGTCGAGGGGCGTTGGGACCACGGCTACCGACTGTGGGCGTTGCTGATGTTCGAGTTGTGGCACCGGAGCTTTCTCGACGGGGCGGAGGCGCCGACGGGGGCGCAGAAGGGGTAGCGCGCCCGCGCCCCGACGCGACGAGAGTGGTCACTGTCCGGACTGCCCCGGATTTGATAGAATGCGAAAGTCATGAGCAGGCCAACGGTGTATGTCATAGCCGGTCCCAACGGCGCGGGGAAGACGACGTTCGCGAAGGAGTTCCTGCCGACAGTGGCAGGCTGCTTCGAGTTTGTTAACGCGGATTTCATGGCGTGGGGTCTTTCGCCGCTTGCCCCGGAACGCGCGGCCCTGGAGGCCGGGAAGCTCGTCCTTCGACGCATAAGATCGCTGACTCAGGAGCGGCGGAGCTTTGGTTTCGAGACGACGCCGGCGGGTCGAACCTATGTGCCGGTCCTTCGCAAGTTGCGGAGCGCCGGTTATGAGGCGCATATCTACTTTCTGTGGCTTCGGAGCGTTGAGCTTGCGCTTCAACGCGTCGCCAGCCGGGTGCGACAGGGGGGACACAGCGTGCCGGAAACGGATGTCCGACGTCGTTACTCGGCAGGTCTGCGCAACCTAGCCCTCCTCTATCGTCCTCTGGCTGACTACGTGGCTCTCCTGGACAACTCGGATGATTCCCCGCAACTCATCGCAGAGGGAGACCCTTCAGCGATTGACGCTCTTGTCTGCCGCCTTGCGGACGGCATCGGCCAACCTCGCGCCAATGACATCGAAGGAGGACAGGAATGACCCGAGCGGAACAGACGAAGATGGGGCAGGCCGCACTGGCGGCGATGCGCCGGGCCGTCCGCCGTGTCCGTGAGCAGCACCGCAAGACGGGCGATCCACTTTACGTCCTGAGAAATGGACGGGTGACGAAGGTCGTGCTGCGACCGACGCCGCGTACCCGGGACCGAGCGCCGGCTCGTTGACGGCGTGCCCGACTGGACGTAGAGGGAACCCGTGCCGCGGAGATGGGGCCGCAGCGATCCTGTTGACTTTCGCCCCCCCGGACGGGCTTAATGTTCGTGACATCCCCCCTTTCTCCGGAGGACTTGGACATGAAGCTCGAAGGACTCGCGGCGGAGTTGTACGACGAGATCGCACAGATTCCGGTGGTGGACTGCCACGAGCATCTTCCAACGGAGAAGGAGCGCATCGAGAAGCCGACGGACGTGACGCACCTGTTCAAGCACTACTGCCTGGCGGACCTGAACGCGGCGGGGCTGGACATGGGGCGGGACCCGGGCCGGTGGCGGAGCCTGCCGCTCTTCGACGCGTCGCAGCCGCTGATGCCGCGCTGGGCGCAGATGAAGCCGGCGTTCGAGGCGATCCGCCACGGGAGCTACGCCTATCCGGCGCTGGCGTACGTGCGCGACGTGCTGGGGATTCCCGATATCCGTGACGACACGGTGGAGGAGATTTCGCGGCGGATGCAGGCGGAGATGCGTCCGGGGCTCTACCGGCGGCTGATGGTGGAACGCTGCGGAATCCGGCGGGCGATCCAGTGCACGGAGGGGGTGGTGGCCGGCGATCAGGACTTCTTCGTGTACCTGATCCGCGACCGGGCGTGCGGCGTGCCGCTGGGGACGCTGGAGCGCGAGACGCGGCGGGTGATCCGGACGTTGGACGACTACGTGGACGCGCTGGGGCAGTACGTGGCGGAGGGGAAGAAGGCCGGTGCGGCGGGTTACAAGGTGGGCGCGGCCTATTCGCGGGTGATTGACTTCCCGGACGTGCCGCGCGGCGATGCGGAGCGCGTCTTCTGCCGGTTGCGGGCGAAGGTGTCGTCCGCCGTCAGCGACACGGACCGCGAGGCGCTGGAGAACTATCTGCTGCGTCGGGCGGTGGAGGCGTGCATCGAGAATGACCTGCCGGTGGTGATCCACACCGGCTACCAGGCGGGGGTTCACAACGACATCCGCAACGCGCGGGCGACGCATCTGTGGAGTCTGCTGCGCGATTACCCGCAGGCGCGCTTCGACCTGTTCCACGGGTCCTTCCCCTATGTGGAGGACATGGTGGTACTGGGGAAGTACTTCGAGAATGTGTCGCTGAACATGTGCTGGATGCACATCATGAGCCCGGAGATTTCGCGGCGCGCGCTGGCGGCGTGGCTGGACGCCGTGCCGGCGACGAAGATTTTCGCCTTCGGCGGGGATTACCTGGTGGTGGAGAAGGTTTACGGGCACCTGAAGCTGGCGCGGGCGGACGTGGCCCTGGTGCTGGCGAAGAAGGTGCGGCAGGGTCGGATGACGGAGTCGGAGGCGCTCAAGGTGGCGCGGCTCCTCTTCCACGACAACGCCGTGGCGTGGTACAAGCTGTCCTGAGACGCCTTTGTCCTCTCCCTTGATGGAAGGAAGCGACATGCTGCGAGTTCTGGCCGTTGCCGTTGCGCTTTGCGCGTTCGTCCTGACGGGCCTCGGCGCGCCGGAGGAGCGGTTCGTCTGCGGGGACGCAACGCTGACGCTGGACCCGGAGAACACGTGGCTGCCCGTCTCGGCGCAGTGGAAGGGCGTGGAGCTTCTGCACGGCACGATGGGGGTGAACCACTTCTTCACGTCCTTCGAGTTCCGGAACAAGTTCTACCGGGGGGACAACCGGAACGCGTGGCCGAACCAGAAGGACCCGCGCTTTGCGACGGACATCGGCCCGGCGACGATGGAGCGGCTGTCGGGGGAGGGCTTTGCCGGGGCGAAGGTGCGCTTCGAGAACAGCTACGCGCGCGTGGAGCGCGCCATCACGATCGGCGACGGGGCAAAGGGTTTCACGCTGAACGTGGCGTATCGGATCGAGGCGCGGCGCGACTTCGTCATCCATGAAACGGAGATGTTCGGTCTGTCGGTGCGGCTGAATCCCGACTTCAAGACGCACATTCTCTTCGACGCGCGCGAAGGCGCGGACCGGACGCTGACGGTGGAGGGCGACGGCGCGCCGGGCGCGACGGCCGACCTGCTCAACTCCGGCGTCACGGCCTTCATCGCCCCGGAGAAGAAGGTGGGCGTGCTGGCGTCGGCGACCGGGAACTGGGCGGACGGCGGAGCGGCGGCCTCGGCGGGGATGACGGAGGTCAAGACGGGGCGTGTCATCGAGCTGCGCGTGGTGTTGCTGTGCATGGACGCCACCGCCCCGGCGTTGACGGAGGACGTGCTGGCGGCGGGACGGGCCATGCCGGCGAGGCAACGGGCCTTTGCGCTGACGCGCACGGCGCGCGCGCTGCTCCAGATGAAGAAGCCCGATGAGGCCGAGCCGGCGCTGCTGCGGGCAGCGGAACTGAACAAGGAGTATGCGACGCCCTACGCCCTGCTGGCGGCCATCCGGCGGGACTCCAAGACGACGGGGACGCTGAGCCAGACGGAGGCGTGGGTGGAGGGGGCGTACCGTTCGCCCTACAACTACGGCTACATCCTCAGCGGGGGCGGCTTCTGGAAGGACAAACGGTTGACCGAGGAGCAGCGCCGGCTGGCGGTGTTCAACATGCTGATGGCGGTGGAGAACACCCTCTTCTACGCGGACTACTACATCTGGGCGGCGCGGCCCTTCGAGGAAATGAAGATGTACGCGCAGGCGTGCGCGATGTACCGGCAGGCGCTGTGGGCGGTGGACCGCCTGCCGCGCACCGAGGAGCACAAGGAGAAGTGCCGCAAGCAGTTCCGCGACAAGATTGCGGAGCTGGAGAGGAAGCTGACCGAGGAGAACTACACGGCCATGCCGCCGCTGCTGCCGGTGCGCGCGCCGCAGGCGACCGACCGGCAGCCGTAGAGGCGCGCCGCGCGTCCGAGGGGGGCCGTCCCCCTCCGACGAGGGGATGCCCGCCATTCGGAGCGAGGAAATGACCGACGGAAACGCCGTGCCGCGCGCGGGCAACCGATGGAGTGTTGCCATTGCGGGCACGCTCTTGCAGTTGTGCCTGGGCACGGTGTATGCGTGGAGCTTCTTCCAGAAGCCCCTGATGAGCGCCTACGGCTGGTCGAACAAGGAGGCAGCGCTGACCTTCAGCCTGACGATCTGCTGCCTGGGGGTGGCGGCGGCGGCAGGCGGGATCAACCTGGGGCGTTTCGGGCCGCGCAAGCTGGCCGTGGCGGGGGCGCTGCTCTTCGGGCTGGGGTACCTGATTGCGGCCTTCGCGCTGAGCCGGCACTCGCTGGCGCTGCTGTACCTGGGCTACGGCGTCGTCGGCGGAACGGGCCTGGGACTCGGCTACGTCACGCCTATTGCGACGGCCGTCAAGTGGTTCCCCGACCGCCGCGGCCTGGTGACGGGGATGGTGGTGATGGGCTTCGGGTTCGGGGCGCTGCTGATGAGTAAACTTCTGGCTCCGCGCCTGATGGACGCCGCCGGCGGGGATCTGGTGCGTGTCTTCGCGTGGCTGGGGGCGGGATTGGGGGCGGTGTCGCTGGGGGCGGCGGCGTTCCTGCGCAATCCTCCGCCGGGATGGCGTCCGGAGGGCTGGACGCCCCCCCCGCCTCCGACGGGTGTCGCCGCCGGAGCGGAGTTCTGCGGTTCGCCGCTGCAATGCGTTCTCAGCGGACGCTTCGCCATGTTGTGGACGATGTTCTTCTGCAACATTGCGGCGGGGATTGCCATCATCGGTTTCCAGTCGCCGTTGATCCAGAGCCTGTATGCCCGCCTGGACCCGGCAACGGACGGGCGGACGCTGGCGGCGTACGGCGCAACGCTGATCGCGGTGAGTTCGATCTTCAACGGACTTGGGCGGTTCTTCTGGGGCGGCCTCTCGGACCGCATCGGGCGGGCCTGGACCTTTCGTGTCATGCTGGGAACGCAGATACTGGCCTTCGCCGCCCTGCTATTCACAGGGAACCCGTGGGTCTTCGGGGCGCTGGTGTGCTACGTCCTGCTCTGTTACGGCGGCGGTTTCGGGACGATGCCGTCCTTCATTGCCGACGTTTTCGGTCCGAAGATGATGCCCTATGTCTATGGGACAATCCTGACGGCCTGGTCGGCCGCCGGCCTTGCGGGACCGATGATTGTGGGATTCTGCAACGACCGGTGGAAGGAGGAGGCGTCGCGGTACTCCTTCATGGCGGGGATGATCTTCCTGGTGATCGGCTTGACGATGGCCCTGCGGATGGGGGATGATCGTTTCGGCCCGCGCGCGGCGACCTCGACGCGCTGAGTCATGCGTCTGCCGCCGCCGTGCGCTGAAGCTCTGAGCAGCGCGGAAAGTGCCGACCAAGGCCGTTTGTCGTCGGCCGTTTGTCGTCTGTCGTCCGCCGTCTGTCGTCCGTCTCTCGTTCCACGCGGGAGGCAGCACTGTGAGTCACCGGTTGCGTTCGACGTGTGCGGCGATCCTCCTGTCGGCCCTGCTGGGCGGGTGCCGGTCGGACACCGTACGCCCGACGCCGACGCCGGCCCCTCCCGTCTCTTCCGCGCCGGCCGCGCCCGAGGCGGGCCTTCCGCCTGCCGCCGCCACGACCACGACGACGACCGTCCCCGCCCCCCTGCCCGCGCCACGGCCCGCCCCTGCGCCCGTACCGACGACGACGCTTGCGCCGACGGAGCCGGTTGCGGTATCCGGGCCGACGGCATCGGCGCGTTCCTGGCTGTTGAACCGCGTGAAGCCGGAGCTGGACGGCCAGACGCAGGGGATGTTGTCAGCCTCCGACGGCGCGCTGTACTTCGGGGCGTCCACGCGCTCCGGCGCGCACGGAGCGGCCTTCTTCCGCCTGCCCCCCGGCGGGCAGGAACCGGTCTGCCTGTCGCCGGATGTAACGACGGTGTGCGGCGGCGATCCGATGGAAGCGCCGCAGGGGGCGGTGCGGGGCCCGATGGCGGAACTCGAGGGATGGGTGTACTTCGCCGCGCAGTTCGCCAGCGAACGACAGGAGGCGGAGGCGGCCTATCCGGGAGCGCACGTCCTCGGGTGCGAGATGAGCACCGGGCGTCTCCGCGACCTCGGTCTTCTGCGCGCGGGGCATACGATCAGCGGCGGGGTGGCGTGCGACGCGCCGCGGAGGCGGCTCTATGTTCTGACCACGCCGCTGATCGCCGAGCGCGCGGCGCGCGGCGACTCCGTCCTGATCCATCGTATCGAGCTTCCCTCGGGCCGGCGCGAGACGGCGGCGGAGATTCGGACGGGGTCTGCGCACGAAAGCGCCGGGCTCTTCGTGGACCGCCGGGGGGATGCCTGGTTCACCCTGTCGGGGAAGCCGGGGACGCTGTACCGCCTGCGCGCGCTCCCGGGCGCGCCGTTGGAGGAGTGGCCGGGGGTTCTGCCGCCGCGCTATGCCCTGCGCGCCGAGCGCGTGCTCCCCGATGCCGAGCAGGCCGACCGGGCCTGGACGTGGGTGGGCGGACTGCCCGACGGCGACCGCGCAGTGTTCACGGCGTCGGAGGACGGGATGCTCTGGCTCTTCGATGCCTCGCGCGCGGCAGCGAACCCGCGTGCGGCCTTCACCCCCCTGCGGCACATCGGGCCGACGGGGCCGGGTATCGCGATCGGGGGGGAACGCCTCTACTATGTGCAGCGGGCGCTGCGGCGCGAGGGCACGCGCGCGCCTCGTTGGAGTCCGGACCTTCACCTGCTGAGCGTGTGCCTTCGTCCGGGGGGCGAGGCGGCGATCAGCGACCACGGGTTGCTCGTGGACGGCGAGGGTCGGCGTCCCTGGCGGATCGAGTCTCTGGCGGCCGATGCCTCCGGGCGGGTGTATCTGTGCGGGGACTGGCATCTGCGCAAGGGGGAGACGGCGGTGCGACGCTACGTCTGGCGCGGACGCGACGCATGGCAGCTCGAGCCACGGGGGCTCTTCCTGGCGATGGTTCGGGTTTCGGCGGAGCGCGAGTGACGACGGACGGAGCTTGCCCTCCGCAGGCGGGAGGAAGGACAGGGGATCGGGGGAATGCCGACTGCGGAATGGACGATGCACGTCCTCCTGCGGCGGGCCACGCTCCTCAGCGCGCTCCGGCTGTGCAGCGCGCCCCTTTGTTGACGGGCCGGGGGCGTTCGGGTAAGCTCGGGATGACGTCCCCGCCACGTCCTTCATTCCCCGGAGTTTCGATCTGATGGAACGTCATTCGATCCGCATCCTGACGCTGTTCGGCATTGCCATACGCCTGCACGTCAGTTGGCTGTTCATCTTCGTGCTGCTGACGTGGACGTTTGTGGCCCATTTCAGCCGCGACGGACGCTGGTCCAATGAAATCTGCTGGCTGGCCGGCGTGGCGACGAGCGTGCTGTTCTTCGTGTCGGTGCTGCTGCACGAACTCGCGCACAGCGTGGTGGCGATGGACCAGGGGATGCGGGTGCGGAACATCGTGCTCTTCATCTTCGGCGGGGTGGCGGAGATCACGGAGGAGCCGAGGTCGGCGGGGACGGAGTTCGTGATGGCGATTGCGGGGCCGATGATGAGCTTCGCCATTGCGGCGTCGGCGTGGGGGTTCTGGTGGCTGGCGCGCGGGCCGTTCGAGGCGGCCGCCGCCGTGGCCCTCCACCTGGCAAAGATCAACATGATCCTGGGAATATTCAACCTGATCCCCGGCTTCCCGCTGGACGGGGGCCGGGTGCTGCGCTCGATGATCTGGGGGGCGACGCGCGACGTGCTGCTGGCGACGCGCTGGGCCACGCGCGCGGGGATGGGCGTGGGGTTCCTTTTCATGGCCCTCGGGGTGTGGCAGTTCATCGGCGGCAGCCTGTTCAACGGGCTGTGGATGGTCTTCATCGGCTGGTTCCTGGCGGGCGCGGCGCAGTCGGCCTATTCGCGCGCGCGCCTGCGCGAGAGCGTCCGCGACCGCACGGTCCGCCAGGTGACCGCGCCCCCCGCCGACGTGGTCTCTCCGGAGGCGGACCTGGCGTCGCTGATCTACGGGCACATCCTCAGCCGCCATGCGCGCCTCGTGGCGGTGGTGGAGAACGGCGGCCTGCGCGGAGTTATCACGCTGGACCGGATTCGAGCCGTTCCCCAGAGGCTCTGGCCTTCGACGCGCGTGGGAGAGGTCATGCTGCCGGCGTCGGAGGTGCGCGCCATTCACCCGGAGACGGACCTCTGGACGGCCGTGGAACTGATGGGCGACGGCGAGACGGACTGGCTGGCGGTGGTGGAGTCGGATGGTCGTTTCGTGGGGATACTGGACCGCGAGAACGTCCTTCAGCAGTTGGAGGTGCGTTCGCAGCTTGGGGTGTGAGGGGGCGCATGGGGCCGGCTTCGAGGCGCGCGACCCGCGCGAAGGCGACGACTATCGGGCGAAGGGGCGATGGGGTTTTTTGGCGCGGCAGGGGCCGATGATTTCGCTCAGGACGATGGCGCGCTGGAGGGACGACTTCGGCAGCAGCCGCTCGATCCGTGCCGCGGCGCCCTCGATTGCTTCGGGCGAGGTTGCCGGCTGGGATGGTCGCGCGGGCGCGGGGGGCGGCGGCGGCGGCGGTGGCGGCGGAACATGTCGCGCTGCGAGGGGCGCCTCCGACGGGGCACGGACGGTCTGGGAACTCCACGTCGGGCGCGGATCGGAGGCGGCGACGGGCGGTCGTGCGCGCCCTTCGCGAGGGGCCGGGCGTTGCCGCCCGGACGACGGGATCGGCTGTGCGGTCGGAGGCGGCGTCGGCTGCGGATGGGAACTCGATGCGGGCCGCGGTGCGGACGCCGGACGCTGGGCCGAGGGCTCGGGACGGGCGACGGGCGGCGGCTTCGGTGCGGAGGGTCTTGGCACGGGCGCGCCGCTCTTGCGGCTCAGTTCTTCGAGGAACTTGTCAATCTCGCCGGCGGCGTCGGATTGCCTGGCGGGTCGGGAGCGTTCGGCGGGTTTCTGGCTCCGGAGGGGCTGATCGCCTTCGTCCTCTTCGGCCTCTTCCTCGCCGCCCTTGCGTCCGCGGAGGACATTGAAGAGCACGATGACGGCGAAGACGATCAGGTAGAAGACCAGTCCGCCCCAGCCGCTTTCCGCAAGCGTACCCATCATCGAGTTCCTCGATTCCCAGGGACTCCGCGGCGACGCGCGCCGCGAAGCCCGTTCCTGTCGTCCGTCGTCTGTCGTCCGGCGTCCGCTCCATCACACCGTCGTGGTGTCGCCTTCGCCGCCGGTCTTGCCGCCGATAGAACGCCGCATGTCGGTATCGGCCTGAATGTTGCGGAGCTGGTAGTAGTCCATGACACCGAGGCGTCCGTTGCGGAAGGCCTCGGCGATGGCCTTGGGGACTTCGGCCTGGGCGAGGACGACGGCGGCCTCGTTCTCGCGGACGCGGGCCTTCATTTCCTGCTCCTGCGCCACGGCCATGGCGCGGCGCTTTTCGGCCATGGCTTCGGCCACGCGCATGTCGGCCTGGGCCTGGTCGGCCTGGAGCTTGGCGCCGATGTTCGCGCCGATGTCCACGTCGGCGATGTCAATGGAGAGGATCTCGAAGGCGGTGCCGGCGTCGAGGCCCTTGCCGAGGACGGTTTTGGAGATCATATCGGGCTCTTTGAGGACGGCTTTGTGGGTCGGGGCTGAGCCGATGGTGGCGACGATGCCTTCGCCGACGCGGGCGATGATCGTCTGTTCGCCGGCGCCGCCGACGAGGCGTTCGAGCTTGGTGCGGACGGTGACGCGGGCGCGGACCTGGACCTGGATGCCGTCGAGGGCCACGCCGTCCACGGTGTTGCGTCCGGAGCCCTGGCTGGGGCAGTCAATGACCTTGGGGTTCACGCTGGTCTGGACGGCGTCCATGACGTCGCGTCCGGCGAGGTCAATGGCGCAGGCGCGGTCGAAGGTCAGCGCGATGTCGGCCTTGCTGGCGGCGATGAGGGAGGTGACGACGCGCTCGACGTGGCCGCCGGCGAGGTAGTGGGTTTCGAGCTGCTCGGTGGTGATGTTGAGGCCGGCTTTGACGGCGGCGATGCGGGCGGTGACGATCGTGCCGGGGTCCACGCGCCGCAGGCGCATGGCGATCAGCGTCAGGAAGGCGACATGCGCGCCGGACACGGCGGCCCGGATGTAGAGCCAGCCGTACTTGAACAGCATGATGAAGAGAACGAAACAGACGATCCCCAGCAGGATCACCAACAGCAACTGCGCCGGTTCCAGTGCGATGTACATGTCCTTCTCCCTCGTCCAAGTTCCCAGGAACGCGTCCGCGCCTCCGCCGGAGGCCCGGCGGGCCCTAACTCCGAACCGTCCGAACGACCACGCGATTGCTCTCGACCTCGATGACCTTGATGCGGGTGTCCCGGTCAATCACTTCGCTCTCCGAGACGACGTCCACCTTCTTGCCGCCGATGAGCGCCATGCCGACGGGGCGCAGGGGCGTCAGCGCCACGCCCTCCTGTCCGACGAGCGACTTCAGTTCGGTCTGTGCGCTTGTGTAGCCCTTCTGCGTTGCGTTCATGGCGAACATGCGGTTGAGGACCTTGACCCAGAAGACGGCGTACACGGGGATGGCGGCCAGGGTGACGGCGGTGAGCGTCCATCCCAGGGCGGCAGAGAGGCCGAAACCCAGGTAGATGCTGGTGACGATCAGCCCCAGGCCGATGAGCCCGATGACGACGCCGGGGATGAAGACCTCGGCGACGGCCAGGGCCATTCCGAGCACGTAGAGGAGGACGACGCCGGCTTGCTGTCCCAAGGGAACGCTCCTATGACTTTTGGACGACGATGCGATTGCCGTTGACCTCGGCGACGACGACGGGAGTTCCGGGTTCGATGAAGTCGCCGTCGGTCATCACGAGGCGGGCGATGCCTTCGATTTCGGCGCGCCCGGCGGGACGGAGGGGGCTGACGGCCACGCCGCGCTTCCCGACCAGGCCGCGCAGGTCGGCGCTTTCGACGACGTATCCGGACGCGGGGGTCTGCTGCGTCTGGAGGACGAGGCGACCGAGGAAGGGTGTCTTGGGAAGCCAGCGGACCAGGGCCAGGAGACCGAGCGTGGCCGCGAGGAGGCTGCCGAAGACGGTGATGAGGTTGCGCGCGAGGAGGTCCACCTCGAAATCGTACTGGGGGATCGTGAACTTCTGCATGGACAGGACGAGGGCGATGAGCAGGCAGAGGAGGCCGGCGATGCCGACGACGCCCAGGCCGGGGATGACGAAAACCTCGGCGGCGATCAGCCCCACCCCCACCAGGAAGAGGACGACGTTCATCACCGTGGCGAGTCCGACGAGGTACTTGCTGAAGAAGAGCACGGAGAAGCAGATGATGGCGAGGATTTCCGGCAGGCCGAAACCGGGGGTCTTGAAGGCCATGTAGAGGGAGCCGAGACCGACGATGAGGAGGAGGCTGACGACGGCGGTGCTGTTGAGGAATCGGACCATCTCCTCGGACCAGTTGGTTTCGTGGGGGTCGCCGAGGGGCGCGCCGTAGCGGGCAACGGCCTCGGAGAGCCCGGTCACGGTGGCGCGGGAGATGCCGTACTCGGCGGCGCGGTCGTCGCTGATGGTGAGGAGTTTGCCCTTGCCCAGGACGGAGGTTTTTTCGGCGCCGGACTTCTCGTCGGGTTTCATTTCGTCGAACTGCTGGGGGGTCATGTAGCGCACGACGCCGTCGGCGGCGCGGACACGGACGACCTCCATGTCCACGTCCACCATCTTGAGGCAGAGGGCCTCGGGGTATCCATTTCCGACGGCGTACTTGCTCATGTACGCGCGCACGCCGGTCTGGATCTTCTCGGGGGCCGTTTCGATGCCGTGCGACTGGGGGTTGACCATGATGGGCTGGCAGTCGCCGATGGTGGCGCCGCGGCGCATCACGATATCGTTGCAGGCGAGGGCGATCAGCGCCCCGGCGGAGAAGGCCTTCTTGTGGACGTAGGCAACGGTGCGGATGCGTCCTTCATGGTCGTTCTTGATGTCGTAGATGAGGTCGCCGATCTCGAAAGCGGCGTGCAGGTCGCCGCCGTAGGTGTCCAGTTCAAAAAGGAGGACATCGGCGCCCGAATCGAGTGCCGCCTTGATGCGGCGCTTGAGGGACCAGTGGAGGCCGTAGTCAATATTGCCGGAGATGGTGAGCACGGCGACCTTGCCCGATGCGGGGGGCGCAAGGGTCGGCGAGGCCGCCGGGGCGGCGGAGGGGGACGGAGGCGCGGTGGGACTCGTCGCCGACGGAGTCGTTGCGACCTGGCCCCAGCACACCGTCGCCAGCGCCACGACCGCGCACGCTACCCAGAGCCTGTATCCTCGCATGGTCATCTCTTCCTGCCCGCCCCCGAAGACCGGACGATCCTGTGCCGCCTGCAACAACCTGCGGCAACGGGCCGCACCGAGCCGCCGCAACTCTCGAATCGAGTAGCCTCGGACTCAGAGTTTACCATGAATGCCTGGCCTGCACAAGAAGCGTGTGCAGGCCATGTCACGACGGCGTTCCCGCGTTGAGCGTCATCCAGCGACGCCCCGGCAGGATACCCCAAAGGAATTGCCCGGCCTGCGCGCCCCTGTCCGATGTCTGGGCGGAGCGGGACGCAGGGAACCGTGCCCCCACGGAAGCCCTTCCGGTCAGCCGGACGTCATCTTCCCGCCTCAACCGAGGCGGGTGCAGAGCGCCTGGCGGAAGTCTCGACCATCTCGTACAGCGTCTCCGGCGCAATATCCACGCCGTTGGGCCACGCAATCGTGCCGTTCGCCAAGCGTACCGCGCAGAAGAAGGCGTCCTCTCGCATTGGGGCGAACATGGGACCCTTCTCGGCAAACCCGGACAGGTCCACCTCGCCGCATAAGCCGTCATCGAACTCAACGTGAAGAATCCGCCCCCCCCGCCAAGCCACGGACTTGACTTCATTGAAATTCCACATGCAGCGGTCCTCACTCCAGAGGGGCAATGGGATTGACCGCGCGTCCCGCGCGCGCAAGTTCCCAATCCGTCGTCAGTTCCCCCACGTGCAAGTCAATCCACTCCCGAACAAGACGCAGCGCCGTCCTCGATCCAAGGTCGCCGCGCAAGACATTGCCTTGAAAGTCAATCAAGGCCTTGTGTCCCTGATATTCCACATGAACGTGAGGGGGATTGTGGTCGTTGTAGAAGATCAGAACCACGATCCCGAAGAACCGGGATATCTCGGGCATCCATGCATCCTCGCGGCGGCCTGGCTCGCTCCTGTATCTTGAGTCTATCACGGTTGCCTTTGTCAGACAACCCCGCGCCTGACCGCCCTAACCCGGCCTATTCACGAACGGGCGCGGTTCACTCATGATCCCCTTACCGCCCAGCGGAAGCGCGCCGGGGCGCTGCGGGGGTTGGAGCGGACTTCGTCGGAGGACGGGCGCAGGACTTCGGCCGACACGGCGGCGTAGCGCCCCGCCCGGCGTCCTTCGCGGAAGGAGTCCTTCACGAGGCGATCTTCCCCGCTGTGGAAGGAGAGGATGCCGATTCGTCCGCCAGGGCGCAGGAGGCGGGGGGCGTCGCGGAGGAGGGCATCGAGGGCGGCGAGTTCGTCGTTGACAAGGATGCGCAGGGCCTGGAAGGCGCGGGCGGCCGGGTGCGGCCCGGCTTCGCCTGCGGCGCGCCGCCGCACAATCGCCCAGGCGATGCGCGCCGCGTCGGGCTCGTCGCCCAGGTCCGCCAGGGCGTCGGCCAGGTCGCGCTCCGGGAGTTCGGCCAGCAGGTCCGCCGCTGTCTCCGCCTGCGCGCGGTCCATGCGCATGTCCAGCGGCCCGTCGGCCTTGTAGCTGAAGCCCCGCTCGGGGTCGTCAATCTGGACGCTGGAGAGGCCGAGGTCGGCGAAGATCACGTCGCAGGCGGACGTGTTCCCGGCGGCCAGCACGTCTTCCAGTTGGGAGAAGTTGGCGTGGCGCAGGAGGAAGGCGCCTCCGGCGGCTTGCAGACGGACTTGCGCGGCATCGAGCGCGGCGCGGTCGGCGTCGAGGCCGATGAGGCGTCCGCCGGGGGCGATGCGCCGGAGGAACTCGACGGCGTGGCCGCCATACCCGACGGTGCAATCGGCAACGACATCGCCGGGGCGGGGCGCGAGGGCGGCGAGCGCCTCGGCGAGCATGACGGGCACGTGCGAGCCGGCGGGTGTGCGCCCCTGGGCGCGCACGTGGGCCTGCATCTGGGGATAGCGCGCGGCGTCGAGCTCCTTGTAGCGTTCTTGGAAGCGGCGCGGATGCGTGCCGCCGTAGCGCGGACGCCGCCGCGGGGTCGGCGTCGTCACGGTGCGGTCCTTTCGAGAAAGAACGACCGCGCCCTGCGGGGGTCAGAGGGTGAAGACATTCAGGTGCAGCCGGAAGACGGTCAGTTGGAGGAGCATCAAGGCCAGGACGGCGGCGACGAAAGCCCCCCGGCGACGGTCGAGGGGGTCGAGGACGACGGCGGCCGCCGGGGCGGCCAGGGGCATGAGCATCAGCCACAGGCGGGCGGTCTCGCCGAGGTTCTTGCCGGAGAGATTGAGCGCGGCGATCACGAGCGGCACGCCCCAGAGGAGCATGGCGGGAGCGGCGGCGCGGCGGTTCGGCCACCAGCGCCGTGCGTCGAGAGCCGCCGCCAGCGCCGCAAGCAGGAAGAGAGGCACGCCGATGAAGAGGGCGAACTCGAGGGGGTTGAAGAGCGTCCACCCCCACCGCGAGCGCGGGAAGATGTGGGCGAAGGTGGCGTGCTTGGCCAGGCAGACGCGCCAGATTTCGACGATGCGGCAGTCGAGGCCGTAGTGAAGGAAGAGCACGCCGGCCAGGAAGACGCCGAGCCAGGCGAGGGTGATCTTGATCCAGGGGCGCAGGTCGGGGAGTCCGCGCTGCGCCATGGCCTCGGACCACAGCGCGAGCAGGCCGGTGAGACCGATCAGCGCGACGACCATCAGATGCGCCAGGGTCCAGAGAAAGCCGATGAAGAGCACGGCGGCGGAGACTGCGGCCCAGAGCGCACTGCGCCGCCGCATGGCCATGACCCCGGCATAGAAGGACCACGCGGCGAAGAGCATGAAGAACTGATCGGGATAGGGGCCGAAGAGATGCGCGCTGGGAATGAAGGCGGCCAGTCCGAGGGCGATGAGGGCGGCTTCGCGCGAGAGGAGTTCGCGGGCAACCAGGTAGATCGGGAGGAGCGCCAGGGCGTATCCGGCCAGGAAGAGGAAGGCCGCCGCCGGGAGTCCGGCCAAAGTTGCCGGCGTGGTGCGGGAGAGCTGCCGCTGCATCGTGCGGACCAGTTCGAAGGCATCGGGCGGGGGGAAGACACTCTGCGCCGCCGGATGTTCCATGACGCGGTTGACGAACCAGTGGAAGACGACGGGGCCCGGGGGATGGTCGGAGATGTGTCCGAAGATGATGTCGTTGACCTCGAAGCGGGCGATGTGGGCGTGGTAGCCGCGCAGGTAGGCCGGGAGGTTTTCGACGCGCGTGGCCTCGCCCCAGTAGCCGCCGATCCAGGGCATGGCGTTGACGAGGATGCCCTCCCAGGGTCCGCCAGGGCCGGCGTCGGACATCGTCAGGATCACGCCGAAGGCGAGGATCAGGCAGAGGGCGAGGACGGCAACCTCCTGCCAGAGGCGGGCCGGGGGGCGGCGCAAGGCGGCCATGATGAGGCCGATCAGCAATACACCCAGGAGGACGGCCGGCTGGGCGGCGGCCCACGGGGAGGGGTGGCGGTAGTAGGGCCACGTCCATTCGTCCCGCAGGCCGATCGGCCAGCGCCACAGCCCCACCAGCGCGCACGCGAGGGCCGTGGCAACCCCGAGCGCCGCCAGGAGGCCCCATCGCGCGCCGGGCGAGAGGCGCGCCACGACGCCGGCCACGGCAACGGGGCCTTCGTCCGGCGGGGCGGGGCGGGCACGGTCGGGAGACTCATCGGCCATGGTGCGCTTCGCCCGCGGGGGGCGCCTCTTTCGGTGTCGCGGGCGCATCCTGTCCGAAGATGCGCTCCAGGAGGACCGCAACCGCGCGGTCAGGCTCCATGTCGCGACCATTCTGCCCGCAAAGGTCGGGGATTTCAATCTCCGAGGCGGCGAAGGAAGAACGCTCGACGCCGTCGGCGATGGCGCGCACGGCGAGGTTGCGGATCAGGACTCGTTCGATCCGCAGGTGGAAGGCCCGTCGGCGGCGCTCCTCTCCGCCGGAGAGGCCGGGGGCATGGCGCGGGGCGGACGGCGAGCGACGAAGGAGGGCGTCGAGGTTGGCGACGCCGGCGCGCTCTTCG
>JAKJEM010000061.1 GCA_022705425.1 Planctomycetota bacterium
CTGCTGCGGCTGGGACGGCCACCGCCGCGCCAAGGCCTTCAACGTGGACGTCGAGGACGCCCGCCGCCTCGGGATCAACATGATCGCCTATGCCCTCGGCGTGCACGGGCTCGGCATCTATCAGGCCACGGCCAAGAACTACTACGAGGACCAGGCGCGCGCGCGCGGCGACTTTGTCTTTGCCCAGGCGCGCGTCGGCGAGAACTGCGACAGCCAGGCGAATAGCATCGCCAACCTCCTGAAGGCCGTCGCCACCAAGACCAGCGCCGAAATCAAGTTCGAGCGCCGCGTCGTTGACCTCGCCGGCCCGGACGTTCTCGGCTACCCCTTCCTCTACCTCACCGGGCACCATGACTTCCGCCTCAGCCCGGCCGAGGTCCAGGGGCTCAAGACCTATCTCGCCGGCGGCGGCTTCCTCCTCGCCAGCCCCTGTTGCGGGCGTCGGGAGTTCGACGCCGCCTTCCGTCGCGAACTGGCCCGTGTCACATCCGCGCCGCTCATGCCGCTGCCCGAGACCCACCCCGTTTACAGCATCTTCTACAAGGTCAAGTCGGTCTCCTACACCCCCTGGGCCGAAGTGGCGCAGGAGTCGCTGCCCAAGCTGCCCGTTGAAGGCGTGCAGGCGGGCGGCGTCACCTGTGTCGTCTATTGTCCCTTCGGCCTCGGCGGCGGGTGGCGCGGATTCGACCACCCCTACGGACGCGACATCGCCGCCGACGACGCCATGAAGCTCGGTGTGAACATCGTCCTGTACTCGTTGACCCATTGAGTTGCCCGCCCGGATTCCGTGTCGGTCCGGGCGGTCCCTGGACCTGAAAGAGGAACACCCGTGCCCGATACCCCTCCCGTTCGCGGACGCGAAGACGCCGAACTCATCGCCCGCCTTGCCGACGTGCGCGAGAAGCTTCTGACCGAAATCCGCCGCGTGATCATCGGCCAGGACGATGTGCTCGAACAGATTCTCATCGCCATGTTCTGCCGCGCCCACTCCCTCGTGGTGGGCGTGCCCGGTCTGGCCAAGACCCTCATCGTCCGCACCTTGGCGCAGACCATGAACCTCGACTTCAAGCGTATCCAGTTTACCCCGGACCTGATGCCCAGCGACATCACCGGCACCGAAGTTCTCCAGATTGACCCCGAGACGCAGCGGCGCGAGTTCAAGTTCGTGCCCGGCCCGGTTTTCACGAACATCCTGCTCGCCGACGAGATTAACCGCACGCCGCCGAAGACGCAGGCCGCGCTCCTGGAATGTATGCAGGAGTGCCGCGTCACCTCCGCCCGTCAGACCTACGCCATCGAGGCGCCCTTCTTCGTCCTCGCCACCCAGAACCCCATCGAGCAGGAGGGCACCTATCCCCTTCCCGAAGCCCAGCTCGATCGCTTCATGTTCAACATCGTCATTCGCTACCCTTCGCGCGAGGAGGAAGTGCAGATCGTCCGCGCCACGACCGGCGAATCGCTTCCCGAGCCCCGCAAGGTGATGGAGGGCCGCGAAATCCTGCAAGTGCAGCAGTTCGTCCGGCGTGTGCCCGTCAGCGACCACGTGGTCGAGTATGCCGCCGATGTCGTGCGCGCCTCGCGCCCCGACGCGCAGCAGGGGTTCCAGTTCATCCGCGACTGGGTCGAGTGGGGCGCCGGCCCGCGCGCAGCGCAGTACCTCATTCTCGGCGCCAAGGCGCGCGCGCTGCTCGACGGACGCTACAACGTCTCCTGTTCCGATGTCCGCGCCGTCGCTCCGCCCGTGCTGCGCCACCGCATCATCACCAACTTCAATGCCGACAGTCAGGGCGTTGGCGTCGAGGACGTGATCGGCAAGCTGCTGCAGAGCGTGCCCGAGCCCAATGAGGCCGGTTACGCCCGCAAAGCCCGCTCCGCGAAGTAACCGCCCGCGCGTGCGCCATCCCTTTTCCGGAGCGCTCCATGCCCCCCAAGGGCCTCTACAGCAAGTACTACGATCCCGCGAAGATGGCCCGCTTCGCCTCGCTGCAACTGCTGGCGCGCTCCGTCGTCGAGGGGTACATCAGCGGCCTTCACCGGAGTCCCTACAAGGGCTTCAGCGCCGAGTTCGCCGAATACCGCGAGTATATGCCCGGCGACGACCTCAAGCGCTTCGACTGGAAGGTCTTCGCCCGCACCGACCGCCGCTACGTCCGCGAGTACGAGGAAGAGACGAATATGACCTGCACGCTCCTTCTCGATGCCAGCGGCTCGATGGCCTATCACTCCGAGGGGATGCCCTCGAAGTTCGACTACGCCTGCTGCCTCGCCGCCGCCCTCGTCTATCTGCTTACCCAGCAGCGCGACCAGGTGGGCCTGGTCGTCTTCGACGAGGCCGTGCGCGAGCGGATTCCCGCGCGCAGCAGCCCCGCGCACATGAAGTACATCATTGACCGCCTGGAATCTTACCAGCCCGCGCATCGCTCCGGCATGGCGCCCGCGCTGCACGCCGTGGCCGAAAGCCTCAAGCGCCGGGGGCTCGTGATCGTCCTGAGCGATCTCGTGGACGATCCGGACGAGGTCATGCGGGCCTTTCAGCACTTCCGCCACGAGCGGCACGAGATCATCATCTTCAACATCTTTGACCCCGCCGAACTGGAGTTCCCCTTCAACGGCCTGATCGAGTTCCGCGACCTGGAAACGCGCGAGCGCCTCGACGCCCGCGCCGAGGTCATCCGCGACGCGTATCTCGAAGCCTTCAACGCCTTCGTCGAGCGGCTCCGGCGCGAGACGACCAACGCCCGGATTGATTACCACCTTGTGAATACCCGGACGCCCTTCGAGCAGATGCTCGCGGCCTGTCTCAAGCGCCGCGAGAAGATGGGAAAGTAGAACCGCGCCCGATGCGAAGAACGGCAGAACGCGCATGATTCACCTGCTCTGGCTCTCATTGCTGATTCCGATCATCCTGCACCTGGTGCATCGGCGGAAGGCCAAGGTGATGCCCTTCAGCACGCTGCGCTTCCTGCGGTTGATTGACCAGCGCGTCGCGCGCCGCCAGCGGCTCAAGGAACTCCTCCTCCTGGCCCTGCGCGTCCTGCTCCTGGCAGCCCTCGTCGGCGCGGTTCTGAAGCTCCCGCTGCGGGTGGGGGAGTCCTCCCTTCCGACCACCTCGGCGCTGCTGCTCGACAACACGGCCTCGATGCGGGCCGTTCGACAGGGGGGCGCGGCCTTTGCCCGAGCCCAGGCCGCCGCCGGCCAGGCGCTCGACGGCCTGAAATCCGGCGACAGCGCCGCTGTGGAACTCCTCCAGTCGCCCGAGGGGGAGGCCTCGGCTCCCGTCAGCGACTTGGCCGCAGTTCGCGCTCGCGTGGCGCGGATGTCCTGCGGCTACGGGTCGGGCGACATTTCCTCCGCCCTTCGGCGCTGCCGGCGCGTACTCGACGGCACGCGGAACCCCGTCAAAGAGGTGTACATTTTCAGCGACTTCCAGCGCCTGGCCTGGCCCGAACACCCCGGCGAGGCAACGCGCGACTTTCCGCGCGACGCAACGGTCTATCTGGTGGACGTCGGCGCGGAGCTGCTCCGCAACCTCGCCGTGACGCACGTGGACTTCAGCCGCAAGGTGGCCGTCGCCGGCGCGGCGACGCACATCGAGGCCCGCATCGAGAACACCGGTCGCGAACTCGTCAACTCGGTCGCGGCGCTCTGGGTGGAAGGCGCGCGCGTCGCCGAGAAGCCCGTCAGCGTCGCGCCCGGCGGAACCGTCTCGATCCTCTTCGATCACGTCTTCCGCGAGCCCGGCCCTTGCTCGGGGTGGATCGAGACGGGGGAGGACGATCTGCCCGCCGACAACCGCCGCTTCTTCGCCGCGCGCGTCCTCGACACCCTCCGCGTCCTTCTCGTCAACGGCGAGCCCTCCGCGCTCCCGTACCGAGACGGCGCCTTCTTCCTGCGCGCGGCCTTGCAGGCCGGGCTTCAGCCCAACCAGCTCTCGCCGATCCGCGTGGAGGTCGTTGCGCCTCAGGACCTGGCCTCGCGCGACCTGTCTTCCTACGCCTGCGCCATCTTCGTCAACGTGGCGCGCATCGAGGAGGACTGGCCTCGCCGCCTCGCCGCCTATGTGCAGCAGGGGGGTGGGGTGTTGTTCTTCTGCGGCGACCGCGTGGACGTCGCCTCCTACAACATCCACCTCGCCCGCGCCGACGCCGCCGGTCTTTCGCTGCTGGCCGGGCCCCTGGGCGAGGTGCGCGACGCCCGCAATCGAGAGGAGGGCTTCTTCCGCATCCAGCGCGCCGACGCCGGACATCCCGTCTTTCGCGACATTATCCGCCAGGTGGATCTCGGCAGCGCCCAGGTGAACCGCTTCCTGTCCGCCGGCGGCGAAGGCGGCGGGGACTGGACGGTCCTCGCTCGACTCGACGAGGGACCTCTCCTGCTCGAACACCGCATCGGCGCGGGAAGCGTCATCCTCTGCCTCACCACCTGCACGCCGGCCTGGACGAACATGCCCCTGAAGCCCTGGTTCCTGCCGGTGATGCACCAGGCCATCTACTACGTCAGCCGTGCGTCCGGGGAACTCCTTTCCGGCGCGGCCGGCGAGCCGTTCGCCCTTCCCGTTCGGGGCGTCGAGAAGCCGGTCGAGGTTCGTTTCCTGCCGCCCCCGGAACGTTCCGGCGTCGCCGCGTCCCCCGTGGTCGTCCGCAGCGGCCTCGACGCCGGCGAGAACCGGGCCGTCTTCCTCGGGGCGGAGCGTCCGGGGGTGTATTCCGCCGAGTATCGCGCCGGCACGGAGACCCGCCGCGCGCACTTCGCCGTCAACGTGCCGCCGCGCGAGAGCGAGCTCGCGCGCTTGACCCCGCAGGAGGCCCGCGCGCGTCTGGCGCTGCCGCGCTGCGTGGTCGTCAAGGACCCCGAGCAGCTCGCCGCCGCCGTGCGACTCGAACGCCACGGCCTTCCGTTGTGGGATTATCTGCTCGTCCTCGCCCTTGCCGTCGCCGTCCTCGAAGTCTTCGTCGGAAACGTCTTCTTGAAGCGCTGAGCGATGCGGAACTGGGACATAGCCTTTACGGGCGCCTGGCCGGCCTGGGTGGTGCTCCTCCTGGGCCTGGTTGCGCTCGCGCTGTCCTTTCTCTTCTACCGCCGCAAGCGCGAGGCCGTGCGGCCCGCCGTGTATTGGGCCATGCTCCTCCTGCGAGCCGCCGCCGTGGTGGCCCTGACGGTCTTCCTCCTCAAGCCCGTCCTGCGTTTCAGCCACGACCGGGCCGAACAGCGCCAGGTGGCGGTGCTGCTCGATGCTTCCCAGAGCATGTCCATCCGCGACGCCTTCGAGGGCAAGAGCCGTTTCGAGACCGGGTTGATGCTCCTCCGCGACGAACCCTATGCGCTGCTGCGCCGCCTGGGCCAGGGGCGTGAGGCGCGATTCTTCGTCTTCGGCGGTTCGGCGGCGGAAGTTCGGCCCGCGGATCCCCTGACTCCGAACCAACGCGCCACGGCCCTGGGCGACGCCCTCGCCGACGTCGTCTCGCGCGTCGGACGTCAGAACCTGGCCGGTGTCGTCCTTCTCAGCGACGGCGTCTCCACCTCCGGGCAGGACGCCCGCCAGGCCGCGCGCTCGCTGGGCGTGCCGGTCTATGCCGTCGCCCTGGGCGGCAAGCGCGTCGAAGCGGGCAAGTTTCTCGATGTCGGCATCGTCGGCGCGCCGCACAACGTCGAACTCATCGTCAACAACACCGCGCGACTCAAGGTGCGGCTTTCGAACTATGGTCTCGACAGCCTCTCCGACGCCGAGCGGCTGCTTCCCCTCGCCCTTTCCAGAGCCGGCCAGCCCCTCAAGTCCGAGCCGCGGCAGATTCAGTTCCCGCGCGCCAACGGCGCGCGCGACGTCGTCGTCGAGTTCGTCCCCGCCGAGGTCGGCATCTACCGGCTTCTCCTGACCCTGCCGGTCCTGTCGGGCGAAACGATCACGGAGAACAACTCGCGCGAGATCGCGGTGCGGGTGGTGGACCCCCGCCTTCGGACGCTGCTTGTCGAGGGCGTGGCTCGCAGCGAGTACCGTTTCCTCCGGCATGTTCTCGACAGCGACCCGAGCGTGGAATTGACCGCGGTCATCAAGCTCCGCAAGGACCTCTTCCTCCTGCAGGGCGTCGAGTCCGGCGCGGACCTTAGCCGGGGTCTGCCCGCCCGGAAGGAGGATTACGGCAAGTTCGACGTCGTTATCCTGGGCGACATCGCCCGCGAGGAGTTCAGCGACGAGCAACTGGACCTGCTCAAAGGATACGTTTCGGAGGGGGGCGGCCTGCTGACGATGGGGGGGTACCGCGCCTACGGCCCGGGCGGCTACGCCGGGTCCGCCCTGGAGGACGTTCTTCCGGTCGCCCTGGGCGGCCCGGACGACGGGCAGAGCGAGGGCAGTTTCGCCCCGCAGATGACGCCCCTCGCGCGCACGCATCCCGTTTTCGAGGGGTGCGCCCGCTTCTTCGGCGACGGGGCCGACGCTGTCCGCCTTGACGGCGCCAACCGCGTCCGCGGCGCCAAACCTTCCGCCGAAACCCTCCTTATTCACCCCGCCGAGAAGGCCGGGCTGTCGCCCATGCCTGTCGTCGCCGCGCAGAGCTACGGCAAGGGGCGCGTCCTCGCTCTCATGGCCGACACGACCTGGAAGTGGAAGTTCCAGAACGAGGGGCGGGGGCTCGATTCGCCCTACTACCGCTTCTGGCGGCAGTCCGTCCGCTGGCTGGCCGGACGCAAGGACTCCGGCGACGCGGGGAAGGAACTGCTGTCCGCCTGGCCGGACAAGGTCGAGTACGATCCCGGCGAGAGCGTCCTCGTCGAGGCGCGCGTCCGTCATGCCGATGGCCAGCCTCGCGAGGATGCCGTCGTCGAGATGCGCCTGCGCCCGCCGGCTTCGGCCATCGGGGGAGCGGGCGAGGCGTCGGGGAGACCCCTTCCGCCCGTCCGTCTCGAACGGATTCCCCTCAGCCTGGGGCGCTACCAAGGCGCTTTTCGCCCTGCGGCCGGGGGCATTTACCGCGCCGAGGTCCGTGCCGCCGACGCCAAGGGCGACATTGCCTCCGTCGAGTTTGAGTTTATTGTCGGGCGCGCGGCGGGCGAGTTCGATTCGGTGGACATTGACGAACTCCTCCTCAAGGGCCTGGCGGCAGACAGCGGCGGGCAGTTCCATGCCGTCACAACGGCCCAGCGCATCCCGGAGGAATTGGCCGCCCGTCAGCGCCGCATCCGTTATACGGACGAACGCGACATCTGGAATACCCCCGGTTTCTTCCTCGCCTTTCTGGTCTTCGTTACGGCCGAGTGGATTCTTCGCAAGAGAAACGGTCTCAACTAGCCCCGCGCGGCGGGAGGTTCGTGATGTGGCGCATTCCGGTCGTCCTGCGGCGTCTGCCGCGCGGCCTGGTGGTCGCGCCGGCGCTCCTGGCGGCGGCCCTTTCCGCCTTTGCCGCCAATGAATGGCGCGAGGCCCTCGTCGAATTCAGCGACGGACGCGCCGTACGAGGCCAGGTCGCCTTTCCGCAGGACATGTTCTACATGTACAACGAGGCCGCCAAGCGGCGTCTGACGATGCGTCTCGGGGAACTCCGCTCCATCGAGACCGTAATCGAGAAGGAATCCATGGAGAAGAAGTGGTTCTTCAAGGAGGACGGACGCGACGAGAAGGTCTATACGAATGAGACCTGGCCCGTGCGCTATTTCCGCACCCGTGTCGTCTTTGCCGACGGAAAGGCCCTCGACGGGACGATCGTCGGGCAGTCCTTTACCCTTCGCGCCGATGAGACCGTTCAGAACGTCATGCTGACTCGCAAGATGGAGGGAAAGGTCGGCCAGACGCTGGAGGATGTTGTCTTCGTCCGGCGCATCGCCCTGGCGGAGGCCGCCGGCGGCACGCTGGGGGAGATCGGCGGCGTCGTGCGGCTTCCGCCGGGGGAGCGGCTCCTCCAAGTCGCGGCCATTCATATCGAGAAGGACTTCAGCCTCGAAGCGCGCGTACGGGGCGACCGGTTCACCCTGGCGCCCTGTGTATCCGGCACATACGACCTCGTCCTCTCCAGCGACAAGGCCCTCTACCTCGCCGGCAGCGCGGAGACGGGCCCGGAGGGCCGGCGCATGACGCCCGCCGATCTCCGCGAAATCGAAGAATGGGCGCAGAAGGTGCGCGAGTTCTTCCACGAACAGACGCCCCTTTACGGGGCGGGCGACGTCCGCCGCGCCTGGGTTCTTGTCCGCCTTGAGCGTCATGGCGGCACCAGCCTGCCCGGCGCGGAACTCGTGCGGCGCTACGAGGTCTGGCGAATGGCCAAACCCGACCAGGAATGGCAGATTCTCAAGCGTTTCTTCATCCGCCGCCTGAACTCGAAGGAGAAGGAGGTCCCGCGCGAGCGGATTGTTGTCGTCCCCAGCCTTGCCGGTCACGTCGTCGCCCCGGAAAGACCGAAACTCGATCTCCAACTTGATCTGTCCGCATTGCCGTGAAGCGCAGGAGCCGACACATGGCCGAGGTAACACCCGGAGACGCCCCATGACGCGCGAAACGACCCGCAAACGCCCCGTGGCGCCGGAGATTGACGACCGGCTTCGTCGCGCGCGCCGCGCCTGGCGCCTGTCCGAGGCCGCCGCCGGCGCGCTGCGCGGACTTACGGCGCTTCTGGCCGTCGTCCTGGTCGGCGTTGCCGCCGACAACCTCCTGGCGCTACCGCCCGCCGCCCGTCTGGCCGGAGGCGTTCTCTTCATCCTCGGCGTCGTCTGGGTCCTCGGCTTCAGCGTCCTGCGCCCCCTTGTCCGGCCCCTCACCGACGAAATGGTCGCCGTTCGCCTCGAACGCAACTGCCCCGGTATGGACAACCGCCTGATCAACACCGTCCTCTTTCGCAAGCAGGAGTACTCAGACCCGTTGACGCGCCGGATGGTGGCCCTTCAGGCGCACGAAACGCTGTCCGCTGTCGAGCGCGTCTCTCCGGCGCGGGCGGGGGCCGACGCGCGTTTGTGGAAGTGGGCACTGCGCGCCGGGGCGCTCGGACTGGCCCTGGGCGTCTATGCCGCCGTCTTTTCGGCGCATTTTTCGAATGCTCTTCAACGCTACGCGCGCCCCGCGCAGTTCATCGCTCCCGTCACCCGTACAGTGCTCACCGTCTCCCCCGGCAGTGTGTCGGTGCTCCAGGGCGATTCCCTGGAGATCGAAGCCCGCGTCGAGGGCGTCCTGCCGGAAAAGGCCCATGTGGACTTCGAGGAGGATGGCGGGGTGCGGACGCGCCGCGCCATGCCCTTTGACGGCAGCCATTTTGCCTGCGCGTTCACCAACATCCAGCGTCCCTTCCGATACGTCATCACGGCGGGCGACGCCGTGAGCGACCGGTTCGCCGTCTCCGTCAAGACGCGCCCGACACTCAAGGACCTCCGTCTGACGACGCGCTTCCCCGACTACATGCGCCTGCCGGAGCGCGTCGAGTCCGCCGCTGCCATCAGCGCGCCCGTCGGGGCGACGGTCCACATTGAAGCTCAGGCCGACCGCCCCCTGGGCACGGCGACGCTCGTGACCTCCTTCCTGGCCGCCGGCGGGGCTGGCGAGCCGGAGCGGCACGAAGCCGCCATGACCCTTTCCGGCGAGATGTCCGCACGCGGAGATCTGAGTGTGGCGCGCAGCGGGCACTTCCTGGTGCGTCTTACCGACCGCGCGGGCGTCGCCAATCAGCCCGTCCTGGGGCAACTCGCCGCACTCCCCGACGACCCGCCCATCGTCAAGGTCCTCGATCCGGCCAAGGACCTGGCCGTTGCGCCCGAATCGCGCGTCACGCTCCTGGCGGAAGCGCGCGACGACTTCAACCTCCACACGCTCACCCTGCACGTTCAGCCGCGTGCCGACGCCCCCTGGGCCGCGCACCGGACGTGGTCCTTCACCACGCCGACCCGACAGGCGCGCGAGGGCTGCGTCCTTGACTTTGCGTCCCTGGGGCTTGCGCCGGGGAATGTCCTCAGCTACTGCTTTCAGGCTGCCGACGGCAAGCCGGGGGGCGACCCCTCCGCCGGGCGCAGCCGGGTCTATCAGATCGCCGTGGTGGATGCCGCAGTCGCGCAGCAGAAGGAAAAGGCCCGGCAGGAGGCCTTTCGGACGCTGATCGGACGCCTGATCGCCCTCCAGAAGGCCAACCTTGACGCAACCGCACAACTTCCCGCACCGGAGCCGAACGGCGCGGTGAAAGCCGCCTTTGCATCGCGGTGCGCGGCGCTCCTCAAGGCCCAGGAGGAGATCTACCTCGCCGCGCGGGAGGGGGTACGGAGCTTCGCCGGTCTCGAGGCGGCGGAGAGCGTTCAAGCCCTCGCCTCGATCACTGCGCGGGAGATGACTCTGGCGATCGAGAAGGTCGAGTCCCTCAGGACCGCCTCCGAATTCACCCCCGCGCTTTCCGCCGCGCAGGGGGCCCAAGGCCAGGTCGTCGCCGCGCTGGAGAAGTTGCTCGCCGATCCCAAGGCGCTTCTTGCTGAGCGTCTGCGGGAAGACCTCGCGCGCGACAAGCTGGCCGACGACAAGGAGGACACGAACAAGGCCAAGCCGCAGGTCGAACGCCTCCGCGAGGCCCTGAAGGACTTCGCCGAGGAGCAGCGCGACGCCATTAAGCTCACCAAACAACTCGCCGAGAAGCCCGCCAGCGACTTCAGCAAGGAGGACGAGGAGAACCTCAACAAGGTCCTCGAAACCGAGGCCAAGTGGGGCAAGTTCTTCCAGGAGGCCGCCACCGACCTCAGCAAGCTTCCGCCGCAGGACTTCTCCATCCCAAATCTCGCCAAGGAACTCCTCGAGGTCTTCAGTGAGATCAAGAAGGCCGAGGACGCCATCAAGGCCAAGGCCGCCGAGATCGCCGTGCCGCTCGAACAGTCCGGCCTCGAACTGGCCAAGAGCATCGAAACGAACATCGAGAAATGGCTCGCGGAAACCCCCGACCGCGAGCAGTGGAAGATGGAGGACCCGACGCGCGACTACGACGTTCCCCTTGCCGACCTCCCCGACGAACTCGAGGACATGATCGGCGACCTGATGGAGGCGGAGGAAGAGCTTCTCGAAGACGCCGCCGACGCCACCAGCGGCTGGCTCGACAGCATGGACAAGGGCGTCGGCTGGGACGCCATGGACGGGCCCATCTCGAACATGACGGCGAAGGGGGTCACCGGAAACCGCCTGCCCGACTCGCATGAAGTGGGCGGACGGAGCGGCGAAGGCCGCACGGGCAAGTCCAGCGGCCAGTTCGTCGAGGAGACCGCCACCGGGAAGGGGGGGCGCACCACCCCCTCGCGCCTGACGCAGGACCCCTTTGAGGCCGGCGTCGTCAAGGACACCAGCGCCGAGCCCGCCACCGGCTCCACCGGCGGCGGCAAATCGAGCGGCTTCGGAGCCGAAGGCTTTCGCGGCCAGCCTCCGCCGCGCACGCAGGCGGACCTCAAGCGCATGGCCAACCAGCAGCAGCAGATCATTGACAAGGCCGAGCGCCTCGACTACGGATTGAAGAAGCTCAATTACCCGCGCGGTGAACTCCCCAAAGCCATTGACATGATGCGCCAGATCAAGAGCGATCTCGCCGAAGGCCGTCCCATCTCCACGGCTGTGGCCTCCCAACGGCTCCTCCTGGCCAACCTCAAGGAGGTCAAGGACGTCGTGGAGCGTCAGAAGCAGGTCAACCGCGACACCGCCGCCCTGGTGGACAAGAAGGTTCGCGACGAAGTCGCCGCCTCCCTGCGCGAGGAGGTCCCCCGGCAGTACAAGGACATGGTTGAGGGATACTTCCGCGCGATTTCTGAAGCGGGAGGGGCTCGATGAACCCGCCCTTGCAGCGGAATGTCCCTCTGGCGTTGGGTGTCGGCGCGGCCTTTCTCGCGCTGATGGCCGTCGCCGCGGACGTGCCCTACGCCGAGGCCAACGGTCCGGAGGACATGCGTGCCCCGGCCGTCAAGCGCGGCCTGCTCCGGAACGGCAGCTTTGAGGAGGGGGTGTGGTGGCCCGCGCACTGGGACCCCATGGACAAGCTCGGCACCCTCTGGGTCAGCGGCGGCACCGACGGGGAGAAGTGTCTGCGCGTGGACACGAACCTCATCGAGTCGCAGTGGCTCGAATGGAACGAGAAGGTTCTCGCCCTGGCGAAGCAGGCCGCCGTGGAGGGGAAGGGCGATCCGCAGTCGCTGAAGGCCGACCCCATCCCCGCTCCCCCCGCGCGCCTGCCCACCCGGCCTCCGTTCTACAACACCGTCGGCGGGAATCACGGCATCCACTATCGCAGCGCCTTCTTTCCCATCGAGCCCGGCGCGATCTACCGCTTCTCGATTGACGCGCGCACCGAGTGCGGCGGCACGCCGATGGTCTTCATCAAGGGCTTTGTGGACCGCCTTACGGAAACGGACAAGGGGCCGGAGGTCCTCAAGCGCAACGCCTTCCGCGCGGACATGCGGCTGCACCACTGCAAGCGCGAATGGCAGCGCTACGTCCGTATCATCCGCCCTGCCCGCTCCACCTCCACCGAGGCCGATCGTCCCCTTGGCATTCAGTGGTTGCAGGTGCAGATCTACGCCTACTGGCCCGCCGGCGTCTATGAGTTTGACAACGCCAGGCTGGAGATCGTCGGCTATGAATCGGACTCGCGCCCCGCGCGCGAGGCCCCCAAGGCTCCTGCCGTCTCTCCGCTGAAACCTGCGGAGGACGGCTACCCCGTGATTGATCGGTAACGCCATGCCCGCAAGTGAGTTGCGACGACGTAACGTCCGCGCCCTGGGCGTCTTGGCGGTTCTTCTTCTGACGGCCGGACGCGCTGAACCCCTGGTTGCACAGGACGTTCCCCCCTGGGCCGTGCCCGCCTGCCGCCACCGCCGGCTTCTCACCGCCGGTCCGGCTGCCGCCGGTACGCAGTGGTTCTGGCTCGAAGCCGGCGGACGTGCCCGCTCCGATGGCGCGGACATCGCGCTCATCAGCCCCTCCGGACGCGCCGTTCCCCTCAACGTCTTCTGCTCCACCGCCGAGGGGCGGCACCTTGTCATCGCCCGCGAGCCGAAGCCCGAGAAGGGCGCCTACGCGCTCTACTTCGGCAATCCCGGCGCCGCCGCCGTCGCCCCGGCGCCCATCTCGTCCGGCCTGTTCCTCAAGACCCTTCCCATCCCCAGGAACCCCGACGTGGACACCTGGCCAGCCGCCGAACGCACCCTTCTCCGCGCCGCAGAGCCCTGGGGCGCCGCACCCTGGCCCCAGGTTTTCGATGCCGTCAATCCTTTTGGACCGCCCGCCGATTATATCAGCGTCTATGAGGGCGTCATCCAGTGTCCCAAGGACGGCGACTATGCCTTTGCCACCCTGAGCGACGACGCCTCCTTCCTGCTCATTGACGGGAGCCTCGTTGTCGAGTGGGGGGGACGACGCCACGCCATTGACTCGGCTCGCCGGGGGGAGAAGAGCGGCACGCGCACGCTCAAGGCCGGCCCTCATGCCTTCAAATACGTCTCCTTTGCCTTCGACGGCGTCAAGCGTTGCGCGGCCTCCTGGAAGCCCCCGGACCGCCCGAACTGGGAGATCATTCCCGCGTCGGCCTTTGCTCCCGTTGCGCCGATGAAGGCGGTTGCCGCCGAGGAACAAGGCCAGCCCGTCGCCGCGGACTTTGTGGCGGAGCGCGTGAGCTACCTTGAAGTGGAGGCGCCGCAGCGCGGCGTCGTCGCCATGGTCGCCGTTCAGTTCAGCGCCCTTCCCGGTCCGCGCGGCGAGCGTCCGGCCCAACTCAAGTGGGAGTTTGGCGATGGTCAGACCTCTCTTCTCCCCGCGCCGCTTCACGTCTATTTCGCCCCCGGCAAGTACCGGGTCAGCCTGACCGCCGCCGCGCCGGGCGGCGCGCAGACCTTCCTTCTGAGTTACGACGCCCGCCTGCTTTGGAACGACCTCGAATTCACCGAAGCCAAGCGCCGGCGCTTCCTTGAATGGACCGCCGTCAGCCAGCCCGAACGCATGAAGACCGCGCACCTTCTGGCCTATCGCGACTTTCTCAAGGAGATGTCCTCGCCCCTGCGACTCTTCGAGGTCAACTCCGAACTCGATCGGAGACGAGGGGACCTTCCGCCTCCGGTCGCCTCCGCCGTGGCGCAGGAGGTGGCCGAGTACAACACCGAACCCCTTCGCAAGTTCGACGTGGCCGAGAAGTATTACCTCCAGTTAATCGAGTCCTGCGGGAAGGAGGAGGTCTCGCGCCGGCTCGATCTGCGCATCAAACTGGGCGATCTGTACTTCTACTACCTCCGCGATTTTGACCGCGCCCTGAAGACCTACACCCAGGTCCGCGACGAATCGCCCAAGGACGACGTCCGGCACCGTCGTCAGGCCCTCATCCGCATGGGCGACGTGGAACGCGACCGCAAACGTGTGGACGACGCGCGCCGTCTCTACGCCCAGGCGGAGGCCGAGCCGTCCGTGCTCCCGCGCCAGCCCCGTCCGGTCGTCGAGGGGCGTTTCCGGCAGGAGACGGAGTTCCATCTCGCGCAGGGGAACGGCGAAGCCGCGCTCAACACGCTGGAGCAATGGCTTTGGATCTACCCGACGCGCCGTCTCGAGGGGGATACGCTGGTCTTCCGCCTCAAGGCCAATCTCCTGGCGAAGAACTACGCCGAAGTGCTCAAGCACGCCGACCTCTTCCTCAGCTACGGCGATGACCCCGACGCCGTGCCGATGGCCAACCTCCTGGCCGGGCGCGCCTGCGCCGAGTCGGGCGACAAGGCTCGTGCCCGCGTTCATTTCCAGACCGTGCTCGATAAGTGGCCGGAGTCGCCTGCCGTCAAGGATGCCCGCGCCGCACTGGACCGGCTGAAATGAGCGAAAGGCCCTCTGGCTTGCGCTCCTTCGCGTCGCACACTACGATATCCGTCAGGTCTGCCGTCCGCCGCCTCGATTCGGGACGCCGCCGGCAACAGGAAGCGGAGCAGCAGGCGTTTCCCGCACAGTCCTTGAGGTCCGGCAATGAAGGTTCTCTTCAACACAACGCTGAATCATCGCGTCCGCATGCTGGACGGCCAGTGGCAGGGCGTCCACCTCGCCTCCGACGGTCGCGTTTACTTCTTCGGCGGCTCGCACAGCGCCGGCGTCAGCGCGCCCTTCTTCCGTTACGATCCGCAGAAGAACGACGTTGAACTCCTCGCCCTCGACATGACGCGCATCTGCGGCGAGGACCCCGCCAAGACCCCCACCCAGGGCAAGGTCCACAGCGACATTCTGGAGCATCGCGGCTGGCTCTATTTCGGCACGCATCTTTCGGACTACACCCCCTACGGGTGCGGGGCGTACACCGGCGCGCACCTTGTAGGCTATGAAATGGCCACCGGTCGTTTCCGCGACTACGGCATTATCCATCCCAACTACACCAACTACTCCGCCGTCGGCCTCGATGCCGCCCGGAACCGCGTGTACTTCTACGCCACGCCCTTCGGCACGGGCGACGGTCCGCATCTGCACCGCATTGACCTGGACACCGGCGCAAATCGCGACCTCGGCCTCGTCGCCCCGTGGGACGGGAAGGGGCACGGGCAGGCCTGTCAGCACTTCTTCATTGACGAGCGGGGGGACTGCTGGTTCGCGGTTCGCAACGAGCACGCCCTTTTCGTTGCGCGCGGCGACACGGGTCGCATTGAGCGTCACGACGGCATCCTGCCCGGTAACCCTCCGCAGTGGTACTGCATGAGGCCGCTCGACGCCAACCGCCTCCTGCACATCCTGCCCGACGGCTTCTACATCTTCGACAGCCGGCGCGGGGCGGACCGTCGCGCCTTCACCCTCCTGAAGCCGGTGAACACTCCCGGACTGACCTGGGCCTACTGCGCCGTGGACGCGGAAAGGTTTTACTGGAACAGCCGCTCCCAGCGCCCCCGCCAGGACACCGGCCATCACGAGACGCGCGTTTGGAGCAGCGCCCTCGGCCACCCCGAGGAGACCGTGGACCACGGCCCCATCCGCGATGAGACCGGCCGCGAGCCGTGGTTCGTCGGCGACCTCGTTTCCGACGGCAAGGGACGCCTCTATACCGCCGGGCGCTGGTATGTGCTTCCGGAGGAAGTGCCGTCCATCGGCGTGGATCGCCACGGCCTGATGGTCGCCGTCTATTTTACCGTCCTTGACGTCACCCGGTAGGGGAGCGCGATGAAGACGAAGCCGCCGCGTCCTGTCGCGTCGCCCCCCGAGCCTGCCGGTCGCGGTCCGTTGATCGGCGCGCACGTTTCCACCGGCGGCGGCATGGACCAGGCGCCCCTGCGCGGGCGCGAGGTCGGCTGCGCGACGATCCAGATCTTCGTCAAGAGCAACATGCAGTGGGCCGCGCGACCCTTGTCGGAGTCGGAGATCGCCGGGTTCAAGGTCAACTGCCGCGAAACGGGGATTGCTCCCGTCGTCGCCCATAACAGCTACCTCGTCAACCTTTGCGCGCAGAATGACGACCTGGCGAAGAAGTCCCTCGACGCCATGACCGTTGAGCTGGAGCGCTGCGACGCGCTCGGCATCCTGGGGCTCATCATGCATCCCGGCTCCCACCCCGACGAAGCCGAAGGACTCGCCCGAATTACCGCGGCGGTCAACGAACTTCTTGACCGCACCCGCGGGAGCCCGGTGCGCCTCCTGCTGGAGAACACCGCCGGGCAGGGCTCGTACCTGGGCCGGCGCTTTGAACAGCTCGCGCAGATCATCGCCGGCGTGCGCCGTCCGGAGCGCGTTGCGGTCTGCTTCGACACCTGCCACGCCTTTGCCTCCGGATACGATCTCCGCACCCCCGCCGATTGCGAAGCGACCTTCGCCGAGTTCGACCGCGTCGTCGGACTTGATCGGCTGGTGTGCTTCCATTTCAACGACGCGAAGCAGGACCTCGGACGCCACGTGGACCGCCATGAGCACCTCGGCCAGGGGCGGCTGGGGCTCGAACCTTTCCGGTGGATTCTCCGCAACCCGCGCTTCGCCGCCATCCCGAAGATTCTTGAGACCCCCAAGGGCATGAAGGACGGCGAGGATTGGGACGCCGTCACCCTTCGCCTTCTCCGCGAACTGGCCCGCCCGTGAAGCCCTATCCCGGATACATCTTCGACCTCGACGGCACCGTCTATCGCGGGGGACGGCTGATCCCCGGCGCCGCCGAGACCCTGGCCCGCTTGCGGGCACGCAGCGCACGCGTGGTCTTTCTCTCCAATAACCCCACGTACACCCGCGAGCAGTACGCCGCCAAACTCGCCCGCCTGGGGATTCCCTGCGCCGTCGCCGAGGTCGCCAATTCCACCTATGCCGTCATTCGTGAGCTTCAGCGCGACGCACCCGCCGCCCGGCTCTATGTGGTGGGGGAGCCGGTACTCGTCAACGAACTGCGCGACGCCGGCTTCGCCCTGGCCGCCACGCCCGAGGAGACGGATATTGTCCTGCTGGCCTTCGACCGCACCTTCCATTACGGCAAGTGGCTCTTCGCGCACAGGGCACTGCGTCGCGGCGCGCAACTGTGGGCCACGAACCCCGACCGCACCTGTCCGACTGAAGAGGGCGACACGCCGGACTGCGGCTCTCTCATCCCCGCCTTCGAGGCCTCGAGCGGACGGAAGCTCGACCGGATGACGGGGAAACCCTCCCCGGCGATCGTCCGCGTTGCCGCAGAGTGCCTGGGCGTTCCCATCGGGGACTGCCTCATGGTCGGCGACCGCCTGGAGACGGACGTACTCATGGGTCGAAACGCGGGGTGCGACACCGCCGTCGTCCTCACCGGAATCACCACGCCGGACATGCTGGCGGGTTCGGATATCCGTCCGGACTATGTCCTTCAGAGCATCGCCGACCTGGCCTGACCGGTTGCCCCGCCGTCCGTCGTCTGCCGTCCGTCGTCTGCCGTCCGTCGGCTGTCGTCTGTCGTCCGTCATCCATCTCCCAGAGCCCTCGCCATTGAACACCCGCCCCTGCATACTTCTGCTCTTCCTCGCGTTGGCTGCACCGGGAGTTCCGGGCGCGCCCGCTATTGTGACGGAAGACCTCGGTCCCATGGTCTTCGGGCGCATGCTTGCCGGGGCTTGTCTGGCGCCGGCCACGGAGGGAAAGGCATGGAGCCTTTACGCCTGCTACCGCGACCACGCTTCCGGCGAACGTCACCCGTTTGAGATCTTCGAGGTCAATTGCGCCACGCGCGCCGTCCGCTCCTGGAAGGGCGTCTCCGCCGACGTATGGCGGGTCTATTCTGCGCCCGACGGGAACCTCTATGCCCTTCTGGATGACCGGGAGCGCAACGCCATCGCGCGCCTCGATACGGTCGCCGGACGCCTGGAGATCTTCCGCGCGGACTCACCGGGGGAGTGGCCGTACTTCCTGGCCTGGGGGCACGACGGGATGGCCTACATCTGCACCTACCGCGGCGCACGCGCCCTTCAGTTCGATCCCCGGCAGGGAACCTTCCGCGACTTCGGACGCCAGGGGGAGGGGATCGCGCGCACCATAGCCGCCGACAAACGTTACGTTTACACCGTCGTCGCGCGTACCGGAAGCGAAACGGACCTTGTCGCCCTCGACCTGCAGACCGAGCGGCGGGAGGTGCTGCGCACCTTCAGCGGTTGGTTCGTTCTGCTGGAACCGGATGCCGTCCATCCCAACCGGTTGACCCTGACCCGCCAGGACGAACAGCGAGGGGTGGTCTCGGAGTACTACACCGTCCACGACAAGCACATCGCGCCCGTTGCCGGGGGTTCGCCCTCCCCCGCCCCGCAGGAGTGCCGCATTCATCCACGCGGCGGGGGGGAGCGGCCTGTGTGGCTCTCCGGCTCGGCCTTGTGCGCACCGGACGGCGTGGCCACCCTGTGGTTTCGCAATCCTCGCGAGGCGTGGCAGTCCGTCTCCATCACGGTCACGGACCGACCGAGCACCCTCTTCCGCATGGGAACCTTCGGTGACGGCAAGCTCGTCCTTTCGTCGAACGACCCGTACACGATAGTGCAGTGGGATCCGGCGATCGGTCGGCGCAGCATTCTGGGCCTGACGCCGAACAACACTCACGTCTATGCCTTTGCCGGTCTGGGCGGTCGGGGTTACCTGTGCGGCTATTCCGGCGCGCCGCTGCTGGAGTGGGACCCCGGACGCCCCTGGACCGTTCGCCCGCCTTTGCCCGATGTCCCGCAGACGGACTGGACCGGCCCGCTTGCAAACCCGCGTGTATGCCATCGCGGGGACCTCCGCCGAGCTTACGACCTCGCGGCCGCCGCAGACGGGCGCCTCTACGTTGCCTGCGGCGCCTATCTCGAGCGCGAGCCCGGCGGCGCGCTGAAGATTCACTCTCCCCGTACCGGCATCACCGGCCTGGCGCGCGAAGGCTTTGAAGTCCATGCCCCCGCACGGGTCTGCGCTGCTTCCGAAGGCCGTCGGCTCGTCGTCTTCTCGATGCCCAGGGCGGGCGCCTATCAGGACTACGTGACCGGCAGGACTGAACCGCCGCCGCAGGGTTTCTTGCTCGATCAGCG
>JAKJEM010000062.1 GCA_022705425.1 Planctomycetota bacterium
TCCACGCGGTCGAGTTTGAGGAGGAGTTCGGCCCGGCGGCGGCAGGGTTCGGGGTCGCGGGGGTGGGCGTCGGCGAGTTCGCGCAGACGGTGGAGGGCGTCGTCGAAGGCGCCGCGCCGGATGTCGGCCTCGATGCGGCTGTAGCCGGGTTTGACGGTCATGTCGTCCAGCGAGAGGGCCGCGCGCGCCCAGCGGGCGATGGTGTTGCCGAAGAAGTTGGCGAGGAAGATGAACCAGGCGGCGGCGGAGACGAGGGCGGCCAGGATGTTCTCGAAGGCGGGCCTGCCGCAGACGCCGGCGAGCAGTCCGAGCAGGAGGAGCCAGACCAGCAGGCCGCCATATCGGAACCAGGCGCGGGTGGGGATGGTGTCGGAGCGGATGGAGACGTAGGAGAAGACCCCGCCGCAGAGGACGAGCAGACCGACGACGACGAGGAAACCCATGACTCAGCCCTGCTTGGCCGGAGGACGGGGTTCGCCGTTCTCCGGACGGCCTGAGGCGGCGCGGGAGGCCCCGCCGATGTTGAGCATCTCCGGGTTCCTCATGCGGCGGCGGGCTTCGTCGCGGGTGATGACGCCGGACATGTAGAGCTGCTTGAGGCTGGCGTCCATGGTGCACATGCCGTCGCGGGCGCTGGTTTCCATGACGGTGTAGATGTTATGGATTTTGCCTTCGCGGATGAGGTGCGCCGTGGCGCTGATGTTGCGCATGAGTTCGCAGGCGGCCACGCGCCCCTTGCCGTCGGCGCGGGGGACGAGACGCTGCGACAGGATGGCCAGGAGGCACAGCGCCAGTTGCGAGCGGATCTGGTTCTGCTGGTGCGGGGGAAAGATGTCAATCAGGCGGTCCACGGACTGCACGGCGTCGTTGGTGTGCAGGGTGGTGATGACGAGGTGGCCGGTCTCGGCGGCGGTGAGGGCGGCGGAAATGGTGTCGAGGTCGCGCAACTCGCCGATGAGCACGACGTCGGGGGCCTGGCGCAGGACGTGGCGCAGGGCGTTGGAGAAGCTGCGCGTGTCGAGGCCGACCTCGCGCTGTTCGATGATGGAGTTCTTGTTCCGGTGGACGAACTCGATGGGGTCCTCGACGGTGACGACGTGGCAGCGGCGGCGCTCGTTGATGATGTTGATCATGGCGGCCTGGGTGGTGGACTTGCCGTGGCCGGTGGGACCGGTGACGAGCACGAGCCCCTGGGTCATCATCGAGAACTCTTCAAGCACGGGGGGCATGCCGAGTTCGGAGAGGGAGGGCATCTTGTCGGGAATGAGGCGGAAGACGGCGCCGACGCAGCCGCGCTGCATGAAGACGTTGCCGCGGAAGCGGTGAACGTTGCGCACGAAGAGGGAGAAGTCGAGTTCGCGGTCGGCCTCGAAGCGGGCGATCTGGCTGTCGTCGAGGATGCCGTAAACGAGGCTCTTGACCTCCTCGGGCGGCAGGGCCTCTCCGGCGAGCATCCGCATCTCGCCCATGATCCGGAGGATGGGCGGGCAGTCCGCCGTCAGGATCAGGTCCGAGGCGCCCTTCTGCGCGGCAAACTCGAACAGGTCGCCCATATCCACCACGGCGCGTCCTCCTTCCGTTAACGCCGGCGCGTCCAGCGTCGCGCGGGCGCGGGCTACTCCTTCGTTCCCAGTTTGGGCAACATCTCGGTGAGCTTGCTTCCGATCGGCGCGATCTGGCCGAAGATCGTCTGCATGATGTTCGTGACGGGCATGAGGGGGTTGACCATGAAGACGGGGTCGTTGTAGTCCCCGCGGATGGTCAGGGGGATCAGGTTGCCCTTGACCATGCCGAGGAGGTCCGTCACGACGGGGATTCTCGGCAGTTGAGGTCCGAACTCGGGGGTGAAGCGAAAGAGCAGCTTCTTGTCCTCGGTGATGACGCCCTTGCCGTAGAGGGAGAGGATTTCGCCGAGGAGGTTGATTTCGTGGACGGTAAGCTGGGGGCCGTGGAGTTCGTAGGCGACTTCGAGGGTGTGGAAGACGGGGGCGTCGGGTCGGTTGAGGACGAAGAGGTTGAGCACGCCGAGGAGGCCGGGCAATTCGCCGATGCGTCCGGACCGGATGACCATGCCGCCGACGGCCGCGAAGGCGCCGCCTTCGATGAGTTCGGCGGCGACCTTGCTGGTGGCGCTGACACGTCCGGAGATGCTCTCGCCGCCGGCGTCGGCGAGCACCTGGGCGATGTCGGCGTTGTAGAGGGCGAGCTTGCCGGTGAATTCGTTGCGCGGGACGGTGAGGTCGAGCAGCGCCGTGCCGGTGAGTGCGCCGCCGTAGCAGTCGGCGACGACGTCGGTGACGACCATGCGGTTGTCGCGCCAGTTGAAGCTCAGGGAGGTGTTGGTGAGGGGGATGCGTTCGAACTTGGCGGCGGGGGTGGAGGCGTTTCCCGAGAAGCGCAGCCGGCCGGTGTCGTCGCCTTCGCCCTGGGCGATGACGACGTTGGCGCGTCCGACAAGGACGGGCATTCCGCAGTCCACCTTGAGATCGCTGAACCGGGCGGAGACGGCGAAGTCATACCAGCCCGGCGCGCCGGGGCGGTCGTAGCGATGGAAGAGGAGGGAGAACTCGCTGAGGGCGCCGGAGGGAGACAGGGCGTCCCAGACCGGACGGAACTCCGGCAGAAGGGCCTGGTAAAGGTCCTTGTCCAGGGGGACGTCGGCGGCCTGAACGGCGACGCGCAGTCCGGAGCGCTCGGCGCTGGAGAGGTCCCGGACCTCGACGCGCAGGCGCGCGTCGTCGTGACGGCCTTCGACGCGGGCGCAGACGAAGGAGTTGTTGCGGACCTCGACGCGCCCGCGCGTCTGACGCAGGAGATAGGGAAAGCCGGAATAGAGGACCGTTCCGTCGCGCAGGTCGGCATCCACATCCACCTCGGGGGGGGCATCGGGCCTGGCGCGCACGACAACGGCGGCATCGCACAGACCGCCGGGCTTGTACTTGTCCCACTCCTTCTGCGCGTCGGCCGGCAGCAGCGCGCGGAGTTCGTCATTCAGTTCGATCCCGTTGACGGAGGCATGGACGGTGAACGGGGCGGGCTTGAGGACGGGAACCTTGACCGGTTTGACCTCAAGGCGGGAGGGCCCCCAGTGGGCGACGAAGCCCGCCAGTTCCGCCGTGCCGTCGGCATAACGCGCATGGGCGCGGATGTTGACGAAGGGCTTGCCGAAGAGGGGATGCGCCAGAAACCCGTCGCTCAAGGTCACGTTGCCGGCGATCACGGGGCGCGTGTCCCCGACGCCGCGCCGGGCGGAAAGGGACAGGTCCATCTTCCAGGCCGTCTTCCCCTTGTCCAGGAAGTCGCGCAGGGCCTTGGGCGCGGCCGAGACGAAGGCGGGCGGGATCAGGTCGGCGCAGGGTCCGTCGAAGGCAAGTTTCTCGACTTCGACGGATGCTTCAAAGGCGTTGTCGCCCGCCAGGGAGAGGGACGCGGCGGGTACGCGGAAGGTTCCGGAACCGAACTTCCCCGCGAGGGATTCGACCTTGACGCGCTCCTCGGTGACGGCGAGAAGGCCGTTGACCTGGCGCAGGGGGAAGGGCAGTTGGGGCGGGGCACAGGAGAGGTCCTCGATCTGGACGACGCCCTGCACGACCGGACGCGCGTCGCCGGGAGACATGCGCCCCTTGGCGCGGAGGGTCAGGCGTCCGGCGGGCCTGGCGGCGTCCCAGAGTTCGCGCGCCGGCGCGGGGAGCAGGGCGCGCAGAGAGTCGTCCATCTTCAGGCCCTTCAGTTCGGCTTCGAACTCCCCTTCGACGCCCTCGGGGTCGAACCGGCCGGCGCCCTTGCCGGAGAAGACGGCCGGCCCCATGGTGCCGCTGAGCGATTCGAGTTCCACCTCGTTGTTGTGCAGGCGGGCGTCGGCCTGGACGGACAGGAAGTCGTAGGGGATGCGGACGTGGTGGAAGGAGAGATCACGCACGCGGAGACGGGCATCGAAGTCGAGCGGCTGCGCGCGCCGGGCCGACCAGGAGAAACGAGCGCTGAGGGCGGCGTGCCCGCTGCGGACGTTCATCTCGTCCCACACCCGCCGCGCCGCGGCCGGAAGATGCCGCTGGAGGCGCGGACCGAGGGTGATGTGCTCCCAGCGGAGCGTGCCCTGCGCCCGTTCGGCGTGGGGGAAGACGTCGGCCGCGACCTCGAACCGGCCGAGGCCGCTGTCGCGCGACCAGAGGCTCGCCTCGTACTTGCCCGGTTCCCGGTAGGCGCGCTTGAAGGCGAAATGGATCTGTGACAGCTCGACGGGAGGAAGGTGATCGGGCGCATCCGGGCACGAGAGGCGCAGGGAAATGCCGCTGACGGCGACATTCGGCAGCGCGGCGGGCATCTCCCCTTCGCCGCCGGTGAACATCCGGGCGGCCGGCCAGCGCAGGTCCTTGTCCAGCTCGATGTTCAGGGCCAGGCCGTCCACCGTGACGCGGCGCAACACCACCTGCCCGCGCAGCGCCTCGCGCCACTTGGGGCTGAGGGTGATCGCGCCGACGTGCAGGACAGGACGCCGGTTCGCGCCGCCGCGTTCGTAGATGTCTATCCCGCGCAGGGTGATGCCGGAAAGGAGGGAGAAGGAGCCCGAGGCGACCTGGACCTCGCCGCCGGTCATCGCGCCGAGGAGGGAGATGGCGTAGGCCCGGATGCGGTTGGGCCCGAGGTAGTAATGCCACAGCGCCGGCCCGAGGATGAGCAGGGCTATCGCCGCGCCGAGCAGCGCGAACTTGATGATACGGCGTCGCTCCATCACACCTGCGATCCTCCGTCCGGCGCGCGACGCCTCCAAAGCCAGAGGGCGCCCGCCGCCGCCAGGATTCCGACGAAGGGCATGACCGGCACGCGATAGCGCACCGATCCGACAAACACCACGTGCATCAGCGCGAAGTACACCACCGGCGCCGCCAGCAGGCCGAAGGCCGCGCCGCGCCGCCGCGCCACGGCGACCAGCGCCAGGAGATAGACCGGAAGGACGGCGATCACGCTGATCGCCGCGTACAGAGCGGTCCGGTGCGGCCCGTGATTCGGGACGATGTTCCAGAAGCGCCGGGCCTTCTCGATCGCGAGTTCCACAACGCGGGCGGGGCGCTCGCGGGCGTAGTCCAGCGCCGCCTTGCGGAAGAAATCGTTGTTCTCCAACTCCCCCATCGGTCCGCCGCGCACCGCCGGCCAGTCAATGCGGTCCATGGCCGGCCCGCCGTCCGCGTAGGGCGACAGGGCCTCGTAGAGCGACTCGCCGACTTGCAGCGTGGTGGGGATGACGCGACCGAAGATGCGGTAGTTGCGCACCGTCCACGGCGCGAGCATCAGGGCCGTCACACCCATCATGACGCCCCACAGCATAACGCAATGGAGCAGCGAAATGCCAGAGTTATCGCGCTCGTATCGCGCCCTCTGGAGTTCGGTCGGAGGTCTGCGGGGACTGCCGTGAGTGGCACAGGCGCCCTCGCCCGCGCTGGCAGGGGTATGATCTTTCGCACAGCCGGGGGCAGCTGTGCCACATACCGCGTCCCGCCCGTCGTCCGCCGTCCCTCGTCGGTTGTCCGCCGTCCCTCGTCGGTTGTCCGCCGTCCCTCGTTCGTCGTCTGCCGTCTGTTGTCCGTCATCTGCCGTCCGCCGTCCGTTGTCCACCGTCCGTCGTCCGTCGTCTGTCGTCCGTGGTCTGTCGTCCGTCGTCTGTCGTCCGTCGTCTGTCGTCCGTCGTCTGTCGTCCGCCGTCCCTCGTCCGTCGTCTGTCGTCCGCCGTCCGCCGGTATGCCGCCCACGTCCATGCGGCAAAGGGCAGGATGAAGACCGGCAGGAGCATGAAGGAGCTTCGCAGGAGCGTCAGGGCGCCCGCCAGCGCGCCGGCGGCCACGGCCCACCCCCAGCCCCGGCGGAAGTCCCCCGCCTCGATCAGCTTCAGCCAGAGCAGGAGGTATCCCGTCAGCCCCAGGGTGAAGAGCGTTTCCGCCAGGAGTGTGCCGGAGAAGTAAACGGCAAGGGGGTCCAGCGCGGCGATCCAGCCCGCGAGCAGTCCCGTGCGCTCGTCGAAAAGACGCCGCCCGAGTTGCGCGGCGAGCACACAGGCGGCCGCCCCGGCGAGCGCGTGCAGGAGGTAAACCGCGCGCGGATCGCCCAGGCCGGCGGCGCGGCAGGCGGCGAGGAAGACGGGATACCCCGGCGCGCGGGAGGCCTGCCGGCCGGAATCCTCCCGATACACCCCCTCGGCCACAAGCCGCCGTGCGATGGCGTCGTACTCCTGCGCGTCGGGCCAGACCAAGTCGGGCCCGCGCGTAAGGCCGAAGGCCCCGCGCAACGCGAGAGCCGCCAGAAACACCGCCAGAAGTCCGCTCCACCGCGCCGACACGCTCGCTCCTTCCCGCGATCCAGGCTGTGGCGCTTATTCTAGCCCGAGGTATTCACGAACCGCAAGCGTTTCATGAACCGGTCGCCCTGCGGGCTTCGACTCGCGCCCCTGGCGCGGCGTACGCTCAGGGCCGGCCACGGGGGAACGGCCGGGCGGCCCAAGAAGGGCGCGCGCCGGTGGGTGAACGGGCCGGGCCGGTGGCGGCGGGGTCAGGGTCCAGGCCGCCGCAGCTTCCTTGACGCCGGGTAGAACGGGGCGTATATTGCCGTAGCGCCTTATCTTCCGCCGCTCCGCTTCGCCGGCAAGGGCAGACATGGAGACGATCGGAAAGTACATTATCGAGAAGAAGATCGGGCAGGGCGGGATGGGGATTGTTTACCGCTGCTTTGACCCCGAGCTCAAGCGGCAGGCGGCGGTCAAGGTGCTGCCGCAGCAGTACGCCTCCGACCCTGCCTTCCTTCAGCGCTTCAAGCGCGAGGTGATGACCCTCCAGCGGCTGGACCACCCGGCCATCGTGCGCATCTTCGACCAGGGGGAGACGGACGGGTCGTACTACTACGCGATGGAGTACATCGAGGGGATGAGCCTTGACGGGTTGCTCGATGAGCGGCAGAAGCTGCCGCCGCTCGAGGCGATCGCCATCATCCGGGGCTGCGCGCAGGCGCTCCAGTACAGCCACGCGCAGAGCATCATCCACCGCGACATCAAGCCCGCGAACATCATGGTGATGAAGGACCACGCCATCAAGTTGATGGACTTCGGCATCGCCAAGGTGACCGACGCCACCCGGATGACGGCCACGCAGGGCGTCCTGGGGACGGTGGAGTACATGTCCCCCGAGCAGTCGCAGGGGCGGCACGTGGACGGGCGCAGCGACCTCTACTCGCTGGGTGTGGTCTTCTACCAGTGCCTGACGGGGCGCCTGCCGATCACCGGCTCGAACCCGACGGAAGTGATCATGAAGCTGCGGACGCACCAGGTGGACCCGCCGCGCGCGTGGGAGCCGGAGCTGCCCCGCAGCGTGGATGACCTGATCATGCGCCTGCTGGCGAAGGAGCCGGAGCGGCGCGTGGAATCGGCGCAGGAACTCCTGCGCGAGCTCGATCGCGTCGAATACCAGATCAAGGCGGGCATCACGGGCCAGCGTCCGGCTGTCGCGGAGAGGCCGATCCTGTCCTCGCGCGAGGAGGCCGTCGGCTCCTTCTGGAGGAATCCCTGGTTCATCGTCTGCCTGGCGGTGTTTGTGGTGCTGATGGGGTGGATTCTTTTCGGACGCGCCGGTTCGCCCCCGGCGGGAAACGTCACGACGACGACGGGCCTTCTCCTGCGCCCGGCCGCAAGAGTGCAACAGGAGGCGCTGCTGCTGCGATGGGCGCGTACGGCGCGCGAGGAAAGACGCTTCGACTACGCCCGGGACCTCTGCAACCTGCTGGTCCAGTATTTCCCCGAGACGCCGGAGGCCGGACTGGCCCTGGGCGAGATCGAGTTCATCGCCAAGGTGCAGTCCGGCGCGGCCAAGGATCCGTCCGCCGACGCGGCCTCTGCGCGTCCACGTGAGGAACGCCTGCCCGAGGTGACGCTGCTGCTCTGGACGATCTCCGCGCGCGGCCAGAAGAAGTACGACTACGCGCGGGCGCTGGCGCGGCTGATCATCAAGCACTTCCCCGACAAGCCGCAGATGGCGCTGGCGGTGACGGAGCTTCAGAACATCGAACAAGCCGAAGGCGAAGACGCGCGGCGGCTTCGGGAGACGCCGGCGCCCCCCCCTCGCTGAGGCCCGCTTCATTCCCCCTCCCCCCCTTTCGGAAAGGACGACGCACCATGCCGAAGATCGCCTTTATCGGAGCCGGCAGCTACGGGTTCACGCGGACGCTTGTCAAGGACTTGCTGACCTTCCCGGCGCTGGAGGGAGCGACTCTGGCGCTGATGGATATTGACGACGAACGCCTGTCCTTCGCCCAGCGCTCGTGCGAGCGCATCCTGCGCGAGGGCAACTACCGCAAGGCGAAGATCGTGGCGACCAAGGACCGCCGCGAGGCCCTGAAGGGCGCCGACGCCGTGCTCTGCACCATCCTGGCCGGGAGTGTGCAGGTGTGGCGGCACGACATCGAGATTCCGAAGCGCTTCGGCGTGGACATCAACGTCGGCGACACGCGCGGCCCGGCAGGCATCTTCCGCGCCCTGCGGACGATTCCCGTCATGCTCGACATCTGCCGCGACATGGAGGACGTGGCGCCGAAGGCCATCCTGCTGAACTACACCAACCCGATGGCGATGCTCTGCCGGGCGATGCAGCGCGAGACCTCGGTGCGCGTCACCGGCCTGTGCCACAGCGTTCAGGGCACCGCCGCCATGCTGGCCAAGTGGATCGGCGCGCCGATGGAGGAGGTCACGTACACCTCCGCGGGCATCAATCACCAGGCCTGGTTCGTCAAGTACGAGTGGCGTCACAAGGACGCCATTCCCCTCATCCGGAAGGCCATCGAGGGAAGCCGCAAGATTCGCAATACCGAACAGGTCCGCAACGAGATGTTCCTCCATCTCGGCTACTACGTGACCGAGTCCAGCGGCCATAACTCGGAATACAACTGGTGGTTCCGCAAGCGCCCGGAACTCATCCGGAAGTACTGCACCACCGGCACGGGCTGGAACCCCGGCCATCACGCCTACATCCTGAAGCATTACCTGACGCGCGAGGGGAACTGGCGCAAGGCGGCGGAGGAGTGGATCGCCGGCAAGACGCCGCTGAATTTGAAGCGCGGCCACGAGTACGCCGCCAGCATCATCAATGCCTGGCTCGGCGGCGAGCCCTTTGCCTTCAACGGCAACGTGCCGAACACCGGGCTGATCCCGAACCTGCCGGAGAGGGCGTGTGTGGAAGTGCCCGTCTATGCCGACCGGAGAGGCTTCAACGCGATCCACGTCGGCCCCCTGCCGCCGCAGTGCGCGGCGCTGAACAACATCACCATCGCCAGCGAGGAACTGGCCGTGGAAGGCTGCCTGCGGGGCGACCGCGACATGGTCTTCCATGCCATCGCCTATGATCCGCTGACAGCGGCCGTGCTGTCGCTGGCGGAGACGCGCAAGATGGTGGACGCCATGTTCGCGCGCAACAAGGGCTATCTGCCGACGTTCCGGAAGTGACCGGGGAGCGCGACCGAGCGATGACGACCGAGCACTCGCCCGAGGAGGATGTTGCCGGCGGCCTGATGGTCATCCGCCTCGGCGCGCTGGGCGACGTGGCGAACACGATCCCGGCGGTGGCGGCGCTGCGCCGCCTGGATCCCCCGCCGCACATCGCCTGGGTGGTGGAGGAGGGCGCGCGCGACCTGGTCGCGGCGGCGGGGGTCGCCGACGAGGTGCTCGTCTTCCCGCGCCGCCGCATCGCCGGGCATCTCCGCCGCCCGTGGACCTGGCCGAAAGCGGCGGCGGAGTTCCTGCGCTTCGTGCGCGCGGTGCGCGCCAAACGGTACGACGCCGCCCTCGATTTCCAGGGGAACCTCAAGAGCGGCTTGCTCGCGATGACCAGCGGCTGCGCGCTGACGGTCGGCTTCGCCCGCGGCCATTGCCGCGAGGGGAACTGGCTGTTCACCCGTCTTCAGGCGGTGCCCGCTTCGCGCCGGATGCCGCGCGCGGAGAAGAACGCCGCCCTGGCGCAGGTCCTGACGCCGGAGATCGAACTGGGGCCGGTGGAGATTCCCGTCCACGCCGAACGGGCCGCGGCGGCGAGGGCCTTCGCGGCGGAGTTCTCGCGTCGCGGTCCCCTGCTGCTGCTGCATCCCGGAACAAGCGCTTTCGGCGACTTCAAGCGCTGGCCGGCCGAGCGCTATGGCGCGCTGGCCGCACGTCTGGCGGAGCGGCACAATGCGCGCTGTGCCGTGTCCTGGGGGCCGTCGGAGCGGGCGCTGGCCGAGGCGGTTGCCGCGGCGTCGCAGGGCTGCGCCCGGCCGACCCCCGCGCTGGACATCCCCGGTCTGATCGAACTGATCCGCGCGGCCGACCTCTTTGTGGCGGCGGACACCGGCCCGCTGCACATCGCGGCGTTGCTGCGGCGACCGGTGGTTGCGCTCTATGGTCCCAAGGACCCGGAGATCTACGCTCCCTACGGAACGCGCGCGGAGATCGTGCGCGCCGGCCTGCCCTGCAGCCCCTGCACCCGGCGGCACTGCGCCCACGGACGGTGCATGAAGGAGATTTCGGTGGAGCAGGCGCTCTCCGCGGCGGAACGGCTGCTGACCGCCCGCGAGCCGGAGCGCTGATGCGAAGGCGCGCCATCGTCTGCCGTCTGTCGTCCAACGCCCTCCCTCCCCCCCCCCACCAATGGGCTCTTCGGGCTTCAAGGACGTTGGACTCACGGGCCGGAATCGCCTATAATGTGCGTCTAACGGAACCCGATTGGGCGCCGCACGCCGACGGGGGCTTACAGCGTCGCAAATAGTTCACTTGCAGAAGGTTACAGAGTTGACCGCCGAAGAGAAGAAGGCTGAGGCCGGCGAACGGATCAAGAATCTCTTCATCGAAGAGGAGATGAAGGAGTCGTACCTGACGTTCGCGATGAGCGTGATCGTCAGCCGCGCCCTGCCGGACGTGCGCGACGGGCTGAAACCTTCGCAGCGCCGGCTGCTGGTGGCGATGCACGACCTGAACCTGGGGCCGCGGTCGAAGACCCGAAAGTGCGCGAAGATCGTGGGCGATTGCCACGGCAACTACCACCCGCACGGCGACGCCGCGATCTACCAGACGCTGGCGCGCATGGCGCAGGACTTCGTCATGCGCTACCCGCTGGCCGAAGGGCAGGGGAACTTCGGCAGCATTGACGGCGACCCGCCCGCCGCGCCGCGCTACACCGAGGCGCGCATGAGCGACGTGGCGGCGGCGATGATGGCGGACCTCGAGTACAACACGGTGGACTTCATCCCGAACTACGACTCTACGCGCGAGGAGCCGACGGTCCTTCCCGCCCAGTTCCCGAACCTCCTCTGCAACGGCAGCACGGGCATCGCCGTCGGCATGGCCACCAATATCCCCCCCCACAACGCGGGGGAGATCTGCGACGCGATCGTCCGCTGCATTGACGCGCCGGAGACGACGCCGCAGGAGCTGATGAAGATCGTGAAGGGGCCGGACTTTCCGACGGGCGGGCTGATCTGCGGGCGGCGGGGAATCCGCAGCGCGTACCTGACCGGACGCGGCAGCGTGGTCGTGCGGGCGCGGTCGCACGTGGAGACCAGCAAGAGCGGGCGCAAGAGCATCGTCTTCACGGAGATACCTTACGGGGCCAATCCCGACAACATCCTCCGCCGCGCCGCCGAACTGGTGAAGGGCGGGGTCATTGACGGCATCTCCGACCTCCGCAACGAGAGCGACCGCTCCGGCACGCGGCTGGTCGTCGAGCTGCGCAAGGGCGAGGAAGAGCGCGTCATCCTGAACCTGCTCTACAAGCACACGAGCCTGCAGGACACCTTCGGCGTGAACGCCATCGCCCTGGTGGGCGGGCAGCCGCGGACGCTGTCGCTGAAGGAGATGATCCTGTGCTACGTGCAGCACCGGCGCGAGGTCGTCACGCGGCGGACGAAGTTCCTTCTCGACCGGGACCTGGCGCGCGCGCACATCCTGGAAGGGCTGCTGATCGCCCTGGCGAACATTGACGAAGTCATCGAGATCATCAAGAAATCGCCGGACACGGAGACGGCCGGGGAGCGGCTGAAGGCGCGCTTTGCGCTGAGCGACGCGCAGGTGAAGGCGATTCTGGACATGCGGCTGGCGCGGCTGACGGGGCTGGAGCGCGAGAAGCTGGAGCAGGAGCACGCGGAGTTGATGAAGCGCATCGAGGGCTACCGCGCCATCCTGGCCGACGACGGACTCCTGATGAGCGTCATCCGCGAGGAGACGCTGGACATGCGCGGGCGTTTCGCCGACAAGCGCCGTACGGAGATCGTCGGCGAGATTGACGACTTCGACGTCGAGGACCTGATCACCGAGGAGAGCGTCGTCGTCACGATCACCCACGAAGGGTACATCAAGCGCCAGCCGATCAGCGCGTATCGCCGGCAGGGGCGCGGCGGCAAGGGCGTCGGCGCGGCCGAACTGAAGGAAGGCGACTTCACGGAGCATATCTTCATCGCCTCGACGCACGACTACCTCCTGCTCTTCACCACGCTCGGGCGGGTGTACTGGCTGAAGGTGTACGACATTCCAGAGATGGGCCGCCTGACGCGCGGGCGGGCCATCATCAACCTGCTGACGATGCAGGCCAATGAGAAGGTGGCCTCCTTCATCCCGGCGCGGGACTTCGAGCGCGGCGACCTGCTGATGGTGACGGCCCACGGGACGGTGAAGCGCACGCCGCTGGCGGCGTACAGCCGGCCCAAGAAGACGGGGATCATCGCCATCACGCTGGAAGCGGGGGACTACCTGATGGGCGTGCGGCACATCTTCGAGGGGCAGCAGGTGCTGCTGGCCACGCGCGACGGCATGGCGGTGCGCTTCCCGGAGAAGACCGTCCGGCGCGTGGGACGGCAAGCCGTGGGCGTGCGCGGCATCCGCCTGCGCGAGGGCGACAGCGTCGTGGGCCTCATCCTGGCCGACGAGAAGGCCACGGTGCTGACGGTGTGCGAGAACGGCTACGGCAAACGGACGGCCATCCGCGAGTACCGGCTGACGAACCGCGGCGGCGTGGGGGTCATCAACATCAAGACGACCGATCGCAACGGCAAGGTTGTCGAGGTGGTCGAGGCGCCGGATGACGATGAGGTGATGATCCTGACGCAGCGCGGCATGGCCATCCGCTGCCCGATGAGCAACCTGCGCACCATCGGGCGCGCCACGCAGGGCGTGCGGGTGATCACCCTGGAGGGGGACGACAAGGTGGTCGCCCTGGCGCGGATTCCGCGGGAGCTGGCCGATGCGGCCGACGAAGAGGCCGCTCGCGAGGCCGCCGCCCCGACGGCCCCCGCCCCCGAGACAGACGAGGCCGAAGGCCGCGAATAGCCCGCCGACGGCGTTGACAGCGCCGCCGAGGGGGGGTATATTCGGGTCATCACACCCTGACGCGCAGGAGATGGAATGGCCATCCGACCGGAGATTCCCGACCGAACGCCGCTGGAGAAGGTCGAGGTCGAGTACGTCCGCCCCGGCAGCAAGGAGCCGGTGCGGCCGGGGTTCAACCGCGTCCGGCTGCTCGACATCAGTCCCGAGATGATCGAGATGGCCGCGCGTGAGGGCTTCCAGACGGGCGAGAAGCTCCACTTGAACGTTCACGTCAAGGGGGTGCGCGACTTCCTGGAAGTGGACTGCGTGGTCAAGTCCTGCACGCGGATCACGGTGCTTCGTCAGAACGCCTATTCGGTGGCGATGGGTTACGGAAAGCTGACGAACGACCACCTGTCGAAGATCGCCTGGGCGCGTCAGCAGTTGGTGCCGCGGACGCTGAAGCCTTCAACGACGGTGCGCCGCGAAGCGCCCCCGGAAGAGAAGACGACGCCCCCCGCGCCGGCGGCGGAGGCCGCGCCGGCCGCCGCGCCGGAGAAGTCGGAGCCCGCCCCCGTCCCGGCGGCGAAAGCGGAGGTGCGCCGTCCGGTCGCCCTCCTGCACCTTATCGAGGCCCTCGACAAGTTCGAGGTGTCGAACGACCTCATCATGGCCGTGATCGAGGCGGCGGAATCGGGCATGGACGTGGAGGTGCTCTATCCTCTCGGGGCGCGGGGCAAGGACGCCGCGGCGCCGGAGGAGGAGGAGGACGAGGGCCCGCCCTCCTCGCTGCCGACGGAAGGCAGCGCCCGCCCGATGAATGTCTATCGCCTGGCGGGGAACAGCAAGCTCTACTTTTCCGAGGCGGGAATGCCGGTCGGTCCGCCGAGCGAGTTGATCTACCTGTCGCGGCTGAAGACGCCGGAGAACTGCTTCGCCGTCGAGATGGGGGTGGACACGATGGAGCAGTCTTCCGCGCCATCCTTCAAGCGCGGCTGCATCCTGATCTTCTCCGCCGCCGCGCGCATCGAAAACGGCGATTTCGCCTTCCTCAAGGTGCGGGGCCTGGACGAAGTCGGCCAGGTCTTCTTCGACAAGGACGAGGTGCGTGTGCGGCCCCTGAACCCGGAGCACCGCGAGAAGGTTCTGCGCCGCAACGAGATCAAGGTGATGTGCCGGCTGGTGGGACACTACGAGGACCTGACTCCGCCGGGCTGAGCCGCCGGCGCATCTGCAACATCATTCGGGAGGCGTCATGGCCGAGGGCGAACGACGGGAAAAGGTGATGCTGCTCACGGACGGCTACCGCATTCTGGGCGAGATGAAGCTGGGGCCGGACGGAGCAATCTGGGACTTCAAGCACCGCTCGGCGGAGGACTTCGTGACGGTCTTCGAGGCCCAGTGCTTCCGCGTCAGCGACGGCAAGCGCATGTACGACGCCACCGCCATGGAGATCTGCCGCCGCGCCGTGGTGGCGGTCTTCCGCCAGCAGGACCTCGCCTTCGTGCGAAAGGAAAACTCATGAGAGGTCTTCTCCTCTGCGCGGCGGCGGTTGCGGTCGGGCTCTGCGCCGCATGCCGGCCCCTGCCGGTGCAGGTCGTCCCCGAGGTCCGAGCGGTTCAGCGCTGCGCCGACGCGGCGGACATGGCGCTGGCGCTGCAGATGCGCTATCAGGAGCAGATCCAGTTCCTCTACGCCCAGCAGGAGGTGCTGACCGTCAAGGAGGGGAACCTTTTCAGCGAGATGATCGCCTTCCGCAACCAGGAGGCGACGATCCTGCGGGACCCGGGCGCGCCGGAGCGCGACCGCGGCCCGTATGCGGCCATGTACGAATCGCTGGCGATCAACCGCGACGCGCAGATCACGCGCTGCAAGACCCTCTCGAACACACTGAGCGGCAGTATCAACGCCTGGGCCGGGCGGCGCGACGCGAAGTTGCGGGAGTGGCACACCTACAGCGAGACGCGCCCCGCGCCTGAGGACTAGAACGGCCCATGTCCCGGACGCCCGAGCGCTGGTTCCCGCCGGAGGAGTTCTATTGCGACGCGCTGTGCACGCGGTGCGGCGTTTGCTGCGGCGCGACGGACGGCCACCCCTGCGAGCACCTGCGACGCGATGCCGACGGGCGTCATTTCTGCGCCATCTACGCCGACCGCTTCGGCCCCCACCGCACCGTGGACGGACAGCGATTCGAGTGCGTCTCGATCCGGCGAGTCATCGAGTGGACCGGGGGCTATGCGGGATGCGGTTATGTGCGGGAGATTCGGCGGTTGCGTCGGACGATGGGGCAGGATGATTCCGACCTGGGCCGCCGCCCGACGCCCTGAACGCGCGTCGGCCGGCGCGAGCCCCCCTACTTGACCACGAGCACCGGGCAGGTCGCCACGTCGAGCAGGCGCTGCCGCTCGGCGCCGGCGAGGTCCATCCGCGTGAGGGTGCAACGGAACCCGCCCATGATGACCAGGTCCGCCTGCCGCGCCTTCTGTTCGGCCAGCACGGCCGTACTGGCGACGCCCTTGCTCAGGACGGTTTCGACGGGCACGCCCGCCCGCGCGGCCAGGTGCCGGACGTATTCGAGGCTGCGGTTCTGGCTCCGTTCGAGGTCCGTCTCCAGTTCGGTCATCTCCTGCTCCACCAGGATGCGCGCCGTGAGCAGTTTCTTGAGGGTGTCCGTATCCACGACCGAGACGGCCGTCAGGCGCGCCGAGGCGCAGGCCGCCAGCCGGACGGCGTACTCTGCGGCCCGGAGGCTGGAGTCCGAGGAGTCCACGAACACGATGATGCTCTGGAAGGGGGTCGTCATGATCTGCCCTCCTGCGGGGTGGCCTGGGCGGCGCGGCGGCTGCGCTGAAGGCGTTCCTTGACCTTGCGCATGACGACGAACTCGTCGCGTTCGCGTTCTTCGAGCACGCCGATGATGTAGGCGATGGCCTCGTGATAGGCGGGAATGAAGATCTTTTCGAGGGCGTTCACCCGCCGCTGCGTCTTGCGGACCTCGCGCGCGAGGCGCATTACCGTGTTCTCGATCTGCGCCATACGGTCGGCGGCTTCGAGGGCCTTCTGGAAGGCGACGGCCACATCGTCGAGGGCGGGCGAGCTGGACAGCAGCCCGACGGCCGGCAGGCGCGGGGGATGCCGGGCGGAGACGGTCGGCAACTCGATGCCCATCAGGGAGCGCGTCGTCACCTCGACGCGGTGCTCGGCCTGCGGGGCGAGCGCCTGGCGCGCCAGTTCCAGCGTCCCGCGGCGCAGTTGGGCTTCGCGGAGCGTCTGGAAGGCCGCCACCAGGGCCGCGCGCAGTTCGTCCTGAGCCTGCTTGGCCGTTTCCACGGAGCCGACCAGTTCGAGCACGAGGATCTGGCGCTTCTGCTCCAGCATTTCGTAGCCCTCGCGCGCAAAGCCCAGGTCGCGCTTGGCGCGCAGGAGGTTCGACTTCGTCGGGGCGAGGGTGACCTTCGCCATCAACGCTTCTCCCGGTAGTGCTGGTTGAGTTCCTCATCGCTGAGCCGGTGCAGTTCCTCGCGCGGCAGGATGGAGATGATGTCCCACCCGCGTTCGAGGGTCTGTTCCAGGGTGCGGTCCTCGTACTCCTCCTGGCCGAGGAACCGGCGCTCGAAGGCTTCGCCGAACTTCACGTAGATCTTGTCGAGCGGGGGCAGTTCCTCTTCGCCGATGACGGCGGCGAGGGCGCGCACCTGGCGCACGCGCGCGTAGGCGGCAAAGAGCTGGCTGGCGAGGTGGGCGTGGTCGTCGCGCGTCTTGCCCTTGCCGATCCCGTCCTTCATCAGGCGCGAGAGGCTGGGCAGCCCGGCGATCGGCGGGTAGATGCCGCGCTGGAAGAGTTCGCGGTCCAGCACGATCTGGCCTTCGGTGATGTAGCCGGTCAGGTCCGGCACGGGGTGGGAGATGTCGTCGGAGGGCATGGTGAGGATGGGCACCTGGGTGACGGAGCCCTCGCGCCCCTTGATGCGCCCGGCGCGTTCGTAGAGGCTGGCGAGGTCGCTGTAGAGGTAGCCCGGGTAGCCCTTGCGGGCGGGGATTTCGCCGTGCGCGATAGCCACCTCGCGCAGCGATTCGCAGTAGTTCGTCATGTCCGTGAGGATGACGAGGATGTGCATACCGTGGTCAAAGGCCAGGTGCTCGGCCAGGGTCAGGGCGGCGCGCGGGGTGACGAGACGTTCGATCGAGGGGGCGTCGGCGAGGCTGAGGAACATAGCGACCTTGTTGAGCACGCCGGCGTCGGAGAAGTTCTTGATGAAGTACTGGGCGACGTCGTGCTTGACGCCCATGCCGGCGAAGACGACGGCGAACTCGACGTTCTCGCTCAACAGGCGCGCCTGCCGGGTGATCTGGGCGGCCAACTGGTTGTGGGGCAGGCCGTTGCCGCTGAAGACGGGGAGTTTCTGGCCGCGGACGAGGGAGTTCATGCCGTCAATGGCGGAGACGCCGGTCTGGATGAAGTCGCGCGGCATCTGGCGGGCGTAGGGGTTCATCGGTTCGCCGTTGATGTCGCGTCGGTCGCCGGAAAGGGGCGCGGGCTCGTCGTCCACGGGGCGGCCGAGGCCGTCGAAGACGCGCCCGAGCATGTCGCGGGTGACGTTGAGCTTGAGGCTGTCGCCCATGAAGCGGATGCGGGTGCCGGGGTTGCTGAGGCCGGAGGTGCCCTCGAAGACCTGGACGACGGCGCGCTGCTCGTGGACTTCGAGGACGCGTCCGACGCGCCGGATGCCCGAGGCGTCGGTGATTTCGGCCACTTCGTCGTAGCCGACGGGGTGGCGGACGTCCACAAAGAGGAGAGGGCCGTCAATGCGCGCCGCGCCCTGATATTCCAGGCCGCGGTCGGTGCGTCCTTCAGCCGTCATCATCCAAGCTCCTTGTCGAGGGCGTCGAACTCGGCCTTCACCTGCGCTTCGAGCGCGTCGAAATCGCTCAACTGCGTGTTGGGGATAGTGGACTTGGCGCGCAGCACCTGCTGGAGGGCGGGTAACTGATGCACCTTGTGCAGCGTACCGCCGCGCTCGATGTAGCGCTGCCCGCGGTCGAGCACCTCCAGAATGATGCGGAGAATGCGGATTTGCTTCGCCGGAAGGGCGTAGCGGTCAATGGTGTCGAAGGCGTTCTGCTGAAGGAAGCCGTCCTTGAGCAGTTCCGACACCAGCAGCAGCAGGCGTTGGGAGTCGGGAAGGACGTCGGGGCCGACGAGCTTGACGATCTGCTGCAGGCGGTCCTCCTTCTGGAGGGCGTCCATGGCCTTGGCGCGGAGGTCGCGCCAGTCGCGGTCAATCTCCTTCCACCACGGCGCCACCTCGTCCACGTACTCGCTGTAGCTGCGCAGCCAGTGGATGGCGGGGTAATGGCGGGCGTTGGCGAGGTCGGTGTCGAGCGCCCAGAAGCAGCGGATGAAGCGGCGGGTATGCTGCGTCACCGGCTCGGAGAAGTCGCCGCCCATCGGCGACACGGAACCGTCGGCGCCGGAGAAGGAGTCCACGGAGCCGGCGCGTTCGTAGAACTGGGCCAGGCGGGTCTGAAGGTAGGCGGGATAGCCCTCCTCGGCGGGCATCTCCTCGAGGCGTCCGGAGAGTTCGCGCAGCGCCTCGGCCCAGCGGCTGGTCGAGTCGGCCATGACGGCCACGTGATAGCCCATGTCGCGGTAGTACTCGGCCAGGGTGATGCCGGTGTAGATGGAGACCTCGCGGGCGGCGACGGG
>JAKJEM010000063.1:0-234 GCA_022705425.1 Planctomycetota bacterium
CGCCGGGCCACTGGACGACCTTTACCGTGGCGCAGGCGGCGGCGGGGGGGGGCGGCACTCGGGTGACGGTGACGGGCAGCGCGGACTTCTATCTCTCGCGGGTGATGGACGTGGACCCGGCGGAGCGGATCGTGCAGTGCGCGCTGGCGATCCCCTTCACCGAGAAGCGCCCCTGCCCCGGTCAGGACAAGAACTGGGTGGCGACGAATGAGGCCCGGACGAAGTTCTGGCGGG
>JAKJEM010000063.1:328-18395 GCA_022705425.1 Planctomycetota bacterium
GTTGCGGCTGTGGGAGTACGGGCCGGGGGATACGGTGCGGCAGAGCACCTTTGCGCACCTGCGGCGCGTGGAGCCGGGGGTGTACGAGTTGACGGCGGATGTGGATGTGGAGGTGCGGCTGCCGGACGGGCGTGCGCGGCAGGTGCGCCTGGCGGACCTCATCAAGAACGGGGGGACGATGCGTTTCACCCTCGCGAAGTAGTCGGCGGCGATGCCGGACCGGGGCGGCTCGGGAGGACCGGGCCGCCCCGGTGGTTTTTGGGGACGACGGACGGCGGACGACGGACGACAGACGACGGACGACAGACGACGAACGACAGACGACAGACGGCGGACGACGGACGACAGACGACGGACGGCGGACGACGGACGACGGACGACAGACGACGGACGACAGACGACGGACGACGGACGACAGACGACGGACGGCGGACGACGGACGACAGACGGCGGATGAGAGACGACGGACGACAACGGCAGGCCGGGGACGAGGGGAGGCTCACTTTCGGCGGAGGTTCCGGCGGACAAGGGCCGGCAAGAAGGATGAGGTGCGGGCACGCCGTGTTGCGCTCGCAACGCTGCGACGACGCGCGGCCCTTCGAGGCGCGATGGGGCGTGTGCGGAGGGGGTTGATTCCGGAGCGGAGGGCGGATATGCCGTATACACCGAACATATACACCGCGACGACGTCGGGACGGAGATGCGATCATGGTGCGAACGCAAGTTCACCTGAGGTCCGCCGAACGCGCGGCGTTGGCGCGGCTGGCGCGGGCGCGGCGGCGTCCGCGCCAGTCTGCTGATCCGCGAGGCGATTGACGCCTACCTGCGCGAGGGGCTTTCGCAGCGGCGGGGGGATGTCGTCGAGCGGACGGGGGGCTGTGGCGAGGACGCAGAGATCTGCCGGACGTTGCGCGCCTTCGGCGGGAATGGGCCTGCGAGGGGGGATGATGAAGGCGGGCGTGCTGGTGGATACCGACGTGATGGCGGACTTCCTGCTCGGGGCGCCGGAGGCAGCGGCGTTCTTTCGGGCCAATGGCGACCGCATGGCGCTGTCGGCGGTTACGGTGGCGGAGGTATTCGCCGGGGCGCGTGCGGAGGAGCTGGCGGCGTTGGAGGAACTGACGGAGGCATTTCCGGTGCTGCCGGCGACGGGGGAGATTGCTCGCGAGGCGGGGAGGCTGAAGGGTCGCGACGGGCGGACGCACGGGACGGGTCTGGCGGATGCCCTGGTGGCGGCTACGGCGCGTCTGCACGGGATGGAACTGGCAACGCTGAACACGCGACATTTCCCGATGTGGCCGGGACTCCGCCCTGCGTTCGACGCCGGGGGTGAGGCGGGATGCGGGCGGGGGATGGCGGACGGCGGACGGCGGGCGACGACGCCGATTTGACTTCGCCCGCTCACCGGGGATAATGGGATGAGAGAAGGGTTCCGAGTCCCCGGTGCCGGCGCGTCCGGCGTGCAGCGATAGAGCGTCATGAAGCCGGAAAAGTTTGTTCACCTTCACGTGCACAGCCATTTCAGCCTGCTCGACGGCGCGTGCAGCGTTGACACCCTGGCGCGGCTGGCCAAGCAGCACGGGATGAAGGCGCTGGCGATCACCGACCATGGGAATCTGTTCGGGGTCATCCAGTTCCACAAGGCGATGACGGCGGCGGGGGTGAAGCCGATCATCGGCTACGAGGCCTATGTGGCGCCGGGGAGCCGCAAGGACCGCGCGGCCTCGACGGGGGGCAAGGAGAGCAACCACCACCTGACGCTGCTGGCGACGGACCTGCGGGGCTATCACAACCTGGTGCGGTTGAGTTCCATCGCCTACCTGGAGGGTTTCTACTACAAGCCGCGCATAGACCAGGAGGCGCTGTCGCAGCACAAGGACGGCCTGATTGCGCTCAGCGGGTGCAACAGCTCGGAGGTCTGCCAGCATCTGCTGGCGGGGCGGCGCGAGGCGGCGGTGGCGGCGGCGGGGCGCTATGCGGACCTCTTCGGCAAGGAGAACTTCTTCGTCGAGGTGCAGGACAACGGGCTGGCCGATCAGAAGGCCTGCCTGGAGGGGCTGGCGGAGGTGGCGGGGAAGGTGGGGTTGAAGCTCGCGGCGACGAACGACATCCATTACGCCACGGTGGAGGATGCGCGGGCGCACGAGGTGCTGCTGTGCATCAACACCGGCAAGACGATGGCCTCCGAGGACCGGATGACCTTCGGGTCGCACGAGTTCTACTTCAAGTCGGCGGAGGAGATGGTCAAGCGTTTCGGGCGGCTGCCGGGGGCGATTGAGAACACCGGCGCGATCGCCGAGCGCTGCAACGTGGAGCTGGACTGGCACGCGCGGCACTTCCCGCGCTACGAGCCGCCGGACGGCCAGACGGGGCCGGAGTACTTGCGGCGGGTGTGCCTGGAGGGGATGCGGCGGCGCTTCGGCGAGAAGCCGTCGAAGGCGGTGCGCGACCGCCTCGATTACGAGCTGACGGTGATCGAGAAGATGGGGTACAGCAGCTACTTCCTGATCGTGTGGGACATCGTCCACTTCGCGCGCGAGCGGAGCATTCCGGCGGGGTTGCGCGGGTCGGGGGCGGGGTCGCTGGTCTGCTATGTGCTGGGGATTTCGGACGTGGAGCCGCTGGCGTACTCGCTGCTGTTCGAGCGCTTCCTGGACCCGCAGCGCCGCGAGCCGCCGGACCTGGACCTGGACATCTGCGAAGTGCGTCGCGATGAGGTCATCCGCTACCTGCGCGACAAGTACGGCCACGAGAACACGGCGCAGATCATCACCTTCGGGACGATGAAGGCGAAGGCGGTGGTGAAGGACGTGGGGCGGGCGCTGGGATGGCCGCTGGCGGAGGTGAACGCGCTGGCGAAGCGGATTCCGAATGCGCTGGGGACGACGCTGAAGAAGGCCTATGAGGCGGATGAGACGCTGCGCCAGGACCGGCAGAATAACGCGCGCATCCGGGAGCTGCTGAGCTACGCGGAGCGCATCGAGGGGCTCAACCGCCACGCCTCGACGCACGCGGCGGGGGTGTGCATCGCCGATCGTCCGCTGGTGGAGCATATCCCTATCTGCCGCATCAACGACATCGTGATGACGCAGTTCGCGATGAACGATCTCGAGAAGGCCGGGATGCTGAAGATGGACCTCCTGGGCCTTCGGACGCTGACGATCGTGGACAAGACGATCGAACTGGTGGCGGCGCGGACGGGGCGGCGGATTGACATGGACGCGATCCCCCTGGACGACGCAAAGACCTACGAACTGATCGGCCGGGGCGACACGAAGGCCGTCTTCCAGCTCGGGTCGGACGGAATCCAGGACCTGTTGCGCCGTCTGAAGCCGAAGAATATGGCCGACATCGTGGCGGTGGTGGCCATGTACCGGCCCGGTCCGCTGCAAAGCGGGATGATCGAGGACTACATCGAGCGTCGCCACGGGCAGAAAAAGGCGACGTATGTGGACGCGCGCCTGGAGCCGATCCTCGGCGACACCTGCGGGGTGATCGTGTACCAGGAACAGATCATGCAGATCCTGAATCTGCTGGGGGGGCTGTCGCTGGCGGACGCGCTGAGCACGATCAAGGCGATCAGCAAGAAGAAGGCGGAGGAAATTGACAAGCGGGCGGGGGACTTCCTGAAGGGGGCGAAGGCGCGGGGGATCAAGGAGAGCACGGCGAAGGAGCTTTTCGAACTGATCCGGCACTTTGCGCAGTACGGGTTCAACCGGGCTCATGCGACGGCGTACGCCTTCCTGGCCTACAAGACGGCGTACCTGAAGGCGAACTATCCGATGGAGTTCGCCGCGGCGGACCTGACGTGCGAAATGGGGCACAGCGACAAGCTGAAGGAACACATCCGCGATTGCACACAACTGGGGATCAAGGTGCTGCCGCCGGACGTGAATGAGGGGGAGGCGCACTTCACGGTGACGGAGGAGAACGCCATCCGCTTCGGGATGGGGGGGGTGAAGAACGTGGGGGGCAAGGCGGTGGAGACGATTGTGGCGGCGCGGGCGGCGGGGGGGCGGTTCACGTCGCTGTACAACTTCTGCGAGCGGACGGCCGGGCCGGCGCTGAACCGGCAGGCGCTGGAAGCGCTGGTGAAGGCGGGGGCGCTCGACAGTCTGCCGGGCACGCGCGCGCAGAAGACGGCGGTGCTGGAAGAGGCGATGAAGATGGGCGCCCGCACGCAGCGCGACCGGCGCAAAGGCCAGAAGAGCCTCTTCGCCGATGCGGGGCCGACGGGGGAGACGATCGAGCCGCCGCTGCCGGCGGTGAAGGAATGGACGCCGCCGGAGATGAGCCGTTACGAGAAGGACGCGCTGGGGGTGCGGTTGAGCTTCAATCCGCTGGAGCGGTACGAAGCGTTGATTTCGCAGTTGACCACGGCGACGGCGGCGACGCTGCAGGAGAAGAAGAACGACGAGGTGGCGATTGTGGCGGGGGAGGTCGTCGAGGTTCGCCCGACGCTGACGAAACAGGGGCGCAGCATGGCGCACGTCGAGCTGGAGGACCTGACCGGCACGCTGCGGGGGGTGGTCTTCCCGGACTACTACGAGAAGTACGCGGCGCTGCTGAAGGAGGACGCTATCCTGTTCGTGGTCGCCACGGTGGACCGGAACGGGGAGCGTCCGGGCATCCAGGTGCGGGAGGTGATTCCCGTGGCTAACGCGGCGGCGCGGCTGACGGAACGGGTGCGGATTGCGCTGCAGCGCGCGGCGATGGACGACGCGCTGCTGAAGTCTCTGCAGGAGATGTTCGAGCGCCATCCGGGGGACCGTCCGGTGTTCGTGGAGGTGACGACGCCGGACCAGAAGAAGCTGGTGCTGCGGGTGGGACGGCGGTATCACGTGCGTCCGGGGGAGGAGTTCCTGGCCGACGCGGAGCGGGTGCTGGGGCCGGGGCGGCTGATCCTGTCGCCGCGGGTGCCGGCGCTGCAAAGCCTGCTGATCGGGCGGCGCAACGGCTATGGGAATGGGCGCGGACGGTCGAATGGGGAGTGACCGGGGGGGGCGACGGACGGCAGATGACAGACGACGGACGACAGACGACGGACGACGACGGACGACAGACGACGGACGACGACGGACGACAGACGGACCGGGGAGTATCCGGTCGGTTTCCAGGGGGAGGCGCCGGGAGTGCCGTATGTGGCACACCGGCTGCGCTGCGGCGCAGCGCCTGTGGCGTCCTCGCCCGTGGTTGTCGTGGCAGGATATTCCCACAGCCGAGGGCGGCTGTGCCACATCCGATATTCCCACAGCCGAGGGCGGCTGTGCCACATTCGATATTCCCACAGCCGAGGGCGGCTGTGCCACATCCGATGTTCCCACAGCCGAGGGCGGCTGTGCCACATCTGCGGACGACGGACGGGTTACACCGGGGACGGCATCGGCGGGCGACGATGCCCACAGTCGCGTGCGGTTGGGCTGCACCGGCCACGGGGCGGACTGAAACGGAAAGGGGTACCAGTGCCTTTGCGGCTGCAACGCTGGCTTGAAATGCCGGCGCATTGCTGGTATCATCACCTATCTTGAACTTTCGTTCCTTTTTGCGCATGGAGCCGGCGATGAAGAAAGACATCCACCCCAAGTACGTCGCGTGCAAGGTCACCTGCGGTTGCGGCGAGACCTTCGCCACCCGCGCCACAAAGGCGGAGATTCCTGTCGAAATCTGCTCCAAGTGCCATCCGTTCTTCACGGGCAAGCAGAAGCTGGTGGACACCGCCGGTCGCGTCGAGAAGTTCCAGCGCCGTTACGGCAAGCGTCCCGCCGCCGCGCCGGAAGCCGCCGCCCAGGCCTGATCGCTCCCGCGTCCACTCTCTCTCCATCGGGGCCGCCGGCCAATGGCCAAATCCCTCGGCGAACGACTCAAGGAGATGGAGGCGCAGTTCGCGGAGCTGGAGCGCCGGATCGTTGACCCCGCCGTCATGGCCCAAGGCCCCGCCTATGCCGCCGCCCTTCGCGAGCGCGGGCGCCTGGTCAAGATCATCGAACCGTACCGCCTCTGGAAGACCGCCCGCGCCCGGCTGGCGGAGGCCGAGGCTATCCTGGCTGATCCCGAGTCGGACCGCGACCTGGCCGCGCTGGCCCGCGAGGAGCAGGCGGCGTTGCGCGAGGAGGAGGGGCGCCTGCGCGAGACGCTCAAGCGCGTGGCCGCCGCCGACGAGGCCGGGGCCGACCGCGACGTGATCCTCGAGATTCGGGCGGGCACCGGCGGCGACGAGGCGGCGCTCTTTGCCGGCGACCTGATGCGCATGTACACCCGATACGCCGAGGGCCGCGGCTGGAAGGTGTCCCTTCTCGACGTCCGTCACACCGACCTCAAGGGCTGCAAGGAGGCCACTCTCGCCATCTCCGGCGCGGAGGCGTGGGCCCGGCTGCGTTTCGAGGGCGGCGGGCATCGCGTGCAGCGCGTCCCCGAGACGGAGGCCCAGGGGCGCATCCATACCTCGCTGGTGACCGTGGCCGTGCTGGCCGAGGCGGAGGAGGTGGATGTGGAGATCCGGCCCGAAGACATCGAGATGGAGTTCAGCCGGGCGTCGGGCCCCGGCGGGCAGAACGTGAACAAGACCTCCTCGGCGGTGCGGCTGCTGCACAAGCCCACGGGCATCGAGGCGCGCTCGCAGGAGAGCCCGTCGCAGCATAAGAACCGCGCCAGCGCGCTGCGTGTGCTGCGGGCGCGGCTCTACGAACACCGGGCCTCGAGGGCGCGCGCCGAACGGAGCGAGGAGCGCCGCAGCATGATCGGCTCCGGCGACCGGAACGAACGCATCCGCACCTACAACTACCCGCAGAACCGTGTGACCGACCACCGGATTGATCTGACGATCTACAACCTTCCGCGCATCATGGACGGCGATCTCGACCCCCTTATCAACGGGCTGCTGGAACATGAATTCGCCGAACGCGAGAAGGGGATGCAGCTCGACTGACGCGCCCGCTTCTGTCGCGCATCTCCTCGGCGAAGCCGTGCGCCGCCTGCGCAGGGCCGGCATCGAGTCTCCGCGACTCGAGGCCGATCTGCTGCTCGGCCACGTCCTTGGTTGCTCGCGCGCCGAGCTTCTGGCTCGTCCGGAGCGTCCGGCGCCGGTCGAGTGCGCGGCGGCCTTCGAGGCGGCCCTGCTCCGACGCCTGCGGCGCGAGCCGATTCAGCACATCCTGGGGCGGACCGAGTTCTGGTCCATGTCCTTCCGTACGGACGCGCGCGCCCTGGTCCCGCGTCCGGAGACCGAACTGCTGGTCCAAGGGGCGCTGGAGTTCCTTGCGGGGCGCGCCGGCGGAGAACCCCCGGCGATTGCCGAGATCGGCGTGGGGGCGGGCGCGGTGATTCTGGCGCTGGCGCGCGAACTTCCGTCCGCGCGCCTCTATGCGTCGGACGTGAGCTGCGAGGCGCTGGCTCTGGCGGCGGAGAACGCCCGGCTCCACGGCGTGCGCGAGCGTGTGCGCTTTCTGGAGGGCGACTTGGCCGCGCCCTACCTTCAGGCCGGCCTGGCGGGGCGCCTGGATCTTGTGCTCTCGAACCCGCCCTATATTCCCAGCGGCGATATCGCCGGCCTGCAACCGGAGGTGCGGGAGTATGATCCGCGCGTGGCGCTTGATGGCGGAGGGGACGGGCTGGCGATCGTCCGGCGTCTGCTGAAGGACGCGGCTGTGCTGTTGCGCGCCGGGGGGGGGATGATCCTGGAACTGGGCCTGGGGCAGCCGGCGGCGATGGGGGGGATCGCGGCGGTCCACGGTTGGCGCGTGGAGCGGGTGTTGCGCGACCATCGGGGGATTGAGCGGGTTGTGGCGATGCGGGTTGTGTGAGGGACGGGAACGGCGGACGACGGACGACAGACGACGGACGGTGGACGACGGACGGCGGACGACGGACGACAGACGACGGACCACGGACGGCGGACGACAGACGACGGACGACGGACGGTGGACGACAGACGACGGACGACGGACGAGAAGGGCGCTATGGGGGGCTGTCGTTGCGGATGGCTTGCAGGGTGGACAGTCGTGCGCGTTCGCGCCCGCCGGCGGCGAAGAGAGCGCGGGCGGCGTCGCGGTCCTGGACGGGGCAGAGCGCGGCTGCGGATTCGCCGCGCGCCTCGGTTGCCGCGAAGACCGTGCCGGCGCGGTCTCCTTCGGCAACCACCCAACGCAGTTCGCCCGGCGCGCCGGGCCGCAGGAAGACGCGCCACGTCTCCACGCGAACCTCTGCGTCGAGCGACCGCGCGACGGCCCGCCGCAGGTCCTCGCTGAACTCCGGGCGCAGAAGGTGGTCGGCCGCTGCGAAGTCCTCCGCCCAGGCGCAGGCGACGCGGTAGAGGACGCGCGAGCATGACACGACGGCGCGCCCGCGCGTCACGAGTATCCAGACCGGTCGCTCCGCTTCAGGTTGCCCCGGAAAGGGCGTTGCTCCTTCGCGCAGGGGGGTGCGGTGCACGGCGATGTCGTTCGGTTCCATCGCCGTCAGGTCAACGCCCGTTTCGCGGCTGAAGAATCGCTCGGCGTCGTCGTCGGGGGCGGAGGGGCTCATCGCGCCAGCCCCCGGTACTTCTCCCGCGCCTGGATGGACCACTCCGTGATCTTCTGGTTGCGGAAGGCGGAATCGGACCAGCGCGTCGTCGAGAGGTCGGCCAGTTCCTGTTCGGTGACGGGCGGCGCGCAGAGGCGGCGGACCTCGTCGGGGCGGAGTCCGCGCCGGATGACGGCCTGCCAGGCGTCGCGCAGCTCGCGCCCGAGTTCGATCAGGACGGCGCCGTAGAGGTCCTTGAGCGCGTCGCGCCGCGCCGAGGCTTTGGCCGGGTCGTAGCGGAAGGTGGCCTTCATCCAGGCCGGGTCGAAGAGGACGCGGCTGACCGCGGCGTGGCGGAGGTAAACGTCGGGGACGGCGGGGATGCGCAGTAGTTCGGATTCCGTCGGGCCGCCGGGGGCGCCCTTGGGCAGCACCCACAGGCGCTGTCCCTCCTCCGACATGACGAAGGTGAGGAACCGGTGCGCCGTGACGGGGTGCGGCGCGCCCTTGAGGATGGCGATGCTGTCGGGGGTCAGCGGCGTGAGCCCGGCCGGAAGGGTCAGGCCGAGGTTCTTCGGGTCCTCGACCATCTGGGTGCGGGCGTAGAAGTCTATCGCGAGGCCGGCGGCGTATTCGCCGAGGGCGACGTTCTTGGGGATTTCGCCCGCCGCGCGGGTGAAGGTGCGCACGTTGCCGGCGATACGCGTGAGGACTTCGTAGCCCTTCTCCCATCCGTAGGCTTGCAGGATCACCTCGTACACCGCCAGGGCGCTGCCGCTCTCGCGCGGGTCGGCCGCGCCGACGACGCCGAAGTAGCCCGGTCCGGCAAGGTCCTCCCAGGTCTTCGGTTCCGGCAGGCGCAGGTCGCGCAGTCGGTTGCGGTTGTAGATGATGCCGAAGGCGCTCAGCGCGGAGCCGTACCAGCGGTGTTGCGGGTCGTAGATGGGGATGCCGCCGATCTCCCGGGGGATGCGCCGGAGCACTTCCTCCGGCAGCCGGAAGGACTCCAGCACCCCGCGTTCGGCCAGTTGGATGTAGGGTTCGGCGCCGCCGCCCCAGAAGAGGTCTATGCCGATTCCGTCGGGAGAGACGGCGAATTCATTCCGGATGAAGCGGAGATCGCCGCTGGTGCCGCCGCGGTCCTGCCACTCCACCGCCGCCGGTTCGCCGTAGGTGCGGGCGTGCCAGTCCACGAAGGCCCGCTCGAACTCCCGCTGGATCGGGCGGGAATGGGGGGAGATGATGACGACCTTGCGCTCGTCGGCATTGACCCGGATGGCCCGCGGGGCGGGCTTGAAGGCGAAGAGCGCGCCGAGCGTTGCGGCGATCGCCACCGCCAGCACTAGACCGGGAAGGTACTTCCGCACGCGGACATCCTCCATCGGGATCGGGGTTGCGTCACGCGCGCATTGTCCCTGTGTCCCCGGCGTCCTGTCAAGCAACGTCGCCGGCAGGGCGCAGGGGTGAAGGGGCCGACGCCCCCTGCGGCAAGGGGAAGGCGCGGAGGGGTAACCCGTCAGTCTTCCGGAGATGTGGCACAGCCGCCCTCGGCTGTGGGAACGTCTGCGGCGGGCTCGTAAACGGGGCGCCTTTCGCATATAATCCACGAAGCCCCGGCGGCGGGGAGATGGCACGGTTTTACCGGAAGGACGGCCTATGAAGAAGCAACTGACCTACGTTCTGATCACCCCCTATTCGCTGCTGAAGAGTCGCACGGGGGGCATTATCGGGCGCATTCTGGCGCTGAGCCGGAATGTGCGGTTTGTGGGGGCAAGGATGTACGCTCCCTCGGACGCCATGATTGACCGGTACATCGCGACGCTGAAGACGGAGGAGATGTTCCCGGGGATTCGCGAGGCGCTGAGGACGTACGCCGATGTGAACATGCGGCGGGACAACCCCTTCGGCATCAGCAATCGCTGCCTGGTGCTGCTCTTCGAGGGGCCGGACGCGGTCAAGTCGCTGCGCGAGGATGTCGTCGGGGCGCTTTCGGTGGACATGCGGGGCGATTCGATCCGGGGGACGTACGGGGACGTCGTCCTCTCGCGCGACAAGGTGGCCTTCTTCGAGCCGGCGGTGCTGATGCCGACGACGGATGAGGCGAATGCGCAGCAGTTGAAGATTCTCAGCGAGTTCGCCATGGCGGACGGGGGAATCCTGACGGAGCTGATCCGCTATCCCCAGGGGGCGCAGGTGGAGACGACGCTGGTCATCATCAAGCCGGACAACTTCGCGCGGCGGTCGTCGCGACCGGGGAATATCATTGACGTGTTCAGCCGGACGGGGTTGTACATTGTGGCGGCGAAGATGCTTCGCCTGACGCGCGGTCAGGCGGAGGAGTTCTACGGTCCGCTGCGCAAAATCTTTGTGCGCAAGCTGGCGGGGCAGGCGGGCGCGCGCGCGGCGAAGGCGCTGGCCGGGGAGTTCGGCTTCGCGATCACGGAGGAGATGAAGGAGAAGTTCGCCGACGCGCTGAAGGAGGCGAACGCGGAATTCGAGTTCGGCAAGATCGTGAACTACATGACGGGCCAGGACGAGTCGGGGGCGGAGCTTCCGGCGGAGGAGCGCGGGAAGTGCGTGGCGCTGCTGTATCAGGGGGAGAACGCCATCGAGAAGATCCGGCACCGGCTGGGCGGGACGAACCCGAAGGAGGCGGCGGAAGGGACGATCCGGAGCATCTACGGTTACGATCTGATGCGCAACGGGGCGCACGCGTCCGACAGCGCGGCCAGCGCGGAGCGCGAGCGGAAGATCGTGGGGCTGTGGCGCGAGGAGGGAAGTTGCGAGTTCTGGGAGACGATCGAGCGGTACCTGGGCGGCAAGGTGTCCGGCTAGCGCCCGGGCGGCGCGGGCATCGGGGGAGTGACGGCGGCGTTGCAGCGCAGGCGTCGCCGCCGGGCGTTGTTGTCGTCCGCCGTCCGTCGTCCGTCGTCTGTCGTCTGTCGTCCGTTGTCCGTCGTCTCTTGCCCGCGCGGACGCCTCCAAAGCTGAAAGGATACTGTCTTGCAGGTGCGGCGATTTGTGGTCGGTCCGATCGAGACGAACGCATGGCTGGTTTCGGACGCGGGGGAGGCGATGGTGCTGGACCCCGGCGGCGAGACGGAAGGAATCGCGGCGGCGCTGCGTCGCGACGGGCTCCTGCTGCGCTGGATCGTCAACACGCACGGGCACGGCGACCACATTGCGGGGAACGGGGAGTTGAAGGGGCTCTTTCCTTCGGCGCAGATTGCAGTCCATGAGGCGGATGCGCCGATGCTGACGGACGCGGACCTGAACCTGAGCGCGGCCTTCGGATTCGGCGTCACTTCGCCGCCGGCAGAGCGGCTTGTGCGCGACGGCGACGCGATCGAGCTCGGGCGCGTGCGGTTCGAGGTGATCCATCTGCCGGGGCACACCCCGGGGGGGATCGGGCTGTACGCGGCGGCCTGCGAGGCGACCGGGGGGCGTCCGGCGCTCTTTTCGGGGGATGCGCTTTTCGCGGGGGGGATCGGGCGGAGCGATTTCCCCGGCGGGTCGCACGAGGCGTTGGTGGGGGCGATCCGCGCGCGGCTGCTGACGCTGCCGCCGGAGACGGCGGTTCATCCCGGTCACGGGCCGGAGACGACGATCGGGGCGGAACGGGCGGGGAATCCGTTTCTGTGAGGGACGGAGGACGACGGACGGCAACGGCAGACGACGGACGACGGACGACGGACGGCAACGGCAGACGGCAGACGACGGACGACGGACGACACAGTTTTTGGCGGCTCGTGTTGTCTTATGCGGGGCGCGGCGCAAATCCACTTGCGCCGGTTGAAGTCGGGCTTCGGCGCACCTATAATCGCGGAACAGAGAGCAGGCAGGCGCCGGTCTTCTTCTCCGGAGGCATGACATGGCCAGGGACTTCAAGGCGGATTACCGGACGATCATGGACGATCATTTCCCGCCGGAGATGCGGATATCCTTCGGCGACCAGACGCTGGTGTACCGCAAGCGGGTGTGGCGGATCGTGGACGAGGACTCGAAGGAGCGCGTGGAGAAGGGGCTGCGCTACGGCGAGAACCCCGGCCAGGAGGCGGCGCTCTACGAACTGGTCAACGGGAACCTGACGCTGGGGGAGTGCCAGTTCATTGCGCCGGGGCTGGGACTGGTGAGCGCGCTTGATGAAGAGGCGATGCTGCGCTTCGGGAAGCACCCGAGCAAGACGAACTTCACGGACGTGGACAACGGGCTGAACATTCTGAAGTACCTGATGGACCGCCCGTGCGCGTGCATTATGAAGCATAACAACCCCAGCGGGGTGGCGCAGGGGGCGACGCCGCAGGAGGCGTACCACCGCGCCTACTGGGCCGACCGGCTGGCGGCGATGGGGGGGGCGGTGGTGTGCAACCGGCCCATGGACAAGGCGACGGCGGAGGAGATCAGCGCGAGTTACGTGGAAGTGGTGGCCGCGCCCGATTACGAGGCGGGTACGGTGGAGATTCTGGGGCGGCGGAAGAACCTGCGCGTGATCCGGGTGCCGCGCATGGACCGTCTGGCGGAGTATGCGGCGCGGCGCTTCGTGGACTTCAAGTGCCTGATAGACGGGGGGATCGTGGTCCAGCAGTCGCCGCTGAACCGCATCCGCTCGACGAAGGACTTTCTGCCGGCGACGGCGAAGGTCGAGGGGCGCGAGGTGCGCTGCGAGCGCGCGCCGACGGCGAAGGAACTCGACGACCTGCTCTTCGGATGGCAGGTGGAGCAGGGGGTGACGAGCAACTCGGTGCTGTACGTGAAGGACGGCGCGACGGTGGGGATCGGCACGGGGGAGCAGGACCGCGTGGGCGTGGCGGAGATCGCCGTGAACAAGGCGTACACGAAGTACGCCGACGGGTTGTGCTACCGGAAGTACAACATTCCGTACTACCAGCTGGCGATGGAGGTGGAGCGGCATCAGCGTCCGGCGAGTCAGAAGGAGGAGATTGACCAGTTGACCGATGCGGCGCGCGGGGGGTTGCGCGGCAGCGTGATGGTCAGCGACGCTTTCTTCCCCTTCCGCGACGGGGTGGACGTGGGGATCAAGGAGGGCGTTTCGGCGATCGTTCAGCCGGGCGGCTCGATGCGCGACGCGGAGGCGATCCAGGCGTGCAACGAGGCGAACCCGAAGGTGGCGATGGTCTTCACGGGACAGCGGGCGTTCAAACACTGACGGGCTCGGCGAATGCGCAACGTTCGGCGGACTGCGCGGGTCGGCTCCGCGCCCCGGTCGTCTTCGACGGGTATTTCGCGGCGATGGGATTCCGGCGGATGCCCGGAATCGGGCGACGCGCAGACGCGTCTCTTCGGCCACAGGACACAGGCGACGCCATGATCAAGATCGAGACCGATCGCGAGAGCGGAGCGGAAGTCTATCAGTTGACCGACGGCGAGCAGGGGTACGACAACATCGGCAACGAGCAGCCCTGCGCCGACGCGACCTCGACGCGCATCGCGGTGCGCTGCGGGGTGGGGGGGATCGGCGAGGACACGCCTTCGGTGTCCGTGGTGGCGGCCGACCTGGAGACGGGGAAGCTGCATCCGCTGTGGGAGGCGGCCTCGATCTACCCGACGACGCCGTGCTGGGGGGAGTATCTCTACTGCATGCGGGTGATCCGCGGGCGGCGGATGATCTGCCGGACGCACTACCAGAGCTTCGAGGAGGAGAAGCTGTACGCCTTCCCGGAGGGTTACCGGCTGTGCAGTCTGCTGTCGGTGGACCCGGAGGGGCGGTTCTGCGCGACCACGGCGTCGCGCGGGGAGTGGGCGGGGGACTTGCTGCTGATGGACTTGCAGGAACAGACGATGCGGATTCTGTATTCCGACGACGAGCGGCATCTGTCGCTGGCGCAGTTTTCGTGCGACGGGAATCACCTGATATCCTTTGTGGCGACGCCGGCGAACTTCCGGCGTCACGGGGCGCGGATCGGGGTGCTTTCGGCGCACCAGGAGGCGTCGCCGCGCTGGCTGCCCTTCGGCCCGCCGCACACGCACCGGTGCACGGGGCACAACGTCTGGATTCCGAACAAGGACAAGATCGTGGCGAGTTGCCGCTATGCGGAGGACATCGGCGGCAGCCTCTTTGCGGCGCGCGCGGGGGATGCGCGGCCGAGGATCGTGGGGCGCAGCCACACCTTTTTTGCGCACGTGGGCATCTCGCGGTGCGCGCGTTTCTGGGTGGCGGATGGTTACGCGGAGGGGACGACGCCAATCTACATCGGCACCCTGAAGGGAGGGAACTACCGCCGGATCGTCCACAGCCAGACGACCTTCCGCGGGCCGCAGGAATCGCACACGCACCCGTACCTGACGGCGGACAACCGGTGGCTGATCTTCACCTCGGCGCGGTCGGGGCGAGCGCAGGTGTATGCCGCGCGCGTGCCGGAGGGGTTCCTGAACGGCCTGCTGGCGGAAGCGCGCACGGAGAGCCGGCGGGCGGATACGGCGGCGGGGTGACGTTCCGGCATGGACGCAGGCGTTCACGCGTTCGCCGTCGTCGTCTGTCGTCTGTCGTCCGTCGTCCGCCGTCCGGCATCCCCGTCCCCGGTCTGCCGTCGTCGTCCGTTGTCAAGGCAAAAAAGGGCTGGACTCGGCCGGGGGGTTGTTGTAAACTATTGCGCGTGTGGCGGGGGCCGCCGCGAGCGGCCTGGCCGCCTGTGGCATGTCGCGGGCATCGGTTTGGGAGCGGATGGGAGCGCGGCTATGGGCAAGAGACTGTATGTGGGGAATCTCAGCTACGGCGTGACGAGCGCGGAGCTGCAGAATCTCTTCGCGCCGTTCGGGACGGTGGTCAGCGCGGATGTCATCATTGACCGGACGACGAACAAGAGCAAGGGATTCGGCTTTGTGGAGATGGGCACGGACGAGGAAGCGAAGAAGGCGGTGGCGGAGCTGAACGGGCAGAAGTTCGCCGAGCGAACTCTGACAGTCAGCGAAGCGAAACCCCGTCCGGACGCGGGTCGCGGGTACCGGTAGGCCGCTCCCATTGAAGACGACGTGCGCCGCATCGGGCCGAGGACGCGAATGACGCAGCGCTTCAAGCCCCGGTAGGAGAGGGGCTGTTTGTGTTTAAAGGGGCCCGGGGTTCTGTGCCGGTGGCTCAGACGCCGGGCACGCGCTTGGCCACGGGCACGCGGCGTCCATAGCCGAAGGCGCGCGAGGTGAGCTTGAGTCCGGGGACGGCCTGGCGGCGCTTGTACTCCGACTGCTCGATGCGCCGGACGACGTCGAGGACCACGGCGCGGTCCACCCCGGAGGCGACGATGGCCTCGATGTCCTTTTCCTCTTCGACGTAGGCGTTGAGGACGCGGTCCACGAGGTCGTAGGGAGGCAGGGTGTCCTGGTCGGTCTGGTTGGGGCGCAGTTCGGCGGAGGGGGGCTTGTCGAGGCTGCTCTGGGGGATGATCTCGCCGTGGCGGTTGACCCATCGGGCGATCTCGTACACAAGCATCTTGGGGAGGTCGGAGATGGGGGCGAGGCCGCCGCACATGTCGCCGTAGAGGGTGCAGTAGCCGGTGGCGAGTTCGGACTTGTTGCCGGTGGTGAGGGCGAGCATACCGAACTTGTTGGAGAGGGCCATGAGGATGACGCCGCGGATGCGGGCCTGGAGGTTTTCCTCGGCGAGGTCCGGCGCGCGCCCGGCGAAGGGCTCGGCCAGAAGGTTCAGGAAGGCCTGGTGGACCGTCTCGATGGGCAAGGTCATGTAGCGGATGCCCAGCCGCTCGGCGAGAATGCGGGCGTCATCGCGGGAGTGCTGCGAGCTGAAGCGCGAGGGAAGGGAGACGCCGAGGACGTTCTCGCGCCCGAGGGCCTCGGCGGCGACGACGGCGGTGAGGGCGGAATCAATGCCGCCGCTGAGGCCGAGGACGGCGGCCTTGAAGCCGCACTTGTGGAGGTAGTCGCGCGTGCCGAGGACGACGGCGCGGAAGGCGGACTCGGCGCGGAGCTCGGGGGCGGGGACGAGGGGCGGGGGGAGGTCGTCGAGGTTGACGACGAGGAGGTCCTCCTCGAAGAGGCGCGCCTGGGCGACGAGTTCGCCGCGCGCGTTGACGACCATGCTGCCGCCGTCGAAGACGAGTTCGTCGTTGCCGCCGACCTGGTTGACGTACACGAGGGGGACGCCGAGCTTGCGGGCGTGCTCGGCCAGCAGGGCGCGGCGGACCTCCATCTTGCCGAGGGTGAAGGGGGAGGCGGAGAGGTTGATGAGCGCCTGCGCGCCGCCGCTCTTGAGGGCGGTGACGGGGTCAAAGTGATAGCGGGGCCGGCGCGTGCCGCCGAGACGCCAGAGGTCCTCGCAGATGGTGATGCCGAGGAGGCGGTCCCTGAAGCGCAGCGGCTCGGGGCGGCTGCCGGGTTCGAAATAGCGGTCTTCGTCGAAGACGTCGTAGGTGGGCAGCAGGGATTTGTGGTGGACGGAACGGACGCGCCCTTCGGCGATGAAGGCGGCGGAGTTGTAGAGGGGCTTGCCTTCGCCGCTGTCATTGCGGGAGACGAAGCCGACCAGGGCGGGCAGGGGGAGTTCGGCGGCGAGGGCGTGGAGGGCCTCGATGCCGGACTGGACGAACCCGGCGTGCTCGACGAGGTCGCGCGGGGGGTAGCCCATGACGGCCAGCTCGGTGAAAACGGCGAGGTCGGCGCGGCGCGCATGGGCCTCGCGGGCGAAGCGCAGGATGCGGGCGGCGTTGCCCTGGAAGTCTCCGACGGTGGGATTGATCTGGGCGAGGGCGACCTTCATGGTCGGGGGTCCTCCTGGGGGGCGGGGCGGGGCCGTTCAGGTTCGAGGCGGCGGAGTCCTTCGGAGAGGCGCACGGGGTATTCGGCGCGTCCGTCGAGGGCGCGCAGGGGGAGGCTGAGGCGGTTGATCTGCTCGCGGCAACGCTGGCGGATATCGGAGAGGGCCGGCAGCGGCGCCAGGAGGCGTCCCCGGCGCATGACGGGGCGGAGGAGCGGCTCGCCGGGGGCGGCCTCATCGTGCAGGCAGAGACAGTCGCGCCGGAACTTGCCCATGTAGTCCTCGTAGCGGCGCACCTGCTTGAAGCCGGGGAGGGTGGGCTTTCCGGGGCTGCTCTTGGCCACGGGGCGCATGCGTCCGTGCTCCTCGACCTCGACGAGCTTGTACACCAGGCCCAGGGCGGGGGCGTCGGCGCTGAGGACCATGTCCGTTCCGACGCCGAAGGCGTCCACGGGGGAATGGCGGCGGAGGATGTCGGCGATGCGGTATTCGTTGAGGTCGCCGCTGACGACGATGCGGACGCTTTCGAGACCGGCGTGGTCCAGGATGTCGCGCACGCGGCGGCTGAGGCGGGGGAGGTCGCCGCTGTCAATGCGGACGGCGCGCACGGCGGGGCCGATTCGAGCGACGAGGCGGGCGGCGTCGAGGGTGTCGTAGGTGTCAATCAGGAGGGTGGTGGACTCCGGGAAGAGGCGCAGGTACTTCCGGAAGGCCTCCTCCTCGGTGGGGAAGGCCATGACCCAGGAGTGGGCCTGTGTGCCGGCGGTGGGGATTCCGAGCCATTGCCCGGCGAGGACGTTGGAGGTTCCGGCGCAGCCGGCGATCCAGGCGGCGCGGGCGGCG
>JAKJEM010000064.1:0-6999 GCA_022705425.1 Planctomycetota bacterium
GAAGCCCGCCATCCCCCTCCCCCCCGCCGATCTCGACTGGGCGACCGTCCCGGCGGAGATCGAGCAGTTGCGCGACAAGATCCGCAAGATGGGCGGCGTCAACGAGGAATCCATTGACGAAGAGACGACGCTGGAGATCAGCATCACCCAGACCGAAGCGCAGCGCAACGATCTGATGAAGGCGATTGACGACCTCCAGGAGGTCATCCGCAAGCTGAACCGCGTCAGCCGCGAGCGCTTCATGAAGACCTTCGAGGACGTGCGCGCGCACTTCCAGGAGACCTTCCGACGCCTCTTCGGCGGCGGGCGGTGCGACCTCATCCTTCAGGAAGACGAGCCGGACGTTCTCGAGGCCGGGATCGAGGTGCTGGCCTGCCCGCCGGGCAAGGAACTGCGCTCGATTACCCTCCTCTCCGGCGGCGAAAAGACGATGACGACGATTGCGCTGCTCTTTGCGGTCTTCCGCGCAAAGCCGTCGCCCTTCTGCATCCTGGACGAGATTGACGCCGCCTTGGACGAAGCGAACATTGACCGCTTCACGACGATGCTGATCGAGGAGTTCACCAAGAGCTCCCAGTTCATTATCATCACGCACTCCAAGCGCACGGTGGGCATTGCCGACATCCTTTACGGCATCACCATGCAGGAAAAGGGTGTGTCGAAGAAGGTGTCGGTGAACGTGGAGCAGGCCGTGCAGATGACGAACTGACGGGGCTCAGGCCGTCTCCCGCGCGCAGGTGGCCATCGTGTGGCCTTCGGCCAGAATGTGGCCCTTCATCGCGGCCAGCAACCGGCGGCGGTCGGCCCTTGGGGGAAGGGACAGCGGGGCATCGAGCGCAAAGAGGCGGAAGAAGTAACGGTGCGCGGGTCCGGGGGGAGGTCTGGGGCCGCCATAGCCGATCTTGCCGAAATCATTCTCGCCCTGACGGACACCGTCGGGCAGTTCGTCGTCGGGCTGGAGTCCCTCGGCAAGGGCCGTCGCCGTTCCAGGAAGGTTCCAAAGCACCCAATGAACCCAGACGCCGCCGGGCGCGTCGGGGTCGTCGCAGATCAACGCAAAGGCCCGCGTGCCGGGGGGCGCGCCGGCCCAGGTCAGCGCGGGGGACTTGTCTTCGCCGAAGGCGGTGTGCTTGTGCGGCAGAGGCCGCCCGTTCGCAACGCCCGCGAGCATGACGGTCAGGGTCACAGCGCCCTCCCTTCCGAAAGCCTCCGCGCAACGGGCCACGGGCGCGGTCTTTCCAGAAGCCTATCCCCGAATCGGCGACTTGTCAAAGGGAGGCTCAGCCGATTCCGACGCGGACCCCCTGGCGGCTGACGTCCAGGATATGGCTTTCGGATTCGACACCGGCGGCGGCAAAGGCGCGCGTCATCGCCTGGCCGATGCCATCGGGGTTGGACGTGCGGTCGGTCAGGGCCAGCACGGTGGGGCCGGACCCGCTGAGGCACGCGCCGAGCGCGCCCTCCTTGAGCGCGGCGGCAAGGGCCTTTTCGATCCCCGGCCCGAGTTTGCAGCGACAGGGCTGGTGCAGGCGGTCCTGCATGGCGACGCGGAAGAGGGGCTTGGGGCCGCCCTGAAGGAGGGCCGCCAGCATGGCCGCGCGAGAGAGGGAGAAGACGACGTCCGGGCGGGAGTAGCGCGCCGGCAGGACCTTGCGGGCGCACGTCGTCGAGACTTCGAGCTTCGGGACGCAGAAGACAAAGAGAAGGTCGTTGCGGACGCGAGGCTGCGCCACGTGCACAGCGCCGTCGTCGCCGGTGACGCTGATCGTCAACCCGCCCAGGATGGCGGCGGAGACATTGTCCGGGTGCCCCTCCATCTCCGTTGCGGCGGCGAGGAGGTCGGAAGGTGTCAGCGGGCGCCCGCAAATCTCATTCGCTGCAACGAGCCCCCCCACCGTTGCGGCAGCCGAACTGCCCAGGCCGCTGGAAAGGGGGATGCGATTGATGAGGCGGAAGCGAAGGCGCTCCGGGAGGCGGGCCGCCCTGCGCAGCACACGCAAGGCCGCGCGCACGACGAGGTTCGTGCGATCGCGCGGCAGGGTCTGCGCGCCGCAGCCCTCGATGTCCACACAGACGATCGGGTCGCCCCCCGCCTTCACCGCGCCGGCGGGCTGGAGGATGACCTCGTTGCGCAGGCTGACGGCCAGTCCCATGGCATCGAAGCCCGGCCCCAGGTTGGCGGTGGAGGCGGGCACGGTGACGCGAACGGCGCGGCTCATGACACGCCCGCGGCGGACGCCACGGCCTCCAGGGCGGCAGGGACGGTGGGGATGGCGTCGCAGTTCTTGATCGCGCGCTCGGGGTCCTTCAGGCCGTGTCCGGTCAGAACGCAGACGACGACGGCGCGCGGATTCTCGCGGAAGAGGCCGTCGCGAAGGCTTCTGACGACCCCGGCCACGCTCGCAGCGGAGGCCGGCTCGCAGAAGACGCCCTCGAGGCGGCTGAGCATCTTGTAGGCCTCAACGATCTCGTCATCGCTCACGGCGCCGATGTGCCCGCCCGACTCGTCGCGCGCGGCGACGGCGCCCGCCCAACTGGCGGGGTTGCCGATCTTGATGGCCGTGGCCAGGGTGTGCGGGTCGGCGACGGGCCGCCCCAGAACGATCGGCGCGGCGCCTTCAGCCTGCCAGCCCATCATGCGCGGCAGGCCGCTCGTCTTCAGGGCGTCGTACTCCCGGTACCCCCTCCAATACGCGGTGATGTTCCCCGCGTTCCCGACGGGAATGAAATGGAAGTCGGGGGCGCGTCCGAGCTCGTCCACAATCTCGAAGGCGCCGGTCTTCTGGCCTTCGATGCGGAAGGGATTGATGGAATTGACCAGGGTGATGGGGAAGCGGTCGCACAGGTCGCGGACGAGTTGCAGGGCATGATCGAAGTTGCCCTCGACCGCCAGCACGCGCGCGCCGTAGGCCAGCGCCTGCGAGACCTTTCCGAGGGCGACGCTGCCGGCGGGGAGGAGAACGACGGCGCGCATTCCCGCGCGGGCGGCATAGGCGGCGGCCGAGGCCGCGGTATTCCCGGTGGAGGCGCAGACCACGGCACGCGCCCCCGCCTCGGCGGCCTTGGAGAGGGCCATCGTCATCCCTCGGTCCTTGAAGGAGCCGGTCGGGTTCATCCCCTCGTACTTGAGGAAGATGCGCAGTTCGCAGTTCAGCGCCGCCGCCAGGCGCCGGGCGGGGATCAGGGGGGTCGAGCCCTCGCTCAGCGTGACGACCGGCGTGGCCGGGCCGACGGGCAGAAAGGAACGGTAGCGCTCGATGACGCCCGCCGGGGGCATGGCTACTCCTCGATCCGAATCGCAACGGTCTTGCGTTTGACGAAGTCGGCGCGCCCGTCAATCTCCGCCAGGGCTTCACGAATGGCTCCGCCGCGGGCGGCATGGGTGACGACGACGACGGGGACGGCGCCGCCCGTTTCCGAACGACCGCGCTGGTGACAGGTGGCGATCGAAACGTCGCGCTCGCCGAGCGCCCCGGCCAGGAAGGCCAGCACGCGCGGACGGTCCACCACGGAGAAACGCAGGTAGAACTTGCTCTGAACCTCGTCCAACGGAATCACCAGAGCGCGCTCGGCGGAGGGGCGCATCGGCACGTACGTCATGCGCCCGCCGCTTTGATGGAGGCTGCGCGCGATGTTGACGATGTCGCTGACGACGCCGGAGGCCGCCGGCCTCTCGCCCGCGCCGCGCCCGGAAAAGGTGATCGGCCCCGCCGTGTCGCCGTTGACCAGAAGGGCGTTGAACTCATTCTCGACCGCCGCCAGCGGATGCGAAAGAGGGACGAAGGTGGGGTGAACGCGCGCCTCGACGCGGTCGCCCCGGTCCTTGAAAACGGCGAGGAGGCGCAGCGCGTAGCCGAACTGCTCGCGGGCTTCGGCAATGTCATAGCGTTCGACGTGACCGATCCCCTCGCGCGCCACATCGGATGGCGGCAGCCACTTGCCCGTGGAAATCGAGCCGAGGATGGCCAGCTTCTGCGCGGCGTCGTGGCCGTCAATGTCCAGGGAGGCGTCGGCCTCGGCCAGGCCCTTCTCGCGCGCCTCGGCCAGCGCCGCGTCGAATTCAAGCCCCCGCGCCATGCGCGTGAGCACGAAGTTCGTCGTGCCGTTCAGGATGCCGAAGAGGGACTGGACGGCGTTTCCGGCCAACCCTTCCTGAAGTCCGCGGATGACCGGCACGCCGGCCATCACGCTGGCCTCGAACCCCACAGCGCAGCCGCGCTCGTGCGCCAGAGTGAACACCTCCGGCCAGTGCTTCGCCAGGAGGGCCTTGTTGGCCGTGACGACGTGCTTTCCCGCGCGCAACGCGCCAAGGACCACCTCGCGCGCAACGCCCGTTCCGCCGACGACCTCGACGACGATCTGCACCTCCGGGTCGCTGAGGACGGCGCGGTAGTCGCCGGTGCAGCACTCCGGCGGCAGGCCGGAGGCGGCCAGGCGCTTGCGGTCCACCTCGGCCGCCCAGCGGACGTCCACGCCGGCTCCGGCGCGCGCACGGATGACGGCGCGGTTGCGCCGCAGCGCGCGCGCGACACCCATTCCCACGACTCCGAGACCGACAATGCCGATCTTCACTCGTTGCGCGTTCACGAAACCCTCGCGAAATCAAGAACCGAACAGGCCGGACTTGGTGAGTTTCTGGATGGGCTCCTGCACCTTGGTCTGCTCGCCCGTTTCGATCTTGATGAGCGTCAGCGTGAACTGGAAGTACTGGCCCTTCTTGCCGCCGGAGCGCGATTCAAGATTGGCCAGATCGCCGATGATCATGAACTCCGCGCCGATCTGCTTGCCCACGCGGGCGGCGCTGGTCGGGTCGTAGGCCGCGCTGGACTGCGTGTCGAGGGCGCGCATCACGTCGGCCATGTCCTTGGGCGGCGTCACAAGCCGCACCTTGCCGGTGTCGTCCATCTGCGTCGCCACGCGCTCGGTGATGAGGTCCATCGTGATGATTTCATTGGTCAGGTTGCGCACCTTGGCCACGTAGAGCCGCGCCTTGCGGTCGGGCGGGAAGAGGTCCGCGCCGCGCTTCATCAGCTTGGAGACGGTCTTGTCCGTTAGAATCTGCAGGTCCATCGGGTTGAAGTCGTGCGTCGCCACCGCTTCCGTGTTGGCGTCCACGCGCACACCCTCACTGGCGCAACCGCAGAAGGCCGCCGAAAGAACCGCCGCCGCCAGGGCCGCCGTGAGCGTCTTCATCGCCTTTCTCCTCCCTCGAAGCTCAGCGCGCCGGGACCACCGCGTGGCCGGCCGCGCCGCGAACACCCGTTGTGCGCGCGTCAATGAACGTTACCGCCCCCTCCTTCACCGCCACCGTACCCACCGGCACCTGCCCGAGGACGACGCCGCCGGGCGAAAGCAGGTCGAGGCGCACAGGATACTCCCCCGCCGGGGCTGTGGCCCGCAACGCCTGCAAGTCGCGCGGAAGACTGATCCACGAGCGCAGATCGGCCTGCTCCAGGATAAAACCTGCAGCCACGGTGGCCAGATAACCGACATCCCCCCCCTTCTCGCGGGCAGCCTCCCCGGCCAGGACGCGCCCGGTGGCGCGCAGAATCTGCCGGAAGGCCATCCCCAGCGCGCGATCCCACAGCTCCTTGACGGCCGTCGCTTCGATGTCCATCAAGGGCTGCGTGACGCCGGCGGGATTGTCGCCGATCATCAGGCGCGCGGAGGCCACGGGGTTCGGCCGCATCCGATACTTCGGGACGGCAATGGTTACGTGCGCCGGAGGCCGATTGGCGCCGAGCGGCAGGGTGAAGAAGACCTTGATCTCCTCCTTGACGGGGCCGTTGCCGCACGCCAGGAGAAGAACGATCCGACCCTGTCCCGCCGGAATGGCGTCGGGCACGTCGGGCCCGAAGGCGGAACGCCAGCGCTCATACTCGTCATGGCGTCCGAGCTGCTTCGCATAGCGCAGCAGGTCCGCCCGAACCGGCAGGAAGGCGGGGTTCTGCTCATGGACGCGGCGCGCGAGAATGTAGGCGTTGTCCACCTCGCCGGTCATCTCGAAGATGATGGCCGACAGGTAGAACATGAAGGCGTTCTGATAGATATTCCCGGCCTTTTCGACAAAGGCGCGCTGGTCGTCGTAGCCATTGCGCAGGCGCGCGGTGATCTCGTCGGCGTTGAGGTTCTTCTTCTGCGTCTCCTCGCGGCTCTTGGTGATCTCCTTCTCGTACTCCTCGCGCGCCGCGCGCTGGCGCTGGTCGGCCTGCATGACCATCACGCGCGCATTCTCCAGGTTCCCCTGCATCAGGAAGTTGGCGGCCAGGAAGGTATTGAGAAGCACCCGCTCATAAAAGGTCCCGCGGTAGGGAATCGCCTTGTCGTTGAGCAGCAGAGAGGCCGCAAAGGCGGCGGAATCGCGAAAGCTGATGGTGGCGCGGTCGTCGAACTCGCGGAAGATCCGAAGCGCTTCGAGCCAGGCCGCGTTGCCGGCGGCATAGTCCGCTGCCGCGCGAAGGAAGGTCCCCTTTTCCATCAAGTACAGCGCCGCATCGCCGTCCGAGGGCGAGAGCTTCTCCATCAACGCCACCGCCCCCGCCGCGTCGCCGCGGTCGAAGGCGTTCTGCGCCTTCTCGACCGTCGCCGGATAGCTCGTGAGGACCGAACACCCCGCCAGCGGCAGCAGGCACAGAAGCGCTCCCGCTGCCCAAAGCGCCTTGATCCGCCATGTGGTATTCATGCGCTCATGATATCAGGGGGAGCGACGGCGCGTCAACAAATGGAGCGGAGCCGCGCGGCACACCCCCCGTCCGAAGCGAAGCGGACGCACCTGCGACGCGGACATGCGCCCGGACGAGGGCTTGTCACCCCGAAGCCTCCGGGGGAAGCGACCAGACCGAGGACGGGCCTCTCGACGTCTCCCGACGTCGAGCGCTCGTTTGACACAACGCGTCAGGATGATATAATCGCATCAGGTCGGTCCCCTGACATATCCGGGGCGTGGCTCAGCTTGGATAGAGCGCTTGGTTCGGGACCAAGAGGTCGGCGGTTCAAATC
>JAKJEM010000064.1:7009-16708 GCA_022705425.1 Planctomycetota bacterium
AACACGGCCACGAAGGGCGCGATGACAGACGTCGGTTGTTCCAACGACGCTAAGCCACTCCGACCAACCTTCAGAAAAGGCCGTTCGGCTGGAAAGCTGAACGGCCTCCTCTCTTCCACTGCGGAAGTTACGCCGCGCACACCACGGTTCACACCGCCGCTTGAACACCCATTGTCGGAATCGCATCCTGAGGGTCGAGAGTGGGCGAGTCACAGTTGCCTCGGTCGTCCTGCGGAGAAACAGCTTGCTCCCCTTGCGCTCCCCCAGCCGACGGCGCACACAACTAGCAGCACGAATCACCAGCGCATGGCAACCGCCTCCAAGAAGGTCTCCGAACGGCCGCGACGCCGCCCGGTCCCAGTCGCGCCCCTCCCGACGGACACGATGACCGCACGCACGAGGGCACAACCCTCTTCGTCGTCCGCCCTTCGGCGTGATAGCCGCGTCCCCATGAGGACACAACCGAATTGATCCCTTCGTGTGTGCGGGGACACGAGGGGGAACAAGGTCCGTACGGCCGGAGCCGCCCTTGCGCCCGGTCAGGCCCGGCGGTACCATGCAAGTGTTGTTGGCGTCATTTCTGTGATTGGAGAAGCTGCGAGTGAAGACGCTCAACGCCGCCGTGATCGGTTGCGGTTCCATCGCGCGCTTTCACTTTCCGGCCCTCGAGAAGGCCGGTGTCCGGGTTGCGTGGGTGTGCGACCTGAACGCCGAGGCGGCCCGCCCCTGGGCGGAGAAGTGCGGCGCGCGCGTGACGACGGACTTCCGCGATGCGCTGGCCGATCCGGCGCTCGACCTGGTGGACGTGACGGCCATCGCCCCTGTCCACAAGCCGGTCTGTCTGGCCGCCATCGCGGCCGGTAAGGCCGTCATCTGCGAAAAGACGCTGGCGGAGAACGCCGAGGACGCCTGGCAGATCGTGTCCGCCGCCCGCGAGCGCGGCGTGGTCTTCTACACCTCCTACATGAAGCGATTCATCCCCGCCGTGGCGAAGGCGCGCGAACTGCTCCCGCAACTGGGGCGCATCCTGACGACTCACATCCGCGCCCATCAGTGCTGGGGCGATCTCTGGACCGAGAACCCGGCATCGGGACACGCCCACACGCCCCCCGGCGGTCGCTCCGGGATTGCCGTCAAGTACGCCGGCGGCATTCTGCCCTGCGGCGGCAGCCATATCCTTGATCTCGTGCTCTTCCTCCTCGGGCGCCCCACGCGCCTTCATGCCGTGGTGCATACCCCCCCCGGACGCGATTACGACCTCCTGGCCGCCGCGCTGATGGAAACGCCCAACGGCGTTGTGCACTTCGAGGCGTTGACCCACGCCCTGCGCCGGATCGGGGCCTGGCGCGACGGCTGGGACGAACGCTTCGAGATCACGGGCGTGCACGGGCGACTGGAACTCTACAGCCCCCTCTGGGACCGCCCGGACACGCACGCCGCCTACCTCGTCCATTACGACAACCGGACAGCGCAGGCCGTCGAGTATCGTTTCGCCCCGGTGTCGCCCTTCGAGCGCGCCGTGGCCTTTTTCTGCGGCAACATCGCCCGGGGGCAACAGGGGGAGCAATCGCCTCTGACCGGCTACGAGGTGGATGAGTTGATCGAGCAGTTCCGCCGGAGCGCCGGCCTCGGGCGCTCGGTTGAGATCCCCTGGCGCGACGCGCCCGCCACTCCATCCTGAATTCGGCACGGTCTTCTGCACGCGTCGGCCAAGCCGGGGCAAGGTCGCAACGCGGCGCAGGCAGGGCGTCCGCAACGGCAAAGGTCAGCGTCCTGTGACCGCTGCAAAGGACGCAGAAAGTGGAGAAGGAGATGCGCCCCTTCGTTTCAGCGCGCGGTGTCGCCCGATTGCTGGCGTGCGCGCTTCTGGCCGCCCGCGCGTGGGGCGCGCCTCCTGACGTCCCTTGGGAACACCTCCGGCCCCATCCGCGGCTCTTCTTCAACAGCGACACCTGGCCGGGCATCCGCGCCGCAGCCCTTGGTCCGCAGCGTGGTTGGTTCAACCTCCTGAAGGAACACGCCGATCACCCGCGCGCAAAGAACCCCCCGCGGGCGGACCAGGGGGAACTCGCCGCCGAGGCTGCGCTCGTCTTCATGGTCGAAGGCAACCCGGAGTACCTGCGCCGGGCCAAGGCCGTTCTCGAACAGACCGTGGCCTTCTACCGCGACTGTGATCGGAATCAGAAGGCGGTCAGTTGGTATGCCTTCTCGCGCATCTGGGCGCTCGCCGCCTACGACTGGCTTCACCCCCACCTGACGCCCGAGGAGCGATCCCGCCTGGGGCGCGACCTCCTCGATCACGTCGCCGCCGTTCAGCCGGCGCCGGGGCAGCGGGACCCTCCGGGGCGCAACACCAGTTCGTATGAGAGCGGCTTCTACGGAACGCCCTGCCTTCTGTGGTATGCCGGGCTCGCCGTTGCGGGCGAGGGGATTGACGACCCGCGAGCCCGCGACTTCGCCGAGAAGGGCCACGCCCTGCACGTGAAGCTCCTGGAACACCGGCGGCGCGCCGCCGGCGATGACGGCGGTTCCGCCAGCCCCGCGCTGAACTACGCCCTCGTCGCCTATCCCTGGGCCGAGTTCAACTTCTTTCACACGTATCGGTCTGCCTTCGGTCGCGACGTGGCGTCGGAGTGGCCCCACGTCGCCCTGCTGGCGAACTACGCCCTCTGGAACCGCCTTCCCGGCGACCGCTGGTTCGGCTCGGGCGACGCGTATCACCGGGAGGAGGATGACGCGATCCCGCCCGGAGAGATGCTCTATCACCTCGATCACATCCGTTACTTCTTTGGCGCCACCCAACCCCTGAGCGCCGCCCTGGCGCACCAGCTTCGCGACCGCCTCCCCGTCCGCGACTACCGCTGGCGCTGGCCGATGCACGCCGTCTGCCACCCCTTCCTCCTTGCCGGACTCCACGATACGTCCTCCGCCGCCCTGCCCCTGCCGCGCCTGCCCCCCGCGCGGCACTTCGAGAACATGGGCCAGGTCTTCATGCGTTCCGGTTCCGGCGACGACGACACGTATGCCCTGTTCACCGCCGGCGGCGTGGTGAACCACCACAAGCACTTCGACGAGAACAATTTCGTCATCTACCACAAGGGGTTCCTCGCTCTCGATTCGGGCTCTCGCCCCGTTCCCGGGAGCCATCTCTTTCAGTACTACTGCCGCACGATCGCGCACAACTGCATCCTCATCCGCATGGAGGGCGAGACGTTCCCGCGGTACTGGGGAACCCGGGCGGAGGGAGAGCCGAACCTGCCGCCGCCCAACGACGGCGGCATGAACCGCGCAATCGGCGCGCGCGTTGTCGCCTTTGAGGCTCGTCCCGAATACACCTACGTCGCCAGCGATGCCGCCCCCTGCTACGATCCTCGCAAGTGCAAACAGGTCCTCCGGCAGTTCCTCTTCGTGCCCCCCGCCCACTTCGTGATCTACGACCGCGTCGTCTCCACAAGCCCCGACTACCCCAAGACCTGGCTGCTGCACACGGCCCGCGAACCCGCCATTGAAGGCGATACCTTCTCGACGGAGCAAGGGCAAGGCCGCCTCTTTGCCCGGGTGCTGCTCCCCCTTCCCGGTGCGGCTCGAATCCGCAAAGTCGGGGGCGCCGGGATGCAGTTCTGGAGTGACGGGCGCAACTGGCCCATCCCGGAAGGTTTCCGCGTTCGGAATGACGACGAACTCGTCGGCCAGTGGCGCGTCGAGGTCTCACCGCAACAAGGGCGCGTCGAGGATGAATTCCTTCACCTCCTCGAAGTCGGCGACCGCCAGCGCCTTCTCGCCATGACCCCCTCGCAACGGATTGAGACCGAGGGGAAGACCGGCGTCGAATTCGACAGCGGCGACCGCCGCGTTTCGGTGCTCTTTGCCCGTCAGGGTCCGCCGGCCGGTTCTCTCCGCATACGCCGCGCCACGGCGGACGCGGCATGGGAGTTGTCCCGGAGCGTCCAAGAGCAGGCCGGCATAGACGGAATGGCGCCTTAGCCCGACCTGTTCACGAAGCGCTTGCGCTTGGTGAATGGGCCGCCCTGCGGGTAATCGGTCAGTCTCTCGAGGATGTGGCACAGCCGCCCGCGGCTGTGGGAGCGGCTCCATCAGGCCAGCACGGGCGAGGCTCCACAGGCGCTGCGCCGCAGCGCGGCCGGTGTGCCACACACGGGCCAGTTGCCGAGTCACCCCCCAGGACTGACCGGACACGTTTCATGTCTCGACGCCGGCGACAACGGCCATGGAGGGGTGGTACACTGTATGTAATGCTATTGGCACGGTTCCGGCATTGCCGGGACGATCCACTGCGGCGGGTGTTGTTGCACTGACGCCTGCCGGCAGCACGGGATCGGCCATTCGACCTTCAGGAGAGATGACGATGGTCGCACATGCGCCGGCGCTGGCCTTGGGGTTGATCCTGGCGGCAGCGGCTTTCGCCGCGGAGGCCTATGAAGCACTGCCGGTCAAACCTCTGCCGCTGCGGGGGTTGAAGACCCTCGAAGTGGAGTCCGTGGGGATCACCGGAGGACGCCCGTGGATTACGCCGCTGGAGACCTTTCAGGTCCCGGGCACGACGGAGTGGCGACACCTCTTCTTCTACAAGAAGCAGGGGAAAAATGAACGGACGTCGTGGTATGTAACACTGGACCTCCAAAGCGGGGAGATGAAGCATCATCCGGCGCTGCCGGGACTCGAGGTGCTGCCCAAGGCGTGGGTGGGCGGAAAGTTCTACATGGGGATCAATCTGCCGGGCCACCTGCTGGCGTATGACCCGGCAACGGACATGATCGAGGACCTGGGCCCCGCGTTCGAGAAGAGCCAAAGTATCTTCAAGATGTCGTCCGGGCCGGACGGGACGATTGCGCTGGGGGGCATATCGCCTCCGGAGGTGAGCCTCTTCGACCCGCAGACGAAGACCTTCCGGCGCTATGGGAAGATCGGGGCGAACCACGGGTACTGCTATTCGATTCACCAGGACGAGCGGTTCATCTATGGCGCGGCGCGGGGGAAGGACCCCTGGCACCTCGTGATTGTGGACAAGAAGACCGGGGAACACCGACTGGCGTTGACGTCGCCGACGGAAACCTTCATGGAGGTCAGCGGCGGCAGCCTGAGGATCATGGGCGGTGAGGCGATCCCCCCGCGCCTGCTGAAGGACGGACAGGTGCTGCCGATGCCGCCGTCAACGACCACGCCCCCGCGCCGGACGCCCCCGCCTCCGCCGCCGGAGGTGCTGTACGACGACACCCCCCTGTTCGAGGGGAAGAAGGAGATGACACTGCACTTCCAGAACCCGGCGGACCGGAAGGAATGGAAGCGCGCCGAGATTGCCGTTCCCCTGGCGGGTGAAACGTTGAACGCCGCGTGCATTCTGCGCGGGGGCCGCATCGCGGCCATCGGCAACGCCTACAATCCGGCGGTGGTCTTTGACATTGCCACAGGCGAAGGGCGTCAGGCGCCGATGCCTTCCATCAGTTCACGCTGCCTCCTGGCGTTGGACGACGTGGTCTATGTTACCGGATATCCGGGTACCGTGGTGATGCGCTGGGACACGTCGAAGCCGACCACGCCCTTGACGGCCCTGCCGGGCCGTCCGGCCGTAAAGGAGGACGACGCGCAGGCGAATCCCCGCCTGGTGGCGCGCTACCCCATGACGCCCACGAGCGGCGGCCACATCGGGGCGCAGGCCTTCCAGGGCGCGGACGGCATCCTCTACATCATCGCGCGACGCCACCGCCACCACCGGGGATTCGACGTCGTCTGGTACGACCCCGCCACAGGCGCCAAGGGCGAGATCGAAGACGGCGGCGTCCTGGACCACTTGCAGGTCGCCTGGGCCACGCTGATGGACGAAGGGCGGCGGCTGGCCATCTCCACCTACGTCGAGCCGAATGACCAATTGCCGCCGGGGCCGGCGCCCGAAAGCGCCAGGCTGATCCTCCTGGACCTGGCCGCGCGCAAGTATGTGGCCCAGCACGTGCCCTTTCCCGGACTGCGCGTCCTGGCAGGAATCGCGGAAACGACCCCCGGAAAGCTGGTGGGCCTGGCCCCGGACCGCGAGGGCAAGACGACGTTCGTCTATCGCTTCGACGTGACGGGCGGTCGCGTGGAGCAGGTGGTGCGCTACGAAGGACACGTGCAGGGAACACCGGCATTGGGGGGCCTGCCGGGCGCCGGTCACGATTTCACGCTCGGCCCAGACGGGAAGGTGTGGACCGGAACCGCGTACGCGGCGGAGCAGTCGGCGGCCCTGAGAATCGCCCCCGACAGCCTGGCCGTCACGGCCCTCGGCGGCGTGCGCGGCAACGCCTTCCGGTACGTCTTTCTCGATGGCCGGGTCTATCTCACCGGCGCGGCGCACCTCCGCAGGCTGCTGGCCGTCACGGCGGGACCCGTACCCACACCGAGACCGTAGAACGAAGAGCGCAGCACACTTGCACTCCGCCGAAAAGCGGGTACAATGCCCGTGGAGTATGACTGCGCAGCAGTCGGCGTCAGATGAGGAGCGGACGAGGCCAAATGTCCTTTGCCCTTTTGGTGACCGCGGGCGAACGCGAAGGGGAAGTGTACCCGCTGCCGGTGGATCGGGCCTTCACGGTGGGGCGCGACCCCACCAACGACATCCGGCTCGTGGATCGGAAGCTGTCGCGCATCCACTGCCAGGTGCAGGTCATTGGCGGGCGCTGCCAGGTGGTGGACCTGAACAGCACGAACGGCACGGTCGTCAACGGCGCCCGCATCCGGACGGAGACGTGGCTGTCCCTCGACGATGAAATCGAAGTCGGCATGACGCGGATGCGGCTCATCAAGTTCCAGAAGGACGACGGATCGTCGCCCGACTCGGTGAAGAGCGATCCCCCCTCCGACGTCAAGGGACTGGCCGCCGCCGGCGGCGGGAAGTGTGAGGAGTGCGGACGGGCCATCAGCGCGGCGGAAATCCAGGCCAAGCGCGTCCGCAAGGTGGGAAGCCGCTACTACTGCCTCAACTGCTCGGCAAGCTTCGACGATGCCGCCCCCGCCACGCCGCCGGCCGAACCGCTGACGGGGCCGGCCCTCGACCGCGGCCAGCCGGGCAAAGAGATCGCCGGTGTGCGCGTGATCGCCAAGCTGGGCGAGGGCCGCCTCGGCCCCCTCTTCAAGGGCGAGCAGGTGAACATGGGCCGCCTGGTCACCGTCAAGATGCTCAACGTGGCCGAACCCCAGTGGGCCCAGCAGTACCTGCACGCGGTCTATACCAGCGGGCAACTGGTCCACGCGAACGTTGTCCTCATCTTCGACACCGGCGAGGAGAACGGCGTCTTCTACATCGTGCGCGAGTACGTGGACGGCCAATCCGTGCAGGAACGGCTGGCCACGCGCGATCCGATGCCCCTGGCGGACGCCTACAACGTGATCACGCAGATCGCCAACGCCCTCGAACACGCCTCCGAACGCCACATCATGCACGGTTGCCTCTCGCCGCGAAAGGTCTTGCTGGGGCCGCGCGACGTGGTCAAGGTGACCGGTTTCGGCCTTCCGCGCACCCCCCCGCCGGGCCGGACGGCCGCCAGCTACAACTGGCACAGCCTGGCCTATACGGCGCCGGAACTCCTCCGCGGCGAGGAAACGCCCAACTTCGCGAGCGACGTCTATTCCGCCGCCGCTATCTTCTACCAGTTGATGACGGGGCGTCCGCCTTTCCACGGCAGCACGCGCGAGAAGCTCGAACACCGCATTCTGCACAACTCCCCCCGCCTGCTGCGCGACCTGGTGCCCGAGCTGCCCGACGCCGCGCAGAAGATCATGGACCGCGCGCTCTCCAAAGACCCCCGCTCGCGCTATCAAACGCCCAAGGAGTTCATCTTCGACCTCGAAGAGAACCTGCGGCGGGAGCTCTAGCGACGACGCCGGGGCGCAGGCGGGCCGCACGGGAACGCTCCCTGTCTTCCGCCCTCGCGGGTTTGGGGGCTTGTGTCTGTTTCCTCTGTCCAAGGGTACCCCCATGTTACGCGTGTCCGTTGTGCTGCTCCTTCTGATCGCGGGCTCTTCCGTGCCGGCGCAACCGACGCCCCTGCCGGAGAACGTCGCGGGCGTTGTCGAAGCGTCGAACCTCCAGACGCTGCAAAACCGCCTGGCGGAGTACGCCGCAGCCGCCAGCGGCGAGAAGGTCTCCCCCGCGTTGGGCGGAATGGCGCTGATGGGCCTGACCTACTCGACGAACGCCGGCCTGATCGAGGCGGAACGCCCCTTCCGCCTGTGGCTGTTGAAGGGTGACGACGGTCGGATCGCCGCTGTGGCGGCCTTCACCGTCAAAGGGCCTTCGGCCTTCCGCAGTTCGCTGCGCGGCGACCTCAAGAAGACCGAGGAAAAGGAGGGTCTCGCTCTCTACACGCGGTCCGTGCGCGAGTTCGACCGCAAGGCGTACCGCCAGGCCACCCCCGACGAGCGGCGCGATTTCCAGCGTTTCATGAAGACGCGGGAGGAGACCGTGGCTGTCGGCGAGACGGAGTCGCTGATGTGCGTCGGCAAGGACGCGGGGGCCGTGCGGCGGCTCATGACCCTGGCGACGGACGGAAAGCTCCCCGAGGGCGCGCTCTTCCCCGAAAGCGACGCGGGGCTGTGGCTGAATGCGGAGACGTTGACCGCACGGACCGCGGGAGAGGGACGACTCCTCGATCCCTGGCGCGAAGGGCTTCACGAACTGCCCGCGCCCGTCAAGGCCGGCGCGATCGGAGCGATCCTTGAGGAATACCTGACCGCAATCGAGTCGCTGGCGGCGCAGACAACAGCGTTGACGGCCCGCGCAACGGCCACGCCGCAGGAACTCCGGCTGCGCATCGGCCTGTCGGTGCGTCCGAAGACGCCGCTGGCGGCGTATCTGGCCTCGGTCCCGAAGGGGTACCCGGAAACGTTGAAGTATGCGCCGGAGGACTCGGCGTTCGTCTTCGCCACGCGGATGGGGGACGTGCGTCCCCTGGCGGAATGGCTCATCGGCGTACAAGACCGCGCCGCCGCGCAGGCAAAGAACCCGCGCGACCTCAAGGACTGGGCGGAGAAGACGCGCCGGGCGGCAGAGGGGTATGGCGACGACTTCGCGATAGCCGTCGCCGGCGGACTGCCGCTGCGCGGCGTCACCGCCCTCCGCATGAAGGACGCGGCGGCGGCGCGGACGGAGATCGAACGCATGACGGACGCCATGAACCCGCTGACGGGAGTCTGGCATGGGGTAGGAATGAACTTGAAGATCGAGGACGCCGCCCCCGTGACGCAGATCGGCGGCGCGCCGGTGTGGCAGCGGCGATACACCATCGGACTGAACCTCCCCGAACAGGGCGACACGAACCGGGCCGCTGCGGCGGCCATGTCCGTGATGTACGGCCCGGAGGTGCGCCTGACCTCGACCGTATCGGGACGGGATGCCCTCAGCGCCGCCGGGCCCGATAGCCTGGAGCGCATCCACGGAATCCTCAACGGCAAGGCCCGTTCCCTGGCGGACTCCTCCGACTTCGCCGCCCTGATGAAGACCCTGCCGCCGGAGACGCAAGCGGTCGCCTTCCTGCGCCTGACGGACCTGGCAGCCCTGGCGATGGGGATCGGGCGAAAGATGGCCGAGGAACTGCAACCGAAGGCGCAGGAGAACCCGCTCTTCCCGGAGATGTCCTTCCAGCGCGGGCCGGGAGTGCTGCTGGCGCTGCGCACGACCCCGGACGGGGCCGCCGCCGATCTCTGCCT
>JAKJEM010000065.1 GCA_022705425.1 Planctomycetota bacterium
CCGCCTCATCGGACGCGGCGTCAGCGACTGCAAAGCCGGCGTCGCCGCCGCGCTTGAAATCGCCCGCTGCCTCGCCGGTCGCCCCCTGCGCCGAAGGGTCATCTTTGCCCTCACCGTCTGGGAGGAAGGCAGCGGCCCCGGACCCAACGGCGCCTTCGGCGCCGCCCGCCGCGCCGACGCCGCCGGCGCCATCGTCCTCGAATCCACCGTCCGCTCCGCCGCGCGCATGGACGTCCACGCCGGCTGCCGCGGCATCCTCCGCGCCGACCTCCTCGTCCGCGGACGCTCCGGACACAGCAGCCGCCCCGACCTCGCCGATAACGCCCTCTACCGAGCCCTGGACTTCGCCCGCCTCTTCCGCGAACACTTCACCCCCCATACCCTCCCCGCCGCCGAATTCAACATCCTCGGCCACCCCCTCCGCGCCCAGTGCGTCGCCACCCTCACCGAAATCGAAGCCCTCCAGGGCCGCAACGTCATCCCCGGCCGCTGCGTCCTCGGAATGGACTGCCGCCTCAACCCCGGCCAGGACCACCGACCCGTCCTCCGCCGCATCGAAACCCTGGCCCGCGAGTTCGGGCGCGGCATGATCCGCCTCCACGACATCCGCGTCATCCCCGGCCACCTCTGCCGCGACGAAACCCTCCTCCAGGCCTGCCGCTCCGCCGCCGCCGCCAACGGCTTCCGCGCCGCCATCGGCCTCCTCGACGGCCGCGCCGATTCCGCCATCTTCCAGAACACCGGCGGCATCCCCTCCGTCATCTTCGGACCCGGCGTCGCGGAGCAGGCCCACACCCCCGACGAAAGCCTCGTCCTCCCCTGGTTCTACCGCAGCGCCCAGGCCTGCCTCGACGCCGTCCTGCATCTCGCCGGCGAGGCACCTTGCCCCAGGCCCGCGCCCCCGCGCCGCCGACCGGTGCGCAAATCGTCATAGCACCCCGTTCGCGCCGGTACACGCGTCAGCGTCGGGTGTCTTCCAACAGGCTTGTCCCCGGACAAGTTCGAACGACTTGTTGACAGATACCGCGGTCGCTGGTAGCATCCCGTCTGGGGAGAAAAAGCGCCGAAGTGTCGAGCCGACAAACGAAGATGTGTGCTGAGCAATGCCTTGGTTGAACGGAAATCAAGTCCCATGCGCTGTGGACGGCAAGTGGTAATGGCTATGAAGCAGACACATGCGCCACCTATGACGATTCCTTGTCGCCCGGTGCTAGATGAACCTGTGTTGGCCGTCCCCCCGCATGATACGGCATTTATCCGTGCCATTGACGATCTGAACCGAGAGCACGAGGAAAGGCACGCGGCGCGGATGAGGGTAGAAGCGGCACTTAGCCGGCCTCTGGTGAGCTTTCAGGCCAACAAGCAACGTGCCATTTATCGCTGGTGCAAGTACAAAGAAGGATTCTCGGCGCGGTTGGTTGAATACTTTCTTGATCGTTGCAGTGTCTGTTCCGGATCGCTTCTGGACCCATTTGCGGGTAGCGGCACGGCGCTTTTTGCGGCGAGTGCCCGTGGTCTGCACGCCGAAGGCATCGAACTTCTTCCCATCGGGCAACGTATAATCGCAACGAAGCAACTTATTGATGACAGACTGTGCAGTTCGGAAATCGAAAGGCTTTCCGAACTTGCAAAGACACGCCCCTGGACGGGCACAAAGGCCAACGTCGCACTTCGGACGCTCCGTATCACCGAAGGTGCCTACCCGCCGGAAACGTTCGTCCGAATCGCCCAGTTCACTGCATTCGCTATGCAGCAGGAACCACGGATCGCCGATCTTCTCACCTTCGCGCTATTGTGCGTCCTTGAGTCTGTCAGCTATACCCGGAAGGACGGTCAATACCTCCGGTGGGATCACCGTTCGGGGCGTCGCCAGGGAAAGATACCTTTCGACAAGGGGAAGATCCTTCCGTTTGACGATGCCGTAGTCGCCAAGCTCGAGGAGATGATCTCCGACCTGCGCTCTGACGGCGTGCCAGGAGATCTCTTCGCGCCGCCGCCAGTTGCCCGCGGCCCGATTAGGCTGCACGCGGGGTCATGTCTGGAGATACTTCCCGAGCTTTGTTCCAGAACATTTGACTGTATCATAACCTCGCCCCCATACTGTAACCGCTATGACTACACCCGAACGTACGCGCTGGAATTAGCGTACTTGGGTGTCTCCGAAGAACAACTCGTGAAGCTCCGCCAGGAAATGGTCAGTTGCACAGTGGAGAATCGCGAGAAGGATCTCCTCCGCATGCGCCGGGAGTGGAAGACAGCCCTCGCTGTTGCCAATGAACACCCGCTCTTGCGGATGATTCTTGCCTATTTGGAGTCGGAAAGGGAGCAGGGCCGCTTGAACAACAACGGTATTCCGAGAATGGTTCGCGGCTACTTCTACGAAATGGCATGCGTCATTCAGGAATGTGCGCGCGTGCTTCGGGATGGCGCGCCGGTTGTCATGGTGAACGACAATGTCCGGTATGCCGGCGTAAGTATATCAGTGGATATCATCCTCTCGGAGTTCGCGGAATCGCTGGGCTTTGAACTTGATGCGATCTTAATATTGCCCAGCGGGAAAGGAAACAGCAGCCAGCAAATGGGCCTGCATGGCCGCGCTCCGTTGCGCAAATGCGTGTACGTCTGGAAGAAGAGAAAGTGACCCATGGTTGGAGCGTATAGGGCTCATCTTCATGCGGCTTCCGACCTGCGGACGACATACGAAGCCGTGCGCGCTGGCTTCGTTGCGCTCGCATTGGAGAAGAGCATACGAGCGACTCCGCTTGTGTCACAAGCAAGAGCCTTGAGAGCAATCGCGTCAAAGGCAAAGACACCTGGGTCCCTTCTGCAGATTGCAGACATCCGCCCTGCCCTGATTGCCGCCGCCGGCGTTTCAGACAAGGCGTCGAAACACCTGGAAGAGAAAGACAAGAGAGAGGCGATCACTGGACTCATTCGGAAGTTCCTCGAACCTGCGGGGGACGGGTTCGTTGAGGAACTCGTGTTTCGGTTCTTGCTGACAAGGGGTGACACGCTCGGCGGCTCGATGAGAAACATAGGGGGTTTCATGGCCCAGAGCAAACTGTCTCGTTGTATCATATCGCGTTTTCGTCTTGCTGGTCGTACTGTATCATGGCTCCATGCTGAAGCTGCTATCTGGGCTCCGCTGCCGAAGGAAGATGCAGGAGTTGAACGCCAACTGCGCGGCCTCCATTGGCGTACCGGCGGGCGCGATCGAACCCTCAGATATAACCTCACCGTGCCGCTGGTGAAGAACAATGTGGATCTTTGTTTGTTCAATCAGCCGCCTTCCGAGCTAGGCAAAGCCAGTCAGGGCGAGCCGCAAAACTACATTGCACTCGGTGAACTCAAGGGAGGCATTGATCCGGCGGGCGCTGACGAACACTGGAAGACCGCGAGAACGGCTTTGTACAGAATCGCGGATGCCTTCCGCAAGAGCAGTACAAGGCCAAGGACGTTCTTTATCGGAGCAGCAATTGAGGCAAAGATGGCTCAGGAAATCTGGCAGATGCTTGAACGCGGCACACTCGACAATGCTGCAAATCTTACGGTAGATGATCAGATGGCTGCCATCGCGGAGTGGATATGTAATCTCTAGTTCAGCACAAGACGTCTGACAACAGGGTATTGCGCACGCGCCGTGCGCCTTGCCATTGTCGGTGCATAGACCCTTGTCCTCACCCACAGAGACCGCCGGCAGGCGGCCCCGGCTCCTTGGAATCGGGCATCGTCCGCATCGGGCACGACTTCTCAAAGGCACAATCGTCGCCGCACGCGAAGTACAGTCCCTCCCTTCTCGACCCCGGCGACGCACCGCAGTCCTGAACCTCGCCGCTGACCGGAGACCCCGCCCATGACCTCGCGCCAGCGCGTCCTCTGCGCCCTCGAATTCCGCCGGCCCGACCGCGTCCCCCTCGACTTCTGGGCCTCCGAAGGCTTCTATCGAAAACTCCACGCCGCCACCGGACTCGACCCCGACACCTTCCTCGACGAGCAGGACGTGGACCTCCGCTACATCCCCGGACCGCGATACATCGGCCCGCCCCTGAGCAGCCCACTCCCCGGCTGCGACCTCGACCTCTGGGGCGTCCCCCGCCGCGCCGTGGACGTGCAACTCCCCGGCGGACGCGAAACCTACCGCGAAGTCGCCGCCCATCCCCTCGCCGACGCCCGCACCCCGCGCGACATCGAGGCCTACCCCCACTGGCCCGACCCCGACTGGTTCGACTACTCCGCCATCGCCGACCAGTGCCAAACCGCCCGCCGAAAGGACCGCGTCGTCGTCTTCATGGGCGACCGACTCAACCGCGTCGCGCAACTCAAACCCGCCATGTACCTCCGCGGCATCGAACGCATCTTCCTCGACCTCATCGAATCCCCCGACATCGCCGACACCCTCTTCAGCCGCCTGCGCCGCTTCTACCGCCACTACCTCGACCGCGTCCTCACCGCCGCCCGCGGCGGCATAGACATCGTCCTCACCGGCGACGACTTCGGCGCCCAGAACGGACCCCTCCTCTCCCCGGCCCTCTGGCGACGCCACCTCCGCGAAGGCTTCCAGGAGTACATGCACATCATCCACCGCCACGGCGCCCGCGCCATGCACCACACCTGCGGCATGGTCACGCCCCTCGTCGAGGACCTCAAGAACGCCGGACTCGACATCCTCCAGTCCCTTCAACCCGAAGCCATGTCCGCCGACTTCCCCGTCCTCAAACGCGCCCACGCCCGCTCCCTCGCCTTCCACGGCGGCATCTCCATCCAGCAGACCATGCCTCGCGGCTCCCCCAGCGACGTCCGCGAAGAAGTTCGCCGGCGCATCGAAACCCTCGCCCCCGGCGGCGGCTACATCCTCTGCACCGCCCACAACATCCAGGCCGACTGCCCCGTCGAAAACGCCCTCGCCCTCCTGCGCGCCGGACGCGAACTCACCCTCCGCACTACTCCGGAATAAACATCTGCCGGTCCCCCGAATCCCCCGCCGACTCGCCGTGCTCCACCCGGAAGGCGTGCCAGTAGCACCGCCACCGCGCATCCTTCCGCAACGTCTCCCCCAGCCGGCCCAGCATCTCGCCCCGCCGCGCCGCGTGCGCCGGGTCCCGCGCCAGATTCCGGAAGCTCCCGTCGTCGAGATCGTACAACTCGTCGCAACCGTCCGTCAGGTTATAGACGTACCAGTAGCGCCTCCCGTCCGGGAAGAGGCGCTGCATCGCCACCGCGGGGTTCGGCGCGATGTGCCACCCCGTCTCGAAAAGGAAATCCTCATGCGGGCGTTGCGCCCCGGAACTCAGCGCCGGTTGCAGCGCGAAACCGTCCAGCGGCGCGTGCGGGCGAATCCCCGCCGCCTCCAGCACCGTCGGCGCCAGGTCGAGCAGACTCACGGCGCTCGAAATCTCGCGCGGGCCGCGCGCGCATCCGGCCACGACCAGCGGCACACGCGCCACCTTCGGATGACCGTAAACCCCCTTGTCCACCAGCGCCTGCTCCCCGTTCATCTCCCCGTGGTCCGCCGTCAGCAGCACCAGCGCCCCCTCGTAGAGACCTTCGGCGCGCAGCGCCTCCAGGAAGACCCCGATGGCGCTGTCCAGCACCTCCATCTGCAACAGATTCGCCACCATGTAGTCGCGGACCGTTTCCTCCCGATAAAGCCCATGCCCGAGGCGATAGGTCTGATAGATTCGCGGCTCGTCGGGGCGCGGCGCGCAGCCGCCCTCCACCCAGCGACGCCACGAAGCCGGCGGCGTCACCACCCGCCGCAGCGCCGCCTCCCGCTCCTCAAGCCCCGACGGAAGGAAGAAGGGCTGGTGCGGGTCGAAGAAGTCCAGTTGCAGGTAGATCGGCCTGCCCCGCCCCGTCCGCTCCCGGAGCGTCCGCAGCGTGCGCGCCGCGCGGCGCGCCAGGTAATGCGAATAAGTCCCCTCGATCGGGAAGGGGCGTCCGTCCTCCTGCTCGATCCACGCGCCGTACAGGTTCAGCGGCGTCCGGCGGTCCGGACGCAATCCCCGGATCTCGCGCATCGCCCGCCAGCCGCGCACCCCCAGACCCGTCAGATAGTCATGGTACTCGTCGTCGTCGTAGATCGGCGGCGCCCAGCGGTCCCACGGGTGGTCATTCTCCCCGAAGGCGTCCAGGAACTTCGCCGCCCCCACGTGGCACTTGCCGACGTGGCGCGTCACGTAGCCCGCCGCCCGCAGATACTCCGGGAAGATGATGTCCTCCCGGTGCAGCGCAAAGGCCTGCCCGTCGTGCGCCCGCTCCTCGTTCACCGTCACGTAGGAATAGCGCCCCGTCAGGAGGGCCGCCCGCGAAGGCCCGCACAGCGGCGCGGTGCAGAACGCGTTCGTAAAGGTCGTGCCCTCATCCTGCAGACGATCCAGCGCCGGCAGCCGCATCGCCGAACGGCACACCCCCGGACGCCACGCCTCCGGCGGCACCATGTCCACCGTAATCAGGAAGATGTCCGGACGCCGCGCCTGCGCCCTCAGATCGAACGCGCCGTGCAACCGGCGCTCATCAATATACCGCGTGACGCTCATCGAATCGCTCCCGATCGCGCAATGGACTCAACCGGCGTCATCCTACCCCTCGCCTCTTCCGCGCGCAAGACCTCTTGTCGCGTTCGGTCATCCCGTCGCTGCGACAGGCGCCCGTTCACCCGGTGGGGAAGATCTTCAGTATCCGGTTGGTTTTCAGGGGGACGCACTGGGAGTGCCGTAGGTGGCACGGGTGCCCTCGCCCGTGGTTGTCGCAGCAGGACGTTCCCACAGCCGAGGGCGGCTGTGCCACACCTCCGGAGGACTGACGGGTTACGATCTTCAAGGAAAGCCCTTGACAAGGCCCGTTTTGGGCGCTACAGTGTGCTCTAGAGCAGTCATTACTCCACTGGGCCGAGCAATCCTGGTGAACCGATGGCCGTCGCCGCCGCCCTTCCCCGATACCGGCATATCGCGGATTCCCTGAGGGAGGAAATCCGCGCCGGCGCACTTGCGCCGGGGATGCGCGTGCCCTCGTATCGCGCGCTCATGGAAACGCACTCCGTCACGATGGCCACGGTGCGGCAGGCCATCTCCTCCTTGCAGGTCGAAGGGATCATCCAATCCGTTCCGGGGGTGGGGTGCATTGTGTCCGATGCGCCGGCAAAGTGGATTTCGATCGGCGTGCCGGTGCTCGGATACGGCGCGACGGGATATCTCTTCGACGAACTGAGTCTGGTACACGAGGAACTGGCGGCGGAGCGATGCGACCTGGTGCTGCGCTTTGTGCCGGTGGTGGACGAGGCGTCTCTGGCGAACCTGGCCTTGTGGGCGCAGCGGCGCGACGGGGTGATGATCACGGGGCGTATTTCGGTGCGGGTCATTCAGACGCTGGCGGCCACGGGGGTGCCGGCGGTGGTCCTGGGTGAGCCGCTCGACGGCGAATGCCCTGCCGATGTCAGCTTCATCTCTGCGGACGTGCCGGGGAAGGTCCAGACCGCCCTGACCCGTCTGATCGGGATGGGCCACCGGCGGATCGGGCTGGTCAGTGGTTCGGCGACGCGGTATTACGAGATGGTCTCCCGGTGCTTCCAGGAGGCTGCGCGGACGCTGGGGCTGGCGGAGGGGATCGCCGGGCTTCCCGAGTTGCTTCTGCCGCGCGATCGGGAATGCCGTGCCGAGGCCGTGCGCCGGTGGTATCTCGGGCTGGTGGAGCGTCCGACGGCGCTGCTTGTCGAGGGGAGCACGGTGGCCAGCGCGATCATCGAGCACTTTGCGCGCCGCGGGCTACGCGTCCCGGAGGACCTGAGCGTGGCGGCGATCAGCGGCGGCGAGCGGCCCCCGCGCATTATCGAGGGGCTGGCCCGGGTGGAAGGGCGGATTCACGTCATGCTTCAACGCGGAGCGCGCGTTCTGGCGGGGAACGCAGGCGCCGCGCGTCGGACGGTGGTGCGGGAGCAACTGCCCGCCCAGTGGATTCCCGGCACGACGTGCCGGGAGGTGGCGTCGTAGGCTCGCTGTGCCGATGGACTCGGCAGGGAGGAAGGGATGAGGACCAACTCCGCGAGGCGTTCCCGGGGCGCGTTCACGCTGATCGAGCTTCTGGTGGTGATTGCGATCATCGCTATCCTCGCCGCCATGCTGCTGCCGGCACTGGCCAGTTCGCGCGAGAAGGCCCGGCGCGCGGGCTGCATGAGCAACCTCAAACAGATCGGCACGGCGCTGGAAGGGTACACGGCGGACTACGGCGGATACTATCCGGTGTGCCCGTCCTGGGGAACGCCGGTGCGTTTCCTGGACCCGACGACGGGCGTGCCGATGTCGAGCTACTACAGCAGCTCCGCGCGGCGTCTGTACGGCGAACCCGGCGGGTCGGCCACGGAACTGGGCGTTTACACGGACCCGCGTTTCTTCGGCAAGACGCGCGCCGACGGGACCGCGGCGACGGGCATCACATACACGCTCGTCGCCTCGGACCGCAACAAGAGCATCGCCATGGGGGCGCGGCAGTTCCGGACGATCTTCATGGGCGCCAAGCGGTACAACACCGGCAACAACGGCCCCGGCGCCATGCCCGCCGGCGACATCAACATGGCCCCGATCGGTCTCGGCACGCTGATGGCCGCGGGGCTGCTCGACAATGTTTCCATCTTCTACTGCGGCTCCTCCACGAACATGCCGCCGGACTTCTTCCGGTGGGACGGCAATGTGTCCTTCACCGACGGCGAGGGTTTCACGAACGCCACCACCTCGCTGGCCGAGGTGAGGAAGTGCGGCGGCCTCGACACGAAAAGCGTCATGACCGGCGACTGGAACTGGGCGCCGATCATGAACTTCCGCATCGGGGAGGCGCGCGTCCTGCACTCGAACTACAACTACCGCCTGCAGACCGGCGAGGTCTGGACCAACGGGTCGGCGGACATCAACACCACCTACCGCGACCCCGACGAGGCGCGGATGCTCCACACGAAGCCCGGCCGGTTCATCAAGGACGGCGAGCCGATGTTCAAGTCGCAGAAGCAGCTCGGTGGACGGGCCGTCGTTGTGGACGCCTGGCACAAGAACGCGCTCGACGCGGCCAGCACGCCGGGTCTCGGCCTGTGGGGGCACCGCGAGGGCTACAACGCCCTGTACGGCGACGGGCACGCGGAGTGGTACGGCGACGCCGAACAGCGGCTGATCTACTGGCCGTACATCGCCTCGAGCAGCAGCTACGGACGTTATCAAGGCAGCGGCCACGCCGCGATAGCGGACTACTACCACTACGGCGCGAACGCGCGCTTCATCCGCCACACCGCCGCCGTCTTCCAGTGGCATCTCTTCGACACGGCTGCCCAGATAGACATCGGCGTGGACGACCCATAGCGGCAGGCGAGGAAGCGCTTGGCACGCCATGACCCCATGAGGAAGGGATTCCGTTGAACCGAGCCTGTTTGCGGAGCGTCGCGCGGGTGGCAGGGGGCCTGGCTCTCGCCGCCGCTGCGTCGGCGCAAGCCCCGGAGAGGAAGGACATGGAGATCATCGTCAACGGCGCGCCGAAGGCCGTGATCGTGCTCCCGGCGGAGGCCGCGCCGGACGAACAACTCGCCGCCCGCGAGCTCAACGCCCATCTCAAGTTGATGTCCGGCGCGGAACTGCCTGTGGCGTCCGTACGGCCCGCCGCCGGGGGCGTTGTCCTGCTGGGGGCGGCGGGCGGGGGGGGCCTGGCGGCGAGGGTCCGTGCCCGCAGCGACGATCCGGCGGCCTTCGCAATCGAGGTTGCGGGGGACACCGCCGCCGTGGCCGGGGTCTCGCCCGAGGGCGTCCTCTTCGGCGTCTATGAACTCCTGGAGCAGTTGGGCTGCCGCTGGTACATGCCCGGCGACTTCGGGCGCGTCGTGCCGCAGAGCGCCACCGTGGCGCTGCGGGCGCAGGCCACCGTCCAGGCCCCCGCCTTCCGGGGGCGCTGGTTCACCGTGGCGGGCGCGCGGGACGAGGCGGGCAGCGCGTGGCAGCGCCGCGTCCGGATGGGCGGCCCGTTCTTTCCCCCCGCGCACGGCATCGCCCCCTTCAAGGCCACCGCCGGCGACCGGCTTTTCGAGGAACACCCGGAGTACTTCTCCGAGGTCCGCGGCAAGCGTCTCAAGCGGCAGGTCTGCCTCTCGAACCCCGAGGTCCTGCAGTTGGCCGTGGCGCAGACCAAGGCGTGGTTCCGCGCCAACCCGGGCCAGCCCTGGATGGGTATGGGGCCGAACGACGGGGGGGGCTTCTGCGAATGCGCCGCCTGTCGCGCCCTGGACGGCGACGACTTCGACCCCTTCTCGAACGAGCGTTCGGTGACCGACCGCTACGTCTGGTTCTTCAACCAGGTTCTGAAAGGCATCGAGGACGAGTTCCCCGACCGCAAGCTGTGCTTCTACATCTATCACTCCTATATGCGCCCGCCGGTGCGGTACAAGCCCGATCCCCGCATCTGCGGCGCCTTCGCGCCCATTTCCCTGTGCCGCGTCCACGGCATGTCGAACCCCGTCTGCCCGAATCGGAGCTACTATGCGCGGCTGATGGAGGCGTGGGGGAAGATCCTGCCCGAGCTGTATGAACGCGGCTACTGCTTCAACCTGGCCTGTCCCGGCTTCCCCTTCAGCCGGGTGCATGTGCTCCGGGACGAAATCCCCAAGGCGCTGGCCTTCGGGATCAAGGGCTGGCGCGTGGAATCGGTTCCGCATTGGGGCTCTTTGTCGCCCACCTTCTACGTGGCGGCGAAGCTGATGTGGGACCCCGCTGCGGACCCCGACGCGCTGGTCCGGGACTTCGCCGAGCGCTTCTTCGGGCCGGCCGGCGCGCCGATGCACTCCTATCTCGCGCGCATGGATGCCGCGCTGCGCGATGCCGACCACCACACCGGTTCGTCCTTCAACATGCCGGACTTCTACCCTCCGGCGTTGCGCGCCGCGGCCCGGCGCGAACTGGAGGCGGCGGCCCGGCTGGCCCCGGACGCGCCTTTCGCCGCGCGCGTGGCCGCCTTCCGGTTGACCTTTGACGCCTTGGAAGCCTTCATTGCCATGCTCGATGCGCGCAACGCCCAGGACTGGGCGGGCGCGAAGGCTGCGCACGATCGCGTCATGGCCCTGGGCGCAGAGGCGTACCGCCATGATCCGCCCCTGATGTCCGAGCGCGCCTTCACCAGCTATATGCGCCGCTTCTGGTCGCAGGCGACGCTCGACGGCTTTGCGCGCGTCTCGGGGGAGAACCGCTTTGTCGCCGGGCTTCCGGACGCCTGGGATTTTCTGCTGGACCCGCAGGGCCTCGGCGAGGAACTCGGTTTCTTCCGCGCCGACCTGACGGGCGGGAACTGGCGGCCCTTGAGGACCAGCTCGGCCTCGTGGGGAGACCAGGGGCTCTACGACTACCGCGGCGTGGCGTGGTATCGCGCGCGGGTGGCCGTTCCGGCGGAGTTCGCGGGGCGTCCGTTGCGCCTGTGGTTCGGCGGGGTGGATGAGGAGGCGCGCGTGTGGGTGAACGGCGCGTTGCCGAAGCTTCTGACGGCCATCGCCAACCGCGAGGTCGTCCCCGGCGACAGCCCCGGCCGGGCCTTTGTGCCCTTCGAGTATGACGTGACCGACCTGATGAAGGCCGGGCAGGAGAACACCATTGCGGTCAAGATCACGAACAAACAGGTCAACGAAATGGGGACCGGCGGCATCACCGCGCCGGTCATGATCTATTCGCCGGGCCGGTAGGGGAGAGACGCCGATGATCCGTGGCCGAACGATCGCGCCGGTGTGCGCGCTGGCACTGCTGGGCGTGGGCTGGGCGGCGCTTGGCGTTCGGGCGGCGCCGGCGGTCCTTTCGCGCGAGGGCAAGGCGCTGATGAGCATTCGCGTGGCGCCGGACGCCTCGGAGGAGGTCCGGCGGAGCGCGGCGGACCTGGCGCGGCTGCTCGGACGCCTCAGCGGCGCGGCCTTTGCCGTGTCTGCCGAGGCCGCCGCCGGCGCGCCGGCGCTCGTGGTCGGGCGCGCGGCCTCCTTCCCCGATCTGGCGGGCGGCGTGGCCTGGGCGCCCAAGGAACTGACCGGACGCGAGCAGTACCGTCTCAAGGCCGACGCCGCCGGCGTGTGCCTTCTCGGCGCAACGGATACCGCGGTGGACTACGCGGTGTGGGACTTCCTGTACCGCCTGGGCTACCGGCGCTATTTCCCCGGAGAGCGGTGGGAGATCATCCCGCCCGCGCGGGACCTGGCCATCGAGCTCGATGTCGTCACCCGGCCCGACTACTTCACGCGCGTGATCTGGTACGGGTACGGCCTGTGGGACTACAACGCCGCGCCCTATCGCGAATGGCAGCGGGCGAACCGGATGCCGGGGTCCTTCCGCCTCTCCACCGGCCACGCTTACGACCACTTCATCCGCCGCAACCCGCAGATCTTCAAGGAACACCCGGAGTACCTCGGCCTGTGGGAGGGAGAGCGGAAATCGTCGAAGCTGTGCATCTCGAATCCCGGATTGCGCCAGGCGGTCGCAAACTGGGCGGTGCAGGAGTTCCGGGCCAATCCCGGCATGGACTCGATCTCGATGGAACCGAGCGACGGCGGCCAGTGGTGCCAATGCGCGGGCTGCGCGGCCCTGGGCTCCGTTTCCGACCGGGCCGTCACCCTGGCCAATGCCGTGGCCGCCGCCGTGCGCGAGCAGGTGGGCGAACGCTATGTCGGCATCTACGCCTACAGCGAGCATTCCCCGCCGCCCGAGCGCGTCCGCGTGGACCCGAACGTCATCGTCAGCGCCGCCACGGCCTTCATCCGGCAGGGCTTTACCTTCGACCGGATGCTCGAAGGCTGGGGCAAGGCGGGGGGCAGATACCTGGGCGTTCGCGAATACTACACCCTGGGCGGACGCGACCTTCCCGGACGCGATCGCGGCGGCAACGTGGCCTACCTGCGCGAGACGCTCCCGCGCTTCCATGCCCGCGGGGCGCGCTTCATGTCCTCCGAATCGGGCGACAACTGGGGTCCCTGCGGGTTGGGCTACTACATCGCCTCGCGGTTGCTGTGGGATGTCAAGGAGGCCGATCGCGTCGAGGCGCACGTCGAGGAGTTCATCACGAACGCCTTCGGGTCCGCCGCCGACCCGATGCGCCGCTTCTACGCCCTCATCAACACCGGCCCGCGCCCGCTGATCAGCGACGACCTCGTGGGGCGCATGTACCGCCTGCTGGCCGAAGCCCGCGCCGCCTCGAAGGACCCCGCCGTGCGCGGGCGGCTGGACGAACTGGTCCTGTACACCCGCTATGTCGAAGCCTTCCGCGACTACAACAACGCCCCGGCCAAGACGCGCCAGGACGCCTTCGAGTTCCTGATCCGCCATTCCTATCGAATGCGCAAGACGATGATGGTCCACGTCAAGGCGCTGTACCGCGACCTGCCTTCGCGCGACCGCTCCGTGCGCGTCCCGGCGGATTGCGCGTGGAACGTTCCCGCTCCGCGCAACCCCTGGAAGAGCGACGAGCCCTTCACGGAGACCGAGATCGCGTCCATGCTCAAGGAGGGCATTGCGCGGCACGGGCTGCTGGACTTCACGCCCGTCAGCTTCTCGGAGGACCTTGTGCCGGGCGGCGGGTTGAGCGCGCCCGGCGGCGCCGTCCAGGCCGAGGGGCTCCCGATGCGCGGGCGGAGAACCTTCTACCTGTGGATCGAGAAGGCGCCGGCGCAGGTGAAGCTGACGGTTACGGCGGGGATGATCGCGCACTACCGCGACCGCGGTCCGGCGAAACTGACGCTCTATCCCCTCAACGACGAGTTCGGCAAGCCGAGCGCGGAGGCGGCCGTTCCGCCGGACGGGCAGGCGCGCGAGGTGCTCCTGGACACGACCTTCGAGGGGCTGCATCGCCTGGAGGTGAGCGACGGGAATGACATGACGCGCGTGAACTGGCCGGCAGGGCTGCGCATGGTGCTCGATGCTTCGCTCGAAGCGCGGCCCACGATCAGCCAGCGGTGGACGCTGTACTTCTACGTGCCGCCCGGCGTGCGCGAGATCGGCGGGTATGCCTCGGCGCAAGGCAGCGTGGAAACGCCGGAGGGACGCGCGGCCTTTGAGTTCCCGAAGCGCGAGGGCTTCTTCCGCATTCCCGTGCCGGAGGGGCAGGACGGCAAGCTCTGGCGTTTGCGCCAGATCGGGGGGGGCGTCTATCTTATGACGGTGCCGCCCTTTCTGGCCCGTTCGGCGGAGGAGATGCTCCTGCCGAAGGAGCTTGTCAAGGGGAAGTGACGTGTGTTGTATCCGGTCAGTTTTCAGGGGGACGCACCGAGAGCGTCGTGTGTGGCACGGGTGCCCTCGCCCGTGGTTGTCGCAGCAGGAGGTTCCCACAGCCGAGGGCGGCTGTGCCACATTTCCGGAAGACTGACGGGTTACCGTGTGTGGCACGGGTGCCCTCGCCCGTGGTTGTCGCAGCAGGAGGTTCTCACAGCCGAGGGCGGCTGTGCCACATCGCCGGAAGACTGACGGGTTACCGTGTGTGGCACGGGTGCCCTCGCCCGTGGTTGTCGCAGCAGGAGGTTCCCACAGCCGAGGGCGGCTGTGCCACATCTCCGGAAGACTGACGGGTTACCGTGTGTTCGCGCCGCGCCCTGCAGAAGGGCGGGCATTCTGCCATGCAGAGGTTTCCGATGTCCACCGTACACGCCTGTCGTTACCTGGCCGGTCTGCCGCTGACGCGCGCCGCCGCCGACGCCGAGGCGGGGCTTTGCCTGGTGTCCCTTCCGCTGCCCGAGGGCGCGCCGGCGGCCCTTTCGCTGGGCGGGCGCGCCACGTTCATCCAGTCCCTCGGCGCGTGGCCGGAGCGTCCCTCCGCGCCGCGCCGCCTCATCATGGCCTGCGACGGCGGCGAATGCCCGCCGGAGTTGCCGGTTACGCCGGGCGCGTCGGCCGCGCTCGGGGCGCCGCCGTCCTGCGAGATGCGCCTGATCGAGGAGAGCCCGGACTTCTTCATTCCCTGGGAATCGCACGCGCTGCGCATCGAGTGGCAGGGACGCTGGGTCGAGCTGGCGCTGGGCCTCCGCACGGGGAGGGAGGTCCATTGGTGGGAAGCGACGCGCCTGGTGGTCCGGCAGGAGACGCCCCTGTGCCGCGTGGTCGAGGTCGGCGGGGCGATTCCCCTGATTCGGATGAAGCCGGAGAACATGGGGGGCGGTTTTTCGAATGCGCTGTTGCACAAGCACAACTGGCTGAACGGGCATCTCTTCGCCCGGCTGCACGCGAACGGCGTGTGCGAGGTCTTTGCCCATCACGTCAACGCGAAGTACGTGGATGACGGGTTGCCGCTGAAGCCGGCGGTTCCGGTGATCGGGATTCGCGCCGCGGCGCTGCCCGAGGGCGAGGGACTCTTTGACGGCTCGGTGACGGAGCTGCGCTGCGGCGAGGTCCGTTTCGATCTGCGCGACGCCGCGCGCCTGGCCACGCCGGAGAAGCCCGGCAACTTCACGCGCCGCGGCGGGCTGCTTGTCTGGCAGCCGTACCGGGGCGTGGAACTCCACGCCGGACCGCCCGCCGGAATCATTACCGGCGACGAGTACATCTGTCGTGCCGAGGATGAAGTCATCCCGCGCGGCGTGGCGCGCACGGTGCGCTTCAGCCTCAGCCTCAATCCCGACCGCTCGCCGCGCGTGGCGCGCTATCTTGCCCCGGCGTGGTGGTACGGCGCGTGCGCGGAGTTCATGGCCACGCCGCTGCTGCCGGTCTCGAACGAGTATGACAGCGTCTATCGCGCGGCGGTCGAATGGCGCGAGGCCTTCTCCGTGCAGGCCGGCTTCGACGACGGCTCGATGGCGCGCGGGCAGAGCCGGGGCAAGGACAACCGTTTTGAGCCCGGCTGGGAGGGGGAGGCGCCCTGGACGCAGCTCCTTTACGCCTGGCGCACGGGCGACCCGGCGGAGCACGACCGGGCGCTGCGCGCGTGCTACTTCTTCACCGATGTCTGCATTGACCACGCGGCGAAGATGGTGCGGATGCACGCCTTTCCCCCGAACGCCTTCGCTCTGCCGATGGCGCGCGTCCACGCCTGCGTCGGCGCGTGGCTCGAAACGGGCGACCCCTTCCCGCTGCTTTCCGCGCGCGCGGTCATAGATACGGCCTTTGCCGTACACAAGAACTCCTGGCCGCGCATGGCGGTGGGGCGCGACGCCTGTTTCACGCGCGGGGCGGTGCTGCTCTATCGCTACCTGGGCGACGAACACTACCGCGCCATCGCGCGCGACGCCCTCGGCGACACGGCGGCCTCGCAGTACCCCGAGGGATGCTTCGGCGACCAGGGCGGGGGGAGCGGGATTCACCAGTGGGGGGGGTACATCGTCAAGCCCTGGATGGGGTTCATGGCCGTCGGCGGGATGCTGGACTACCTGGAGCTCTTCCCGGAGGACGCCGAGCTGCTGGCGTGCGTGCGGCGGTTCGGGGAGTGGCTGCTGCGCGAGCGCGGGCCGCACGGCGCGGCCCAGGGCTGGGGATACCAGCATCTCTTCCGCGGCGGGCGCAAGTTCCACTGCTTCTATTCGGACAAGTGGCTGCAACTGCCCAGCCCCGACCCCTGGCACCAGGAGTACCTGGCGCGGTTCATGCTCTTCTGCGCGCTGCGCTTCAACCGGCGGGAGTACTTCGAAGCGTGGGAGGAAAGCTGGCGCGCGAACGGGGGGCGCGTGGCCGGGGATCACTCCTTTGCGCAGTCGCTGCAGTTCATTCCCTGGATGCAGGCGCACCTGTGGCAGG
>JAKJEM010000066.1 GCA_022705425.1 Planctomycetota bacterium
CCTACCCCCTCGGTCCCCGTTCGATGGTGAACTGCATATAGACGGTGATGCGGTCGCCGCGACGTCCGGACATGACGCGGCAGGCGACCTGGTCTTCGGCGGCGGGCCACGCGCAGACGACCCCGGCGACAGCGTTGAGGTCGTCCGGACGCCACCAGCCCAAAGGCGGGCCTTCGGGCGTCGTCAGCGGGCGCTGGCCGGGAATGAGGAGGTTCGGGAGCGCCGGGGAGGACTTGAGGAAGTCGGCCAGGTCGCGTTCGTTGGTGGCAAAGCGCACATGGAAGATGGTGGTGGAATACACGACGAGTTGGCCGTAAACGTCGGCGGCGTCGGCGGGAAGCTCGGCGGCGACAAGGCGGGCAACGGCCGAACGGACGGCATCTTCGGGCATAGTCAGGACGACGCCGGGCTGAACACGCGCGGAGCGGGCGTAGGTCCAGAGAGTCCACGCGCCGTAGCCCACGGTTACGAGCGCAAAGACGGCGGTCAGGACGGCAGCGGCGAACCACCAGCGGTCCTTGCGCGCGCGCTGCCAAAGGGACAGCTCAGGTTTTCGGGGGTTGGGCATGGGCCGTCTCAGGGAGCAGAGTACTTTCGGCCTTCGTCGAGCATGGCAAGGTAGTTCTCCACGGGGACGTAGTTGGCCACGCTGTTGCCGGTCCCCAGACAGTATCCCCCGCCGGGGAGGCATTTGTCCAGCGTTTTCCTGACGCGGCGACGGACGGCGGCGGCGTCGGCGCGGCAGAGAAAGTCCACGTCAATTCCGCCCAGGAGCGCGATGCGGCGCCCGTAGGTGTCCTTGACGTCGGTGACCTGCTCGATGGTGTCCTCGTAGGAGTGCTTGCCGTCAATGTGAACGTCCTCGACGAGGTCTTCCATGATGGCGGCCAGATTGCCGCAGGAGTGCAGGATGTAGGGGCGGCCGGCGTCGTGGGCCATGCGCGCCATGATCTTGTGGCCGGCCAGGACGAACTCGCGCATGTCCGCAGGCGCGATGAGCGGCCCCGATTTGAAGCCCATGTCGTCGCTGCCCCAGACGATCCTGACGCGGTCGAACTGGAGGATGCGTTCGAGCATGACGACATAGCTCTGGAGAAGGCGGTCGTACATGGCTTTGACGAGGGGGCGGTTGTCGTGCAGGGCGTAACAGAGGGTCTCGTAGCCCATGATCCACGAAAGGTGCTCGCAGAAGTGGCCGAAGCCGCCGCGGGCAACGACGCACATGTCGTCGGGGAGATTCTTCTCGAACCACTCAAAGGCGCGCGAGGTGGCCTGGGCGGGGTCGGGCCAGGGGTACTTCTCGAACTCCTCCCAGTTGGTGATGAGGCCGCGCCCTTCGTCCACAAAGGAGCGTCCGGCAGCGCGCTGGAGTTCGGCGGTGTCGGCGGTGGAGGAGCGCTTGACGGGCCAGTTCATGTTTTCGAGGCGGCAGCCGACAAAATCGTAGCCGAGGAATCGCTGGAAGGCGACCTCGCGCTCGCAGCCCCAGATCAGGAGATCGTCCTTGCACAGGCCGGTGCCGACGCCGTAACGGCGTTCGAGGGCGTCCTTGATTTCGGCGTCGAGGAAGAGCTCGATGAAATGCACGCGCCGGGGAGCGCCCTTGCGGAGGATGCAGTCCACGAGGCCGGGCCAGTCGGGCTTCACGGGAACGCGGAAGGGGCTGTTCATGGGAATGCTCAGACTCCGCCGAACTCGGGATGGGCGCGAAGGTAGCGATGGAAACAGCGCCGGAAGTTCCCGGCGGCAATCTTGCGCGCGCGATCGAGGCCGATCGGCGCGAAGAAGTCGGCGTAGGAGTCGTAGATGTGGCGATAGCGGTCGGGAGCGGCGTACTTGTCGCCGAGCGTGTCCGTGCCCAGAAGGAGGCGGTCGGGATACTCGGCGCAGAGCTCGCGCCAGAAGGGGCGATCGGTGTGGAGCCAGTCGGAGGAGCCGTGCTCAGTGTCCCAATAGCCGCAGCGGATCATCGGGCCGAAGTCGGCCATGAGCCAGGGATAGACCCGGAAGATGCGTCGGACGTCGGCCAGCGGCGTCACGTAGTCGCAGTGGGCCCAGATCACCGAGCTTCGGGGGTAGCGGACGAGGAGTTCTTCGAGTTCGGCGGCGGATTCGGAGTGGACAAGGATCGGGAGGTCGTGTTCGGCGCAGTAGCGCACGAGCCCGCCCAGAACGGGGTTGCGCGCCCCATCGCGCGGAACGGGGTACGGCTTGCGGATAATGACGCCGTCGGGGCCGTCGAAGGCCAGAGCGTCGGCGCGATGGGCCTCGAGGAACAACTCCCCCACTCCGGCCCAGCGTCCGGTGGCCAGTTCGGCCAGGGCGCGGTCGAGTTCGGCGGGGTTGTTCAGGTCAATGTGCGAGAGCATGGGCAGAAGGCGTCCGGGATAGCGGGCGGCGGCGGCGAGGACGTTATCGGAGTCCTGCGGATTGAAGAGAGCCACGCTGGAGATGGCGCCGGCGCGGACGTTGTTGCGGTCCATGTTCGCCACAAGGCGCTCGGCCCACCACTCCGGGCGGAAGGGATGCAGATGCAGATGAGAGTCCCAGCATTCGAGTGTCATAGCTCCGGTCCCGTGGGGAAATCGCCCTCGACGTGGCGCTTGAGGCAGCGCCCGAACGCGGCGCAGGGCGGGCAGATGGTGTTGGCGGGGCTGAAGGAATAGGGCGCGCACATGGGCGTGGCGGGATCGGCGCGTTCGGCCAGGTCCTCGACGAAGCGGCGGTCCTCGATCGTCAGCGGACGCTTGGCGTCGAAGTCGCGCACAATGCGCGCGGCATGTTCGACGGCGCGGGCGGAGACGACGCCTTTCACCGTCGAGATGGGATGCACGGCCGCTTCGGCCACCGTGCGCCGGGCGCGACGAAGCCACGGGATCGTCTTGGTAGTGGCGAAGTAGTAGCCGACGCCGGACATCATCCCCGCAAAATAGGCCGCGCCGGCCGCGCCCCGGCTGACGCAGACGGCAAAGGCAATCAGGACGGAAAGAATCGCCAGCGTTCGCACTCGCATCGGGAAGACGAAAAAGTAGATGATCTCTTCGGGAAAGAGAAGTCCGTAGATCGCGACCAGGGTCACCCACGGCGCCCAACTGCCGACGAGTTCGTAGCGCACGAGGGTGGCGGCGATCCCCCCGCCGAGGACGGTGAAGGCCATCAGGGAGACGAAGCGCCGCGTGCCCCAGATGCGTTCCAGACGGACGGCCAGAAAGAGGAAGATCAGCAGGTTGCCGAGAAGATCGAGGACGCCGTCGGTCAAAAGGAAGTACGTGGCCAGACGCCAGACCTGGCCGTCCATCACCGCGGCGGGCTTGAGCATGAGGGCATCGCGCGCGGCGGCGCCGGCCTGCCCCGACCAACCCAGCGTTGCCACAACGACGTAGAGTCCCAGGAACATCCACGCGACATGATGGCAGCGGTTCGGAACGGCCATGCGCGACTCCATCGGCTCGAGGTGAACGCGAATGCAGCGACTACGGGATTATAGCCCACGATGAAATGAAGGCACAAGAGACGCGCCTGCCCGCTCCGCCCCTTAAGACTGCCGCCCCCCGGCACGATATGCGCCGGGGGGCGACGATGGATTGGTGTTGAATTATGCCGTACGGGTGTTATGAAAGCTTCACGACCTTGTCTGCACGGGGGCCCTTCGGTCCGCTCGTGATCTCGAACTCGACCGCCTGGCCTTCCGCAAGGGTCTTGAACCCTTCGCCGGTGATGGCTGTATGGTGAACGAACACGTCTTCGCCATTCTCCTGCGAAATGAATCCGAAGCCCTTCTGATCGCTGAACCACTTCACCTTGCCGCGCGCCATGATTTCCTCACCTCCTCTCCGCTCTCACCCAAACCCGGGGAATCTCCGGCACGCGCCGGACAAACAGCCTCGTTAAAACAATAGGCCCGCAGGATGTCACCCACGGGCTTCAACCGGCGACCACACGCGACCGACACTCGTACTCGACTGTCGCATCCACTACCCTGTGATACCTGACGTAACGACAACATGCGCTTCACCTAAACTTACCGAACCCCGGCGGCAAAAGTCAAGCGCAAATCTCCAAAAAAGTGGCCGCCGGCAGCGTTGGCCATGCCCCATCCGCTTGCACCGGATGGGTATTCCCGGAGTACAATGCGGCGCCCCCGCCGAGGAACGGGTGTGGACGGTTCCCATGGACGCCAACGCGCGGCGAGCGACGAATGACGGAAGCCACCGAGCACTTCAACCGCATCGCGCCGGACTACGACAGCCTGCTGCCCGAGCACGTTCAGGCGCACTACCGCCGCAAGCGGGCGCGGGTAATCGCGTCGCTCCTGAGGGGCGGACGGGGACTGGACGTAGGCTGCGGAACGGGACGCCTGATGGAGGAGTTGCGCGACGCCGGCCAGATCACCGGCGTGGACGGCTCGGAGGGAATGGTGGCCGAGTTGCGCCGAACGGGTCGCGGCGAGGCGCAGGTGGCGCAGACGCATCGGCTCCCCTTTGCCGATGGAACGTTCGATGCGGTGTGGTGTGTGGCCGTGCTGCACCACGTAGCGGACCCGGAGCGTGTGCGCGCGACTCTCCGCGAGATGGCGCGCGTCGCGCGTCCGGACGGCGCGGTGATCGTGTGGGACCACAACCCGCGCAACCCGTACTGGCCCTGGTTGATGCGCCGCGCGCCGCAGGATACCGGAGCGGAGCGCCTGATCCCGGAGGAGGAGATCGTGGCGGGGCTTCGCGCGGCAGGCGTGCGCGTGGTTGCATCGTACCAGAGCGGATTTGTGCCGGAGTTCGTTCCGCGCCGGCTGATGGGCGCGGCACGCGCGCTGGAAGGACTGGCCGAGCGCACCCCCGGCCTGCGACGCTTCGGCGCGCATAACGTGGTCATTGCGGTAAAATAGACAGGATACGGGTTCCCCCCCCCTTTCCGAGCGAGTCATGTGGAACGGCAAACGTGTCAGCGTGATCTTTCCGACGTACAATGAGAAGGACTCCATCCGCCGCGAAACGGAGGAGGCCTTCGCCACCGGCGTTGTGGATGAGGTGCTGGTGGTCAACAACAACGCCGCTCCGGGAACGAGCGAGGAGGTCGCCAAGACCCGGGCGCGGGAGGTCTTCGAGACACGCCAGGGCTACGGGCGCGCCATTCGGACGGGCCTCGAACAGGCGCAAGGCGATCTGCTGGTGGTGGCCGAGCCGGACGGCACCTTTGCCATGCACGACATCGTCAAGCTCCTGGCGTACTCGGGAGATTTCGATTACGTCCTCGGCACGCGCACAACGCGGACGATGATCTGGGAAGGGGCGAACATGGGGCTCTTCCTGAAGTGGGGGAACTGGGCGGTGGCGAAGATGGCGGAGTTCCTCTTCAACTCCTCGATCCTCACCGACTGCGGCTGCACCCTTCGGCTCATCAATCGCGAGGGGTTGCGGCGCATCGAACCGTACTTCACCGTGGACGGCAACAGCTTCGGCCTCGAGATGACGCTGCTGGTGATGAAGCACAAGGTGCGGTTCATGGAAATCCCCGTGAACTACCGCCCGCGGGTGGGTGTTTCCAGCGTCACGGGGAGTCAGTGGAAGGCCTTCAAGCTGGGATGCCGCATGATCTGGATGATCTGCATGTTCCGGCTTGGCGTTCAAGGGACAAAGCCCGCGCGCCGGGAGGCCCCGACCCCATGAGCCGGCAGGAGTTGCACAAGCTGCTGAAGCTTCTGGAAGAGCGCATGCCCCCCGGGCGCGCGGCGCAGGCCGATGCGCGCGCGCGCCGAGCGCTGGCCTGGCTGGATGTGGACCGTCCGCCCCTGGTGGCGCAGGTCAGTTTCGCCCAGGGCAACCCCCTCCCGCCCCCGTGGAACGCCTTCCGGTACTACCCCTATCGCCGCACCTTTGCCGACCCGGCGGCCATGATGCAGAACCACCTGCTGGATCGGGTGGCGACGGGCCTGTTGCTCGGCGACGACAGTCCGCTGGCGATCCGAAACAACCACGGGACGATCCAGGTCGCCGCCGCGCTTGGGGGACGCTGGGAACAACGCGACGACGAGTACCCCTGGATCTGGAAGTTCGAGCGCCGCGAGGACGTCGAGCGCGTGGCCGAACGGGGCCTCGACCCCGCCGGCGGGGTCGTCCCCCGCTCCCGGGCGACGCTGCGGTTCTATCGCGAGACGCTCGCGGCCTTTCCCCGCTGCCGCGAGGCGATCCAGATTTCCCTGCCCGATCTTCAGGGGCCGATGGACACAGCGGAACAGCTCTGGGGCAGCGACATCTTCTACGCCTTCGCCGAGTCGCGCGACCTCCTGCACCGCCTGCTCACTCGGGCGGCAGAAGCGCAGCTCCACCTGGCGGCGGAGTTCCGCAAGCTGTGCGTGGACCGTCTGGACCCGGAGGGCACGATCCAGCATGGCTGCCCGACACCGGGACGCCTGCTGATCCGCAATGACAGCTCGATCCTTCTCTCGCGCGGGATGTATGAGGAGTTCGTGCGTCCGCACGACGCCCGCGTGCTCCGCGAGGTCGGCGGCGGCTCGATCCATTTCTGCGGCAACGGCGACCACTTGATCGAGGCGATGCTGGCGATCCCCGAACTGCGGGGGTTCGACTTCGGCCAGCCTGAGATGATGGACATCCCCGCGATCTACGCGCGCTGCCGCGAGCGGCGGGTGGCCTGCGTGAGGCTTTCGCCCCCGCGCGAGGACCTGGCGAGCGGGCGAGCGCGCCGGGACTACCCGACGGGTTGCGCCTTCCTGTACTCCACGACCGATTTCGCCGACGCACTTGACCTCTGCCGTCAGTGGCGGGAGCGCGCCTGAGGCCTGCCCCGGAAGTGCCGCGCCGAGCATCGCAACAAGCCCCCAGGCGCACTTGCCGACAGCTTCGGAAGAAAGGAGCGGCGTTAGAACGATGTCCGCGATAACGGGATTGTGCCCGATGGAAGTCGGGTTCTCTGCGTCGCACGGGCGGTCGAATACGGAGTTCGTGCTGCGAACGCTGGACGCCCTCTGGGAATATGCGTTCACGCGCTTCGAGTTGTGCAACGGCGGCGGCGTGGACCGCTTCATCGCCTACCCGGTGTTGCCGCGCCTGAACGCTTGCAAGCGCCCCCCCGAACCGGAAGGGACGGCGCTGCGGCAGATCATGGCACGCGCAAAACAGCAGCGACGGCAGACCGCGCTGTGGGTGCATGAACTCATTGCGCCGCGCGAGTTGCTGGACATCTACCCCGAGTTGAAGACGCCGCGCGGGGACGTGAATCTGGCACACCCCCTGCTGGCGGAGTTCATCAACGCCAAGTACGACACGTTCTTCAGCGCCTTTCCGGAAGTGGATGCCGTTACATTGACGCTGACGGAGGTCATCTTCCCGGTGGCGCACCGTTTCGACAGCGCCTGGACGCCGGAGGAGTGCATCCACTGGATCATCGCCCTCGTGTACGGCGCCTGCCGCCGTCATGGGCGTTGTCTGATTGTTCGCCCCTTCTCGGCGATTCGCTCGGACTACGAAGCCGCCCGCCGCGCGCTGGCACGCCTCCCGGACGACATCGAGATCATGGACAAGTCGGATCCCTTCGACTGGAACCCGCACCTGCCGATCAACCCCGAGCTGGCGACCTGGCCGCCGGAGCGCCTGACGGTGGAGTTCGACCTGGCCGGGGAGTACTTCGGACGGGGGACGCTGCCGGTCGTCTTTGCAGACTACCTGCGCGCGCGGTTGGACCACGCGCGCACCCTCGGCGCGCGCCGGGTGGTCGGACGCGTGGACCGGTGGGGCCGCTCGGCGCTCGACCGCGAGGGGCGCCTCAACGTGCGCTTCTTCGCGGAGTACGCGCGCGACCCCGGCCTGGACGCCGAGGACCTGCTGGCGCGCGAAGCGGCCGCCCACTACCGCACGCGCGATGCGGACCGTCTGGTGCGGGCGCTGTGCGACGGATTCGAGGTCGTCAAGAAGATGTTCTACGTGGACGGGCACTTGTTGTTCCACGAGACCTTTGCGGGTCTGCGTCACGCGCAGAACACCGCTGTCTTCGAGACCCTTCGCCCGGGGCAGCCCCTGGCGCACTGCCGCGACGAATGGGCCATCCTCTCGGACCGCACGACCCCCTCGGTCGAGGCGGTGCGGCACGAGAAGGACGAAGCGGTGCGCCTGGCGCAGGATGTCCTGCGGCGGATCAAAGACCTCGCGCCGGACGAGGCGCAGTTGCGGGCGCACGCGGAGGACCTGGTGCTGCTGGCGCGGCTGTACCGGGCGGCCACGGCAGCCGCGCAGGAGTACGTCCTTCAGGTGCGCGAGGGAGAGGAAGCCGCAGGACGCTTTGTCGGGGCGTGCGACGCCCTCGACGCGGTCGTGGCTGAACTTGCCGCCTCGCGCCCCGAGAACTGGCTGACGAACGTCTTGACCATGGCTCAGAGCTTTGCCGCGGACCTGCGCAAGGCCTTCGACCTGGAGCGCAAGGTGTACCGCGAAATGCCGGGGATTTCGCCTGCGGAGCGCGCCTGCGTGGAGGACATGATTGCAGCGGGCTATCCAGGAGAAGGCCATCGGCTGTCCAAATACACGCACGGCGCGCCGGCGCAATCCGATGGCGTCCATTTCTGGCGGAGCGTGTCCCGGCACATGGCCTACACACTGCGGGCCGGCGCTGGCGCCCGGCGACTGCGCTTCGAGGCGGCCGGGGCCGGGCGGCTGACGCTGTCCACATCAGCCGGGACGCTTCTGCGTCGGGAATGGAGCGGGGGCGAAGGATGGGAAACACGCGAAGAGAAGTTCGTTTCACCGGGGGGCGAGATTGAAATGCGGGTGGAACGGGTGGCAAGCAGCCGCCCGGAGATCGGATTGGTCTATCTTCTTTCCGGAGACGCCTGATGTCCAACACGCCCCCCCTCTCACTGATCGTCTATGCTGCGGAAAGGGAAACGATGACGCGGGACGTCTTCCCGGCGCTGACGCACTTCGGCATACGCTTCCGAACGTACGACCGCGCGGACATGGCGGCGCTGGAAGCGGGGGCGGCCGACGCCCTGCTGATGCCGGGAGGCTGGTACTTCTTCGACAAGCAGCCGGAGACCATCGAGCGAATCCGGGCCTTTGTCGCAGCGGGCGGCGGGTACATCGGCATCTGTTGCGGCGCCATCAACGCCGTCAAGCTGGGCCTCCTCAACGCGGAGATGATCAGCATGGGGGGACTGGGGCCGGTGGACATCGAACCGGTGGAAGGCGAACACCCGATCCTGCGGGGCGTGGCGCGGCGCTCGGAGAAGCCTTGGCGCACCTACGACAAGTTCACGATGCTGCGCTATAATGGATGGCTGATGCTGCTGAAGGACGGCGCGCGGATGCTGGCCGCCTACGACATGGACAAGCGCGTGGCGGCGATCGCCTGCGCGGAGTTCGGGCGCGGGCGGGTTGTGGCCTTCAGCCCGCATCCCGAGGGCGCCAGTTGCGCGCCGGGCGTCTTTCACGACCGCGACGCCCACCCCTTGGTCTATGACGGCGTTGCGATGGGAACGGCGGCGATGCTGGCGAACGCGGCGGCGTGGTGCCGCGAAGCGCAGACGGGAAAGGGTTGAGCGCAGCGGAGACCGAACACGGATAGGACAGGTGGCGTTCCGGTGTGACGGATGATTTCAATGGGTTCTATATCGGCGCAAAGGAGCGAGTTCATGGCGCGAAGGTGCCTCTCATCGGCGGTTGCGGCGTTGCTGGCGGCGGCGTTCTGTGCGGGTGCGGCGCAGGCCTATGACTACCTGATTCAGGCGCGCCCGCCGGAACTGGTCCGCGACGCCGACACGACGTTGCTGCTGGACTTTGCGAAGGAGCGGGCGGCGGAGGACTACGCCGCGGGCGAGCGCCCCACGATGAAGGGCGAACTCCTGCCGGAGGGCGGATTCCGGGGATCGGTCCTGACGGCAACGGCCGGCAACTTCCATCCGGCGGCCTGGACGATCGAGATGATCCTCCGCCTGCCGGCACAAAGCGCCGGGACGCCCAACATCCCGATCGGCGGCTGGAACGCACCGGGGAACTATCAGTTCACGCTCAGCCTCACCAACGGGGGCGGACCGTCAATGCGTCTGTACGGCCCTCGAGGCCAGGGCGGACGAACCCAGCCCTTTGACCTGAACTGCCATGCGGGGGGCAACGGTTACTCCCTCCATCAGCAGGGCGTCGGCCAGTGGGCCTACGTCGCCTTCGGCATGGACCTCGCCGCCCACCGGGGCCGGTGCATCGTGCGCGACATGAACGGCGATGTCTTCCGCCGTGTGATTCACTTTGCGGGAAATGCCGGCCTCAACACGGCCTTCCTGAGCGACATTCCGGAAGCGCAACGCCCGGCTGCGCTGGCCAAGGCCTGGACCGACATGGCCGCGGCCTTCGCCAAGGGGGTGCCGGCGCAGATCAGCCTCGGCAGCGCAGCGACAGACCTCCTCAAACTGCGGGTGTCGCGCCGATATCGTAGCGACGTGCTCGACCCGCAGCCGCAATCCGCCGGGCGGGACGAGCGGGCGTGGACGGCAGGGGAACTGGACGCCGCGCGCGCCAGGACGCAGGAGGTGACGCGCGTCCTCGGCTACGGAAGTTACAACGAACGCCCCTTCCCCGTTTCGGAGACGACGGTCGCGCTGACGCCGGGGGGACAGCCGTTGACGATCACCCTCAAGGATATGAAGACGGGCATCTACTCCTTCTACCTCTACGGAACGATAGACCCCAAAGGCCGGACGAAGCTGGACCGCGTCTGGAAGCCCTGCCCGGTGGAGTTCCAGGCCTTCGACGCGGCGGGGAAGCGGGTGGACGTCGGGCGACGGCTCCTGAAGCAGGGACTGGGAATCCAACGGATGCAAGGCTTCTGTCTGCACGTGGATGAACCGGGGGACTACCGGGTGACTTTTGCCCTTCTGCCGGGAGCGCAGGAGACGCCGATGATCCAGCGGATCACGATGGTGGACCATCTGGCGGGGATCCCGGATGAGGCCATCAAGCGAAGCCAGAACATGGAGACGGGCAAGACGGGGCAGTTGGCCGCTCTCACCGAGGCGCGGATGAAGCGCGACGACGCCATCTGGGCGGCCCTGCCCCCCTGCAATCTGCACTTGCAGGTGCATGGCCAGTGCAAGGAGTTCCTGTCCGCCCCCCCCGCCGCAGGCCTGCCGAAGTGGGAAACGAAGGCCTTCGTGGGGCGTCCCGGCCACAGTTGGCCGAGCGTGGCCTTTGCCCCGCTGGACATGATGAACCCCCAGACGAAAGAGGTCCTGACGCACGAAGAGGTGATCGCCGGCAAGCCGTGGCCGGGTCCGCGCCCCGACGACGGAACGGGCATCTTCCTGACAAAAGCGGAGTTCCCCGAACTGACACACGACATCTACAACACGCCGCGGGCGCTGCTGCTCGGCGCGCGAACCTATGTCTTCCTGGGTCTGCTGGGGACGTGGGACTGGCGAGGATACGGGCTGCCGGTGAAGTACTTCAACACAGGCAACCCGGAGATCGGCCATGATGCAGCGATGGCGCTGGTGCGTCTGGCCTATGACTGGCCGGCGCTGGAGATGAACCTGCACGAGATACGCCTCTGCACCCATGCGCCCGATTTCGAGTTCAACACCGACTGGAGCGCGAACCGCAACGGGAAGTATTTCTACGAGGGCTGGTCGGGGAACATGGCCACCGACCTGATGACGGCGTACGACCAGTTGTTCCCCTACATCCAGGGGAACCAGGTCTTCGCGGACGCGGTGCGGCGCTTTGTGCCGTGGGTGCGCACCCCGGAGGACGTGATCCGCTTCCTCGACCGTCGCCTGGTCTTCGCCAGCGTCAAGGATTTCAACCGCGGCCTCCTCCGGGCGGCGGACGTCCCGGACGTGGCGGCGCAGGTGCTCGGCCCCCACCGCTTGACCGCCAGCCTCTACGACCTCACGGCGCAGCAGGTGGAAATCTACCCGTGCAAGGGAACGTACCAGGAACTCTATGCGACGGCCCTGTCGCGGTCCGGGTGCTACTACATCGCGTCCTTCATGGTGTATGCCCTCGGCGGCGCCATGAGCCTCGTGGAAAAAGCCCACATCCTCAAGATGTCGCGCGAGGCCGGCGCGCCGGTGCTGATGGACCTTTCGGACTTGGCCCGCTACCCCCGGGTGACGGGGGCGGTCAATTTCATGTTCAACATGTGGCCGGCCGGCGGCTTCCCCTTCATGATCGGCGACGCGAGCGGCGGCCCCCATACCGGGGCGAACTCGGCGCGGCGCGTCCTGGGGCGCGACCGCAAGATACACGAACGGGGCTTTGACCTGACGGCCGACCCGCGCTTCGCCTTCGCGCTCAAGGAATGGTTCGGGGCGAAGGACCCGGCGATCCTGAAGGCGGCCGAAGGCGTGCGCGACCCGATCCTCCATGCCCCGTCGCGGGTGATCCCGGACTACGGGGCGATCCTGGAGGGGAACCCCGACGAGTCGGATATCCGCCGCAAGACGGCGGCGACGCTGCGCCTGGGGATCGGCCAGGGCCACGCGCACGCGGACTACCTCGACCTGAATCTCTTTGCGATGGGCTTGCCGCTGGCGGTGGACCTCGCGTGCCGGAATGCAGGGGACAACTGGTCGCGCCCGGGCGCGGCGTGGTCCTTCCTGCACAATCACGCCATCGCGCACGACGGCCCGGCGGCGGGCGTCACCGGCGACGCCACCGGGGCCATTGACCCCTCGCGCGCCGGCAACCAGACCGGCGAGCCGCGCCTGCGCGCCTTTGCGCCCCCGCTGGTGCGCGCAACCTATACCGACACCTCGGGCCAGGTGCGCCTGGACCGGGACGTCCTCCTCATGCCGGTGGGCGATACCGGCGACTACTACGCCTTCGACTTCCAGCGCCTCTCCGGCGGCCAGATGCACACCTGGTGCTTCCACGGCTGCGAAAGCCACGACCTGGCGGTCAACGTCCCGATGGAGATGCGCACGGTGCGGTGGATAGATCGGACGCTCGACGGAACGCACCGAGTCGGCACGGCGGCCGACACGCTGCAGGCGACCTGGCAGATGACGCGCGAGCCGCGCGACTACGCCCACAAGTTCGGCAAGGGCGGCGTGGTCAAGACCGTAGCCTGCGAACCGACGGCTCTCGGCCCCCTCTTCGACCCCAAACTGCCGCCGGTGAAGGTGCGAGCGACGTTGCTGGGGCGCGGCGGCGACGCGGTGATGCAGGGGAACCCCTACTCGCAATCCTATTCCTACTGCTTCCCCTTCCTGTGGGTGCAAGGCAAGGCGGGCGCCCCCTCCGTCTATCCGGCAATCTACGAATGGTATCGCGGCGAAACGCCGATAGTGGCCAAGGCCGAACTGCGGCAGCGCGACCCGAAGGAGCCGACCCGCGTCGTGGTGACCACCACCGGCGGCCAGACGGACACGTATGTCGTTCACGGCGAAGCCTTCGCCGCCGTGTCGCGCGACGCGCAGGGTCTCCGCTGGGCCAAGGTCAATGGGCTCGATCGCGTCGAAGGGCTGGCGGGCCTGTCGCTGAAGTGCGGCCCCAACCGGCAGACGGTGATCACCTCCATTGACTACGCCGCCCGTACGCTCACGACGAAAGACCCCCTGCCGGAAAATCCGGGCGTTGTGGCCGGAAACGACGGACGACGGACGTGGCTGGAGTTGAAGGGCAAGGGAACGGCCTTCACCTGGCGCGACGACCTCTTGATCCACGAGGGACTCATCACCGACGTGCGCGTCGCTAACGAGGAGGAAGTCCAGGTGACCGTGAACCAGCGCCTGCTCTTCGGGGGTCTGGGCAACCGCAAGCCGGAAGGCTTCGTCTTTGCGAACGAAGACGCCACCTGGCAGTTCCGCTGCACGGCCTTCCAGCAGAACGGGTTGACCTTCGTCGGGAAGGTGATCCGAAAGCCGGAGGGCGCGCCGCTGACCCCGGCAGTCTTCACCGACGCCAACGGCGATAACCGCCTGAACCTCAAGACGTGGGAACTCGGCCTGGGCGACACGCTGGCCATCTACTCGGACGTTGAGATTCGACGGAGCCCCGCCGGATACGACGTGTCGGCCAACGTGTCGGTCGAAGGAACAGCGGACGGGAAGGCGGTACGGGCGAAGTAGCGTCTCCCGGCGATCCGCTCTGTCTGCGGCTGCGCCTCAAGGGCCGCCCAACGGTGAATGCCGTAGAACCGGCCACGGAGGCGCGCGCCGGCTGAGGACGGCGCAGGAATCAGGGAGCGGTGCGGCGCTCAAGCGCGTCGCGCCGCTCCTTCGCGCGGGCCAGAAGACCCGTCACCCCCTCCGCGTCGCCCCGACCGAGGGCGTCGGCGAGACGCTCGGCCTGCCGGGCCAACGCCCGAAGCGACCGCGACAGCGACTCGCGGTTGGCCAGGCATATCTCCGCCCAGAGATGGGGATCGCCGGAGGCCACGCGAGTCGTATCAAGAAACCCCCGCGCGGCGACGGCATGGGCCTCGTCGGAGATGGCGTTGACCAGACAGGCGGCGGCGGCATGGGGCAGGTGGCTGATCTCTGCAAGCAACCGGTCGTGAACTACGGGATCCATTTCCAGGACCCGCGCGCCGAGCGCCAGCCACAGCCGCCGCACAAGGGCCAGGCCCTGCCCGGCCGGGTCCGTGCGCGGCGTCGGCGTCAGGATGCACAACGCGCCGTGGAATAGGTCGTGCCGGGCGGCGGCGATGCCGCGCTTCTCGGAGCCGGCCAGGGGATGCCCGCCGACGAAGACGGCGCGGGCCGGCTCGGCGGCGGAATACAGCGGTTCGGCCGCGGCGCAGATGACGCCCTTGACGCTGCCCACGTCGGTGAGGACGGCGTGGGGTTTGAGCAGGGGCAGGAGTTCCGCCGCCTGGCGCACGATCAGGTTGACCCCCGTGGCCAGCACCACCAGGTCGGCGCGCGGCGCGACGTCGCCGGCGTGCAGCGTGAAGTCGTCCAGCGCGCCCAGACGGCAGCCCTCCTCGAGCGTCTGCGCCCGGTGGCCCACCCCCGAAACGCGCCGCGCCAGCCGCCCCCGGCGCAGAGCCAGCCCCAGCGAACCCCCGATCAGCCCGGGGCCGATGATGACGACGTGGCCGAGCGGGTGCTCGGGCGAAAGCGGGTGAGGGCGGTCAGGGGACAACCTTGTCTTCCTTCTCGGCGCGTTTCCGGTGGGACTCATCCTCGTCCGCCCGCGCGCCGTGGTCGCTGCGGACACGTCCGAAAATCATGCGTCCCGCGCTGGTCTGAAGGGAGCTGGTGACGGCGATGTTGACGGTCTGGCCGATCTTGTCGCGGCCTTGCTCGACGACGACCATCGTGCCGTCGGAGAGATACCCGACGCCCTGGCCCTGCTCGTCGCCGGGGCGAATGATCTTCAAGGTGAGCTCCTCGCCGGGGAGCACGGTGGGGCGCAGGGCGTTGGCGAGGTCGTTCAGGTTGATGGTGTCCACGTTCTGAAGCTCGGCAATCTTGGAAAGGTTGTAATCGCAGGTCAGGATGCGGGCCTGAAGCTGGCCGGCCAGGCTGACGAGCTTGCTGTCCACCGTGCTGCCGCGCGCGGAGCGACCGTCATGGATCTGGATGGCCAGGCGCTCATCGCGCTGCATCTTCTGGAGCATCTCGAGGCCGCGCCGTCCGCGATTGCGGCGAAGCCGGTCGCTGGAGTCGGCAACCTGCTGGAGCTCCTGGAGAACGAACTTGGGAATGATCAGGGTGGTGTCGAAGAGACGGGATTCGCAGAGGTCCTGCAAGCGTCCGTCAATGACGGCGCTGGTGTCCACCACCACGGGGCGCGCGCCCTTCTCCTCGCGCTGAAACTCGACGTACGGAATGATGAAGCGGAAACGGTCGCGGGTCTTGTAAATGACCATCACGCAGACATAGCTGCAGATGACGGTGAGGGTCAGGAGCACCAGGAGACGGAGGTTGCGGTCGCCCGTTTCGGCAAGAAGCCACTGGGCGAGGGCGGCGGTGTCCGTGAGGAGGAAGATATTGTAGAAAAGAATGGCGAGGATGGAACCGGTCATTAGCCCGAAGACGATGGAGCTGATGGACTGGATGGGGCGCTTGGCAAGAATGATCTCGACGGCGATGACGAAAAGGGCGATGGCGAGACCGATCAGGATGCCCAGGAGGGGGTCCTCGGCGCGGCGCGTCGAGACCTGGTAGCCGATGCTGCCGCAGGCCAGGAAGAACAGGGCGCGCATCACGAATTCGGTCACGGTCGTTCCCCTTCTTGCTTGAGTTCGAAGCGCAGCACGTCCGCGCTGGGCACGGTGCGTTCGACGCCGTCGGCG
>JAKJEM010000067.1:0-3079 GCA_022705425.1 Planctomycetota bacterium
CCGCCGGCTCCCCATCAGGAACCGCCCGAAACGCCCCATCTGCGCCGCCGCCGCCGGAAAATCACTCATCAGAATGATGTCCGCGTTTACGTAGCACATCCACTCCGTCCGCGCCGCCCCCTCCGCCGCCTCGAACACCGCACTCACCAGCGGCGTCCCCGCCGCGCTCCGCGCAACCGCCGCAAGGTGCCGCGCCCCGATCTCCCGCGCCGCCTCCGCTGTCCCCGCATCATCCCCCAGCACAATCACCTCGCACCCCGCCCCCAGCCGCGCCCAGCTCCGCAACGCATTGCGCTGCATTACCACCGCCGGACCCGAAAAGGCCTTTGGGATCGTGAATAGCGTCATGAGCGGCGTCGCGGCCATACGTTCTCTTCCCGCCTCATTCAGGACTCAAACCGCGCAGTTCTCTCCCGACTCCACGCCGAAATAGCGCAACAGCCCCTCCGCAAAGTCCACGCCCAGCAACGTCACATTCGCCGAAACGTTCCAGAACCGGCGATGCCGGCGGCAGGGCCCGCGCAGTCCCCGGAGGAAATAGCGCAGGCGCGAGAACTGCCCCAGCGACGGCCACGCCGCCACCGAACGCGCCACCTCCCACGCCGCGCGCCCGGCCTCCCCCTGCCAGAGCAGACAACATCCCCCCCACCACAGAATCCCCGAATGCGCCCGCCGCCGCAAGGCCCGAATCCCCTCCGGCGTCGCCGGGTCCCCCCACGCGCGCGCCGCCACCTGTAACTTCGACTCCACCATCCGCGCCACCATGGCCTCCTGCCGCCCCTCCGATCCCGGGTGCCAGCGGTAGCCCGCCACAAACCCCGGCGCATACACGATGGGATAGCGCAGCCCGATACGAACCCACATCTCGTAGTCCGGACATGTCCGCCGCGTCGTATCCGCGTACAAGCCCACTCGCTCGAAATAGCTCCGCCGGATGAAGGCCGCCTGCGCGGGAATCACGTGCTCGCAGCAGAAGACCTTCGTGAAGTCATAGGGCTGCCCCCGGTACTCATGCAGCACGCGCCCCGATTCATCTATGTCATACTGATCCCCGTACACCGCCGCCGCGTCCGGATGCTCAGCCAGCCGCGCCGCCGCCCATCGCAGCGCGCCCGGCAGATACTCGTCATCCGCATTCAACACCCCGATGACCTCCCCCCGACAACGCTGCAAGGCCCGGTTCAACCCGTCCGACTGTCCCCCGTCCCGCTCCGATACCCATCTCACTCTCTCCCCGTACCCCCGCAGAATCTCCACCGTCCCGTCCGTCGAGCCCCCGTCCTGAATGACGTGCTCCACGTGCGGATAGTCCTGCCGAAACACACTCTCGATGCAGCGCGCGACATAGGCCGCGCTGTTGTAGGAAGGCGTCACAACCGAGATCAGCGGTTCATGGCCCATCAGCGCAGCCGCTCCTCCGGAAAACGCTTGAGCATTATCCTCGCCGCCGCCTTGAGACGCATCGTCCACGTGATCGGCTCCGGAGGCAACGGCGTCACCGGCGGCACAAAGACCGGAAAGGTGTACGGCCCCGCACCCTCATTCAGACTGAACCAGAACCACGACGCCTCCAGCGAGAACAACCGTTCCCCCAGCAGACGCGTTAACTCCTCACGCCGCAACGCGTCCGCCCCCAGTTCCGTCCGCAAGCTGTGGTCGGCCGAGTGCAACGCCACTCCATTGCGCGACGTGAAGTCCAACGCGGCCACCGCCTGCTCCACGGCGGTGTCAATGTGCCCCAGCCGAAGCCGCGGCCCGCTCCAATTGTTTCCGCGCCACAGCCGCTGCCCGCCGTAGGACGACGTCGCGTCCGGCAGATAGCGCGCATCGCGCAAGTCGTGCATCACCACCACATGCGGACGCCCCGCCAGCAGCGGCATGATCCGCCCCAGAACGCACTCCGCCACATCGTACCCGTGCGCGTCCCAGAAAAGCAGTACGCGCTTCGCCCCCCCCAGTGCCCCCGCGAAGTCATAGCCCAGAATGTCCCCCTCGCGGGCGTCGAGGCGGTCGAACCACTCCGGGGGAACGACCTTCGCCACCTCGGCTCGGGTGCGAGCAGGCCAGTCCGTGGACAGGCAAAGACTCAGCACCCGCGCGGAACCCGTCGCATCCCACTGCGCAACCTCCGTAAAGGCGCACGTCGAGTTGCCGTAGCCGCGCCCGAGCTCCAGAATGAGGTCGGCCCCGAAATCCGCCGCAAAGGCCATAAGCTGCGCCCACTGGTGCGGCCACAGGTCGCCCGGCCGCCCCACCGCGCCCGCAAGCGCCAACACCCGTTCCCGGCGCGCCGCAAGCGCGTGACGCTGGTTCCAAACAGACGCCGCGGGGGCGGTGATCGGCATGACCAGGTCTCCACGATTTGCGCCCGGCGCTGATCATGCGCGCCGGACGAGATCGAACCAGATGAAGTTGTCGTTGTCGAAGTTGAAGGACATCACGACGTCGAACTGCGCCGGGGCCAGACGGCGGCGGACCTTCTCGATGTCGTACCATTCCGCCCAAGGTGTGTTCTCGCCATCGGTGTTGACGCCCCATTGGTTGAAAGGCTTTCGGCCCTCACGCTCCCACCGCTCGCGGGGATAGGCGAGTTCGATCCAACGCCCCCCGACACGGAGATGGCGAAGAAGTTCCTGCGCCTCCTCGCGAACGACCTCGAATGGCGCGTGAAGCATGGACCCTTGGCACCAAAGCACATCATAGTCCGCCGCCAAAGCCCGCAGCGAGGCCACGGTGTCCAGATAGCAGAACCCGACATCTGCCAAGCCTTTCAGCGCGCACAACCGCTTCAACACGGACAGGTTCGACTCGACAATGTCCACGCAGGTGACATGCGCTCCGGCTCCCGCGAAGGTGAACGCGTCAAATCCCAGCCCGCTGCCGACATCCATGACGCGCTTTCCGGCCAGCACGTCCTTATACAGCAGTTGATACCAACCCCGATCCCGAAAATGCTCCCCCTGCGTCGCCGCATCAAAGAAGTCCTGCCACCGTGCGACGAGTTCCGTGTCCGGCAGTCTTGCGAGATCCGCTGTAGAAACCCGCCCGTCGCCGGCGGGAACTTCATGCCACTTTCCGC
>JAKJEM010000067.1:3089-14067 GCA_022705425.1 Planctomycetota bacterium
GTCCACACGCCGGTCGCACCGGCTTTGACAGCCTTCGCCTTCAACGGCCAGAAGGGCATGGTCAGTCTCCTGTTCGGTCCAAGTCCGGCCAAGGCGGCAATTGCGGCCATGGACGCGCCGGGTGCGCAGCCACAATGTTTTCGCCACCGGCCGAGATCGCGCCCGCCGGAACGGGCCTCCCCGTCCGGTCGTCGAATGAATATATCCTGTACCCATGCCGCCGCAGCAGGCCAAGCACCTCTGCTGCGCTGCTGTTCTGCAGCCGCAACGACTTCTCCAACAGCTCAATCATGACGATCGGGCGCGAGGCCGAAAGCATGCCTTCGGCGCCGCGCAGCACATGCCACTCCGCGCCTTCAACGTCAATCTTCACCGCGTCCACCTTAGCCACCCCCAGCTCCGCCAGTACATCGTCCAATCGGCGAGCACGGACCCGTTCCTCGCGGGCGAGCGTCACACCGTCATGCACAAAGCCGCCCAGCGTGTTCAGCCCCTCATGATCCTCACACGAAACGTGAAGTGTGGCCAACCCGTCGGCGTCTGAGAGGGCATAGCGAAGGGGGGTGACGTTGGCCAGACCGTTCAGGCGAAGATTGGCCTCGAGACGCTCAAACTCGCGCCCACTCGGTTCCACGGCAATCACCCGCCCACCCGAGCCGACTTTGCCCGCCGCGTGAAGGGTGTAGAGTCCCAAGTTGGCGCCCACGTCAACGAAGGTCATACCCTGCTCCAGGCACTGCTCCAGAAAGGCGAACTCATTCGGCTCCAGGCAACCTCCGACAAAGAGACAGCGACTGATATCACTACCCAGATACGTATAGACCTTTGTTCCTCCATGCCACTTCATGACGATTGGCGCACCCGCCTTCCGTCGCGCAAAGACCCGCCATATCGCCAGCCGCAATTGTGTCACCGGAGAAGGCGACGCATCAGCCCGTCCAAAACGCCAGCCCGGCATCGCGCGCAACGGCTCAGTCCGAGCAAGGCTCTGCGCCAGCCCCCTTACGAGCGAGGTTGGAAGCGTGTTCAGCACTCGTTCCACAATGGAGATGCCGCTCATTCTGTTGCCGTCCGCCACACCCGCCTTGCGCGCCGCAGGAACCGCCGCCACGTCGGGACCACCGCAGGCGGAGGCGACAGCGCCGGCGACGCCGCCGGAAGAATATCCTCCATCTTCACCGGCACCCGCGAACAGGTCGGCACAGTGCATCGCTGACAGAGCAGGCAGACGCCCCTCCTATCCGAACCCCACCCGCAGGAAAGGACCTGGGCCTCTTCCCGCAGCCCATTGCGCGCGGACGTGAAACACTCCCTCAGACCGGCAGGGGAAAAGCGGAAGTAGTCCTCCGGCGACGGATGGTATCCCCACTCGAAGACGGTGGCAATGAAGACCGTACCCCCCGGACGTGTAATCGCCAGGAGGTGCTCGCAGAACTTGAATGGATCGGGCACATGTTCGAGCGTGTCAAAGGAGACCGCGATGTCATACTCTCCCATCAGCGGGGCGATCTGCTCACGGTCCAGAAAGTCGAGTTCGAAGGAGGCGCTCGTATTCAGAACCGATGACGCAAACCCCTTGTCAAGAAAGTCCACCTTTGGAAAGACGCTGACCAGCGGGTTCGGCGCGTTGTGATCATCGAGATAGACCGTCTCCGTGCCGCCAACATCAATCACACGCGGCATGCCGGAGATCAGCCCGTAGTGGCTCATGAGAGCCCGGAAGTCCCTGACGGCGCTCTCACGCATCGTTCACCTTCCTTGCCATGCACTGGGAACAGGGTGCGCCGGTTCGTCGCCATACGGTCATCGAGAAGGCCTCGTCCACCAGCGCCACGCACGCGTGTTCACGCAAGTCCGCAGCCAGTCGCGACGGCCCGGGCCACCCACGCGAAAAGACGTCGTCTGGTTCCGTCCCCTCGCGGCGCGAGTCATGAAGAACGATATGCCCGCCGATCGCCACGAAGCCCGACCAGTCGAAGAAGTCCCGGCAAGTGGCGGGGTAATGATGATCTCCATCCAAGTACAGAAGGTCTATCGCACGCTGCCACTCTTGTGCAACCTCATGGCTCGGCCTGGGAAGTAGACACCACCGTCCATAGGCGCGCGGTCTCCCGACGGCTTCCAGACCCCGCAAGACGTTCCTGCGGCAGAGGGCGGCGTCGGCCTGAAACTCGCCCATAGAGTCCTTCACGAATGGGTCTATCGAGGTTACGGGGCAGACGTCACTCGACGACGATAGCAGGACAAGCGCAGAGCCGCCGAAGGCCGCGCCGATCTCCACGATCCCCCGACTTGCCATCGCCCCATACTTTGCCAGGAGGGGAACCTCCGCGTCGTTGATAAAGGCTGTTCCGCCGAGGTATCGCTCGACGGCCTCCCGCGTTGTCAACCGTGTTCCGGCCTCAGGCGTATCGGCGCAGGACTCTTCAAGCTCCAGGAACTCCCGGATCAATGGCCAGCGATTCTCGGAGGAGAAGGCGCGTGAGACGAACTCCTGCGACCGCAGCCGGAGGGTCTCCCTGAAGCTCTCATCCTTCATGACCCCGACGACAAGTCCCGCCAGCGCCTCGGGGTCGCCACGCCTGGCCAGCAAGGCCGTGTAACCGTCAATGGCATACTCACGATTCCCGTTCACGTCATAGGCAATAAGGACACAACCCGCATGCATGGCCTCTTGTTGCGAGCGTGGGCACCCTTCTCCCCATAGTGGATGCTTGCCGGGGTTCAAGCCAAGGTAGATGTCGCAACTCTGCATGGCGGCGATCACTTCGCGCTCGTCACCCTTCACCTCGACCAGTTCGACGGGGACTCCGGCCTTCCGGCAGGCGACGGCAACGGTCTCCGTGTCGCGACGGGTGTGCGGACCTTCGTCCATGTAGCCAATCCGTCCCCTGTGCCGGCGCGCAGGGTCCGGACGCCAGAACCGCGTGTCAGACCACTCGGGAATGTACATGACAGGACGCCCACCCTGGGCCATGTGCCACGCCTGTTGTGTGCGGGAGTGAGTGGCGATGGACCGGATCTTCTTCCTGGCAAGCTTCGCCAGAAGGGGTCTCTGCGGCCCGCAGGTGGCGGTCATCTCGGCATCAAAGAAGTACAGAGACGCGGCACACTCCACGAACGCCGTCGCATCCAGCCACCCGGTCACATACTTGACGGGTATCCCCTTTCTCCTCCACTGCTCCACGGTAGCGAATGAGACGTGCGGCTGGTGGTCAATCAACCAGTCGGCGTACCGTCCGTCATAGGTCATGACAAAGGCCGGATATCCGTGCTCCCGCAGCAGACGCACCCAGAGGTTGTAGAGCTTGACGCCGCCGTTGTAGACGAAATCCCCGGTCTCTCGCGCGCTCTTGCAGGACGAGATCACGATAGCGGGCCGTTCTGGGCGCCACGGCATCGGTCCGTCTTCCCTCTTGACTCCCAGGAATCTCTTCAACGCTCGGATCATGTTTCCATCACCTCGGCGACAGGGCTGCCGTCATTCGGAGGGGCGGGGAAGGATATCTCCCAGGGCAGCATCGGTCGCACGACGCCGGGCCAGCTGCCGGTCGTCTCGCCGCGTACGCCGTCACTGTCCTGCCTCTCGTATGCTTCGAATGACACGGCGTCGTATTCAACAACGTGGTGAAGCAACGCGGGCGTGAAGCTGCTCACGGTCATGGTGACTTGGTACCCGCCCTCCGCAAGGAAATGCCCCGGCAACCAGCAGACGCACTGAACCAGCCCTTCGCCCCGTTCCTGCAACTTCCACGCACGGTTGATGGTGTCGTGACTGGCGAGGATATGCACCCCCGAAGCATTCCAGAGATGAATCCCCACAGATGGCTTCGTCCCGGCGCGAAGATTCCAGTACGTCACCTCGATACCCACCTCTTGGTCAATCGGCGCACGCTGGAGTGTGCGTCCCGCACGATCACGCACGCGAATGCTCTTCAATCGAGCCACACTGTCTCCCGGAGCCGACTCAGGCGTGTCCCAGTAGCGTGCCGCGCAGGCTTCGCGACCGCCGACGTACGAGCGGATCACTGCGTCTGTTGGCCCGCACCCTCGTACTTGGCCGCGATGGAGAAGAAGGACGCGATTGCAGATCTTCCCGACGACCCCCATATTATGACTCACAAACAACACCGTCCGCCCCTGTTTTCCCGCCTCGCCCATGCGGCCCATGCACTTCCGCTGGAACTCCGCGTCCCCCACCGCCAGCACCTCGTCCACGATCAGGATATCCGTCTCGATGTGCGCCGCCACGGCGAAGGCCAGCCGCACGTACATCCCCGACGAATACCGCTTCACCGGCACGTCAATGAACTCCTCCACCCCGCTGAACGCCACGATCTCGTCGAACCGACGGCGAATCTCCGCCTGCGACATCCCCAGGATCGCGCCGCTCAGGAAGACATTCTCGCGCCCCGTCAGCTCCGAGTGGAACCCCGTCCCCACCTCCAGCATACTCGCCACCCGTCCGCGCACCTCCACCCGCCCGCGCGTCGGGTTCGTGATGCGGCTGAGGATCTTCAGCAGCGTGCTCTTCCCCGACCCGTTCGGCCCGATGATCCCCAGGCACTCCCCCGGCTGAACCTCGAACGACACATCCTTCAGCGCCCAGAACTCGTCATCTGTCCGCTCGTGCCGCCCGAAGAAGCTCCAGAGCGTGCTGGCGCCGAAACGCTTGTGGTAGCGCTTCCAGAGGCCGTCAACCTTGATGGCGGGGGGGGTCATGGGTTGCCTGAACCGGAAGACCGGAGACCGGGGACCGAGGACGGGGAATCGTCAAAGGGGGTGGCGTCGTCGGGGCCGGGCGCTTCGACGAATGCGGCCTCGTACGCCACGGCGTCCTCTCGCACCGCTTCGCCTCGCGGTGTTAACGAGCGTCGCATGGCTTGAAGGCGGATAAGAAGTGCGCATGCCGCCTGGCAGGAACGGCGCAGCATGGTTGCGTCCGACAGGGACTTCCGCCGGTGAACCAGATGCAGACAGGCCACAGTTTCGATCAGCGACCGGATGGCATACCCGAGGAACCGGTCCTGCTCGGCGTCCGACTGGCTGGTCGAGCCCTCGGCGATGTTGAGGGAGATGGAGGTCGCCGCGCGGACGATCTGGCTCTGCAGATTGAATCTCTCCGTCGAAGGCAGTCCGTCCGCGATCTCGTGCATGAGATCGAAGTACTCCAGCGACGATTGCCAGACCTCCAGTTTCTCAAACTTGAAGCCCATGCTTCGGTTCTCCGCAAGCTCCCGCGCCGGCATCGAGTCCCCGGTCCGCCGTTCATCCGTTCCGGTCTCCGGTCTCCCGTCCCCGGTCCGCCGTTCAGAGCACATCCGCAAAGTATCCCTCCGCCCGCCGGAACAGCAGCAGGCCCGTAACGACCAGCCCGACGCACCAGGCCAGGGTGATGCCGATGAGCTGGGGGTCGGGCGCATAACCGCCCAGAAGCGCGCCTCGGAAACCGTCCATGAGTCCAACCAGCGGGTTCAGGCGGTAGTACGGCATCAGCCATTCGGGAACGCTGGACAGGCCGTAGATGATCGGCGAACCGTAGAACCACAGTTGCAGGATCAGCCCCAGGGCGCTGCCCGCGTCGCGATAGAAGGCGTTGAACGTCGCCAGCCAGAGCCCGACGCCGAAGATCAACGCCAACTCCATCAGAAGCAGCGCCGGGAACCAGAGGAGGTGGACCGTCGGCGTCGTCCGATACCACGCCATCAACGCGACATAGACCCCGGCGGAGATGGCGAAGTCCACCAGCGGCGGGGCCAGGGAGATGAGGACGAAGATCTGACGCGGGACGTACACCTTCTGGATGAGGTTGGCGTTGCCGGTGATCGCCCCCGTTGCGCGGGTCAGGCCCGCGCTGAACAGCCCCCACGGCAGGAGGACGCAATAGACGAAGATCGGGTAGGGGTAGGGGCCGGTGTCAACCTTCACGAAACGCGTAAAGACGATGGTGAAGAGCAGCATCAGGCTGACGGGCTGGACGATGGTCCAGGCGAAGCCCAGCAAGGTCTGTTTGTAGCGAATGCGTATTTCGCGCCACGCCAGTTGGCGCAGCACCTCGCGATACTGCCACAGTTCGGCGAAGACGCTCACGGTCGGCGGGCCTCCGGTGCGGGACCCGGCGCGGGCCGGAGATCGTAGTCTTTGCGAATGACGAGCTTGTGCCACAGCCGGGCCAGCCGCGTCAACGTGCGCCCCACGCGCCGGAAGTTGAAGAACTGGCTGTGCCCGTACGCGCGGAACATGTGCTTCACCCCCACCTCCTCGAAGCGCGCCCCCGTCTCCTGCAACTTCTTCACCAGTTCAATGCAGATGCAACCGGTATCCTCCTTCAGTTCGAAGCGCTCCAGCGCCGTCCGATGGATCAACCGGAAATCACAATCCACGTCCCGAATCCTCAACCCGAAGGCCATGTGGATGAAGTGCTGATACGCCAGGCCGATCCAGACCCGGTAGATCGGATCATGCCGCTTGATCTTGAACCCGTTGACGATGTCCACCTCCGGACCGGCCTTTGCCCACATCAGGCGCAGTTCGTCCACATCGTACTGATAATCGCCGTCCGTATAGAACACCCACTCGCCCCGCGCAGCCGCAAAGCCGCTCCGCAAGGCCCCCCCGTACCCGCGATTCGCCTCATGGAAGACCAGCCGCAAGGCGGGATACTTGCCCTCGAGCGACCTCAGGATCTTCCGGCTGTGGTCGGTCGAACCGTCGTCAATCACAATGATCTCGTGCGAATCCGCCAGCCCGCGCGCCGTTTCATCCGCCAGCGCCACCAGACTCGCAATCGTCCCGGCGTCGTTGTAGCACGGGAAGAACAGGCTCAGCCTCGGTGCGGCGTTCATGGGGTTCCTTCCGCGCCGCCCGGCCCCGCAACCGGCAGCGTCCCGAAAATCCAGATCAGCCTGGGATCGCGACCTCCAGTGCCCTCCGCATCCGGCGTCTCCGGCAGTCCTTCCGGCAGATAGTTCCGCCCCATCGGCAACGCCCGGTCGAAGGCCGTCACCAGCACACGCTGCGCCGCGGTGCGCGCCAACTCCCCCAGCGGACGGACCCGCACCCCCAGGAACTCCTCCCCCGCGCAGGCGTTATCGAAGACGTCCACCAACGTCAGCTTGTGCTCCTGCACCCCCAGGTACGCAATCTCCGCCAGTTCGCTCGCCCCCAGAAAGGCCACCCGCGTCACCCCGGCCCGCTGCGCATCGCGCAACGCTTCCGACGAGCGCCGCCGCGCCTCCCGATAGAACTGCATCGTGAACCCCATGAACTCATAGGCCAGCCGCGCCTTCTCCGCGATCCCCGTCGGCGTCAGGAAGTAGTCCCACCGCCGCGCGTGATGCTTGTGGATATGGACCCACCCCTTCCGCACCACCTGCGAAAGCAACTGGTGCGTCAGCTTCACACTCACCCCGAGCTTCGTCGCCACCTTGCGGTTCGTCAGCAGCGGCGTTTGCTCGATGTGATCGAGAATCTGAAAGGTATGATAGGCGTGCCTGTCCACGCCGATGCCTCCTGACCTGCGGCAACGTTACCAGCGGCTACGTTATCTTAGGGCAAAACCGGGCTGCTGTCAACCGGGATTCTCTACTTCGCGCGGAAAAACGTTGATTTTGCCCTCCATTCAGGGTATACTGAACAAACTCTGGGTATCCGGACGGCCTTAGCGGTTGCGCACGCGACAAGGAGGACGAGTTGCCGCAGTCGAAGAACAAGCTCAGTGCGGCCGAGCGTAAGGCGCTCAAGGAACTGCTCACACGGCGTCGCGCCGTTCTCAGCGGCGATGTCAACACCATGCAGGACAATACCCTCAAGAAGTCCGTCTCCGCCGCCTCCGGCGATCTCTCCACGGTTCCCTACCACATGGCCGACGTCGGCACGGACAACTTCGAGCACGAGTTCACCCTTGGCCTCATCGAGAACGAAGAGGAGGAACTCCGCGAGATTGACGCCGCCATCGAGCGGCTCAACAGCGGCACCTTCGGTCTCTGCGAGTCCTGCCAGAAGCCCATTCCGAAGTCACGCCTCAAGATCGTTCCCTTCGCCCGGCTCTGCATCGAATGCAAGAAAGACGAGGAAAACGGGCGCCCGGCGTAACGGCGCAGGACGGCACGCCCGCCCCGAACTCCGCCCCTGTTGCGCCCCCCCGGCGCGCGGCTGTGTCCCTTTCTGTCTTCGCCGCCATCGCCCTCGGGACGCTCGCCCTCGATCTGCTCACCAAGTTCTGGGTCTTCCGCTGGCTCGACTCGCGCGGGGCCGCCGCCATCCTCCCCGGACTCAACTTCCACCTCGTCTATAACAAGGGCGCCCTCTTCGGCATGGGCCAGGGCATGCGCACCTTCTTCGTCCTCTTCACCCTCCTCGCCGTCGCCGGAATCACCTGGGCCGCCGCCACCCTCGGACGCCGCAGCCGCCTGGCCAACGTGGGGCTTGCCCTCCTGCTCGGCGGCGCGCTCGGCAATCTCTACGACCGCATCGTCCACGCCGGCGTGCGCGACTTCATTGACATGTACGCCGGGCGCTGGCACTGGTACACCTACAACGTCGCCGACATCGCCCTCTGCGCCGGCGCCGCCGCCATCATCCTCTACGGTTTCCTCAACCCGGAGCCGGACTCGAAGCGCCCGTAGCGCCGGCCGACGCCCCTTCCATCATCGCCCGCAGACTCTCGGGCAACTCGCGCGGGCGCTTCGTGGCCACCTCCAGGCAGCCCAGCACCGTCGTCCCCTCGCACAACCGCCTCCCCGCCGCGTTCACAATCTCATAGGCGAAGTCCAGCCGCGTCCGCCGAACGCGCGTCACCCGAGTGCGCACCGTCAGCAGGTCGTCATACCAGGCCGGGCTCAGGTAACGCACCATCGCCTCCGTCACCGTCAGGATGATCCCCTCGCGCTCGAAGTCCGCATAGCTCCGCCCCAGCGCCCGCATGTACTCCGTCCGCCCCACCTCGAAAAAGGTCAGGTAGTTCGCGTAATACACCACCCCCGCCTTGTCCGTATGCGCGTAGAGCACCCGAATCTGCGTCTCATGAATGTGCATGCGACACCTCCGCTTCCTTTCCGCCGTCACACTGGCGCCGACAGCCTCCGCGCGGTATCATTCCCCCGCGCACGCATTCGATACCATGCCCGCGCGCCGGACGCAAGCCCGGCAGCCCCGACGCCAGGAATGGACCCGACCCGCATGAGCCACCGCGCCGCCGCGCGTACAACGGTCGAAGTCGAGCTTATTCCCCCTCCCGATCCCGAGGTCGCCTTCCGCCTCGCCGCCCGGTGCGCCACTCCTTTCTTCCTTGACACGGCCCTCCCGATGGACGGCATCGGACGCTGGAGCCTCCTCGGATGGGACCCCTTCCTCACCTTCACGGCCAAGGGCGAGCAACTCCATGTCGCCGACTCCTGCGGAGTCCGATCCCGGTGCGGGAATCCCTTCCACGCCCTCCGCGAACTCCTGGCGCGCTTCCGCGGCGAGCCCGGCGAACGCACCGGCTACGCCGGCGGCGCCGCCGGATATCTCGCCTACGACCTCTGCCACTTCATCGAACGCCTCCCGGCTCGCGCGCGTGACGACATCGCCCTCCCCGACCTTTTCATGGCCTTCCACGACACCGCCGTTCTCTGGAACCGCGCCGAAGGGCGCGCCTGGGTCGTCGCCGCCGAGACCGGAGCCCCCGACCGCCCCCCCGCCCATGATCGCGCCCGCGACTGCGCCCAATTCCTCCGTCGCCCGCTGCCCCCCCGCGTCCACGGACCCGCAAGCCGCAGCGCCCTCCTCTGCAACTTTACCGACGATACCTACCGCCAGGCCATTCGGCGCTGCAAGGACTACATCGCCGCCGGCGACATCTTCCAGGTCAACCTCTCCCGCCGCTTCCAGACCGAACTCGCCCTGCCCCCCTCCGAGCTCTACCTCCGCCTCCGGGCCATCAACCCCGCCCCCATGGCCGCCTACCTCGCCCACGCCGACTGGGCTGTCGTCAGTGCCTCCCCCGAACTCTTCCTCCGCCGCCACGGCGACCGCGTCGAGACCTGGCCCATCAAGGGCACCCGTCGCCGCAGCGCCAGCCCCCGCGAAGACGCCGAACTCGCCCGCGAGCTCCTCGCCAGCGAAAAGGACAACGCCGAACTCGCCATGATCGTGGACCTCAAGCGCAATGACCTCGGCCGCGTCTGCCGCTACGGCTCCGTCCGCGTCGCCGCCCCCTGCGTGCTTCAGTCCTTCCCCACCGTCCACCACCTCGTCGCCCGCGTCGAAGGACGCCTCCGACCCGACAAGGACCTCACCGACCTCCTCGAAGCCACCTTTCCCGGCGGGTCCATTACCGGCGCGCCCAAGATCCGCGCCATGGAAATCATAGACGAACTCGAACCTACTCGCCGCAGCCTCTACACCGGCGCCATCGGGCTGCTCGGCTTCGACGGCAGCGCCAACCTCAACATCGCCATCCGCACCGTTCTTTGCCGCGCCGGAACCGCCTTCTTCCAAGCCGGCGGCGGGATTGTCGCCGATTCCGACCCACAACTTGAGCTTGAAGAGACGTCTCATAAGGCAAGAGCGCTGATGGAAGCATTGCAGCAAGCGTCGCCGTGACCGGGCGCGTCTTCGGCGGCGTGTAGGAGTTCACCACCCCGCGGCCCGATCGGGTGGCAGCGGACAACATCCGGCGGAATGGCCCGGAAGCCTCGTGCGCCGTTAAGCATTATGGCGCAAGGGGATAAGATGCTGTCCGCACCAGCGCGCTTTGGCATGGGGATTGCTTTGTTCATACTGACGCGGGGCTGACTCGACGCTTCAGAAGACGGGTATGAAGATGATTCGGCGAAGGGCGTGGTTTCTGACGGCGATCGGCGTGGTACTTATTCTCGCCCTTGTCGCCTTTGCCCTGACCTCCGACTGGGGGGCGAGGTTCCTCTGGTCGGTCGGCCCGAGCGATCCCCTCACCCCCGCCGAGCGAGACTTCCTTGCCTCCTGGCGCAGCGCC
>JAKJEM010000067.1:14077-16120 GCA_022705425.1 Planctomycetota bacterium
CCGACCTCCGCCCCCCCCCGCCCATGCTCAGTCTCCCCTTTTCGATCCAAGCCGAGGCCCCGCTGCCCCCCGCGATGAACGTTCTCGTCGAGAACACTTCCAACCACCCCATCCGCAACGTCTGGTTCTACCGCGAGGACATGCCCAACTTCTACAGCTCCGCCACGATCGTCGAATCCGTCACCGCCGGCAAGGAGACCGAAACGGAAAAGGTCCTCGCGCTTTTCAACCTCTTCCCGAAGTACTACTACAACTACTACCCCATCTCCGAAGGCGGCCTTCTCTTCGACCCCCCCACCCTCTTCGCCGTCCTCGGTTCCGCGCAGTGCAACTACGCCTCCGCCGTCCTTCAGACGCTCTGCCAGCTCGTCGGCTGCGAGACGCGCACCATCGGCGTCGAGTCCCCGGACGTCGCCCCGCGAATCGCCCACTGCACCATGGAGGTCCGCGCCGACGGACGCTGGATCTACATGGACCCTGATGGCCATGCCATCTACCGCCGCGCCGACGGCGAACTCGCCTCCGTCGCCGACCTGGTGGCCGATGCCGCTCCCGTCCGCGCCACCCCCCACGCCTACTTCAGCCCCGAGGTCCTTGCCAATGCCTTCGCCAAGGGGCACACCATCACTTACGAAGACCGCGAAGACATCCCTCCACTCGCCGCCCGTCACCAGGACCCCGTCCGCTATGGCGCGCGCCACCACTACATGCGCTACGATCTCCTCCCCGGAAGCCGCGTACTGCTCCGACCACAGCCCGACGAGCGCTACTTCCATCTGCGTCTCCCCAGCTACGCCAGCGGCACGATGAAGTGGCGCTGCCTCCCCTCCGCCTTCGCCCCCGGCGCTGATCCCGGCGTCCTTCTTCAGAACGCCCTCGCCGTCGTCGAATCCGGCAGCGACTCCGTCACCTTCCGCCGCCTCAACCCAGGGCGCCCCGCCAGCGTCGTCATTCCCTTCGCCAGCCCCTACCTCATCGTCGGGGGACGTATCGTCGGCAAGATCGGCGCCGTCGAGAACCCCGCCTTCCACGTCCTGCTCTTCAATCCCAACCTCCTCGCGGGCCAGGAAAGCTGGATTCCTCTCGACGGCATCTCCGCCAACCTCGGAGTTTCCCTCGACCCCCTCTTCGGCAGCATCGCGCACTTCGGCTATGCTCTGCGGATAGACATCCCCTTTACCGGCGTCACTTTGCGGGACTTCCAGGTCCTCACCTACCTCCAGTGCGCCCCGAAGGCACTCCCTCACCTTCTCCCCGGCGAAAACCGTTTCGTCCGCTACTCCCCCGCCGCCCTCGCCAGCCAGCCGCAGCCGGAAGGCCAGAGCAACGTCTTCAGTGTCCGCTTCGAGGACGGCCTTCGCGTCGGCTTCATGCCGCCTCCGCCCGAAGCCGAACCGGTCGCCAAGGGTCGGTAACCCCCTTCCGGAACGCCGCGCCTACCGTTTCGCCCCCAGTTCCCGCGCGCGCTCGGCGGCAGCGTGAAAGGCCGCCAGCAGACCCTCCCGCACTCGGTGCTCCTCCTTCTTCCGGAAGGCCGCCTCCGTCGTCCCCCCCTTCGACGTCACGCGGCGGCGATGCTCCTCCGGCGGGACGTGATACTCCGCCGCCATCACCTCCGCCGCCCCGCGCGCGGTCTGCACCGCCAGCGTCTTGGCCACCTCCGGCGCAAGCCCCTCGCGCATCCCGGCCTCGATCAGCACCTCGACCAGGAAGTAGAAGTACGCCGGCCCGCTGCCGCTGATCGCCGTCACCGCGTCCAGCATCTCCTCGCGCACCTCCACCGTCTTTCCCCCCGCCTCGAACAACCGTCGCGCCAACGCCATGTCCTCCTCCGTGGCGTGCCGTCCGCGGCAGAGCGCGGTCATTCCGCACCGCACCCGGATCGGCTGGTTCGGCATCGCCCGTACCACCCGCACCGGTGTGGCCGTCGCCCCCTCGAAGGTCGTCGTCGGAACCCCCGCGCAGATCGAAATCAGCACGTGCTCCCCGCGCAACTTCCCCCCGATTTCCCGCAGCAGGTCCGCCACGCCCTGCGGCTTAACC
>JAKJEM010000068.1 GCA_022705425.1 Planctomycetota bacterium
GGCGGCGCGTGATCGAGCCGTTCTTTCCCCGGCGCGGATTCGGCAAACTGAAACTCGGCGACGCGCGCAAGGCCATCCGCGACTACCGCAAGGCCACCGGCGATGTGGCCGGCACGGCGGAATTGCTGATGACCTATGTGGAGAGCGGCGCCCAGTTCACGCACCAGTACGGCGACATTGACGAGCGGTTCTACAACAGTATCGAAGCGGCTCTGGGTGAACTGGCAGAGCTGTTGAAGGGCGAGGGGCGCGAACTGTACCCCCTGTTCGCCGAGCGTCTGGCGGACGTGGAGCAACTGACCGACGGCATCGGCTGGGGCTTCCACGATTTCATCGCCGATGTGGTGGCACAACTGGAGAATGACGCCGGTCATCGCACTCAGTGAACGGTGGCTGTGTCGGTGCGCCGGTGGGGGGGCGTGGTATCGGGCCTGTTACGGCAGGGGGAAGGTTGTGTCGAGGGGGCGGAAGGGCTGGCCGGGTCCGGCGAACTCGACGATCAGCCCGGCTTCGCCCCCGGCCTGGAAGTAGTCCGCGACGATGGTATGCGGTCCCGGGGCGAGGCGGAGGGGGGCGCTCTGCAGCGGCGCGCCGAGGGCGCGGATGCCGTCGAGGCTGAGGACCGCCGCGCCGTCCACGTACAGGCGGCTGCCGTCGTCGGAGGCCATGCGGAAGCGGACCTCGTCCTGACCTTCGGCGATCCAGCGCCCGCAGAAGACCACCCGGATGTTGCGCTTTCCGCCCAGGTCCATTCCCTCGAAGGTCCGTAGCCGGTCAAAGGTCTGCGGCAGGGCGATGCGCAAGGACTGCGCCTCGATCGTGGGCGGGACGCCGCCCAGAGGGGTGAGGGATGTCAGCGCGACCGGATGGCGATAGGCCAGCACGCGTACGCCCTTCTCCGGCGGGGGGAGGCGAAGGGGATCGCCCGTGAGGTCCGTGGGCGGGCGGAGACGCCGCCGCGCCGCGAGGATCGGGCCCGATTCCTCGACGACCTCGAACTCCCCGGTTGCGAGGAGCGTTTGGAGGATTCCGCGCCCCGTGTCGTCGAGCGCAAAGCGGTCCACGATCAGCGCGGCCACGCGCGCGCTGCGTCCCTCCAGGCCCTCGCCGTCTATTCCCCAGTACTCCGGCTTCCAGGGGTTCGGGAACATGTAGATTTCGTTGCGGTGCGTCAGGTGCGGCACCAGGTTGTGCGACGCGGCGATGGGAACGTCCCGGTCGTGCGGCAGATGCGCGGCCAGTCGCCGGAAGCGCGGCATGGCGCCCGAGCCTTCGTAGTGGCGTTTGAGGCGCTGGATGTCGCCGAGCGCCCTCCCCGGCGGGAGGTGGCTCCATCGCGCGTTCGCCTGCCAGGAGGCCGCCGCGACGCCCGCCGCCAGCACCCACACCGCCAGGCGGCCCCAGGGCAGCCGCGCGCCCGTCCACCCGATCGCGCAGGCCGCCGCCGCGAAGAGGGGGGGCAGGATCTGGTAGGTGTAGTGGAAGTCAATGGAGACCAGGTAGGGGTTCCGGCTCACGAGGTTGACGAAGAGCCCCGGCAGCGCGATGGCGGCCAGCAGGGGACAGAGGAGGGACAGGAAGAGCAGCGGGACTCCGAGTTTGAGGAGATACTGCGCGGCCTGCGGCGAGGAGAGGCACTCGCGGTAGAAGGCCGGGTCCCACTTGCGCTCCCAGAAGCCGCTGAACCAGTATCCCCCCGAGAAGCGGAAGAAGCCGCGCTCATTCAGCGCGGGCAGCACGACCTTCATGCAGAGGGCGAACCAGAGGACGCAGAGGGCCAGTCCGATTGCGCCGTGTCGGCGGCTGTGGCGGAGGAAGACCCACGCGCTCAGGGCGAAGAGGGTCAGCGCCATGTCCTCCTTGCAGATCAGGGCCAGGCCGAAGGCCGTCCAGTAGCCCCCCCAGCGGCGGGCGTCGGCGCGCTCGATGGCCCACAGCAGGAAGGGGGCGGCGACGACTTCGGGGTGGAAGTTCTCCAGGTTCATGTTCTGGAGGGCCGGGGAGAGGAGCCACGCGGCGCCCATCAGCGCACCCGCCCACGGGTTCCCGGTGCGCCGGTGGGTCAGTGCCGCCAGGGGGATTGCGCCCGCCGCCAGGGCGGCGCTCTGGAGGCCGAGCAGCGTCCCCATGTGCGGGGCCAGCCAGTACAGGGGCGCCATGAAGAGCATCACAAACCAGCAGTGATCGCCCCAGACGTTCAGTCCGCGCACGGTGTTGAAGAGCCCCCGCCCGGTGGCCAGCTTCCAGATGGCCTGGTCGTGGATTCCCGCGTCGTAGGCGGAAAAGCCGAAGTTGAGGAAGGTGTACAGGGAGTGGGCCGTGAAGACGATCACGTAGAGGAGGATCAGCGCGGCGAGGAGGGATGACGGCGCACCGGCGCGGAAGAAGCCGGAGGAGGCCGGCTCCGCGGGCGACAGCAGCCGCTGGCGCACCCCCTCACGGGCGGGCGGGCAGGGCCCGGAGTTTGTCGGCGGCGCGCTTTCCATAGTCGGAATGGGGGTCCTTGGCTGCGGCCCGTTCGTAGGCTTCGCGGGCCTTTGCCGGGTCGCCCAGGCGCTCGCGGGAGAGGCCGATGTGATACCACGCCTCCGGGACGAGCGCGTCGTCGGGGTAGCGCTCCGCCAGGTGGGCGTACCAGCGGATCGTCGTCGCGTAGTCCCCCTGTTTGTAGTAGGCCAGGGCAAGACAGGCCGCGGCCTGGGGGGCCTTGGCGAAGTCCGGATGCCGCGTCACGATCTCCTCGCACAGCCGGATCACGCGCGGCAGGTTGTCTTCGTTGAAGTACCGGATCGCGCGTCCGAACTTCTGCTCGACGGACTCCGGGCGGGCCGCGCCGGAGGCGGGCGCGACGCCGTGCTCCTCGAGGCGTTCCTCCGCGTAGCGGGACCACGTCGTGTTCGGGAAGCGCTCGATGAGCAGGCGCATCCGCGCGATGCCCTCCTCCTCGCGTCCGGAGCGGAAGGCGCACATGCCGATGTGGTAGTGCGCCTCGGGGACCCAGTTGCAGTTCGGGTAGTCGCGCAGGAGTTCCTCGAAGGCCGCCGTGCACTCGCGGTCGCGCTCCTGGAGATAGTAGGTGATGCCGATGTAGTAGGCCGAGTCGGAGGCGATGCCGGCCGTCGGCACGCCGGCGATCACGCTCCGGAAGCGTCGGCGCGCCTCTTCGTAGAGGCGCTTGTCCTTCATCTCGACGGCGGTGTTGAAGACGCGGTGCGGTTCGGATACGTAGAGCCGCCACGCCACGGCGGCGGCGAGGAGTCCGCCCAGGACCAGGGCGACGCCAAGGAGGCGCTGGCGCGCGGCGGGGGAGGGGTCCCACGGCAGCTTCGGGACGAGGTCGGCGGGCAGTTTCAGGCGTTCGGCGGCCAGTTCCCAGAGCGTTCGGCGTCGCCGGGGCAGGGGGACGTTGGCCAGCAGGGCCGCGATCCCCAGCACCGTCAGCGCCGCGCCCATCCGGTCGGGCCAGCCCCATCCGTAGTAGAGGCGCACCTCCTGGCGGGTCGGGAAGATCAGCATGAAGGAGGGGGAGGCCAGGTACACCCGGTCGGCGCCTTCCACCTTCCAGTTCGGATGGTGCGTCATTTTGACGAGCAGGGGTTTGCCGATCCAGTTCGTGCGGATGCGGATTTCGCGGTAGCCGATGCGCTCCTCGACCACGCAGCCGGCGGTCTCGATCGGCAGGCGCGGGAGGTTCGTCGGCGAGGTCGTCTCGGCGCGAAAGCGGGCGCGCTCCTCCGGAGGGAGCTTGTCCGCGAAGACGAGGTGCCGGTCAATCAGGTCGTCGCGGAGGAACCACTGGTAGGAGGCGCGCTTCCAGTCCCTGGCGGTCATCAAGACCGGTTCATGGCGCAGGGGCACGACATAGCGGCCCGTTCCCTCGGCCAACTGCCACAACTCGTACTGGCCGTGCGTTTCCCCCTGGCGGTAGGCCGGCGTCTTGCGGGCGGCGGCCTTTGCGGCGTTGCTGCGCAGGATCAGGTCGCGGACGTTGAACATCTCCAGCCGCGCGCGCGCGCGCTCGTAGTCCATCGCCGCATAACTGTATTGAGGGAAGGGGCAGCTTTTCTGGTCGGAGACGAGGGACTGGATGTAGAAGACGAAGGGGGAGCTGGTGGAGGCCTGCATGTACAACCCTTCGAGCGTGGCGCGCCCGGCGAAGAGCGGCAGGGACTCGAAGGCTCGCGTCGTTCCGAAGACGTTGTGCTCCTCGGAGTGCTCGAAGACCACTCGCGGGTCCTCAAAGGTGCCCTTCAGGGAGCCGTTGATTCGCTGGAAGAGGGACCAGGCCGGTTTCGCCTCGAAGCCCTCATAGTTCCATTTGCACCAGTCCGGGATGACGCTGACCTGGGTGCTGCACCACGCCAGCGTGGCCGTGACGCCCACCACCTGCACGCCCCAGCTCAGGCCGATGCGGTGGAGCAGGAAGCCGAACCAGCCCAGCGCCAGCGCCGCGAGGAAGCAGGCCATCAACTGGGCATAGGGGACGTAGCGGATGTCCACCACGCCCAGCTTGGGGGCGGCGACGAACATCATCCCCGCCACGGCGAGACCGAACCAGAGAAAGGCCAGCGCGGGCAGGGCGGAGGCCGCCGCCGAACCGGCGCCCTCGCCGCGTCCGCGGCGGAGGAAGATCAGCGCCCCCAGCGCGCCGAGACCCACAAGTCCCGCCAGCGCCGGCGGAATCAGCCACGGCAGGAGCGCGGGCGCGCGTTCGGGGAAGCGCGCGTCGGCCGCCAGCATCGCCAGCAGCGCCGCCGCGCCTGCGCCGATCAGCGCCGCGCAGGCCCAGAAGCCGCCGCCGCTGCGCCCGCACGCCGTGTAACCCCACACCAGCAGGCCCACCGTTCCCGCCGCCGCCAGGAGGAGATACGGCATCAGAATCTGCGGTGTGACCTCCCAGATCGAGTAGATCGTCCACACCGTGTGGTAGGGCGTCGTCTGGCGCGAGAACATCAGCAGCGGCACCAGCCAGAAGGCCATCAGGCAGAAGCCGAGGGCATAGACCTTGCCGAGGTAGAGGACGCGCCGCGTGAAGTCGCGCGGCGTGAGCAGCAGGAAGACCGACATCGCCTCGACGAAGAGCAGGGTATAGCCGTGGCTGAAGCCCACGAAGAAGCAGAGCACGCCGTTCAAGACGACCCATTTCCCCTCCGTGGCGCCCCGGTACAGGCATCCGAGGAAGAGGAGGGAAATGGCCATGCTCAGGCTGTACGAGAGTTCCCCGGCCAGGGTGCTCATGATGTTTCCGCCCCACATCGAGTTGGCCGAGTTGAGGAGGAAGGGGACCATGAAGGCCGCGGCCAGCGCCGGGGCGGGGAAGGGCGCGCGCAGCAGCCGCAGCAGCGCATAGGCCGCCAGGGGCAGCAGGAAGATCCCCAGCAGCGAGACCAGCTTGAAGGCGACTTGCAGCGGCATCACCGCGTCCAGCCCGCACATCATCAGGAAGGGGAGGGGAAAGTAGAACTGAAGGATGGGGAATCCGGCATAGTTCCCCGGCGTCCAGCAACTGATCCGCCCCTGCGGCAGGAGGGTGTGGCGCAGATAGTCCACGGTGTAGTAGTGCGACCCGGTGTCGCCGCCGGTCGTGATCGTCGGCGTGAAGAGGTAGCTCGACGCGATCTGCTTCGGGAGTGCGGCGAGGGACTCCGGTTGCAGCGCGCGGGGGTCCACGGCGTTAAACAGGAAGAGTTCGATGAGCAGCAGCGCCGCCGCGTCCAGGAGCATCCGGCGTCGGCGGCCCGGTTCGAAGGCCTCGCGCATGGCGGCCTGGGCCCGGTCGCCAGCCCCGGAGGCGATGATTCCGCCGGCCACGATGACAAGGGTCAGGATCAGGAGGTAGTGCCACCGGTTGAGTCGCACCGGCAGGAGGTCCGCCGGGCGTTCGATCGGCACCGCGTGGTCCGTGACGGCGGTGTAATGGACTCCGGCGGCCTCGTATTCCGCCAGGAAGAAGACGGCATAGCGGCTTCCGGGCACGCCGCGGACGTTCTGGAGGCGGAAGGAGGCGGAGGCCCGCCCCTCCCTGGGCGCAATGGTGCGCGACGGGGGGTGAACGTCGAGGTCCTCGGGGCAGAAGCAGCGGATGCGGACGTCCTTCACCGTCGGGAGGCCGGAGACCTCCGCTTGGAGATGTCCCCACCGTCCGTCGCCCTCCGGCGCGACCGCCAGCGCCGCCGTCGCGTCGGGGGCGTCTGCCGTCCGCGCCAGGGCGTAGGCCACCGCGCTGGAGGGCGTTCCGTTCACGTCGGTGTAGGAGATCGTCGTGAGGATCGGATAGGTCCCGCGCGCGCCCTCCGGCAGGGTAAAGATGAAGGTCAGCGTCGCCTTCTCGTCCGGCTCCATCTGCGCGGCGGCCTGCGCGCGCTGGGTCTGATCGAGCAGACGCGCAGAGACCATGACCTCCTTGGCTGCGTCCGTGCCGCGGTTGGTGATTTCATACGCCGCCTCCACGCGAGTACCGGCGACGGTTACGCGCGTGACGGGCGCAAGGGTGATCTCCCCGGCGAGCAGCGCGGCCGCCGGCAGGACCAGCGCGGCGACCAGCGCGCCGATCAGTCGCCGAAGGAGCGCCCTTGCGGGCCGGTCGGAGGGGCGTCGGACGTTCAATCCAGGAGGCTCCTGAACCAGAGGGCGAAGAGCTTGCCGTAGCGATAGAACCCCTCGTGGAGGAGGTTGAAACGGCTGGCGCGGCGGTCCTCGCAGCGGACGGGGATTTCGATGATCTTCCCGCCCGCGCGCGTCAACTCGAAGAGCATCTGCTGCGTATAGAAGGTGTGCGCGTCCACCTTGTGCAGGAAGGGGCGGATCGCGTCGGTGCGATAGCCCTTCGCGCCGATGGAGTAATCCCGATAGGGCATCCCCAGGAGGAGGTTCGTCAGGCGGATGAAGGTGTTGCTCGCCGCGATGCGCACCCAGGAGCGCTTCTGCATTCCGAGGCCCTTGGAGCCGACCACCGCGTCGTGGGACTCCAGCGCGGCCACGGCGTCGTCCACAAAGCGCATGTCGAAGGAGAGGTCGGCGTCGAGCGTCACGAAGCGGTCGTAGCGCGCGCGGCGCACCCCTTCGGCAAAGGCCCGGCCCGGGCCGCGCTCCGGCACGTGGAAGAAGACCACGCGCGGGTCGGCCTTTGCCAGCGCGACGCCGATCTCCGCCGTGCGGTCGGTGGAGCCGTTGCTTCCGAGGATCACCTCGAAGGGGCGCTTCAGGCGCGCGGCGTAGTCCGTCACGGCGCGCACGTTCCCTTCCAGGATCGCCGCCTCGTTATAGACGGGGATGAAGATTGTGAGTCCGCTCGCCATCCTTCGCTCCAGGGGGCCTGTCATTCAGGTCGGGCGACAGTATATAGCAGCGCCCGCTCAAAACCAACCGCCCCTCAAGGCGGCCCCGAACGCGCCCGGGGCCGGCGGGGCGGCGGTCATCCCGGCGGCGCGTCCGGGCCGGTTCGGAAGCGGAGCGTCTCCTGCTCCGTCACCAGCATATGTACGGGCGCATCGCGCTCGGTGTGCGGCGTCACCGCCAGCACCTGGCAGGCGAAGGCCACGCCGCAGCGCATGGCGCGGAAGCCCCTCTGCGTCATGAAGGCGTCGTAGAAGCCGCCGCCGCGTCCCAGGCGGTTGCCCGCCCGGTCGAAGGCGCGTCCGGGGACGATCAGGAACTCGACCTGCGCGGGGTCGCCCTGCTCCTCGGTGTCCGGTTCGAGGATGCCGTACTCCCCGAGGCGAAGCTGGCCCAGGTCGCGCAGTCGCACGGGGAACATCCGCCGCGCCCGCACGAAGGTGCGCGGCACGTACAGCGTCTTGCCCGCCGACAGCAAGTCGGCCAGGACGGGCGTCATCTCCGGTTCGTCCGGCAGGGGGATGAAGGCCATCACCGTTGCGGCCCGCTGCAACTCCGGCAGGGCGGCCAGGCGGGCGCGGATCGCCTGCGACGCGGCGTCGCGCTGCGCGGAGGTCATTTCTCCGACGGCGGCTGCGACGTGCCTTCGCGTTTCCTTTTTCTCCATTGCTCCAAGCGTTCCTTGATGGCCTTCTCCGCGCCGAGGTCCGTCGGTTCGTAGTAGATGCGCGTCGTCGGCGCATATTCCTGGTCCACCCAATGCCCGGCGAAATCGTGGGCGTACTTGTATCCGCCGCCGCGCCCCAGGCGTTCCGCGCCCTTGTAGTGGCTGTCGCGCAGGTGCTGGGGAACGGGCAGCGTGCGGCCCTGCTGCACGTCCTCCTTGGCCTTCATCAGCCCCATGTAGGCCGCGTTGCTCTTGGGGCAGGTGGCCAGGTAGGCCACCGCGTGGCCCAGGATGATCTGCGCTTCGGGCATTCCCGTGAACTCGCAGGCCTGCATGGCCGACACGGCCAGCACCAGCGCCAGGGGCTGGGCGTTGCCGATGTCCTCCGAGGCCAGGATCACCATGCGCCGGGCGATGAAGCGCGGGTCCTCGCCCCCTTCGAGCATCTTGGCCAGCCAGTAGAGCGCGGCGTCGGGGTCGGAACCGCGCAGGCTCTTGATGAAGGCCGAGGCCGTGTCGTAGTGCTCGTCGTCATTGCGGTCATAGACGAGGGCCTTTTTCTGGATGGACTCGGCCGCGAGGGCGAGGTCCAGGTGGATCGAGCCGTCCGGTCCGGGGGGGGCGCTGAGGACGCCGACTTCGAGGGCGTTGAGAGCGCGGCGCGCGTCGCCGTCGGAGACGGTGGCGAGGTGCAGGAGCGCCTCGTCGTCGAGGGTCAGGCGCAGGCGGCCCAATCCGCGCTCGGCGTCCGCCGCCGCCCGCTTGAGGATCAGGACGATCTGCTCCACCGTCAGCGGCTTGAACTCGAAGATCTGCGAGCGCGACAGCAGGGGGGAGTTGATGGCGAAGAAGGGGTTCATCGTCGTCGCCGCCACCAGCAACACCGTGCCGTTCTCCACGTCCGGCAGCAGCACGTCCTGCTGGGCGCGGTTGAAGCGGTGGAGTTCGTCCACGAAGAGCACCGTCCGCATTCCGCGCGCGGCCAGACGGCGCTGGGCCGAGGCGATGGCCTCGCGCACCTCGGCCACATTGCTTGCGGCGGCGTTGAGCATCTGCCAGTGCGCCCGCGTGGCGCGCGCGATGATGTGCGCCAGCGCGCTCTTGCCCGTGCCCGGCGGGCCGAAGAAGATCACGCTCATCAGGCGGTCGGCTTCGAGCATCCGGCGCAGGAGTTTGCCCGGACCGAAGAAATGCTCCTGCCCCACGAACTCCTCCGGCGTGCGCGGACGCATCCGCATCGCCAGGGGCGCGGTGGGGGGGACCTCCGGAACGGCGGGATCGCTGTCGAACAGGGTCATGTCGGATGCCTTCCAATGCCCCCGCGATTCTACCCCCCCGCACGCGGCCGCCGCAAGGAGAGGTCGTCGGGCGGGGAACGCCGGATAGCGGCAACCACGGGCGAGGGCGCCCGTGCCACATTGGGCTGTCTCCCGACGCGCGGCGCCCGAGTCACATCGGGCTGTCTCCCGACGCGCGGGGCCCGAGTCACATCGGGATGTCTCCCGACGCGCGGGGCCCGAGTCACATCGGGATGTCTTTCGGCGTGCCGCCCGGAAGGTAAACCTGGGCAGGCCCGGACGGGGACGTGGCACAGCCGCCCGCGGCTGTGGGAGCGACGCGTCGCCCGAAAAGCCGAAGCTGGGCAGGCCCGGACAGGGACGCGGCACAGCCGCCCGCGGCTGTGGGAGCGACGCGTCGCCCGAAAAGCCGAAGCTGGGCAGGCCCGGACGGGGACGTGGCACAGCCGCCCGCGGCTGTGGGAGCGGCTCTATGAGGCCAGGACAGGCGAGGGCGCCACAGGCGCTGTGCAGCAGCGCAGCCGGTGTGCCGCGCACGGTCCAGTTGCCGAATCCCCCCTCCGAGACTGACCGGATGCGCTGGCGGGTGCGCCGTTCGACTACCCCATCACCCTGGCGTAGAAGGCGCGCGCGCGGGCCTCGTCCTGGGTGCCCTTGATGAGCGCGCGCCCGTCGGGGAAGAGGTTGAGCTCCAAGCCCTCCTCGCGCAGCGTCAGCAGGAATCCGTTGCAGTCCGCCCCGCACGCCGGGCGCAGGCGCGCGGCCAGCGCGGGCAGATCGAGCCGGGCCTCCTCCGGCGGCGTGATCTGCACCAGATTGCGCCCGCAGAAGGCGACGGCCTTCGGCAGAGCGCGCCCGTCGAGGAAGGGGAAGAGTCCGCGCCCGCAGGCCGGGCAATCCTCGCGCCGGGACAGCAACACGCTCCGCGCCTCGCCCGTCCACACATTCAGCGACGTCATCCGCCCCTCCCATCCCCGGTCCCCCGTCAGCAGCCGCAGCGCCGCGGCGCTTTGCAGCGCGCCGACGGCCCCGGTCGTGCCGCCGAGCACGCCGGCGTGGTCGCACGTCGGCACACTTCCAGGCGGGGGCAGCTCCTCCATCGCGCAGCGCAGGCAGGCCGAAAGGCCGGGGCGGAGGGCCATCGCGCGCGCCTCCGCGCCCACCGCGCCCCCGTACACCCAGGGAATCCCCTCGCGCACGCAGTAGTCATTCAGCAGGAAGCGCGTCTCGAAGTTGTCCGAGCCGTCCACGAGGACATCGGGCCGCCCCGCCAGCCGCGAGATCGTCCGCGCCGTGACATCCGCCGTCAGGGACACGATCTCGATTTCCGAGTTGATCGCCCGCAGACGCCGCTCCGCCGCCACGGCCTTGGGCAGGCGCGACGCGGCGTCCTCCTCGGTGTAGAGGGACTGGCGCTGGAGATTGGAGCGCTCGACGAAATCGCGGTCCACCAGCGTCAGTCGGCCCACCCCCGCGCGCGCCAGGCGCTCCGCCGACGCCGACCCGATCGCCCCGCAGCCGATGACCGTCACCCGGCCCTCGGCGATCCGACGCTGCCCCGCCGCGCCGATCGCGCCGAAGAGCGCCTGCTTCGCGTAGCGTTCCTCCGACACCGCGACATCCTCCCATCCCGTGTGGCCCAGCCGCCTCGGCTGGGGCCGCCGTCCTGCCGTGCCTTGCATCCTTTCCGGCTGGGGCTGCAAGTCCCCGGTGTGGCCCGGCCGCCTTGGCTGGGGCTGCCGGCCTCCGGTGTGGCCCAGCCGCCCCCGGCTGGGCCTGCCGTCCTGCCGTGCCTTGCATCCCTTCCGGCTGGGGCTGCCAGTCCCCGGTGTGGCCCAGCCGGCCCCGGCTGGGGCGACCGCAATCCCGTGTGGCCCAGCCGCCTCGGCTGGGGGGACGTAGCCGCTCCTCCGCCACAGCCGCCGTCCTTCCCCGATCCGGTGCGTTGACACTCACACCCACAGCACACTATCACGCCCGACGGCCCGGAGCAACCGCCGGAAGGCGCAAGAGTATCCGGTCAGTTTCCAGGGGGACGCACTGGGGGTGTCGTGTGTGGCACACCGGCTGCGCTGCGGCGCAGCGCCTGTGGCGCCCTCGCCCGTGGTTGTCGCAGCAGGACGTTCACACAGCCGAGGGCGGCTGTGCCACATCTCCGGAGGACTGACGGGTTACGCGCAAGAAGCTCTTGTGTCCGTCGTTCGCCGTCCTTCGCGCCCTTGCCGCCCCGTTCTTCCCGTTTCTTTGTGTTGCTTTCGTGCCCGTCGTTGTCGTTGTCGTCCGCCCTTCGTCATCCTTTCTGGTGAGCCCCCTTTGTTGTCCGTCGTTCGCCGTCCTTTGCGCCCTTTCCGTTCCGTTCTTCCCGTTTCTTTGTGTTCCTTTCGTGCCCGTCGTTGCCGTTGTCGTCCGTAGTCTGTGGTCTGTCGTCCGTCGTCTGCCGTGCGCCGTGGCGAAATCCCGACGCTGCGTTGTCCGCCCCGTGGGTTTGTGCTATAGTGCGTTCCCCTTGTGTTTTCGAGGAGCGGACATGATTCGAGCGGGTATTCTGGGACCGACGGGCTACGCGGGCCTTGAGCTGATCAAGATTCTGCTGCGCCATCCGGAGGCGCAGGTGGTCTATCTTGGGGCGCGGCGGGAGGAACGCCCGGCGATTGACGCGATCTGGCCGATCCTGCGCGGGCGGGTGGAGCAGCGGTGCGCGCTGCTGGACAAGGACCCCTTTCCGGCGATGGACGTGGCGTTCATTGCGCTGCCGCATACGGTGGCGATGAACTACGTTCCGCGCCTGCTGGCGCAGGGGACGAAGGTGGTGGACATCAGCGCGGACTACCGGCTGAAGGACGCGGCGACCTATCGGAAGTGGTACAAGGTGGAACATACGGATCCGGGGAACCTGGGGGTCGCGGCGTACGGGCTGTGCGAGCTTTTCCGGGCGCAGATTGCGGGGGCGTCGCTGGTGGCGAATCCGGGCTGCTATCCGACGGCGGTGGCGCTGGCGCTTGCGCCGCTGCTTTCGGGCGGGGGGGCGACGCCGGGGGGGCAGATCATCGTGGACGCGAAGTCGGGCGTGAGCGGGGCCGGGCGCGACCCGAAGCCGGAGCTGCACTTCCCGGAGGCGAATGAGAGCATCACGGCGTACAAGGTCGGGGTGCATCAGCACACGGGGGAGATTCTGCAGACGGCGGCGGCGCTCGCGGGACGCGAGACGCCGGTGCTTTTCGTGCCGCATCTGATTCCGATGGACCGCGGGATCCTGGCGACGGCCTATGTGCCGCTGGCCGGCGAGATGACGACGGAGGAGTTGAAGAAGCTGTACGCGGATTTCTACGGGGGGGAGCGCTTTGTGCGGGTGCGGACGGACGACGGCATTCCGGCGACGAAGCACGTTTTCAACACGAACTGCTGCGACATCGCCGTGCGGGCGGTGGGACGGACGGCGGTGGTGGTGGCCTGCATAGACAACCTCATCAAGGGGGCGTCGGGTCAGGCGGTGCAGAACATGAACATACTCTTCAACCTGGATGAAGCCTCGGGACTGGCATGAACGTAAACGCGATACGGAAGGTGGACGGCGGCGTGATTGCGGCGCGGGGATACCGCTGCGGCGCCGTGGGGGCGGGGATCAAGACGAAGGCGGGCGCGCTGGACGTTTCGATCATCTTCAGCGACCGGCCCGCGGCGGCGGCGGCGCTGTTCACGACGAACCGGGTCTGCGCGGCGCCGGTGCTTTACAGCCGGAATCTGCTGCGGAAGCGGCGGACGGTGCGCGGGATTGCGGTCAACGCGGGGAATGCGAACGCCTGCACGGGGTCGCAGGGGATGAAGGACGCCCGGCGGATGGCCGGTCTGGCGGAGCGGGCGGTCGGCGCGCCGGCGGGGTCCTTCCTGATCGCCAGCACGGGGATCATCGGTCGGCCGATGCCGATGGCGAAGATTGAGGCGGGTCTGCGCGCGGCGGCGGCGGTCCTGGGCGATTCGGCCGGCCACGCGGAGTCCGTGCGGCGGGCGATCATGACGACGGACACCGTTCCGAAGAGCGCGGCGGTGGAGTTCCGGCTGGGGGGGCGGCGGGTGCGGATCGGCGGCATCTGCAAGGGCGCGGGGATGATTGCGCCGAACATGGCGACGATGCTGGCCTTCTTGACGACGGACTGCGCGATTGCGCCGGCGCTGCTGCGGCGGTCGCTGCGCGAGGTGGTGGAGCATACCTTCAACAGCGTGACGGTGGACGGCGACACGAGCACGAACGACACCGTGTTCCTGCTGGCGAACGGCGCGGCGGAGAACGCGCCGCTGGCGACGCCGGGACGGGAGGCGGACCTTTTCCGGAACGCGCTGTTTACCGTGGCGGCGGACTTGGCGCAGGCGATTGCGCGCGACGGAGAGGGTGCGACGCGGTTTATCGAGGTGTGCGTAACGGGGGCGCGGAGTGAGAGCGACGCGCGCAAGGCGGCGCGCGCCATCGCGAACAGTCCGCTGGTCAAGTGCGCCGTGCACGGCGGGGACCCGAACTGGGGGCGGATCATCTGCGCGGCGGGGTACTCCGGCGCGCCGGTGATTCCCGAGCGGATGAAGCTGCGCATTAACGGGGTGCTGCTGTTCAAGGGCGGGATGCCGACGCGGGTGCCGCCGGCGCAACTCAAGGCGTGCATGAGCCCGCGCGACATCCTGATTCATCTTGAACTGGGCCAGGGGAGCGCGGAGCGGACGGTGTGGACGTGCGACTTCTCGAAGGAATACGTGACCATTAACGCGGATTACCATACCTGACATGAAGACACTGGACAGTCTGCGCAAACGGGACCTGCTGGCGTCGGCCAAGTTCGATGCGGCGCAGGTGCGTGCGTACGCGGAGGACTACTTCGCGCAAGAGCGCTTCGGCGAGGCCTTCGCTTTCTTCCGCAAGGCGGGGGAGAAGGAGGGCGTGCGCCGCTGCAAGGCGCGCGCGATCGAACTGGGCGATCCGGAGTTGCTGTGGCAGATCGAGCACGCAGACCGGAGCGAGGTTACCCGCGAGGATTGGTTGGCCTGCGGGGAGAAGGCGGAGGGGATGGGGAAGTTGCGAAATGCGCTCTATGTCTATGAGCGCCTTGGGGAAACGGCGCGGGCGGAGGCCCTTCGAGCACAGATCAACCCGCCGACAGCGCCTGCCGGGCACGGGTGATCACCTCGCGGGCGGGGATGTCGGCCAGGCCGCCGCCGGCGGGGGGCGTCAGGACCTCGACGCGCGGGGCCCAGGGCCGCCAGAGCTTGGGGTCGGTGGGACCGAAGAGGGCCACGGTGGGTGTGCGGACGGCGGCGGCGACGTGGGTGATGCCGGAATCATTCCCGATGTAGAGGTCGCAGCGCTCGGCCACGGCGGCGACGCGGGGGAGTTCTTCGTTCTGAAGGACGAAGACACCCTCGTCCGGGGCGGCGGCCCGGAAGGCGGCCAGCGCCTCGTCATCCGCCGGCCCGGCCAGAACGAGGACGTGTCCCCGGCGTTGTTGTATCCACCACGTGGCGACCTCGGCAAAGCCTGCGGCCGGCCAGTTCTTGCGGCGGGAGCCGCTGCCGGGGTTGAGGCCGAGCAGGGGCTGGCATCCTGCGCCGGAGACGCGCATGTAGCGTTCGGCCCACCAGCGGTCGCGCTCGGAGGGGTAGAGGTGCGGGTGCGGCAGGGGGCCGGGCATTCCGGCGCGTTCCCACTGCGCGGCGAGGTGTTCGACGGCGTGGCGTTCGCCGCCGGCGGGGATGGGGTCCATCCAGACGACGGCGGCGACGCCGGCGCGGCGGAGGTTCTCGCGGAGGACGCCGTCGGCGTCGGGCCAGATGCAGACCACGGTGTCGAAGGAGCGCAGCCAGGCGCGCTCGGCGTCGCGGAGCTCGCCCTGCGGCGCAAAGAGGGCGGCCCACTCGACGGCGTCCACCCGGCGCGCCGCGTGCGCGTGGCGGCGTCCGACGGCCAGTTCGGCGATGGCGGGGTAGCCCAGGATGTCCACCCGCGCGTCGGGGTAGCGTGTGCGAATCGCCTCAAAGACCGGGAGGGTGAGGACAAAGTCCCCGACCGCGCCGCCGCGGATGACCAGCACGTTCCTCATGGTTCCTCCAGTGGGCCGATCCGCCGCCGTTGCGCGACGGATGACGTGGAAGGGTTTACCATAAAGGGGGCGGTGATACAAAGGGAGCCGGACGACGGCGGGGCAACGACATATCGGACAGGCAATCGGTCACTCTCGTGGGTGTGGCGCAGCCGCCCGCGGCTGTGGGAGCGGCTCCATCAGGCCGGCACAGGCGGGGGCGCCACAGGCGCTGCGCCGCAGCGCAGCCGGTGTGCCACACACGGTCCAGTTGGCGAGTCCCCCCCGAGACTGACCGGGTACTCGGACAGGGCGCAGCGGTTGACAGTTCGCCCCCGGCAATGTTAGGTTCTGCATCTAACTTTTTCGGGTTTCGGATGGGTGAAGCGCGATGAGACGAGAGAAGTCCTATTGCGTGGTGGAATGGCGCGAGGGTCCGGAGTTGGACCTGCACGCGGCGCGGGTGAGCGGCGATGAGGTGGCCGTGGCGGAGGCGGTTTCGTTGCGCGCGCTGGGGCGGGAGGAGCGTGTCGTCTGCTTTCGGGCGGAGGCGCTGGC
>JAKJEM010000069.1 GCA_022705425.1 Planctomycetota bacterium
CCAGGCCCGCCGGGCCGACGGCAGCCTCTTCCCCGCCCACGTCTCCGCCTCCGTCCTCCGCGCCTCGTCCGGACGCGAGCGCTGCATCATCGTCATCGCGCGAGACGTGACCGAGCGCCGCCGGCTTCTCGACCGCCTCCGCCGCCAGTCGGTCACCGACAACCTCACCGGACTCTACAACCACCGTCACTTCCATGAGCGCCTGGCCCAGGAGTACGAACGCGCCCGCCGCGAGAATGCCCCCCTCAGCTGCATCATGGTGGACCTCGATTTCTTCAAGAGCGTCAACGACACCTACGGGCACCTCGTCGGCGACGAAACCCTCAAGGCCGTCGCGGGCTTGATCGCCGACGCCGCCCGCCCCGAAGACGTGGTGGCCCGCTACGGCGGCGAGGAGTTCGCCCTCCTCATGCCCGGACTCGACCTTAACGGCGCCATCCGCTGCGCCGAACACCTCTGGGAAAGCATCGGCACCGCCCGTATCCCCACCAGCCAGGGGAACCTCCATCTCACCGCCAGCGTCGGCGTCGCCACCCTCCGCGAGTCCGTGCGCGATGCCGCCGAACTCTGCCGACGCGCCGATGCCGCCCTGCTGGCCGCCAAACGCCAGGGACGCAACAACGTGCGCATCTGGAACCCCCTGGATTTCACCGCCGACGGCGCCGTGCCGGAGATCGAAGGCGGACGCCTGGAGGAGGTCCGTGTGCGCCTCCGGCAGGCCATCGCCCCCGCCAAGATGAGGTACTTCGAGTCCATGCGTCCGCTCGTCGCCGCGCTCTCCCGCCGCGCCCCGGACCTCAAGCGACATACCGAGAACGTGGCGATCTATGCCGTTGAACTCGCCCGCGCCGCAGGTATGCCCACCCAGGACGTCGAAGCCGTCCGCGCAGCCGCCCTCCTGCACGATGTCGGCCGCGTCCTGGTTGAGGGTGCGGCAGACCCCGAGAAGTGCGACGGCCCCAAGGGCGAAAGCCGCAGTGCCCTCGCCGGCATGGAACTGCTGACCGAACTTCGCGTCCTCGTCGAGGAAGTGCGCTATGTCCGCCATCACATGACCCCCTACGCCCCCGACCCCGACGCCCCGGAACGCGCCCCCTCGGGCAAAGCCATCGTCCTCGGCGCGCGCGTGCTCGCCGTGGCCGATGCGTACGACACCCTCCTTCACGGCAGCCCGACGACACCCCCCCTCCCGCCGGAAGCGGCAGCCGCAGCCCTGCGCCGCATGGCCGGACAACGCCTCGACCCCGATCTCGTTGACCTCTTCCTCGCCGACCGGGGCAACCCGCCCCCCGCCGTTAAATGAACGCGGCGCAGCCCCATCGGGCTGCGCCGCAGACTCAGGCGCTCCGCACGTTCACGCGCTAACGGCCCATCGTCTGGCGCTTGACCAGCTCCCGAACGTCCTTCACCGAAGGACTGTCTATCGCGTTCTGCGCCCAGTATTCCTCCAGGTCCCGATCGCTGGCATACGTCCGGACGAACCGCAACGCGAGACGCCGGTTCGTCAACCCCCACTCGTAGGCCATGATGCTCTGCGACCGCGTGTCCACGACGAAGAGCGGAATCCGGTCGTTCTTCTCCGTCCCGATCAGCGCGATCGTCGCGCCCGCCGGCGCCAGGATACCCGACTGCGCCGTCGCCGAAGGCGTCGGGTCCCGCAACGCTACCCCCAGCAGCGCCCCCGCCAGCAGGCCGCAGACTACCATCAGCGTCACCGTCAGCCCGTCAAAGCGATAGCGTCCCATCTCTGACTCCTCCACGGAGCGTGTCCTGTTCGGCTACGGCTCCAGTTCGTTCGGCAGCAGGATCGTCGGCGTGACCATGAAGAGGACGTGCTTGCGCTTCTTGTCTATCTGGCTGTGCGTCACCAGCCGGCTGATGATCGGGATGCGCGACAGGATCGGCACCGTCCCCATCGAGTCCGCGTCCTGCAAGGAGGCCAGCCCGCCGAGAATCGCCGTGCCGCGGTCCGGCACGCGGATCACCGACTCGATCGTATTGGTGTCCGTCAGGGGCACATACTGCGTGTACGGGAAATCGCGCGCCACGGACTGCCCCGGCGGCGTGAAGAAGATGTGCGCCTCCTGAGCCAGAAGTTGCGTCGCCGAAATGTTCGGCGTTACCGACATCGTCACATACCGGCGGTCCGCCGACACCACAGGGCGCACCGTCAGGTCCACCGTGGACTGGGAATACGTTGTCAAAGGCTGCGGCACAACCGCATTGTTCTGCACCACGTACCCCGGGATGTACGCGCTCTGGAGATCCGCGCTGAACGTCTGCTCCATCGTGTTGATAACCGTCACGTGCGGGGCGGAAACCACCGTCGCGTGATCGCTGCTGATCGCCGCGTTCAGGATCGCCCGCGTCTGTGCTCCGTTGGCGAAGGTCCCCGTCATGTTGAAGATGCTCGATGCCACCGTCGGCGTCGGGTTCACCTGCATCGAAGTGATCGTGAAGCCGGGGATCGGGCCCATGTGCCCCACGCTCCAGTTCGGGAAGTTGCTGAAGTTCAGCCCGAACTGCTTCAGGAAGTTGTCGGTATAGGTAATGTAACGCGCCTCGACCTGCACCTGGATGTTCGTCTGGCTGCGCAGCTCCTGAAGAATCTCCTCGATCTTCTTGTGAATACGGTCCACGTGATGCACCATCAGGTAGCCCTGGCGCAGCCACATCCGCCGCCCGGGGCCCAGATTGTTCAGCGGCGATCCCGTGGTACCGGTCGTGCCCGTCGTTGTGCCGGTCGTCGTTGTCGTACTCGAATCCGTAGTGCTCGTTCCGCTGACGGTGCTGACCTGCGGCGCGGCATCCCAGTTGCCCGTGCCGGTGTATTCGTACACAAACAGCACCAGGTTGTCCGCGCTGCCACCCGTGGACCCCGTGGTACCCGTAGTTGTCCCGCTGGTCGTCGTGCCGGAGGTGGTTGTGGTCGTACCCGTCCCCGACGTGCCGGTCGTGCCGCCGCCGGGAACAAAGATGCCCGTCTGCGTCTCGTACACGAAGAGAAGGTCGCTCACGTCGTACTGGCGCAGCGAGCAGTTCTCCGGCTTGGCCTCCTCGAGCAGACACCCCTGAATGTCGCTGATGAAGATCGTGCCGTCCACGACGAGGAACTCAAGACGGTTATCGGCCTGGGCCGCGCCTGTGCCACCCGTTGCCCCCGCCACGGCCGCCACAGCCCGCTGGATCGGCGGCACGCGCACACCTCGCAGGATCTGCTTCAGGATCTGGCTGAAGCTGAACGGGTACTCGCGCAGATTCAGCGCCGGCACCGTCAGATCGCCGCCGGCCAGAATCGCCGGGTCAATGTAGAAGTAGACGTCCCGCCCGTGCCGGTCCTTCATCAGGTTCGCCAGGTGGTCGCACGTCTCCTGAAGGGTCAGGCCGCCGATGTCCTTCAGGCGCAGCTCCAGGTCCAGCGCCGTCATCAGCGCCAGGTCCCTCGGCTTCATGGCGGACTTGGCCGTCGGGTACTGCGCGCCTTCGCGCGCGCAGATCTCATTCCAGATCGCCTTTGCCGGATACTGATAAATGGCCGAGGGCCATACGAGCTTCTCCTTCAGCTTCAGCCGCTCGTCCTCGCGCGCCTGCCGGTCCTGCTCATACACGTCCCGCCACGTCCGTCGCTTGATCTGCTCGCGCGCGTTCTCAATCAGGTCGCGGCTGGCCACGTCATCGGGGTCTATCTCCTGGATGCTCCGGGCGATCTTGATGGCCGACTCATACTTGCCCCGGCTGAACTCGGCGTTCGCCTCCGAGAAGAGCGCCAGCTTGCGGTTCTCACGACGCTGGCTGGCGTCCACCGCCGCGCGCTCCGCCTCCTGCTGCACTTCCCAGAGCTTCCGCGCCGCCGTCTCCTGCGCCGCCTTGTCCTGTCCCTCCTTCGCCCGCTTCATCAGCCCGGCAATCTGCGCTTCAACCGAACGCACGTCATAGTGCGGCCGCAGATAGTCCAGCGCGCCCTGGGCCAGCTCGAATTCCTTCACGGCCTCGTCGTAGTTCTTCGCCTCCAAGGCGGTACGCCCCCGCGTCACGGAGAGATCCATCTGCCGACGCACCATGTCCAGTTGCGCCTCGAAGGACTTCGTAATGCGCCCCTGATACAACGGCGCCATCTCAACCGGCTGCCCCAGCGCGGCCTGAATCTGCGCGCGCAGCTCCACGGCCTCCGGCATTCCCGGCTGGTGGCGCAAGGCCTCCTCCACGCTGACCAGGGCCTGCTTGTACTTCAGGTTCGCCACGTCCGCGCGGGCAACGGCCAGATACTCCGCCGCGAGGCTCTTCTCCATCTCGTCCAGAACGTTCTTCTGGCGCTTCACCTCGTCCAGGTACATCTGAGCGCGACGCGCCGCCTCCGCTTCCCGGTCCACGGCCTCCATGCGCTGCTGCCCCTGCGCCATGGCCGCGTCGCGCAGCTTCGCCACCTTCGCAAAGAGCCCCGCCAGCCGCGCGCGCTCGGCTTCGCCCAGATAGGACTGGTCGCGCAGCGCCTTCGTGAACATCTCGTCCGCGCCGCGCCAGTCCTCGCGCTCCAGCAGGCGCTCCCCGGCGTCTATCAGCTTCACCACCGCCAGCCGGCGTTCATTCTGCTCATTCTGCCAGGCCGTCAGCTTGGCCAGATACGCGGCGAGTTGCGCGTCCTTGTCCGGCCCCAGGCTGACGCCCGACTTCAGCACCAGGTCGAACTTCTGGAAAGCTTCCACGGCGGCGCCCCGATCATGCGCGAGCACCGCCTCGTCGAAGAGCTGCGCCACCTCGCGGCGTCGCCGTTGCGCGGCATCCTGCTCCTGCAATGCCTTCCGACGCGCGTCGGCATATCGCAACCCCTCAACCTGATTCGCCTTCACGTCATCAAGGCGCGCCATGTACCGGTTCAACCCCGCTTCACGCTCGGGGTCCAGCCGCGCCGGGAACAGCGCCCCCGCATCGGCCTTCTGCTTGTCATTCCAGGCCTTCAGCAGCTCAAAGCGCTTCCGCGCCGCATCGTAATCGCCCTGCGCAAAGGACTCGATCGCCCGCGCGTAAGCGTCGTTCGCGCGCTCCTGGGCCACCTCGGCGTAGAGTTGCGCGGACTGCCGGTACTTGTCCGTCTGCCCCGCCGCCGCTTCCGCCCGGAGGGCTTCGGCCCGCGTCAACTTCTGCTGCTGCGCCAACTGCCGGTCCGCCGCCTGCTTCTCCCGCGCCGCCTTCCCCTCCTCGGCGCGCTTGCGGGCGTTCTCTTCCGCAAGAACCTGGTCGGCCATCGCGTCGCGGATATCCTTCAGCACCGCGTCCGCGCGGGCCTTCTGGTCCGCCTCCAGCCTGGCCCCCGGCGCCTGGACGAAGCCTTGCAGCAGCTTCTCCGCGCGCGCCGCCGCCCCTTGCTTCAGGAGCGTCGTGGCCTGGTCAAGGACCTCGCCGAAAGCCGGCGTCGCCACGGGGGCGGGCGCGGCCGCCTGACCGGACGCAAGGCGCGCCTCGAACGCGGCGCAAGCCGCCAGGAAACACGCCACAACGGCGAGGCGTCGGATGGGGCTGTGCACGACGGATGTCCTCCACTTCTTCTTTCTGTCACACGCAACCGGGCGCCCCCTGCGGGGCTTCATATCAGGCGGGCGACGGCCCGGAGACCGCCGCCGTCATCGCTGCACGCCAACCGACGCCACGGCCCGACTACTTCGGCTCGATATTGAAATCGAAAAGCGCGGCCTCGCGCGCGGCTTCCGCCGCCTTGCGCATCTGGGCGCGCTCCTGCACACGCCGCGCTTCGGCGGCAATGACCGGCTGTTCGCGCTTCTCGCGCTCCGCTCGCGCCGCCGCCGCGCGACGGTCCTTCTCTTCCTGCGCGGCCTTCTCGGCGGCCTCCGCGCGCTTGCGCGCCTCGAGGTCCTTCAGACGCTTGCGCTCCGCCTCGATGGCCTGACGCTCGATCTCCGACTTGCTCGGACCCGCAGCCACCGGACGCGTCGTGGTGGTCGCCCTCGCCACGATCGTCGTCGTGGTCGTCGGCGCGCGAACGACAGCCGATGTGGTTGTGGTTGTCGGCACTTTGACGACGGCTACCGTCGTGGTCGTCGTCGCCTGGACCACGGCCACGGTCGTGGTCGTCGTCGGCGCCTTGACCACGGCCACGGTCGTTGTGGTCGTGGGCGCAATGACGACCACCGTCGTGGTCGTCGTCGGCGCCTTGACCACGGCAGCGGTCGTCGTGGTGGTCGGGGCGACCGCCACGGCCGTCGTGGTCGTCGTCGGCGCTATAACCACCGCTCGCGTCGTCGTGGTCGCAGGCGCAACCGCAACAGCCGTTGTAGTCGTGCTCGGCGCCTTCACCACGGCCACCGTCGTGGTCGTCGTGGCCCGGACGATCACGCGCGTGGCTGTCGTCGTGGGCATCCGCGCCAGGCGCGCAGCGGCCTCGCGGTCGCGCATGGCGCGCTCGTACCGGTCGCGTTCCATCGCCTGCCGCTCAATGGCGGACTTGTCGGCGGCGCTGGGCGCCACCGCCACAACCGTCGCCGGAGGCAGCGCCTTCACCAGCGTTGTCGTCGGGACGGCGGCCACTGTCGCCGGAGGCAGGGCCGGAAGCGTCGTAGTCGGGGCCTTCGTCACGGCGGCCATTGTGGTGGTCGTGGCGGCTGCAATGACGCGCGTGGCTGTCGTCGTGGGCATCCGCGCCAGGCGCGCGGCGGCCTCGCGGTCGCGCACGGCGCGCTCGTACCGGTCGCGTTCCATGACCTCCTGCTCCAGCCGGGCCTTGTCCGCGGCCGTAAGCACTTGCGTTCCGGTAGTCGTCGGCGCCGCCGGAAGGATCGCAACGGCCCGCGTGGTCGTCGTCACCCGCGCCACAGCAGCCGTCGTTGTGGTCGTGACACGCGCCACCGCGACGGTCGTGGTCGTCGTCGCGCGGGCGAGGACGGACGTGGTGGCGGTGACGGACGGAAGGACGGGCTCCCGCGCGGTAGTGGACGGCGCCGCTGCAACCCCCGACGGCGCAGCCTTGCCGGCACGGCTCTTCTCCCAGGCCGAAACCTCGGTCTCGACTCGCCGCTGCTCGGCGATCTCGCGCTGCGCCTGGGCGAAATACCGCTCCATCTCGGCAGCCTCGACCGGCGCGCGACGCGACTGGCGCGACTGCATCTCGATCGCGCGCATCCGTTCCTCGTATGCGCGCGCGGCCAACCGCTGTCGCTCCGCGCTTATCGCCTGCGCCTCCGCCAGCGCCTTCGGGTCCGTCGGCGGAACCACCGCGCCGGCCGCCGGAAGCCCCTTGGCCTCTCGCGCCGCACGGTCGCGCCGTAGCGCCTCCTGCTCCGCCGCAGCCTTGTCAACCGTCGCCGGGGTGACCGGCGCTTTCGCAACAACCGTGGTCGTCGTCACCGGCGCACGAACCGCCACAACCGTCGTGGTCGTCACCGGCGCACGGACGACAGCCGCCGTGGTCGTCGTCACCGGCGCGCGCACCGCAACAGCCGTCGTCGTCGTCACCGGCATACGAACCGCCGCAACCGTAGTGGTCGTCACCGGCGCGAGGACGACAGCGGCCGTCGTGGTCGTCACCGGCGCGCGCACCGCAACAGCCGTCGTCGTCGTCACCGGGGCTCGGACGACGGCAAGGGTCGTCGTAACGACCGGCGCCTTCACGACGGCGAGAGTCGTCGGGGGAACCGTTGTTCTGACGGCGACCGCCGTGGTCGTCGGCGCGAGCGAGACCACCCCCGCGCGCGATGCCGCCGCGCGCTTCTCGCGCGCCGCAACCTCCGCCTCCACCGCCCGCTGCGCGGCAATCTCGCGCTGCGCCTTCTCAAAGTACCGATCGAGCTCCGCGCGATCGGCCGGGGCGGACCGCTTCGAATACTCCGCTTCCTCCCGGGCCTTCATCCGGGCTTCGTAGGCGGCGCGCGCCTTCGCCTCTTCCGCGCGCTTCCGGTCGGCGGCCAGCGCGGCGGCTTCGCCCGCCGCCTTGTCCAGGGTGGTCGAAGTCGCGCTTGGCGCCTTCCCCGCCGCAGCCGGAACGGGCCGCGCCGCCGTCGTCACGGTCGTCTCCGGCGCGCGCGCGGCCACGTCGCCTCGGGGCGCTGTCGTCACCGTGACCGCCGGCCCCTTCTCCGCGACGGACGGACGCGTCGTCACAGGCGTCCGCGGCGCAAGCGTTGACGTCGAGGCCGCCTTGGCCCGCGCCTCCGCCAACGCCGCCTGGTTCTTCTTGTCGGCCTCGATGCGCGCCTTCTCCGATTGCTTCTGCGCCGCGATCTCCGCCGCCGCCTTCTGATACAGGCGCTCCTGCTCGATCCGATCGAGGGCGTCCAGGCGCGACTGCCGCTCCGCCTTTTCCTCCGCCCGCACGCGCGCCTCGTAATCCATGCGCTCGTAACGCGCGCGCTCCTTGTCCAACGTGGTCGTGGGCGTCCCCGCCGCCGCCCGCAAGGGGCCCGACCACGCCGTCAGCAGCGCCGCAGCGAGGAGGACGAGGAGAACCGGCGTCAGGATGCCCGCCCGATGGACGGTGCTATGAATGATCCGCTTCAAAGCCATCTCCTCACATTCGGCCCAATGGGGCCATGCAGGTCTTCCCGGTCAACGCCCGAACGCGCCCGGCGGCATGGGCGCACCCGAAACGCCGCCGACGGACGACGCCTCCGGCGCTTCGTCCTTCGTCTTCATGCGCAGATATCCGCGCGGCGTCAAATAGAAGATGCGCGGCTCCTCCGACCGGGTCAACCGGAACTGCGGACGCCCGGCTCGATCCAGCGACAGCGGCAGCCGATACGCAATCTCACGGAACTTGGGCGCAAAATCCACCAACACACAGCCTGTAGAGAAATCCACAGTCACATCTTTTACCCGTGGATTACCCCTCACGTCAACCCCATCGGGCACTTTCCTGCGGATTTTGCCGCCGATGCGCATCCCGGCGGCCACGTTGATCTCCTCCGCAACCGTCTCGCCGCTGTCGGGATCCTGCCGCGAAAGCCGGATGCGCGCGTACCGCGGCGTCACCGAAACAAGGGTCATCTGCACCAGCGACGGGATGAGAATGGGCGTCGGCGTGACGTACGGCTCCTTGCACCGTGACGGAACGGCATCTTCCGCCGTGCTGACGGTGACGACCCGATAAAGGTAGCTCTCGCCCTCCTCAACGTCTTCGTCCAGAAAGACGTATGTGTTCGGGGGTATCTCCGTCAACGCCCCCGGCGTTCCCTCTGCGGACGGCGCCTGCGCGCCGCCGGGCATCTCCGGCGCCTCCACCGCCGTCACCGGCCCCGAAGAACGCGCCGGCGGACGCACCGGCGTCGCGTCGGCCTTCGCGCGCTTGTCGAGCTGGAACTTCTCCAGGATCGCGCGCCGCTGCTCCGGCGTCGAGAGGGTGAGCATCTCCGCCTTGTGCGCCTTCATCCACACCGTGTCCGGCGAGTCCGCCGGCTTCCGGTAAATCTCCGCCGCCGTCGTGTTCCCCACGTTCATCGGCATCGGAGAAGGATTGTCCGGGCGGAAGAAGATGAGCACCGCCCCCGGCTCGCGCCGGAACGTGCGGTCCGGCATCGGACGGTCGAAGGGCCCGCGACTCAGGATGACCGGCGTGCCCGCCGGAGGCAGCGGGGTCGGCAACTGCGGCACCGGACGGATCCGAATCGGGAAGCGGAAGACCTGGTCCATGTCGTCCCGCATCCGAAGGGTGACTTCGCCGGAATGGACCGCGGTGATGGTCAAGCGGCTGAAGTCCTCGTCGGCGTTGTAGCCGAACTTGACCGAAACCTCCTCCACCGGCGACACCTGCTCCATCAGCCGGACCCCCGGCAGCTTGATCTCGCGTGAAGCCTTCTCCCGCAACTGCGTCAGCGGATAGAGAATCTCTTTCGGCGGCAGGAAGGGATTCCGCGAGAAGGGACTGATGACCGGCATGTGCTCGAAGCGGTCCTTCAACGCGGCCACGTAATCCGTCTTCGGCATCGGCAGAATCTCGGCGCTCGTCAGGCGCTGCTTGATCTTCCGCTCGTAGCCGTCAATCTCCGTCTTCAACTCGTCCAGCTTCGTGTCCTTCATCAGGAAGGACTGGAAGGCCGCCACGCACAGAAAGACCGCAAGGGCCGCAATGATGACCCAGTCCGCGTAGCTGGCAATGACGATCTTGATCTTCATGGGGTTCCTGCCGGCGCCGGAGCGGGCGAAGGTTGTGCCGTTCCGGCGAGGTCGCTCTTGTATCTCTCGCGCAGCGGCGTGAATTGATACGCCTCGCCCTGAAGCTCCAGCCAGACGTACTTGCGTATCGCCAGCGCCGGGTCGGAAGTTGCCGCCCCACCGGACGGCGGCGGCGCGCCCGGCGGCATCAACCCGGGCATCGGCATCGGCGGCATCGGCGCCGGCGGCATCCCCGGCGCGCCCGAACTCTCCAGCGCCATCGCCCCGCGCCCGCCCTCCGTCGGCATCACCGAGTTCACCGTCACCCGGTACCGCCAGCTATTGTTCAGCAACCGCCTCAGGAAGACCGGCACACGCTCGAAATCGAGCTTCACCTTCATTGTAAAGGTGTTGACGTAGTGCATCTCCGTCCGAGGACGCCCCCCCGCCCCGCCTGGCGCGCCTCCGGTCGAAGGAACGATGTCCGCCTTCAACTGGATGGCCCCCAACTCCAGAATCTGCGGACTGTGGTTGGCCCGCACCACGCGGTAATCCTTCTCGTCGCGCAGAGAGACCACCGCTCCGATCGCCTGAGCCAGCTTCGCCGAAGACCAGTTGCCGATCTCCTGCAGCAGGCGCGCGCGCTCCTCTTCGTTGTTCCGCCGCAGGCGCAGCGCAACATCCTCGAACCCCTTCGCCTCCAACAGCGCAATCACGTCGGTGCGGTAGCGCACCGTCCGCATCTCCATGATGTAATCCATGAACCGCTGCCGGTTCAGGATGTCCTCCTTGCCCGGCGGAAGCATCGCCGCCACAAAGGCGCGCTGCACGTCGTCCATCGTCAGGTTCAGCACCGACAGCTTCCCCGCCTCCGACGCCGGACGCGCCCACGGCATCCCGTCCGTCACCGTTCCGTCCGCCCGGACGTCGTCGGGCATCAGGCTGTTGAAGATCAGCGCCAGGTCCTGCTGCTTCTCATTAATGATGATCGCCGTGAAGACCTCGCGAAGCTTGTCGGCCGTGAACCCCCGCAGAATCTCCTCGAAAACGGACGGCTTCCGGTTGATCACCAGATCCGAGGGCTTGCCGGGGAAGGACTCCGGTCGGTCCGCCACGAGCTTCAGGTACTCGCCCAGGTCCTTCTCCGCCTGCTCGGACAGGAAGTCGGCCATGTCCTTCTGATACCAGTACAGCTCCATGGCCGCGTTCATCTGGGCGGGATTCGGCACGCGCTCGCCCCAAAGCCCGTTAAGCGTCTGAATCGTGAAGGACTGGAGCCGCGCGTCATCCAACTGCTTCCGGAGTTCGGCGTTGCGCCGGTTATACTCATCCAGCCAGGCGATCGGCTGGTCAATCTCCCGGTCGTCGCGCCCCAGCACCTCGTCGCGGATGAAGCGGCGCGTGTGCCCCAGGCGCGGCTGGCGCGCCAGATACAGGTTGCACTCCGTCAACTGCTGCTTGATCAACTCCGTGCGCTGCCGCGCCGCCTCGATCGAACGGTCGTTCGGCAACGCCTCCTGCGCGTACCCCTTCAGCTTGTCCCGGCGCCCCTCAAGGTTCTTCAGGTTCTCCTCGTACTTCGCGGCGATACCGCGGACGAACAGGAAATAGACCGCCCCCGCGCCGGCGATAATGGCCACCGCGATGACGTAGAAAAGAAATTTCTTGACGATTTCCATCGGTCCGCTACTTCCCTGCCTTCGGCGCATCGGCCGGTTTCGGCGCGCCGCCGGACTCGCCCGGCCTGGCGCCCTCGGCCTCCTTCGCCTTCGCCGCCTCGGCCTCACGAGCCGCCTTGGCCGCCGCTTCCTCCGCCGCCTTCCGACGGCGCTCCAACTCCTCCTTCATCAGCGCGTCAAGCTCCTCCGGCGTGCGCAAACCCACCGTCACGCTCGCCTGCAACACGCGCTCCTCCGTGCCGTCGCCGCGCGGACGCCGCCGGTGAAGCGGCTCGGTCACCAGCACGCCCTTCACCAACTTCACCTTCAACCAGTACATCCGCGCTTCTTTGATCTGCTCCGGCAGCTTCTTCTGCAGCTTGTCCGACTCCAGCGTCGCCTCGCATGTCACGTCAAAAGTCAGGAGCAGCTTCGAGGCCCCCACCTCGCGGATGTCCTCCGGGCTGCCGTGCGTCGAGGGCGTCGCCCCCCCGCCCGGACCGCCCCCCGACCCGGCGCCCGGCTCCGAGAAACGGAACCCGCTGATCTCCACGTCGCGCGGCATCACCATCGCCAGCGATTCCAGCAGCCGCGCGGGATACTCCCGGTGCACCCCGAACTTCTCGAACACCTCCAGCCGCTTCGGCTCTACTTCCTTCGCCTGCTCGAAGTCCCGCTTCAGTTTCTCCACCTGCCCCACCGTCCGCTCGCCGCTCGACATCATCGCCTGCATGTCGTTCAGCACGCGCGCCTCTTTCGCATAGAAACACCCCACCACCCCCCACGCCAGCCCCGCCGCAATGAAACCGTTGAACCGCTTCGCGTGCAGCAGCCGCTGAATCGTGAAATCGTCCGGAAGCAGATTGATCGTCGCCCGGCTGCGCCCCAGCCCCTGAACCGCCAGCCCGATCGCCACCGAAAGCCCCGGCAGCCGCTGCTCCAACTCCTTCTGCCGCTCCGCCGGCCCCTCGTAGGCGATGTTCCGAAGCTGGTTCAACGGCGTGATCTTGTACTGGAGCTGCTCCGCCAGGAACCGGTCCAGTCCGAACAGATGAAAGCCCTCCCCCGTCGCAAAGATCTCCTCGAACTTCACTGCCTGCGAGAGGGACTTGTAGTACCCCACCGACCGCTGAATCTCCGCCACCATGTCGCGCATCATCGGTCGCAGCACGTCCAGCAGCTTGCGGCGGTGCCGGTTGTCCGAAACGTCCAGCTTCAGCTTCTCCGCCTCCGCCCGCGGGATATTCAGCTTCTTCTCCAGCACCGACGTGAACGAGTTCCCCGCAATCGGCAGATTCCTCAGCCAGAACTTCTGCCCGTCGAGAATCAGCAGGTCCGTGCTCTGCGCCCCGATGTCCACGATCACCGCCGGCTGATCGAGCGAAAGCTCGTGCCGCACATAGTTGTAAAGCGCCAGGCTCGAAACCTGAATCCCATGCAACTGCTGCCAGACCGGCGCCAACTCGCCGAGATACCCCTCGATCACCTCCCGCTTCACCGCGAACAGACCGATCTCGATCTCGTCGCCCGGCACGAAATCCTTCCGCACCGTCTCGTATGCCCAGATCACCTCATTCAGATTAAAGGGAATCTGCTGGCGCGCCTCGTAAAGCACAATCTCCGGAATACGCCGCTTGTCCACCGGCGGCAGGCTGATGAAACGACTGAAGACCGTCTGCGGCGCAATCGAAACGAAGCACCGGTCCCGCGTCACCCCCGCCGCCTGAAGCGCCGCCAACGCCTGCGGCAGCAGCCCCTCGCGCCGAGCCCCGGCCTCGCCTCCCACCTCCGAGTACCGCACGACGTGGAAATCGAGCAGGGAAATCTGGTCCTTGCCGACCTTCTTCAGCTTCACCGCCTTGACGGCGGAATCGCCGATGTCGATTCCCCAGACCGGACCGAGATTGAACATGAGCCACTCCACGGCCTCGAGCGTTGCGTCTTCCAAACGTCACGACCGGCACGGCGCCTCCGCGGGGCCGAAGAGCATCTCGCGCGCCCGACCGACCACGGACTCCACGTCCTCCTCCGGCTTCACGTCCAGCCACATCACACCCGGAAAGCTCTTCAACCAGGCCCGCTGCTTCCGGGCCAGCCGCCACGTATTCCGCTCCACCTGCGCCACCGTCTCCGCCAGCGTCCACTCCCCCGCCAGGTGCCGCAACACCTCCCGGTATCCGATCGCCTTCCGGGCCGACACGCACAGCCCGCGCCCTTCCGACATGCGGCGCACCTCGTCCACCAGACCTGCCGCGAACATCCGCTCCACGCGACGCGCGATCCGCGCCTTCAGGTCCGCCTCCTCACGCCGCAACGCCGCCATCCGGTACGCCACCGCCGGACACGGCGCCGGATACTGCCGCTGGTGCGCGCTGATCGGACGACCCGTCGCGCGCGCCACCTCCAGAGCCCGAATCACGCGGAACGCGTCATTCGGATGCAACCGCTGCGCCGTCACCGGGTCCACGCGCCGCAACTCGTCGTGCAGCGCGCCCGCGCCCTCGCGCTGCGCACGCGCCGTCAACTCCTCCCGCAGCGCAAGGTCCGCGCCCGGACCCTCGAACACACCATAGAGCAACCCGCGCAGATACAACGGCGTCCCGCCCGAATACAACGGCCTCCTGCCGCGCGCGCGAATCTCCCCCTCCGCCGAACGCGCACACTCCAGGTACCGCGCCAGGCTGAACGACTCCCACGCCTCGACCACGTCCAGCGCGTGGAACCGCACACGCTCGCGAACCGACCTCGAAGGCTTCGCCGTGCCGATATCCAGCCCGCGATAAACCTTGATCGAGTCCACCGAAATCAACTCGGCGCCCGTCAGCTCCGCCACACGAACCGCCACCGTGGACTTACCGGACGCGGTTTGTCCCGTCAGGATTCGCAGCGGCTCCATAACCTTCCGACGCCACGCCTCATCCGAGGCTCACCGTCCGGTCGCGACACACTCCTACATGAGGGGGAATCTAGCACACCCATCGAAGGTAAGTCAAGGAGAATCACGCCTCCGCGTCAGCCGCGCGTTAGCCGTCGCCGCGCCAAATCCGTTCTCCGCATCCTGCACAGGCGAAAGCGCCTCCTCCCCCACCCATTGTGGCTTCCCGTCCCTCGGCCACAATCCTTCCCACCCCGCGCCGCCGCGCCCCTCCGCGCACCAACGCCGCGCGCAAATGTCCCCGCAACGACAGAAGGAACAAGATCTGGGCGAGGCGGGATTTGAACCCGCATTCCCTCTCGGGAAGGGGATTTTAAGTCCCCTGCGTATGCCATTCCGCCACTCGCCCGGCCTTCGCGACATCATATCGGACCGGCGCGGCTTTTCCAAGACCGCCACAGCCTATCGCGCGTCCGCGCTCTCTGCCGCGTGTGTGTCTGTTTGTTGCGGCACATCGCCCCCCCGCCCCTCTCGGCGCACGTTCGGCGGCAAGTGCGGCGGTAAGCCCTTCACATCACCCGCCTCCGTCGCGCGCGCCGCCGTCACCGCCGGCACGGCGTTGGGCCGCTGCCGATGCGTCCGGGCGTCATACTCCGGATAGCTCCTCGATGAATCGAACCACGGCAGCGGCTCCTGAACGGCCTCCAAGCCCAGGACGGGCGTGGCCGCCGTCTGCGCCTGCGCGGCGGCCGAGACGAGGAGGACCCCCGCACACAGCCGCGCCCCCCAACCCCGAGCGCGCGTCATTCCGGTGCGGTTCATGCCCGTGGCGCTCATCCACAAGTCCCGGCCCTTGCGGACGCAGGAGACGGCGCACCGGCGAGACGCACCGGTGAAGTACCGTGCCCGTATATACCCCCGTAGGCGCGGCACGTCAAGATGCGCATCACTCCGGGCCCAGCCGCGTGCCGAAGGAGTTTCCTGCCTGACCACAGCCTTCTGACGATGTGGCACAGCCGCCCCGGCTGTGGGAGCGGTCCTATCCGACCAACACAGGCGAGGACGCCACAGGCGCGGCACGTCAAGATGCGCATCACTCCGGGCCGAGCCGCGTGCCGAAGGAGTTTCCTGCCTGACCACAGCCTTCTGACGATGTGGCACAGCCGCCCCGGCTGTGGGAGCG
>JAKJEM010000006.1:0-24297 GCA_022705425.1 Planctomycetota bacterium
GCCAGGTAGATGGCGCCGGAGATGACGATAATGGTCGCACCGCTGGGCAGATCGAGGGGGAAACTGAGGACGACCCCGCCGATCGTGACCCCGGCGGTCAGGACCGCGGCGAGGCCCATCATCTGCCAGAGGCTTCGGGCGAACTGGCCGCTGATGGCCGCCGGAAGGGTGAGCAGGGCGATCACCAGCACGATCCCCACCACCGTCAGCAGCACGACGACGGTGACCGCCGTGAGGGCCAGGAGCAGGAGGTAGTACATCTCGACGTGGATGCCGCGCAGGCGGGCGTATTCCTCATCGAAGCAGACGGCCAGGAACTGGTTGTAGAAGAGGATCGTCGCGGCGACGACGACGACATCGAGGGCGAGCATCAGGCGGATTTCCTGGGGCCCGACCATGAGGATGTTGCCGAAGAGATAGCTCATGAGGTCGGTGTTGTAGCCGGGGGTCTTGACGAGGAAGAGGATGCCGATGGCCATTCCGATGGACCAGAGCGCGCCGATAACGGTGTCCTCGCGCTCGCGTGCGCGCAGGCTGACCAGGCCGATGATGACGGCGGCCAGCAGGGCTGCGGCGAGGGCGCCGTAGAGGGGGCTGAGCCAGTTCCAGCCGTGGACAACGCGGACATAGTGCGCGGCTCCGAGACCCCCCAGGACGCAGTGGGAGATGCCGCCGGCGATGTAGGTGATTCGGCGCGCCACGACATAGCTGCCGACAATGCCGCAGGCCACACTGGCGAGCAGCCCGACGAGGAGGGCGTGCTGGAGGAAGGCCGTTTCGCGGAGGGCGTGCAAGAAGCTCATGTGCGCGGTCCTCCGTGGTCGTGAGTGCAGCAGCGATGATCGTGGCGGATCATGGCGACGTCGCTGCCGTACATGGCGGCGATTACGTCGCCGGTGAGTTCGCTCATGGGATGGACGGCGACGGTGCGGTTGACGCAGACGACGCGGTTGACGAGGCTGGAGACGAAACCGAGGTCGTGGGTGACCATGACGACGGTCATGCGCGCGTTGAGGTGTTTGAGGAGTTGGAGGAGGTCGCTTCCGGCCTTGACGTCCACGTTGGCGGTGGGTTCGTCGAGCAGGAGCAGTTCGGGCGCGGAGGCGAGCGCGCGGGCGATGAGGACGCGCTGGCGCTGCCCGCCGGAAAGGGCGCCGAAGGAGCGCTCCGCCAGCGCCGCGAGGCCCATCTCGGCCAGGGCGTCGCAGGCGGCCTCGCGGTCCGCCGGGCGATGCTGTCCGTACCAGCGCCCGCCGCCCATGCGGCCCATCAGCACGACGTCAATCACCTGCATGGGGAACTGGAGGTCGAAGGTCCAGTGCTGGGGGACATAGCCGACGCGCGCGCGGGCGCGGACGGGGTCGGTCCCAAGGACGCGGACGCGGCCGCCGGAGGGTTTGAGGAGACCCAGGATCAGCTTGAGCAGCGTCGTCTTTCCTCCGCCGTTGGGACCGACCACGCAGGCGAAATCGCCCTGCCCGATACTGAGGCCGACGCCTTCGAGGACGAATGTTTGCCCGTAGGAGAAGCTCACGTCCTCCAGGACGATGGGGGCGACGCCGTCCGAACCGTTCATGCGTGTCACTTCTTCTCGAAGGATTGGATAATCCTGGCGGCCATGTCGTCGAGGCCCTTCAGGTAGTCATAGGCGAGGTCGTCGAGGTGGACGACAACGCCGCCGATGGAGCGGGCAATCGTCTCGGCGGTACGGACGGGGAACTGCGGCTGGACAAAGATGACGCGGATGCCGCGATCCTTGGCGCGCTTGATGGCGGCGGCGAGTTGGCGCGCGCTGGGTTCCTTTCCGGCGAGCTCGATGGGACGCTGCTTGAGGCCGTAGGCGTCGGCGAAATAGCCGAAGGCAGGATGGTACACCATGAACTCGCGGCCTTTGAGGGGCGCCAGGGCGGTCGTGAGCTTCGCGTCGAGGGCCGCCAGGTCGGCTTTGAAGACGTGCAGGTTGCGGTCATATTCCGCGATGCCGTCGGGGTCAATCTCGCGCAGGCCGTCGGCGATTCCCTCGGCGATGACGGCGGCGAGGCGCGGGCTGAGCCAGATGTGCGGATCGGGCTCGCCCTTCCCGTGGGCGTGGGCGTGCTCGTGTCCTTCATGGGCGCACTCCTCGTCTTCCGCCAGGGTGCGGAAGGTGATGCGCGTGGTGACGTCGAAGACCTTCAGTCTGGGGTTCATCCCCTGAAGCTTGGCGAGAAGCCCCTCCTCGAAGGGCCAGCGGATTTTGAAATAGGCCTGCGCCGTGGCGGCGGCGTGGACCTGGCGCGGGGTGGCTTCGTAGGTGTGGGGGTCCTGTCCGGGGGCGACAAGCGCCATGACCTGGACGCGGGCGCCACCGACACGCTCAGCGAAGTACTTCATCGGCTGGATGCTGACGGCGACGCGAACGGGTCCGGTCGCGCCGGGCTGGGCCGATGCGACGGCCCCCCCAGCCAGCAGGCAGAGGGCGGTCACTGCGAGGATTGTCATGCGCATGTTGCGTTCTCCTGTTATCAGCGAGGGAGCGGCTGCGGGCGCCTCAGGAACGCGCAGACCGGCCTCGCGCCGCCTTGCGGCGATGAACGCTGCGGCGGGGCCGGCGGACGCAGACGACCTCGAACTCATGGCACTTGGCGCATTCGCGGATGCGATGGTCGGTGGCGAAGGCTTCCCAGTGCCGGCGCTGGTTCGGGGTGAGAATGCCGGTCCCTTTGCACAGGGGACAGACGTTCTCCAGAGCGTGCAGCACGGCCGAGCGGATGAATTCCGAGCGATTGGGCACGCCGCGCATCGCTTCCAGCAGCGATGCGTCGGCTTTGAAGGTCACGATCTCGGCTTTCTGCCTCGACATGGCTCGGACTCCTCCGGAAGGGCGCGCGCTTCCTCCTGATGTATTATTACCTTGTGTTACCTGGGAGTCAATGGTGAACGACGCCGGTGGACGACGGACGGCGAACGACACGGACGGCGGACGGCAGCGCGTTCCGCGGCGCGGGCGGGACGAGATCGCGCCGCGGCGCGCTTCGCCCGACCCAAGGACACGTTACGCGGCTTGTTCACGAAGCGCCAGCGATTCGTGAAGCGGTCGGGTTAGTGGCTGTGTCCGCCGTGCCCGCCGAAGGCGAAGTTGAACTGCAACCACGCCACGCCGTTGGTCTTGGCGCCCTTGTCCTCGAAGTTCCGCCAACTCTGCTGATAGCCGATGCGCCAGAAGCACGCGGCGCTCTGGCGGAAGGTGAGGTAGAGGGAACCGGCATGTTCGCGGTTGCCGGCGACATCGGGGTCCTCGGAGAAATCGTAGCGCCCGCCGAGAGCCCAGCGCTCGGCGAACTGGTACTCCACGCCTCCGAACATGCCCCAGGCGTCGTGGCGAACGGCCTCGTTGTCGAGGTCCTTTCGACACATCAGCGCCTCGGCCTGGACGGTCACCTTCTGGTGCGAGCCTGCGTCCGAGGGACGCCAGGTAAAGGTGAGGTCGGCGCCGCCGACGCTGGTGCGCTGTCCGCCGTGATGGGCGTTGTTCGGGGCGGTCATGGCGCTGAGGCCGATTTCGAGGCTGCTGCGCGGGGTGAGGTCGAAGAAGTTCTTCAGGTGGATCAACTGCGCGACGTCCTGCGCGTGGTGGCCCGCGAAGAGGGTCTCGTTGTCGTTGCGGAAGATCTCATATGTCAGTTCGACATGGCCGTCCCAGGGGGCGGTGACCATGCGACTGACGGCGAGGCCGTCGGCGCGGAGTCCTTCGTCGCCGAAGAAGCGGCGGTTGACCAGGGGGTACTCGACCCACGGCAAGGCGTGCCGGTGGACGGTGTTGACCTTGCCGAAGTCGGCGCGGAAGCGTCCGGCGCGCACCTGAAGTTCCCACAGCAGTTCGGGGAAGGTGGCGTACGCTTCCTCGACGTGGACGTGGGTATGGCCGGATTCTTCGGACTCGAAGCCGATGTACAGGTTGCCCCTGGCGTAGGAATCAATCTGACCGGAGACGTCAATCTCGACCTCGCGGACCTGCAACAGCAGACCGGGGTCGGCCTTGCCGCCGCGCGTGTCGTAGCGGGCCAGGAAGTCGCCGACGACGCCGACTTCGGCGCCGAGGCTGTGGGCCGCGCTCTTGAGTCCGGACGCAACGCCCTTGGCCGGCGCAGCCGCGCTGTCGCGGGAGAGGGACGCGATCTTCTCATCGAGCCCTTTCAGTTTTTCGTCGTACGTCTTGCGCTGTTCATCGAGTTCGCGGCGAAGGCGCTCGATGTCCGACTGAACGGAGGCGGCGCCGCCTGCCGCCGGCTGCGCCGACACCACCGCGGGCAGGGCGAACAGGCCCAGGAACAACGCGATTGTCCATCGTCTCATCAGAAATCCTCCCGTGGAATCAAGCCGCGCCGGGGTCCGGCCTTCCGGAGGGGCGGGCATTGGCGCGGCGGCCTGAGGGTCGGGCTGTCAGGCGGCCCCGGGCGGGGCGCGCTCGCCCAGCGGGAGGAAGGACCGGAGGGAGGGGAGGGCGGAATGGAACGGGAGATCGCCGGCGGGAAGGAGGGCGGCGAGGGCTGCGGCGGGAGGAGGCGGCGGCGCGAAGGCTTTGAGGAGGCCGACCGCTTTGCAGAGGCGGCAGTCGGCGGCCGTGACGGGGGGAAGCCACCCGTGCGCATGGCGGCCGGCGCAGTCGCCATGGAGCTGTCCAACGAGGAGCGGACCGACGTGGGCGCCGTGCGCGACGGGGTGAACGACGTGGGCCCAGAGAGCGGCGAGGGCCATCGCCGCCGCGCAAAGCCACGTCGTGATCCGCCGGGTCCGTTGCCGCATCGCCGCGCGCCTCCCGAGGCCGGTGGGTAATACGTTGTATTACACTATACGCGCGCGCGGGAGGCGGTGTCAAGGGGAGGACGAACGGCGGACGACGCGAACGGCGGCGCGGGAGCGCGCTACCAGTTCATCCGAACGGGGAGGCCGCGGGCGGCGAGGTCGCGCTTGAGTTCGGGGATGGTGGTGTCGCGCCGGTGGATGATCGAGGCCACGATGGCGGCGTCGGCCTTGCCCTGGGTGCAGACGTCATAGATGTGCTGGGCCGATCCGCCCCCGCCGGAGGCGATGACGGGAATGGCGACGGCTTCGGAGATCGTGCGCGTGAGGGGGAGGTCATAGCCCGATCGCGCGCCGTCCTGGTCAATCGAGTTCACGCACAACTCCCCCGCTCCGAGCCCTTCGCCGCGCCGGGCCCACTCGACGGCGTCGAGGCCGGTGGGCGTGCGCGCGCCGTCAATGAAGATTTCCCACCCGCTGGGGATGCGCGCGCTGGGAGCGACGCGTTGCGCCTGCATGCTCAGGACGATGCACTGGCTCCCGAAGGCGCGCGCGCCCTCGGAGATGATAGCGGGGTTGCGGACGGCGCCGGAGTCCACGCTGACCTTCTCGGCCCCGGCAAGCAGGACGCGGCGCATGTCCTCCAGGGTGCGCAATCCGCCGCCGACGGAGAAGGGGATGAAGACGGCCTCGGCAACGGCGCGGACGACCTCGATCATGATGTCCCGCCGCTCGTTGCTGGCGGTGATGTCATAGAAGACCAGCTCGTCGCAGCCCTCTTCGTAATAGAGGCGGGCGAACTCGACGGGATCGCCGATGTCCACATTGCCCTTGAACTTGACGCCCTTGGTGACCTTGCCGGCGCGCACGTCGAGGCAGGGGATGATCCGTTTGGTCAGCATGGCATCCTCCCGTCCCAGCGGCAGAAGTTGTCGAGCATCTTGAGGCCGACGCGCCCGCTCTTTTCGAGGTGGAACTGCGTGGCCACGAGGTTCCCCTGCGCGACGACGCTGGCGAAGCGGACGCCGTAGTCGGTATGCGCGACGACGCGCTCCGTGTCGCGCGGGACGGGGTAGTAGGAGTTGACGAAGTAGAACTCGGCGCCGTCGGGGACGCCCGCGAAGAGGGGATGCGGTCGGACGGGCCGCACGGCGTTCCAGCCGATCTGGGGCACCTTGAGCGGACCGGCGGGGAAGCGGCGGACCTCGCCGGGAAGGAGCCCCATGCAACGCGCGTCATTCTCCTGGGAGCGTTCGAAGATGATCTGAACGCCGATGCAGATGCCGAGCATCGGCTTGCCGGCGCGGAAGACCTCATCGCGCAGGCAGAGGTCCAGTCCGAGGCGGGTCAGGTTGGCCATCGTTTCGCCGGCGGCGCCGACACCGGGGAAGATGACGCGCTCCGCCGCGCGGATACGGGCGGGGTCGTCGGTGATTTCGGCGGGGTGGCCGAGATGCCGCACGGCGCGCAGGACGCTCGTCAGGTTCCCGGCGCGGTAATCCACTATCGCTATCATGGCAGTCCTCCGTGAAGCGTCAGTTTAGCGGCAGAGCGGTTCGGGGCGCAAACGACGGACGGCGGACGACAGACGGCGGACGGGGGACCGGGGACGGGCGACAACGGCAGACGGGGACGCCCCGCGCTGTGACAGGCGACGGGCGACCCTCCTTTGCCGGAGGCTCCGATGGGAACGGGGGCGACGACGCCGGCGCGGACGGCGCGGCGGGGTGCGAGGGCGGGCACTGTCGGACGCTTGCCTCCTTCGCCCCCCCTCTGCTACAGTGCGAATCGTTCCCGCGCGCGCGGGCGCTTCTGCGGTTCTCCCGACGGATGACTCCGGCATGAAGATCGGTATTCTGGGACTTCCTTTCAGCGGCAAGACGACCCTCTTCGAGGCCATCACGGGCGCGCACGGCGCAGCGGTCGAGCGCGGCACAGCGGCCCACGAGGCCACGGTGAACGTTCCCGACCCGCGTGTGGACGTCCTCGCGCGCGCGGTGAATCCCCGCAAGACGACCTACGCGCTGATGGACTTCGTGGACATCCCCGGCGTGGCATCGGACATGAAGCGCGAGCAGGTGGTGTCGGTCCTCTCCGCCTTGCGGGAGGTGGACGGCCTGGTCCACGTGGTGCGGTGGTTCGATTCGCCCAGCGCCCCCCCCCACCCGCGCGGCGCGCTGGACCCCCGCCGCGACATTGCCGAGATCGAGGCGGAGCTCTGCGTGGCGGACCTGGACATCGTGGAACGGCGGATGGAGAAGCTCGAGAAGCAGATCGGGCGCGGGCAGGAAGTGGACAAGAGCCGCCGCGAGCTGGGGTTGATGGAGCGGCTGAAGACGGCGCTGGAAGGCGGGGGGCGGATCGGCGCGCAGAACCTGACGCAGGAGGAATCGGCGCTCCTGCGCGCCTACCAGTTCCTCAGCGAAAAGCCGATGTTCTACGTCCTCAACGTCCACGAGGACGCGCTGCACCGTCCGGAGACGAAGGCGCTGGCGGAATCGCTGGGGCCGAATACGGTCATCATTGCGGCGCGGGTGGAGAAGGAGATTGCCGAGCTGGAGCCGTCGGAGCGGGCGGAGTTCCTGCAGGGGCTGGGCATCGGCGAACCGGCGGCGCATCGCGTCATCCGCGCGGGGTATGCCGCCATCGGGCTGCGGTCCTTCCTGACCCAGGGCGACCCTGAGGTCCGCGCCTGGACGATCCGAGCGGGAGACACGGCCCTGGCCGCCGCCGGCAAGATTCACAGCGACATTGCGCGCGGGTTCATTCGCGCCGAAGTCACGGCCTGGCGCGACTTCGAGAAGCACGGCTCGATGAAGGAGGCCCGCAACCAGGGCTGCCAGCGGCTGGAAGGCAAGGAGTACGTCATGGAGGACGGCGACATCGTCCTCTTCCGGTTCAAGGTCTGACGCGGTCGGCGTCTTCAGCAGGAGGATGCATGACGCGGCGCATCATGGCGGTCATGGCCCATGCCGACGACATGGAGGTCTATGCCGGCGGCACGATGGCCAAGTTCGCGGAGCAGGGCTACGAGGGAATCCTGGTGATGCTCTCGGCGAACACCGCCGGGGCGGCCGCGCCGGGGAAGTCCTATCGCCAGACGCTCCCCGAGGAGTGCATTCCCCTGCGAGCGCAGGAGACGCGCGCCGCTGCGGCGCTGCTCGGCGTCCGCACCGTCGAGTTCCTCGGCTTCCAGGACATGCTGCATTCGGACGGACGCGAGTTCCTCTACCTCGGCGATCCCGGTTTCAATCCGACGCTGCCGGGCGCGGGCCCGCTCCTGCCGGCGGTGGCGATGAACCCGCGTCTGATCGCCCCCGTGCGCGAGGTGATGGCGCGCTATGAACCGGAGATTGTTATCGCGCAGCATACCTTCAGCGGATTCGAGCACATGACCGCCGGCCACATCGTCAACCTGGCGTTCCGGCAGGCGCTGGGGGCTGGGGCTTCGCTGGGGCAGCTCTGGCTGCCGGCGGCGGTGCGTCATTGCACGTGGGATTCGGACCTGCGGGTCTATCCTTCGCCGAATATCCTGATTGACATCACGGCGCAGTGGGAGAAGAAGGCGGCGGCGATGCTGGCGCATCGGAGTCAGCGGCTGGAGGGGGCCATCGAGAAGATCCGCCTGGCGAACCGCTACTGGGGAATGGCGCGGCAGTGCGAGCTGGCGGAGCCCTTCTTTACCCTGTGCGACGGGCGCTACCGATAGCGCGGTCTCGTTTGCGCCGGCACGCGCGCCTTGGTACCTTTCCCGAATGGCGAACCGGCACGGATGCCGGAGTGCGGTCCCGTGGGCCGCCGCGCCGCCCAGGTCATCAGGAGTGCCGCCGATGGTCACCTTCCTCCCCAAGCCGCAGGAGTTCTCCTATCTTGCCGAGTCCCTGAAGCCCTCCGCCGCCCTCAACGGATACCTTTCGCCCTGGTCGGGCGAGGACGCCACGCTGGAGTTCCTGACGCCGGCGCTGGCGGGTTTCCTGGGGCGCGAGCCGGCGATCCATGCGACGGCGCTGCCCGGCAATCCCGGCTGCGTCTTTGCGCTGGCCGCCGACGCCGAAGTCGCCGCCGGGCTGGCGCGTCAGGCCGTGGCGCAGATGGGCGCGCCGGTCAAGACGCTCCGGCTCTGCCTCGACGGCGGCAACATGTCCGAGGCGATGGACGGCATGGGCAAGGTGCAGGCGCCGGAGGGCGGCATCGCCGGGCTGGCCGAAGCCTACACGCTGGTCGTCAATGCCTCCGGCATGGCCGTGGCCGGCACGGACCGCGCCGGGCTCTTCTACGGCGTGCAGACGCTGATCCAGGCCCTTCGCGGGGCGGAGGGGGCCTGTCCCGGGCTGCTCGTCCGCGATTTCCCCTCGCAGGCGTGGCGCGGCATTCACTTCGACATGAAGTACGACTTCTACCGCGTGGAGACGATCCGCGAGCAGTTGCGCATCCTGGCGGGGCTGAAGATGAACTGCGCGCTCTTCGAGTATGAGGACAAGTTCCCCTACCGGCGTCACCCGGAGATCGTGGACCGCAAGAAGGCGCTGACGCCGGCGGAGGTGGAGGACCTGCGCCGGCTGGCGGCGCGGCTGCACATCCGCATTGTGCCGCTGATCCAGACGCTGGGGCATCTGGAGTTCGCCCTGAAACTCAAGAGCAAGGCGCACCTGCGCGAGGTTCCGGACGGTTACTCGCAGATGTGCCCGGTGAAGCCCGAGGCGCAGCAGTTCGTGCGCGACATGGTGGACGAGGTGCTGGCGGCGCACCCGGACGCGAAGTTCCTGCACCTGGGCGCGGATGAGACGGCGCTTCTGGGCCGCTGCCCGGAGTGCAAGGAGTTCGCGGACCGGCACGGGGCGGTGCGGATCTGGGTGGACCACTACGCGAAGCTGTGCCAGTACGTTCTGGACAAGGGGGTGCGGCCGATCCTGTGGGAGGACATCCCGCGCCGCGACGCCGCCCTGGCCGAGCGGCTGCCCAAGGGGATCGTCCTGACCTACTGGATTTACGAGACGGTCCGCGAGCGCCACGGCGCGCGGGAGATTCCCCAGGCGCTGGCGGACTTCTACGGCTGCGCCGGGAAACGCCCGGCCGAGCTGCCGGATACCCTTTCGACCTACCCCCACTACGATTATTACCGACGCCTGGGCTTCGACATCATCGCCGTACCCTGCTACAACGTGGGGACGCTGGTGCCCTGCTTCGAGATCGCCACGCGCAACACGAGCACGTGGGCGGAGAAGAACGTCCTCTGCGGCGGCATGGGGATGATCAACAGCTCCTGGGCGTGCTTCCTGATGCACCCGGATGCCTGCTGGTACGGCGTGGCGCAGACGGCGGACAATACGTGGTGGTGGCCGTCCATCAACCGGCTGGACTTCGACGCGCGGTTCGGGGGGGCCTTCTTCGGCCTGCCGACGCCGGAGATTGCCGAATGCCTGGCGGCCATCTCCGTGGGCGTGGGCTTCCCGTCCAAACTCAAGCGTCCGTTGAGCCTGCTCTCCTTTGCGTACATGGAAAATGTGATCTACTTCGAGGGGAACATGGAGATGCGCCAGAAGATGGGCGGCGCCTCGGCCATGAACCGGCTGGACATGCACAACCACCTGCTGCGCAAGCTCGAGTTGATCGAGGAGGACAAGCTGCAAGGAGAGATCCGGCGTCAACTCGACTATGCCGAGGCGATCACGGGATCCGCGCTGCGCCGCCTGAAAGCCGTGCGGCCCCGCGTAACGTGCCGCCGCGACCTGGTGGATCTCTTCATCACCCTCGGCGAGTTGAAGCACACGCGCTGCGCGCACTGGCGCTTCTTCCTGGAGGTCTTCGCGCAGCGGGCGACGCCGCCGGACGAAGGCGTCCGCCGCGCCGCCGGGGAGTTGCTGGCCCGCGAGAACGCGCTGCGCCGGAAGTTCTTCCGTTTCTTCAATGCCAAGGTCTGCGCTGCCGACGCCCGCCACGTGACGGCGCTGCACTTCGACGGCGAGCGCCGATTCCTGAGCGACCTGGCCGCCGGACATCCCGTTCCGTCCTCCTATCGGACCGACTTCGCCAAGATGGCCGACAAGGCCCAGGACGTGAAGGACTTCTAGCAGGGAATCGCGATGCCTGCGCGGATCACCTTTCTACCGGGCGCGGAGGCGGAAGGCCCCCCGGCGTGGCGTCTGGTGCTGACGGACGACCGCGGGCGGTTCATCGAGCCGGTGGAATCACTCTTCGCGTGCCGGAACGAGCCCGCCGGACGCGCGTGGGCCTACGGCGGCGACCGGGTCATCTACGAGCTGAGTCCGGGGCATTACTTCTGGTGCGCCTCGGCGGGCTTCGAGTGGACGATGACGGGCGGACAGTTCCGCGTGGGCGGCCCGCGCCCGATTGACATCGCGGTGCGGCTGCGACGCATTGCCGATGCCGCGGCCGAGGGGTTCGTGTCCGGCGACACGCACGTCCACGCCTGGCGCAAGGCGCAGGAGCCTTCGCTGGAGGTTCCCTTTCTGGCCGAAGGGCTGGACCTGGCGGGGGCGCAGTGCTGGGGGCTGTACACCGGGGGGAGCGCCAAGGGCGCGCCGCCCCGAACGCCCCTCTTCCGCTGCGGGCGCGCGTGGGTATCCACCGACCAGGAGGTGGAGATGCACTCGCCCTGGGGCGTGTGGGAGGACACGACGGTGATGGGGCTGACGGCCCCGCTGCCGGACCTCTGCGACGGTTTCGGGTACCGCATGAACGCGCCGTACTTCCTGGCGGCGCGCGAGCGTAACTGCGCGATGATCGTTTACCAGGCGCCCACGTGGGCGCAGTTCCTGGTGGACGTGGGGCTGGGGCTGGTGGACAGCGTCAACGTGTGCGACAACTTCCTTTCGATGACCCAGCCGGAGGAGGGGCCCTGGGACTACACCCAGTTCGGCGGCGACGATCCCCTTCAGCGCGAGCCGCGCGGCATTGCGCAATGGGCCTACAATGCCTGGTATCGGGTGCTGAACGCGGGCGTGCCGCTGCCGTGCAGCGGGGGCAGCGCCTATCCCGGCGGCGGCGGCGGCGGCCCCCTGGGCATGAACCGCTTCTACATCCAGTCCCAGCCCGCTGCGTCGCCGGAGACGTGGTTCCGCGAGTGGCGCGAGGGGGCCACCTTTGCGACGAACGGTCCGCTGCTCTTCGCCGAACTTGACGGACGCCGCCCCTCGGCCGACTTCATCGCGCCGGGACCCGCGCAGCGCGCCGTCGTGCGCGTCATCAGCAACCGCCCGCTGTCGCGCATCGAATGGGTGGCCGACGGAGCGGTGATCGCGGAACGCCTCTGCGACGAGCGGGAGTATCCGGTGGAGACGCTTTGGGAGACGACGCTGGACCTTCGGCGACGGGCGTGGGTGGCGGCGCGGGCCTTCGGGCGCAGCGAGCGCGTTCTGGCGGGGTACGCCGGGTGGGTGTCGCCCCCCTTCCTGACGGCGCACACGTCGCCCTTCTACCTGGAGAACTACCTGCACGGCTCCGAGGCGCGCGAGAGCGCCCTGCACGACATCATCGAGCGGCTGGAATGGATGCAACGCGTTCTGCGGGGCGTCGCCCAGGCGCCCTTTGCCACCCGGCCCGTCGGCGCGAAGGCGCTGGGCGCCGCGGAACGCGAGGAGATTTTCTCCTATCTCAGCCAGGCCACGCAGCGCTGGCAGTTGGAGATCGGCTGACCCTTCATGGAGAGCGCTATGACCTGTCCCTGGTTCACCTTCAGGACGTGCGGCGCAACGTGGTCGTCGCAGGTCGGTCGTATTGAAATGGAGTGCGACGGACGTCGCGGCGGCGCGCTGACGCTGGCCTGCGGACCTCTGCGCCTGGACGTGGCCGCCCGGGTGGAACTCGATTGCGCCTACGCGGGCGGAAGCCCCGACTTCGGCGCGACGACGACGCTGCGGCAGGAGAGTGACAGCTCCCCGGACATACTGCCGGTGGAGGAGGGGCCCGAGCGTCTGGTCCTCCGGACGCTCTACAAGCTCCTGGACGCGGCCGGCCACTACCACGGCGACGGGTTGCAGGAGGTGTGGCTGTACCCCGAGGGGCAGGTCTTCTTTGCCTTCGGGCTTCGGCTGGTGGACTCCGCGTCGCACCCCGTGCTGCGCGGGGCGCGCATCGAGTTCCGCGCCACGGGGCAGCCGCTGAGTCCCGGCGGCGGCGGGTGCGAGCAGCCCTTCGGGGCGGGACTTCCGGACAAGCGCCTTCTCCTTGCCGCCCCGGACGGCAGCGCCGTCGCGCTGCACTGGGCGGCGGACATCGGCGTAGCCCCCTTCAAGTTCGACTTCCAGACGCCCCCCTTCTACCACCGCTGGCCGCATCTCTTCCACCAGTGGGGAACGCACCCCTGGGAGAAGCGCGGTTGGGCGGTGGACGCCACGTCCGGCGTGGCGTGGACGCCCGAGGGCACGGGGGGCACGGCGGCGATGCGCTGGCTGCACGGCGCAAAGGCGACGCCCTCGAAGGAACAGGCCTTCTACGGTCTGATGGGTCTCTCACTGGGAGCGCCGGAGGCGGAGACGGTCCGCCGCGTTCAGGCCCATCAGCAGCCGCTTGCCCCGCAGGTGGCCGGGGGGGAGTTCCGATACTACGACGCCGTGGACGCCGTCTATGAGGTGATGAAGGGCGGCGCAGGCGAGATGAGCGTGACCTTTCCGCCCGACCCCCTGGAGCGGACGGCGCGGGTGCGGGTCTTCAAGCTCTGCGGGCGTGGCGCGGTTCTGGCCGAGGCCGACGGACGCCCGTTGACGCCGCAGTTGCTCTCCTTCGGGCGTTGCACGGACGACCCCCTGGTGCCGGTGCGGGCTCAGCCGCACGGACCGGCGGATGAAGTGGTCGCGACGCTGCGTCTGAACGCGAACGGCCCGTCGCGTCTGCTCCTGCGCGAGACGGAGGGCATGCACGCCGCCTACCAGATGCGCGACGCCTGGCGCGGCGTCATCCCCTGGCGCAGCGGCAACCGCGAGGGGGACTTCGAGTTCTCGCTGCGCGACGGTCGCGCCCGCCGCCTGCGCAAGCCCGGCGCAACGGCGGAGGCCGTCGCCGAACACCCCCTCTTCTGGCTGTTGCACTGCGGCTACAGCCCTTCGCACTATGTGAACCACCTGCGGGAGTTCGAGGTGACGCAGAACGGGCCGGAGGCCGTCGCCTTCCGCTATGCCGCCGTCAACCTGGGCGAGCGCGTCCGCAGCGAGGTCCTCGTCCGCCTGCCGTGGGACCCCCGCGCGCTCCGCATGGAAACGCGCCACGCCTTCACCACCCTGGGGCAGTGGGAACACGGGACCTTTGAGTTCTTCGACGCCTTTCCCTTCCTCTCGAACGATCCGGCGCGCTGGCACTACGACCGCGTGCTCTTTGTGCCGCGCGGCGCGCCGGAACGCCGTATTGACATCCGGGGAACGCTGGACAACGGCGTGTCCTTCATGGACTTCGAGGAGACCGCGTTCTTCGCCATGCTGGGCGGGGCGTGCGGGAACCTGTTCCTGCTGGTGCGGCGGCCCGCCCCGTGCGGCACGCGGATGCGCGCGCACCTCTGCGGCTGCTGGATAGACCTGCACCTGGACGTCTATTGCAGCCCGACCCCCCTGCCGCCGGGCGTTTCCTGTTCGGTGGAGACGGACCTGGCGATCTTCGGCGACGAGCGGACGACGGACGCGGAGGCGCTGGCGCTGGCCGAACGTTCACTTGCAGCCGGGGCGCTCATCCTATAGACTACGCTTTCTTTGAGCTTGGTTTCATTGGCTACTCAGCGGGAGGCATTCATGCGTAAGTTGAAGATCGGCGTAATCGGCGCGGGGGCGCGGGGCGAGGGCTTCGCCCGCGAGCTCCATGCGGGGACCCCCAGGGCCGAGTTGTTCGGCATTTGCGACCTCGACGCCGACCGCCTGAAGAAGTTCGTAGACTACTGCGGCCTGAAGGGGGCGCGAACCTTTACGGACCCCGACCGCTTCTTCGCATCGAAGGAGATGGACGCGGTCATGATCACGACGCCGGACTTCACGCACCGGGACGTGGCGGTGAAGGCGCTGAAGGCGGGGAAGCACATCTACCTCGAGAAGCCCATGGCCACGACGGCCGAGGAATGCCGCGACATCCTCCGCGCGCAGAAGAAGACCGGACGCACCGCCTTCGTCGGCTTCAACATGCGCGCCGTGACCCTCTACGAGCGTCTGAAGCAGGTCGTGGACTCCGGCGTCCTCGGGCAGATCGTCCACATCGAGGGCCTGGAGCAGCTCTCCATCGCCCACAGCGCGTCCTTCATGCGCCGCTTCCACCGCAAGCGCCAGAACACCGGCGGCCTTCTGAATCACAAGTGCTCGCATGACCTCGACATCATCCTGTGGTTCATCGGGCATCAGCACAAGGTGAAGCGCATCGCCTGCTTTGCGGGGCTGAATGTCTTCGTCCCGCAGAAGGCGCCGGCGAAGTACTGCCACGAGTGCCCGGCGGACATCTTCGCGGCGTGCCCGTACAAGGACCAGGCCGGGTTCGTTTTCCCCGTCGGCGGCGCGCAGCCGATCCACCACCGCAAGCGCGAAACGTACGGCGGAGACCTGTGCGTTTACACCGAGGACAAGGACACCTTCGACAACTGGACGCTGATTCTCGAATGGGATAACGGCATCCGCGGCAACTTCAACCTCCAGATGTTCCAGAGCCGCGGCCTTCGCGAGACGCGCCTCTGGGGGGAGTTGGGCACGCTTCAGTTCGCCAACGGCGCGCTGCGGACGACGTTGTCGCGCACCGGCGATGTAATCGAACACCACATCCCCGCCGCCAGCAAGGGCGGGCATGGCGGGTCCGATCCGCGCATGATCGGGCGGTTCGTTGCCGCCATCGAAGGGAAGGGCCCGGCGGATTCCGGCCTGGCCGAGGGACTGGCCGCGACGATTGTCGCCCAGAAGGCGCTCGAATCGGCGCTCACCGGCAAGGTGATGTCCATCGCGCCGGAAGAGTACGGCATCTGAGGTCCCGGCTCATGGCGGTCGAGGCAGACCTGCAACGGGTAAATCTGCTGGACCGCGGCGATCTTTTCGGCGGCGTCTGCGAGGCCGTCGCGCTCGAGGGCGCGACGGCCTTCTTTCGTCATACGACCGGAGTCCGGCGGCTGTACTCGGAGCCGATCGAGCGTCGCCGGCGCGCCTTCTCGACCGCCGGCGTGCGCGTCGCCTTCCGCTCCGACACGCGCCGGCTGCGCCTTGCGCTGAGGTTCGGCGACGGCGTGGAATGGCTCCGACAGGCGCGGTGCGACCTGGTCGTGAACGGGCGGCTCGAAGCCTTCTTCGGTCCGGCCCTGCCGGAGATCGGCCTGCGTTGGGAAGGGACGGTCTGGCGCGATGCGGCGGCGCGTTCGCGCGACTTCGTCCTGTGGCTGCCGGCCCTGCGCCAGACGATGATCGAGTCCTTCGAGATCGAGCGCGGCGCCTCGCTGCAACCTCTTCCGCGGCGTCCGCGCTGGCTGGTCCTGGGCGACTCGATTACGCAGGGGTACGTGACCGCGCACCCATCGCAGGGCTACGCCGCCCGCGCCGCCGAGGCGCTGGGAATGGAGCACGTCAATGCCGCCGTCGGCGGGGGCGTCGCCGACCCGGCGCTGGCCGAGTTGGCGCGCGGCCTCCCCTCGGAACTGGCGACGGTGGCGCTGGGGGTAAACGACTACGCGCGCGGCATAGATCTCGACGCCTTCGGGCGCAACGTTTTCAACCTGCTGGCGGGGCTTCGCGATGCCCTCCCCGACGCCCGCATTCTCTGGATCACCCCCATCCCCTACGTCGGCCACATGCGCCGGCGCAACAAGGCCGGGCGGTTCCTGGGAGACTACGCGGCGGTCATCGGCGAGCAGGCGGCCCGCGTGCCGCGCATCGAGGTCCTCGACGGAACCCCCCTGCTTCCCGAACACTCCCGCTGGTTCGTGGACAACTGCCACCCCAATGATCGCGGCCACGCCCTCTACGCGCAGAATCTGATCGCAGCGCTCAAGGCCCCGCCGGCGCGCACGTGAGCGCCGGCGTACTCCCCCGCCCCGCCCGAAAAAGAACGAACCCCCGGCTTCAATGAGGACCGGGGGCTGAAGATGGTGGGCGATACTGGACTCGAACCAGTGACCTCATGGGTGTGATCCATGCGCTCTAGCCAACTGAGCTAATCGCCCGTGGTCGCGAGTTGACAGCGGGATTATACCCGCCGGGCGGAATCGAGTCAACGCACGCGAAGAGGTAACCGGTCCGTCTTCCGGGGGTGTGGCACAGCCGCCCTCGGCTGTGGGAACGTCCTGTTGCGGCAACCACGGGCGCGGGTACCCGTGCCACACAGGATACTCACGGTGCGTCCTCCTGAAGACGGACCGGTTATGCGAAGAGAACTCTTCATTTCCGTTCCCGTTCCTGCTATCCTGTTGGCACATTCGACGACCGATCGGCACAGACCCGGCAAGTGGAGAACATTCGTCATGATCCGCGTGGCAATCAACGGCGCAGCGGGCAGGATGGGGCGGCGGCTGGTGGACCTGATCTCGCGCGAGCGCGACATGCGCGTAACGGCGGCGCTTGAAATGCCCGGCCATCCCGACCTGAAGAAGGACGCGGGAGAACTGGCCGGATGCGGCAGGCTGGGCGTTCCGGTGACGGAGGACTGGTCGGACACGGCGAACGTGCTGATTGACTTCACCTCGGCGGCAGGGCTGATGGCGCGGCTGCCGGAGGCGCAGGAGCACGGGTGCGCGGTGCTGGTGGGCACGACGGGCCTGGGTGACGCGGAGAAGGCGGAGCTGGCGCACGCGGCGCGGCGGATTCCCGTGCTGGTGGCGCCGAACATGAGCGTGGGGGTGAACCTGCTCTTTCGTCTGGTGGGCGAGGTGGCCGCGGCGCTGGGTTCGGAGTACGACATCGAGATCGTCGAGGCGCACCACCGGTTCAAGAAGGACGCGCCGAGCGGCACGGCGCTGAAGCTGGCGGAGGAGATCGCCACGGCGACGGGTCGCAGCCTGGCGCGCGACGCGTGTTACGGACGCCACGGGGCGTCGGCGGAACGCAAGCACGGCGAGATCGGCCTCCACGCGGTGCGGGCGGGGGACATTGTGGGCGACCACACCGTCACCTTCTGCGCGCTGGGGGAGCGGATCGAGATCACCCACCGCGCGCACACGCGCGACACCTTCGTGCGCGGCGCCATACGCGCCACGCGCTTCCTGGCGGGCAAGAAGCCCGGCATGTACGGGATGCGGGATGTGCTGAGCGGACGGTGAAAGCCGCCCCCCCGCCGCGAGAAGACGCCAGGGGACTTGCCGTGAAACTGCCGCCGGCCGGAGCGGCCACGGTCTTGACCCGGAATCACCGGCCCTTCATGGGAGACAGGAATGGCCCGCAAGGACGTGTTCATAACCCCCGATTTCCTGCTGCAGACCCGGACGGCGCGCCGGCTGTATCACGACTTCGCCGAAGACCTGCCGATCGTGGACTACCACTGCCATCTGCCGCCGAGGCAGGTGGCGGAGGACCATCGCTTTGCCAATCTGACGCAGATCTGGCTGTACGGCGACCACTACAAGTGGCGCGCGATGCGGTCGAACGGCGTGGCGGAGCGCTTCTGCACGGGGGAGGCCACGGACTGGGAGAAGTTCCAGAAGTGGGCCGAGACGGTGCCGATGACGCTGGGGAATCCGCTCTACCACTGGACGCACCTGGAGTTGAAGCGGCCCTTCGGCATCAGCGACCGGCTCCTGAACCCGGCGACGGCGCGGGGAATCTGGGAGGAGTGCAACGCGCGACTGGCCACCCCCCCCTTCTCCTGCCGCGGCATCATGCGACAGATGAAGGTGGTCCTCGTCTGCACCACCGATGACCCCGTGGATTCGCTGGAACACCATCGCGCCCTCGCGGCGGACAGCGCCTTCAAGATACAGGTGCTGCCGACGTGGCGACCGGACAAGGGGATGGCGGTCGAGAATCCGACGGCCTTCCGCGCCTGGGTGGAGGCGTTGGAGAAGGCGGCGGGGATGGCGATTCGCTCCTTCGACGACTACCGCGCGGCGCTGCGCCGGCGGCACGAGTTCTTCCACCAGGCCGGGTGCCGGCTGTCCGACCACGGGATCGAGACAGCGTATGCCGAGGACTGCACGGAGCGCGAGGCAGGGGCGATCTTCCGCAAGGCGCGGGCGGGCAAGGCACTGACGCCGGCGGAAGTCCTCAAGTTCAAGTCGGCCATGCTCTACGAGTTCGGCGTCATGGACGCTGAGCGCGGCTGGACGCAGCAGTTCCACTTCGGGGCGCTGCGGAACAACAACACGCGCCTGATGCAGAAGCTGGGACCGGATACGGGCTTCGACAGCATCGGCGATTTCCCGCTGGGTCCGGCGCTGGCGCGGCTGCTCGATCGGCTGGACCGGAATGACCGCCTCGCGCGCACCATCCTCTACAACCTCAACCCGGCGGACAACGAACTGATCGGGACGATGATCGGCTGCTTCCAGGACGGCACGGTTCCGGGCAAGATGCAGTTCGGGAGCGCCTGGTGGTTCCTGGATCAGAAGAGCGGCATGGAGGCGCAGTTGCGGGCGTTGGGGAACCTGGGCCTTCTCAGCCGCTTCGTCGGGATGCTGACGGACAGCCGATCCTTCCTCTCCTACACGCGCCACGAGTACTTCCGGCGGATTCTCTGCAATATGCTGGGGAATGACATCGAGCAGGGACTTGCGCCAAAGGATATGAAGTTGGTGGGCGGAATGGTGAAGGACATCTGCTACGGCAACGCGGCGCGCTTCTTCGGATTCCGCCTCTCGTGATAGGATCATCAATATAGGTAAGACACCTACCGCCGCGACATAACTGGTTGCCATATATTCTCATACGACGCGCGCTCCCCCCTGGGCGCGCGTCCTTTTTCTTTGGTGGACTCCTTGACAAATCACAGGAATGATGTACTTGTAGAATATGAAGCATAACTGACTGTGAAGAAGTGCGACGCAGAGGACACGCCGCCATGGACGATGGACGGAGCAAAGCGCCGAGCGCACCGGACGGGGAGGCGGGCGCGCCAAGCCGCAGAGTGGCGGAACTTGAGGAGGAGTGCCGCCGGCTGGAGGAGGCGCTTGAGCGCGAGCGCGCCCTGCGGCGGGCACTGACCGAGGCGCTGCCTCTGCCGATCTTCCAGAAGGACGGGGCGGGGCTCTACACCGACTGCAATCGCGCGTTCGAGGAGTTCCTGGGGCTCCCGCGCGAGGGGATTGTGGGGCGTTCGGTGCATGACGTGGCCCCGCCGGACCTGGCGGAGCGGTACGCGGCGCAGGACGCGGAGATGCGTCAGGGTCCAGGTCCGCAGGAGTACCAGTCGCAGGTGCGCGGCAGGGACGGAGAGAGGCGCGACGTGATCTTCCACAAGACCTCCGTTGCCGGACGGGACGGGCGGCACGAGGGGATTATCGGGGCGATCACCGACATCACCTCTCAGGTCCGAACCCAGGAGGAGTTGCGCCGTGCCGTGCAGCGCCTGACGGCGACGGAAGCGATCGTGAACCGCAGCGCGGCCATGCTCTTCCTGTGGAGGATCGAGCCGGGGAAGTGGCCGGTGGAGTACGTATCGGAGAACGTCGGGGCCTTCTTCGGATACTCAGCGCAGGACTTGATGTCGGGACGGGTGACCTGGCCCGGCATGACGCACCCGGAGGACGTGCCGCGACTGGAGCGCGAGGTGGCCGAGGCACTGGAGCGGGGTCAGGAGGAATGGTCGCAGAGCTACCGGGTGGTGGCGAAATCGGGAGAGGTCCGCTGGGTGCGGGACTGGAACCGGCTGCTTCGGGACTCGGCGGGCGCCCCGACGCAGGTGCAAGCGGTGGCGCTGGACGTGACGGAGGCGCACCGGGCGGAGGAGGCGGGGCGGCGGGCGCGAGAGCAGTTGGCGGAATCGGAGGCGCGGTATCGTTCGCTGGTGGAGAATCTGCCGGGGGCGACGTACATCGTACATGCGCGGGACTTGGCCTCAGCGACCTATATCAGCCCGCAGATCGAACGGATCACGGGGTACACGGCGGAGGAGATTCTGGCGGAGCCGGGCTTGTGGCGTTCGCTCTATCACCCGGACGACCGCGACCGATTGGCGGCCGAATCCACGCGCTTCCAGCGGCACAAGAGGCCGACGGCCTTTGTTTTGCGGCTTCGGCGCAAGGACGGACGTTACATCTGGATCCGCGATGAGGCCTGGTATGTGCGCGACTCCTGCGGGCGGACGCTGTGCGTGCAGGGAGTGGTGCGGGACATCACCGCGCAACGGGAGGAGGAGGAGAAGCGCCGGCGGGAGCAGCGGCTGCTGGCCGATTCGCAGCGGGTGGCGCGCGTGGGGAGTTGGGAGATGGACTTCAGCACGGGCCGGCTGGAATGGACGGGGGAGACGTACCGGCTCTTCGGGGTGAACGCGCGCACGACCCGTCCGAGCCTCGAACTGGCGTGGCGTCTGGTGCACCCGGAGGACGCGGCGCAGGTGCGCAGGGTCTTGGAGGCCGCCGTCCAAGAGCGGACGCCGTACAGGATGGTTCATCGTATGCAGACGGTGGACGGGCGCGAGATTGTCGTGAGCGTGGCCGGAGCGATCTCCTACGACGAGGCGGGCCGGCCGCAACGGCTGGTGGGAACGGTGCAGGACGTGACGGAGTGGCATAGCGCGCACCGTGAGCGAGTGGCGTTGTCGCAGTTGGTGGAGCACAGCAGCGACATGATCGCGATGGCGACGGCGGACGGGCGGATCACCTACATGAACCGCGCGGGGCTTCGTTTGACGGGCGCGAAGCGCCGCGAGGTCATGGACGGGTTGACCCTCGAGGAGATCAGCGAACCGTCCGCGACGCACATTCTGCGGAACACGGTGCTGCCGACGGTGATGTCGCAAGGGCACTGGGAGGGGGAGGTTCTTCTGCGGCATCGGCGGACGGGGAAACCGGTGGAGGGATATGGGGCGGTCTTCCTCGTGCGCGGAGAGGACGGGGAGGCGCCGCAGGCGATCGCCGCGATCATCCGCGATGCGCGGGAGCGGCGGCGCATCGAGCAGGAGGCCCTGACGGCGGCGGACCACGAGCAGCATCGAATCGGGATGGACCTGCACGACGTCCTCGGCCAGACGCTGACGGGCGCGGCCATGCTGGGAGCGACGCTGGAACGCCGCCTGGCGTCGCGGGGTTCGGAAGAGGCGGCGCAGGCGGCGCGCCTCTCGCGGTTGCTGCTCGAAGCCACCAACCAGACGCGCGAGCTGGCGCGGGGACTCTGCCCGGTACCGGAGACGCCGGAGGGGTTGCGCCTGGCGCTGGGGGATTTGGCGCGCTCAGTGCAGGAGGTGTACGGAATCGAGTGCTCGGTGCGGGCGGCCCAGGACGCGCTGATCGAGGACCATGCGGTGGCAGGCCAGGTCTTCTTCATAGCGCGCGAGGCGGTGAACAACGCGGCAAAGCACGCGCAGGCGCGCGCGGTGCGGATGGAGTTGCGGCGGACGGACCACGCGCTGGAGTTGAGCGTGGAAGATGACGGGCGCGGCTTCGCCCAGGACGCGCACGACAAGGGGGGGTTGGGGTTCCGGACGATGCGTTACCGCGCGGGCGTGATCGGCGCGCAGTTGTCGCTGGAGATCAACTCCACCGGAGGCGCGACGGTCCGCTGCCGGGTTCCCCTGCAGCGGTTGAAGCCCCCCCGTGATCGGAAGGAGGACGACAAGGCATGAGCGCTCCGCCGAATGAAACGAAGCCGCCGATCCGCGTCTTCCTGGTGGACGACCATCCGGTGGTACGGGAGGGGCTGACGCAGTTGATCGGGAGCGAGCGGGACATGACGGTGTGCGGCCAGGCGCAGACCGCCGCCGAAGCGCGGGCCGCGCTGCCGTCGTCGCGCGCCGACGTGGCCGTGGTGGACATCTCCCTGGAGAACGGGAGCGGCATGGACCTGATTAAGGACATCCGCGACCGTTTCGTTCCGACGCGCGTGCTGGTCTTCTCCATGCACAAGGAGGCCATTTACGCGGAGCGGGCCGTCCGCGCGGGGGCGCTGGGGTACGTCATGAAGGGTCAACCGCCGGAATGCATCATCGAGGCGATCCGCAAGGTGGCGTCGGGAGAGGTCTGCCTGTCGCCGGAGACAAGCCAGCGCATCCTCAGACGCATGGCGTGCGAGAACGGACGCGCGTGCGGGTCGGGCGACTTGTGCGCCTTGACTGACCGGGAGATCGAGGTCTTCCAGATGATCGGCGAGGGACTGACTCCGAAGGAGATCGCCCAGCGATTGCACCTCAGCCGAAAGACGATCGAGGCACACCGCGAGAACATCAAGAGGAAGCTGGACTGCGGCAGCAGCTTACAGCTGATCCAGATGGCAACGCGCGCGCTTGAGCGCAACAGCCTCTGAGCCTTGTTCCGGGAGGGATAGGTAGATCGCCTAGCGGGACGAGTTGATGTCCCTATGCTATTTCAGGACACGCTTCCCGATTGAAAAGGCGCGCAAATGATGTATTCTGACTTGCGAGTGGAGGGCGACGTCATGCGACCTCCCCGGCAGGCGAGGGAACGGAAGGACGAGAGAGGCAACTCCTTGCGTGTCCGAAACTGCGGGGGAGGTCGCGCTGTCTGCGGGGGGTGCGTACCTGGGCTGTCGGGCGCTTCTTCGTCCTTCCGGATCAAACACTTTGCAGCATATCGCGCAACCGGAGCGTTCCCGAGAGGGGAACGCGGCCTGGTGGAGGAGGCTCGCGCATGAAACGTTCTCGACGCGGGAAGCCCCCTGCGGCGACGCCGCTGCTGGCCGCGATTGACTGCGGGACGAGCGCGATCAAGGCGGGACTGATAGACGCCGAAGGGGGATTGCGCGCCTTTGCCGTCTGCCCGGCCCCGTTGATGCTGCACAAGGACGGGCGGGTGGAGACGGATGCGGACATGACGCTGGCGTGCGCGCTGAAGTGCCTGGCGGACTGTGCGGCGACGCCAGGGGTGGACGCGCGGCGGGTGGCGGGGCTGGCGGTGACGAATCAACGGGCGACGCTGGTGTGCAGCGACGGGCGCGGGCGCGCGACGGGGCCGGCGATCGTCTGGCAGGACCTGCGCGGGCGGGAGGACGTGGACGCCTTCCGGCGCATCGTGCCGGACCGGGCGTACTTCCAGACGACGGGACTGCCGAACCACCCCGTCTTCACCCTGGGGAAGATTCTCTGGGTTCGACGGCAGCGCCGGAGCCCCTGGCGCAGGGCGCGGCGCTTCGGGCTGCTGCAGGACTATCTTCTGCGCGCGATGGGGGCGGAGGGGTTCTGGTGCGACCCCTCGAACGCTTCGCTGACGGGCCTGCTGGACGTGGCGCGCCTGGAATGGAGCGAGGCGATCCTGAAGGCGGCGCGGCTGTCGCCGGAGGAGTTGCCGGGACTGGTTCCTTCGGGGCGGGTGGTCGGCGCGCTTTCGGCGGCGGCGGCGAGGGCGACGGGGCTTCCCCGCGGCGTGCCGCTGATCTCGGGCGGAGGGGACCAGCAGTGCGCGGGGCTGGGCGCGGGAGCGGCGGAAGCGGGGGTGGTGGTGGTGTGTCTGGG
>JAKJEM010000006.1:24307-93462 GCA_022705425.1 Planctomycetota bacterium
GGCGGCGGCGCCGCTGTGCGGTGCGGAGCGCGTGCGACGAGACCCGCTGATGCGGGTGACCTGCTGCGCGCACGCGATCCCGGGCCGATGGAACGTCGAGGGATTGCAGAACTGCGCGGGTTCGGCGCTGCAATGGTTCCGGCGGGCCACGGCGGGTCCGGGACGCTTTTCGCGCGAGGAGATGTCCGAAGCGGGCCGGGTTCCCCCCGGCGCGCGGGGGGCGCTGTTCTATCCCTATCTCGACGGCGCCGGCGCCCCGCATTGGGACCCGAAGGCGACGGGGATGTTCCTGGGGCTTCGGCTGACGCATGACCGCGCGACGCTGCTGCGGGCGGTCATGGAGGGGGTGTCGCTGGAGACGCGTGAGATCCTGGACGTGTTCAAGGCGCTCAAACTCCCCTGCCGGGAGATCCGAGTGACGGGGGGCTGTTCGGAGATCGAGGTGTGGGACCGGATTCTGGCCGACGTTTGCGGTCGCCCGGTATGCACACTGCAGAATCCGCACGCCACGCTGCTCGGCGCGGCGATGCTGGCGGCGGTGGGAGTCGGGCTGCATGAGGACTGCGCGTCGGCGGCGCGGCGCATGGCGCACGTTCGGCGGCGGTTCGTGCCAGACCTCGGACGCGCGGAGGAGTATGACGACGTGTATCGCCGCTTCTGCGAGGCGCGGCGGGTGATCGAACGGGGAAGGCTGTTCGATCTGCTGCAGGAGAGCCCCTCGGCATGAAGGACCTGGTCCACCGCTTGATGCTGTTCACCGGCGACGGGGTGTACCGCTACACCTTCGAGGAGGGGAGGATATTGCTGGCGAACCGGGGGTTCGCGCGCATCCTCGACCTCGATTGCGCGCCGGAGGAGTTGATCGGCAAGAGGCTGAAGGACGTGCTGGTCTACACGGAGAGGGCGGGCGCGGTGCGCGAGGCGCTGGGACGGACGGGGGAGCTGCACGGCTTCGAATACCACTTCCGGACGCTCAAGGGGGAGGACCGGTGGGTGATCCATGATTCCTTCGTGGTGGAGGATCCGGTCACGAAGGAGCGCGTGGTGGAAGCGATTGTGAAGGACATCACGGCGCGCAAGCGGGCGGAGGAGACGCTGGCGGCGGAGCGCGAACGCCTGGCGGTGACGCTGCGCTCGATCGGCGATGCGGTGCTGGCGACGGACACGTCCGGACGGGTGCGGGAGATCAACCCGGCGGCGGAGCGCTTGACGGGGTGGGCGGCGGCGGAGGCGCTGGGGCGGCCGCTGGGGGAGGTCTTCCGGATCGTGAATGAGGACACGGGCGAGCCGGTGGAGAGCCCGGTGGAGAAGGTGCTGCGGCTGGGTAAGCCGGTGGGGCTGGCGAACCATACGGTCCTGATCTCGCGCGACGGGCGGCGCATTGCGATTGCGGACAGCGGGGCGCCGATCCGGGGCGCCGGGGAGGGCGTGACGGGGGTGGTGCTGGTCTTCCGGGACGTGACGGAGCAGCGGCGCGCGGAGCGGGAGCTGGCGCGGATGCACGCGGACCTGGCGCGACGGGTTCGCGAGCGCACGGCGGACCTGACGCGCGCGAACGCCTTGCTGCAGGAGCAGCTCCGCGAGCGGCGCGTTGCCGACCAGCGCCACAGCCTCATGTTGCAGACGGCGATGGACGGCTTCTGGGTGACGGACACGCAGGGGCGTTTTCTCGACGTGAACGAAGCCTATTGCCGTATGACGGGCTACGACCGGAGCGAACTGCTGCGGATGCGGATTCACGACGTCGAGGCCGTGGAGACGCTGGAGGGGACGGAGGGGCACATCCAGCGGTTGATCCGGCTCGGCGCGGACCGGTTCGAGACGCGTCACCGGCGCAAGGACGGCGCGCTCATCGAGGTGGAGGCCAGCGCCACGTTCATGGCGGAGGAGGGCGGGCGGTTGGTCGTCTTCCTGCGCGACATGACGCTGCGGAAATGCGCGGCGGCGCAACTGGCCCGGACGCTGGAGCGCTTGGAGCAGAGCAACCGGGAGTTGGAGCAGTTCGCGTACGTGGCGTCGCATGACCTTCAGGAGCCTCTGCGGAAGATCGAGGCCTTTGCGGATCGTCTGCGGAGCCAGTGCGGGGAGCGGCTGTCGGCGGAGGGGCTGGACTCCCTGATGCGGGTGCAGAACGCCGCAACGCGAATGGGGCGGCTGATTTCGGACCTGCTGGCGTACTCGCGGGTGACGATGCGGGCCAAGCCGTATGAGGCGGTGGACTTGAACGCGGTGCTTGCGGAGGTGCTGAGCGACTTGGAGGCGCGGATTCAGCAGAGCGGGGCGCGGGTGACGGCGGGCCTGCTGCCGACGGTGGAGGCGGACAGGACGCAGATGCGGCAGTGCCTGCAGAACCTGGTGGGGAACGCGCTGAAGTTCCACAAGCCGGAGGAGCCGCCGGAGGTCGAAATCGCTGCCACGACAGAGGAAACCGGCGCCGGTCCGCAGGCGGTCATCGCCGTTCGCGACCGCGGGATCGGGTTCGACCCGAAGTTCTCGGAGCGGATTTTTGAGGTCTTCCAGCGCCTGCAGGGTCGGGAGGAGTACGAGGGAAGCGGGATCGGGCTGGCGGTGTGCCGGAAGATTGCGCAGCGGCACGGGGGGAACGTGACGGCGGAGGGCCGTCCTGGCGAGGGGGCGACGTTTACGTTGAGGTTGCCGCTGAAGCAGGCGGAGCGTGGAGGAAGCCCGTGACGGAGGGCGCACATCGGCGCAGGTGGGCGGCGGTTCTGATCGGCGCGGCGCTGGGCGCGTGCGCGGGGTGGGGAGTCTTTGCGTTGATGCGCGCGCCGGAGGACGCGCCCCGCAGGGAAATGGCGCGGGTGGTGATCGCGGACGCGACGCAGCCGGTCAGCGGGCTGGTGTACATGGCGCAGGCGCGCGGGCTGTTTGCGGAGGAAGGGCTCGATGTGACGTTGCTGCCGCACACGACGGGCAAGGCGGCGTTGGCGGCGACGCTGGCCGGAGAGGCGGACGTGGCGACGGTGGCGGAAACGCCGCTGGTCTTTGCGGCGCTGAAGGGGGAGCGTTTCTCGATCCTGGCGACGATTGCGACGACGGAACGGAACATCGCCGTGGCGGCGCGCACGGATTGCGGGATCGAGTGCCCGGAGGACCTGCGCGGCAAGCGGGTGGGCGTGGCGCCGGGGACGAACGCGGAGTTTTTCTTGGAGACCTTTCTGCTGACGCGGCGCATCCGGACGAACGAGGTACGGATCGAGGCGCTGACGCCCGAGAGCATTCCGCAGGCGCTGGCGGACGGACGGGTGGAGGCGGCGGCGGTGTGGCATCCGCACCTGGGGGCGGTGCAGCGGGCCATGAAGGAACGGGTGCGCTGCTTCTACGACGAGCAGATTTACACGTGGTCGTGGAATCTGGTGTCGCGGCGCGGCTGGGCGGAAACGAACGGGGACGCGGCGCAGCGTCTGCTGCGGGCGCTGGCGCGGGCGGAGGAGGCGGCGGCGGCCGAACCGGAGGCGGCGCGCGGGATCGTCGCGGCGCGCTGCGGAATGGACGCGCACGACCTCGGCGAGATGTGGAGTTCCTACCATTTCCGGCTCACCCTCGGGCAGTGGCTGATCCTTTCGATGGAAAGCCAGGCGCAATGGGCTCGTCGCAAGGGGGCCGGGGGCGGGTTGCCGGACTTCCGGGCGACGATGTTCCTGCCGATCCTGGAGTCGCTGCGTCCGGAGGCGGTCACGGTGGTGCGTTGAGAAGGCGGACGGCGGATGACGATCCGAGGCAGACTCCTGGCGGCGGCAATCCTTCCGGCGGCGATGCTGCTGGCGGTGGGCGCGGTGGCGGCGGCGTCGCTGGGGCGGCTGGAGGCGGCGCGCCGCCAGCACGCGACGGCGTCGGGGGTGGTGAAGGGGGCGTTTCAGTTGACGCTGCTGACGTACGAGTACCTTCAGCAGCACAGCGAACGGTCGCGGGAGCAGTGGCTGGGGAAGCACGCGACGATGTCCATCTATCTTTCGGAGGCGGAGGCGGCGCGCGACGTGGACCAGGCTCTTCTGCAGAGTCTCCGGACCACGCACAAAGAGACCGGACGGCTCTTCCGGCGGCTGGTCGGGGCGCGGTCGGCCGGCGCGACGACCGCCGACGAGTTCTCCGCGCCGATCGAGCAGCGGCTGAACGACCAGTTGCTGACGCGGTCGCATGAGATGCTGTCGCTGGCGTCGCGCCTGGCGTCGGGGGCGGACGCGTACATGGACCGCGTCTTCCGCTGGACGGGGGCGTTCGTGCTGGCGTCGGCGGCGCTCTGCGCGGCGGCGGTGGCGGCGATTGCGCTGATGGTGCGGCGGAGCGTGGTGAAGCCGCTGGCGAGCCTTCACGCGGGGTTGCGGGACGTCGGGGCGGGGAAGTTGGATGTGCGGCTGAACCTTCAGCCGGAGAACGAGATCGGGGAACTGGCGTGCGCCTTCGACCGGATGGCGGCGGAGTTGCAGACGGTTACGGTGTCGCGCGACGACCTGGCGCGCGAGACGGTGCGCCGTGCGGCGGCAGAGGAGCATCTGCGGGCAACGCTGCGGCAGTTGCAGGAGCGGAACCGGGAGTTGGAGCAGTTCGCCTGGGCGGCGGCGCACGACCTGCAGGAACCGCTGCGAAAGATTCAGGCGTTCGGCGACCGCCTGGTGAAAGAGTGCGCCGGGGCGGAAGGGACGCCGGTTCAGGACTATGCGGAACGGATGCGGCGCGGCGCGGAGCGGATGAGCCGGCTGCTCAACGACCTGCTGGTCTTCACGCGCGTCGGCTCCGGGGGACGGACCTTCGGCCCGGTGGACCTGAAGCGCGAGGCGGACCAGGCGGCGGCGGACCTGGCGCCGGCGATACGCGCGGCGAATGCGCGGGTGACGATCGGCCCGTTGCCGGAGATCGAGGCGGACGCCGACGAGATGTGGCTGCTCTTCCGGAGTCTGCTGGACAACGCGGTGAAGTTCCGCAAGCCGGGGCATTCGCCGGAGGTGCGGGTGACCGGGCGACTGTGCCTGAACGGGGAGCGTCCGCGCTGCGTGATCGAGGTGAGCGACGACGGGATCGGGTTCGACCCGAAGTACGCCGGGCGGCTTTTCGCCATCTTCCGGCGGCTGCATCCGGCGGACGAGTACGCGGGAACGGGATTGGGTCTTGCGGTGTGCCGGAAGATTGCGGAGGGGCACGACGGGACGATCGAGGCGCGAAGCGAAGCGGGGCGGGGCGCGACCTTTTCAGTTACGCTGCCCCTGAAACAGGAAGGGAAAGGAGCCATTGCATGGGAAAAGCCATCTTGATCCTGATGGCCGAGGACGACGCGGAGGACCGGATGCTGGTGCAGGACGCGTGGACGGAGAGCCGGCTGGCGAATGAGTTGCGTTTTGTGAAGGACGGCGAGGAACTGATGGACTACCTGCGCGGACGGGGGGCGTGGTCGGCGCCGGGCGTCGCGCCGCGTCTGGACCTGATCCTGCTGGACCTGAACATGCCGCGCAAAGACGGGCGGGAGTGCCTGGAGGAGATCAAGGGGGACCCGGCGCTCCGGCTGATTCCGGTGGTGGTGCTGACGTCGTCGAAGGCGGAGGAGGACATCGTGCGGTCGTACCATCACGGGGTGAACTCGTACATTACGAAGCCGGTGACCTTCGACAAGCTGGTGGAGACGGTCCGGGCGCTGGGGAAGTACTGGTTCGAGATCGTGACGCTGCCGGGCGGAACGCCGCGGGCTCCGCGCAACGGCTGAAGCACGAGGGAGTCGCGCCGCCATGACGGAGACGCCGATTCGGGTGCTGATCGTGGAAGACGACGCCGAGGACGTCCTGCTGATCCGCGGGATGCTGGCGGAGGGACGGACGGCGCGCTTCGCGGCGGAATCGTGCGCGACGCTGAAGGAGGCCCTGGAGACGCTGGGGCGGCGGGACTTCGACGCGATACTGCTGGACCTGAACCTGCCGGACAGCCGGGGCGCGGAGACGATCGAGGCAGTGCGCGCGAAGGCGCCGGCCACGCCGCTGGTGGTGCTGACGGGGCAGGAGGACCCGGAGGTGGGTCTCCGGGCCGTGCAAGCAGGAGCGCAGGACTACCTGGTGAAGGGGCGGGTGAAGGCAGACCTTCTGGAGCGGTCGGTGAACTATGCGCGGGAGCGGCAGCGGATTCAGCAGGAGGCCATGCTGAGCGAATCGCGCTACCGATCGCTGATCGAGATGGCGCCGGACATCACCTTCCGTCTGGACACGGAGGGGCGGATCGTTTACATCAGCCGGGCGGTGGAGAGCCTGGGGTACAGCGCGTCGGCGCTGACGGGCGAACCGGTGGAGGCGCTGCTGCACCCGGAGGACGCGCCGCGGGTGAAGCGGCGGGTGTGCGAGCGGCGGACGGGGGAGCGGATCACGCGGGGGCTGGAGGTTCGGCTTCGCCCCGGCGGCGGCGCGCGGGCGGAGGGTCCGGCGCGCTTCGAGCACGCCGTGCTCTCGGCGCGCGGGTTGTGGTCGGTGCCGGACGCCGAGATGGCGAGCGCGTCGAAGCGCTTCCTGGGCACGCAGGGGGTGCTCCGCGACGTGACGGATCGCAAGCGGGCCGACGAGGCCTCGGCGCAGTACATCGCGAACCTGACGGCCATGGTGGAGGTCACGGCGCGGCTGACGTCGTGCAACGACATCGAGAGCCTGTGCCGGGCGGCGGTGGAGATCGGGCGGACGCGCCTGGGGATGGAACGGCTGGGCCTGTGGCTGGCCGACGCGGAGGAGGGGTACGTGCGGGGAACGTTCGGGACCGACGGCGAGGGCCGCACACGGGACGAGCGCCAGGTGCGCTTCTACGCCGGGACGGACTCGCCCATGGGCCGGGTTCTCTCAGGGGAGTCGGATGCCGAGGTGCGCTACATGGCGCTGGAGTCGGGCAAGGGAAGCGGCTGGCTGGTGCTGACGCCGATCCCGGGCCGGAACCGGGCGGCGGGGATATTGAGCGCCGATTCCCTCTTCAGCGGACGCCCTTTCCAGGGGCAGGCGGTGCAACTGCTGCGGCTGTACGGCCTGGCGCTGGGGCGGTTGATCCAGACGCTGCGCAGCGAGGGGGAACGCCGCGAGACGCAGGCGATCTTCCGCACCTTTGCGGAGACGACGGCGGCGATTGTTTTCATCTCGCAGGGGACGCGCTTCGTGTACGCGAACCCGGCGGCGGAGCGATTCTTCGGCCACCCGCAGGAGGAGTTGCTCGGGATGGACTTCTGGGAGGTGGTGCATCCGGAGTACCGCGCCCTGGTGCGCGAGCGCGGGCTGGCGCGGCAGCGGAATGAACCGGCGGAGGCGCAATACGAGATCAAAGTGCAACCCCGGACGGGGGAGGAACGGTGGATGGACTTCCGGGCGGACCGGATCGAGCTGGAGGGGCGTCCGGCCATCCTGGGGGTGGCGCTGGACATTACGGCGCGCAAGAAGACGGAGCAGTCGCTGCGGGAGTACGCGGAGCGGATGGAGGTGTGGCGGCTGACGCAGCACCAACTTCAGACGGCGCGCCAGATTCAGCGGGACCTGCTGCCGAAATCGCCGCCGCTGATCCCCGGATTCGACCTGTGGGGCGCGACGTACGCGGCGGAGGCGACGGGCGGGGACTACTTCGATTTTATCCGGCTGGGCGGGGACAAGATGGGGCTGGTCATCGGCGACGCCTCGGGACACGGGCTGGGGCCGGCGCTGCTGGCGGCGGATGCGAGCGCCTATCTGAGGGCGCTGGCGCTGACGGAGACGCACCCGAGCGAGATTCTGGCCGACGCGAATCTGCTGCTGGCGAGCGACGTGGGGAGCAGCAGCTTCGTGGCGCTGATCTTTGCGCTGCTGGACCCGGACACGCGCCAGTTGACCTACGCGAATGCGGGGCAGGCCAGCGGCTACATCCTGGGGGCCGACGGGTCGGTCAAGGCAACGCTGGAGAGCACGGACCTGCCGCTGGGGGTGGACCTGACGAGTCGCTTCCCGACGATGGGTCCGTGGACGTTGGAGACGGGCGACACGGTCTGCCTGGTAAGCGACGGTCTCCAGGATTCGCGCGACGAATCAGAGGGGGGATTCGGGGTGGCACGCCTGCTGGACGCGCTGCGTGCGCATCTGGGCAAGAGCGCACGCGGGATCGTGGAGGCGCTCTTTGCGGAGGGGACGACCTTTGCCGCCAACACTCCACAGGCGGACGACATTACGGTCCTCGTGGTAAAGGTGCTGGAACGGGCGGTTTCACGCAACGGCGCGCCCGTTCGGCCGACGTCCGAGGCGCTGCCGGCGGCAGGACAGGGGCCGCATTCCAGGGGCCATGGGCCGGGCTGAGGTGTGAGGTCCCCTCCGTCCTCCCTACGCAAGGGGTAGGCTGCGCGCCGCCGCCCCCCCCCTACCGGTAGTTCTGCCGCCCCTGCGGGGGGTGTACGGAATCTTAACAATTTCCAGTTGCAAAAGAGGACGCCGCAACATACAATCTGCGCCAATCGCAGCCGCGAGGCGGCGAGACAGAGGATGAACCGGCTTGGCGTGACGCGGGGTCACGCGCGTACATCTGTGCTTATGCACAAGGGAGGAGGCGGCCGTGAGTTGGAAGAAAGTGGCGTTGGGCTGCATGTTCGGGTTGCTGGCCTTGGTTCCGTCCGCCTTCGGTCAGGCGGGAACGACCTCGGCGGCGGACGTCCAGTCGTTCATCAATGACATCACGGCGCCGGCGCCGGGGGTCAAGTGGGGTCTGGACGTTCGGGTGCGCGAGGAATACGCGCGGAACTGCTTCGACGTGGACGACGTGGCGCTCTACGACGACAGCAACGTCTTCCGTTTCCGCAATCGGCTGTGGATGGAGCTTGGGCCGTTCCTCTCGGTTGAAGGCCCGGGCGCCGTTCCGAACAACGGGGTGTCCTTCTACGTGCGGCTGGTCTATGAGCCGTATGTGTACACGGTTCGTCCGGACGTCCCGGCGGTGCGTCCGACGATGTGGAATGAACTGGCGCTCGACAACCTGTACGTGAACCTCGACCACTTCATGAACATGCCGGTGTCGTTGAAGGTCGGGCGGCAGGACATGATGTACGGTCACGGTCTGGTGATGGCGGAAGGGACGCCCTTTGACGGTTCGCGTACGATCTTCTTCGACGCGATCAAGGCGACGCTGCACCTGGATCCGCTGGTGACGAACGTGGACGTGTTCTACGCGAACAACAAGGCGCGCGAGTCGCGCGTCGAGCCGCTGAACGTGCAGTCGGGTCCGTACCTCAGCGAGTACAACATTGACATCTTCGGCGTGTATGCGATCAACAAGATGGCGCCGGGGCACGAGTTCCACGGCTACTGGATTTACCATCACGACAAGTTGATCATGCCGAACAAGCCGACGCTGCCGAAGGACAAGAAGATCAACACGGCGGGCGCGCTGGCGCAGGGCAAGTTCGCGAAGAGCTTCGACTACTACGTGGAAGCGGCGGGTCAGTGGGGCCGTCAGGACGGCCAGCCCTTCGGCGACGCGTGGGCCTTCTCCTCGGACTTCGGCTACACCGTCGAGGGCACGGAAGCGACGCCGGTTCGCGTGCACGCCGGGTATGAGTACCTTTCGGGCAACGACGCGGGCGCGGCGCGCGGGCACGGGTGGGACAGCAGCCTTTCGCGTTTCCCCCGCTTCAGCGAGCTCTATACGCGCCTGTGGACGCGCGAGACGGGGATGGTGGGCTTTGAAACGAACCTGCAGCGCTACATCGCAGGCGCCAGCTACAAGCCCGTTCCCGAACTGGAGTTCGTCTTCGACTACAACCTGCTCCTGCAGAACAACGCCACGGTGGTGCCGGGCTTCATGACGGGCAAGGGCGACACGCGCGGCAACCTCTTCATGGGCAAGGCGTTCTACAAGATCACCCCCTACCTCGGCAGCCATCTCTGGGCTGAATGCTTCCTGCCGAGCCGCGTGTACACGAGCAACGCGGATCCGGCGTGGTTCCTGCGGTGGGAGCTGACCTTCACCCTGGCCAATCAGCAGAAGAAGAAGTAGTCGTCGGGCGCGGAAACGAGCGCGGGCGGCAGGCCGAAGAGGACCTGTCGCCCGCGTTGTTTCTTGCCGGCGGCCGCCCGGCGCGCCGGAGGGGTCAGAGGATGGGGCGTCCGTGGCGGACGAGTTGCATCAGCCAGAGGGTGTAGGCGTCGAAGTCGCGCTTGTTGAGGAAGGTGAGCGCGTCCCAGATCGGATCGGACGCGCCGGCGGCAAGCAGCCCCACGGCGCGGTTGCGCGGCACGCCGCGGCCGAAGCGCTCGATGTTCATGGCGGAGCGGAAGAGCGCCCCGAGGGCCAGTTCGGACCCCCGCGTCATCTCTGTCATCGAGAAGGCGGCGGTGTTCTGGTCGAGGCGCAGGCGCTTCCACGGATTGACCAGAACGACATCCAGGAGATACTCGTATCGCTTCTGCATGGTGAGGGTGGAGGATCGGGGAATGAGGACGTTGGGGGCGCCGTTTTCGTCGCGGACTTCGACGGCTTCCTGGACTTCGAGCCGTCCGCAGGAGACGAGGAAGACGTCCTTCCACGGGGCGGCGAGATTGAGGGTGTTGTCCCAGGAGTAGGCGGTGCAGCGGATACCCTCGGGCCCGAAATGGGCCTGGCGCATCCGTAGAGGCGCGGGGAGGGGCAGGATGGCGTCATCGGGAAGGACCAGGACGCAAGCGCCGAGATCGCTTTCGATGCGCTGCGCCAGGTCCACAGCGGCGGGGGCATCGAGTCCAGTGGCCAGGAAGCCCTTGGAGGAGCGCAGGTCGCGGGTAACGTCGGGGAGCGGCCGTCCGACGGCCTCGGCGACGAGACGCCCGACGCGGCGGATGTCGAGGTCCTCGGCGCCGGCATAGACGACGCTGCACGGACCGCGCAGCGCGGCGCGGTCGGGCGCGGGTTCGCCGACACGGTCTGGAGCCGGGGGGGACGGGAGATCGGCGGCCAGGGGGGTTCCGCAATACGCGCAAAAGGCCGCTCCCTGGGGGGCGGCTTGGCCGCACGATGCGCATTTCGCCGTAGTCTCAGACATCAGCGCCCAACTAACACGGAAGGCCGGATCGCATCTTCCGATCAATTCTAGAGAGGCTGGCGGCGAGTGTCAAGTAAGGCCCGCCCTGTTGGTATCCGGTCAGTTTTCAGGGGGACACACTGGGAGTGCCGTATGTGGCCCACCGGCTGCGCTGCGGCGCAGCGCCTGTGGCGCCCTCGCCCGTGGTTGTCGCAGCAGGACGTTCCCACAGCCGAGGGCGGCTTTGCCACACCCCCGGAAGACTGACCGGTTACCCTGTTGGGATCTGGGAACCGGAAGGCCCGTTACTTGGCGACGGCATATTCCAGGGTGACGACGGCCTTGACGGACTTCTCGATGGTGGTGGTGTCGTAGGCGCCGTAGTCGGAGACCTCGGTGGAGTCCACGGGAACGATCTGAAAGACGCCCTGGCTGGCGGCGATGAGGTCGCCGACGCGCCCGCGTCCGCGCTCGGCCAGCGCGGCAGCGCGGTGGCGTCCGTTCTCCGTGGCCTCGGCGAGGAGTTGGAGCTTGAGCTTCTCGATCTCGGAGCTGGTGAAGGCGGGCCGCTCCGAGCGGACCTCGATTCCCTCGGCGATGAGGTCGGTGACTTCCTTGGAAAGGCGATCGGCCTTGCGAACGTCGCGCGTGAAAACGGAGAGGGTCTGGGTGAGCCGGTAGAACTCGATCTCGTTGGTGGGCTCGCCTTTGGCGTCGCGCTTGTAGAGGATATCGGTGGCGATGGGGCCGGAGACGAGTTCGGTCTCGACGGCCCCCAGGGCGAGCAGGCGCTTGCGGCAGGCCTCTACGTCGCGCTTGATGCGGGCATAACCGGTTTGGAGTTCGCGGTCGCGCGCGGTGACGACGCATTCCCAGGCGGCGGTGTCGGAGATGATGCGGCGCTCGGCGTAGCCTTTGACGCGGATGGCGTTGGGGCGCTTGAACTCCGCAACGGCGTTGGAGATGCGCCCCATGCCGTACACGAAGCCGAGGGCCAGGCATGCGCCGAGGAGAAACATGGCGATACTGAGATGCTTGTTCATGCGGCGTATTCCCTTCTGCCCCGGTGCGGAGGGCGTTGGCGTTCTCTGCGTTCGCGCCGGGGCGGAGACACACCGCACCGGCGCGTCGGCGCTATCTCTACCACAAACGGAGCGGGCGGGCAACGGCATTCTTCCAGGAGGGCGCGGCGGCTTACCTGACACCGGCGCTCGGAGATGCTAGAATGTGTTTGGAGCGGGGCTGGGAGGTTCGGAGGATGGGAGAAACTCTTGCGCCGGAGGTGGCGCTGAAGCTTGAGGCCCTTCGCGGGCGGCTGCGGGGGTTGGGGTCGGCGCTGATCGCCTTCAGCGGCGGGGTGGACAGCACGTTTCTGGCGCGAGTAGCGCGGGAGGAGTTGGGGGAACGTGCGGTGGCCGTGACGGCGCGCTCGGAGACCTACCCGCTGTTCGAGTATCGCGAGGCGGTGGACTTGGCGCGCGAGATGGGGATACGCCACGTGACGATCGAGACGCGCGAGTTGACGCTGGAGGCCTTTCGGAACAACCCGCCGGACCGGTGTTATCACTGCAAGCGGGAGCTTTTCGGGCGGTTGCGTGCGCTGGCGGATGAGTTGGGGGTACGGCACGTGCTCGACGGGGCGAACCTGGACGACACGGGCGACTTCCGTCCGGGAATGAAGGCCGCAGCGGAGTTGGGGGTGGTCAGCCCGTTGCGGGAGACAGGGTTCACGAAGGAGGACATCCGCGCGGCATCGCGAGCGTTGGGGTTGCCGACGTGGGGGAAGCCGTCGTATGCGTGTCTTTCGTCGCGCTTTCCGTACGGGCAGACGATTGAGCCGGAGGCCGTGGCGCGGGTGGGCCTGGCGGAGGAGTTCCTGCGGGGGCTCGGGTTCACGCAGTTGCGTGTGCGCCATCACGGGGACGTGGCGCGGATCGAGGTTCCGCCTTCGGAGATCGCGGCGCTGGCCTCGGAGCCAACACGGGGGCGGGTGGTGGCGAGGTTGAAGGAACTGGGCTTCCGGTATGTTGCCCTGGACATGCAGGGGTATCGGACGGGCAGCATGAATGAGACGCTGACGGCGGAGGAGAAGGCCCGTGCCTGACGCGCGCCGCCGCCGGCTGGACCGGGTCTTCGAGGCGCTGAACGCGCGCTACGGCGCGCCGGTATGGAAGCCGGACGGCCCGGCGATGGACGAACTGGTGCTGACGGTGCTGTCGCAGCACACGAACGACCGGAACCGTGACGCGGCCTATGCGAGGTTGCGGCAGAGCTTTCGGGACTGGGGGGCGGTGGCGCGCGCGCCGCACGCGGCGGTGGCGCAGGCCATCCGAGCGACGGGTTTGAGCAACGGCAAGGCGCGGAGCATCCAGGGCATCCTGCGGCGGGTGCAGGAGGAACGAGGGGACTACTCGCTGGAGTTTCTGAAGGGGCGTCCCCCCGAGGAAGCGCGGGCGTATCTGCGTTCGCTGCCGGGGGTGGGTCCGAAGACGGCGGCGTGCGTGCTGTTGTTCTGCTTCGGGATGCCGCTCTTCCCGGTGGATACGCACATTCACCGTGTAACGACGCGGCTGGGGATACTGGCGTCGGGGCGAACGGCGGAGCAGGCGCATGAGGACTTGGCGGCGCTGATCCCGCCGGAGCGCTACTACCCCTTTCACCTGATGCTGATCCGGCACGGACGGGACACCTGCCACGCGCGACGTCCGGCGTGCGGCGAGTGTGCGTTGCGGCGGCTCTGCCCATCGCGGGCGTAGCCGCGCACTGGCGCTCCGTCGCCGCCGCCCCAAGAGAAAGGCGCGGAGCGGTTGGGCCGCGTCCGCGCCTTCCGGAACTTTGCTTCTGCGACCGGATTACTTCTTGTCCTTGTTCTTGTCGTCGTCAATCACCTCGAAGTCGGCGTCCACGACGTTCTCGCCGGGCTTCCCGGCACCCTGAGCGCCGGGCTGCGGGCCGGGCTGCGCGCCGGCATCGGGGCCGGGCTGTGCGCCGGCTGCCGCGCCACCCTGGGCGGAGGACTGCTGATAGAGCATCTGCGCGAGGGCGTGAGCGGCGTTCATCAACTGCTCGGACTCGCGCCGGATCGCCTCGACGTCCTCGCCGTCCTTGGCTTTGTTGAGGGCGGCGATGGCGTCCTGGATACGCTTGCGCTCGGCTTCGGGGAGTTTGGCGCCGTGCTCCTTGAGGGTGCGTTCGGTGCTGTAGATGAGGCTGTCGGCCTTGTTGCGCTCTTCGACGAGTTCGCGGCGCTTGTGGTCCTCGGCAGCGTTGCTTTCGGCATCGCGGCGCATCTTCTCGATGTCGTCCTTGGTGAGGCCGGAGCTGGACTGGATCTGGATGGCCTGCTGCTTGCCGGTGGCCATGTCCTTGGCGGAAACGTTGAGAATGCCGTTGGCGTCAATGTCGAAGGCGACTTCGATCTGGGGCATACCGCGCGGGGCGGGGGGCAGCCCGACGAGTTGGAACCGTCCGAGGGTGCGGTTGTCGCGCGCGAAATCGCGTTCGCCCTGCAGGACGTGGATTTCGACGGAGGTCTGGTTGTCGGCGGCGGTGGTGAAGGTTTCCTTCTTGCTGGTGGGGATGGTGGCGTTGCGCTCGATCAGCTTCGTCATCACGCCGCCGAGCGTTTCGATGCCGAGGGAGAGGGGCGTAACGTCGAGCAGGACGATGTCGCCGGGACCTTCGCCGGAGAGGATGCCGGCCTGGACGGCGGCGCCGACGGCGACGGCCTCGTCGGGGTTGACGCTCCGGTTCGGCTCGCGTCCGAAGATGTCGCGAACGACCTGCTGAACGGCGGAACCGCCGACGAGGATGACCTCGTCAATCTGCGCAGGCTTCAGGCCGGCATCGCGCAGAGCCTGCTCGCAGGGCTTCCGCGTGCGTTCGGTGAGGTGCTGGGTGAGTTGCTCGAACCTGGCGCGGGTGAGGGTCATCTGCAAGTGCTTGGGCCCGGTGGCATCGGCGGTGATGAAGGGCAGGTTGATGTCGGTCTGCATCTGGGAGGAGAGTTCGCACTTGGCCTTTTCGCAGGCTTCCTTGAGGCGCTGGAGGGCCATCTGGTCGCGGCGCAGGTCAATGCCGTTGGACTTGCGGAACTCGTCGGCGACGTAGTCAATCAGGACCTGGTCGTAGTCGTCGCCGCCGAGATGCGTATCGCCGTTGACGGCCTTGACCTCGAAGACGCCGTCGCCCACTTCGAGGATGGAGATGTCGAACGTGCCGCCGCCGAGGTCGAAGACGGCGATCTTCTGGTCCTTGCGCTTGTCGAGTCCATAGGCCAGGGCGGAGGCAGTGGGCTCGTTGAGGATGCGATGGACCTTGAGTCCGGCGATCTCGCCGGCGTCCTTGGTGGCCTGCCGCTGGCTGTCGTTGAAGTAGGCGGGGACGGTGATGACGGCGTCGGTAACCTTCTCGCCCAGGTAGTCCTCAGCGGTCTGCTTGAGTTTCTGGAGAATCATGGCGGAGATTTCGGGCGGGGTGTAGTCGCGCTTCTCCTTGTCCACGTGAACCTTGACGAGTTCCTGGGGTCCGCCGACGACCTGGTAGGGAACGAGCTTCTCCTCGGCGCCGACTTCGACGTGGCGACGACCCATGAAACGCTTGATGGAGAAGACGGTGTTTCGGGGGTTGGTGATGGCCTGGCGTTTGGCGGCCTGGCCGACCAGACGTTCCTCCCCGGTGAAGCCGACGACGGAGGGCGTAAGGCGGCTGCCCTCGGCGTTGGTGATGACGACGGGCTTGTTGCCCTCCATCACAGCCACGACGGAGTTCGTCGTGCCCAGGTCAATCCCGATGATCTTACCCATTGTTCTAACCTCCGTTCTTACAGTGACTTAGGTGCATTATGCGCAGGACGCCCCCTTCGGGCGAAGCTGCGGCTACTGTCTGTCCATTGTACAACGGATTCGGAAACTGTCAAGTGAAAATTTGGCACAATGTCTTACATATTCGGCATTTACAACACGGGCGAGGTATGGTACACTAAGGGGTTTGGCTCTTCTTGAGCCGTGTGCGGCACGCCGCGGGGACCGGTGGCGGCCTTCGGGCGGCGGGAGCGCGAGTTGGGCTTGACTCGGAGGGAGGAATCTGTTTTGCTTCTACCGGCGAGTAACCCCAGAGGAGAGAGGAAGGAACAATGGCGGAGCGGAAGACGGCGCTGGCGGTCGGGGCGCACCCGGATGACGTCGAGTTCATGATGGCGGGGACGCTGTCGTTGCTGGCGAAGGCGGGATACGAGCCGCACATTCTGACGGTGGCGAATGGGTCCTGCGGGACGGCGCAGTACACCGAGGCGGAGATCATTCGCATCCGGCGCAAGGAGTCGGAGGCGGCGGCGCGCGTCATCGGGGCGACGTATCACAAGGGGCTTGTGAATGACCTGATGGTGTATTACGAGGACTCACTGGTGCGTAAGGCGACGGCCGTGATCCGGGAGGTGGCGCCGACGATCGTGCTGCTGCCGTCGCTGGCGGACTACATGGAGGACCACACGATTTCGGCGCGGGTGACGGTGACGGCCTGTTTCTGCCGCGGGATGATGAACTACTTCTCGATTCCACGCCGCAAGGTGACGATGCAGGACGTCTATCTCTATCACGCGCAGCCCTACCACAATCGCGACGGGATGCGCAACCTGTACCGTCCGTCCATCGTGGTGGACGTGGGCGGCGAGCTTGCGACGAAGGAGGAGATGCTGCGCTGCCACGCGAGTCAGAAGCACTGGCTGGACGTGAGTCAGGGGCAGGACTCCTACCTGGCGACCATGCGGAGTATCTGCGCGGACATCGCGAAGCTGGCGGGCGCGCGGGGGGTTCGCCACGCGGAGGGCTTCCGCCAGCACAGCCATGTCGGTTTTTCGGCGCAGGACCGGGACGTTCTGAGTGAGGCGCTGGGGTCGAAGGCGCGGCGGGTGAAGGGGGCGTGAGGAGGCGACGCAGGCGCGTCCCCCCAAGCGGATGCTCTTCGCCCGGACCGGCTACTGCTCCCGATCGGGGAGGGTTCAGTATGCCCCGTACTTCCGCACCCACTCCATGACCTGGCAGTAGCGGTGGAAGCTGACGTCCTTGGGGACGCTGTGGTCGCTGTGGAAGAGATATCCCCCTCCGGGCTTAAGGGCGGTGAGTTTCGACCGGATTTCGGCTTCGGTGACGGCGGGGTCGGGATCCTCGATGGCGCGAGTGTCTATGCCGCCGAAGACGGCGAGGCGGTCGCCGAACCGGCGCTTGATGGCGACCGGGTCCATGCCGGCCTTCACTTCAAGGGGTTGGAGGCAGTCGATCCCGGAATCGAGAAGGTCGGGGATGAGGCCGCTGACGCGGCCGCAGGAGTGAAGGATCGTCTGGGCGCCGCGCCGGTGGGCGGCGTCCCACATCAGGCGGTCGCCGGGCTGGATGATGTCGCGGTATGTGCGGGGCGAGAAGAGAGAGGCGTTGCGGTAGCCCATGTCGTTGTACACCCAGAGGGCGTCGAACTCGAAGCCCTTGCTCCACATCATCTCGAAGCCCGCGGTGATGAGGCGGGCGATGGTCATGGCGATCTCGGCGATCCATTCCGGGTCGGTGGCCATGAACTCGAGGAGTTGCTCGCTGCGAATGATGGACTGCATGAGGTCGTAGCCGCTGCCGGCGGAAAAGACGACGTAGCGGCCTTCGTCGCGCCACTTGCGGTACTTGGCGAGGGAACTGTCCCAGTTGAAGCGGGTGAAGTCGGGTTCGAGGAGGGGCTTGAGGCGCGCCCAGTCGTCGCGGGACTTGACAGGGGTGTCAATGATCTCCGGGGTGGTGGAGCGGTCCTTGTGGTTGCGGTGGACGCCGCCCCAGGGGGTGGTCTCGGTGATGTACTCGTCGTCCTCACTCAGGATGCGCGTCGGCAGGCGCGGAGTGAGGTTTCCGCCGAGTCCGCGGACCTCGTAGCCGAAGAAATCGGCGGGCGACTGATCGGCGGGAAGCCCTTCGGTGCGCCAGCGGGCCACGGTGGCGCCCCAGGGGGAATCATGGACGGGCACCCGGTCCGGTTCGCGCCGGGCGATAGCGCGACGGACGCGCTCGCGGGAGGTCATTGCGGCGGGCATGGGTACCCTGCCATGGCTGAAAAGGACGTGGAACCACGGAACACAGCGCAACCATGTGAGGAGAGTCTATCACAACGCGATGTCCAGAACAAGTTCTTGCCGCTTGCATCCCGCTTGAAGGCCGGCAGGGGATGTCGTAGGTGACCGAAACGCTTCAGCCTGTGAGGGCGCGCGGTCGCGCCACCCCACAGTCGCGGGCTCGGGAGACGCGGCAACGCCTTGGCCCGCGCCGAATCGGGCAAGACCGTTCCACGCCGACAGGCACCCCCTCTTGCGCGGTCGCGCCGTAACGTGCTAGATTACCCCGGGCATCGGGAGGACTTCGCATGATGACCGAGGCGACAATCCAGCGCATAACAACGCGCATTGTGGAGCGTTTCCGCCCCGTTCGCATTGTTCTTTTCGGCAGCTATGCCAGGGGCGAGGCGGACGAGAACAGCGACTTGGACCTTCTCGTTGTGCTGGACTCGCCGCCGCCGCGGGGCCGGCGAAGCGCGCCCATTGTCCGATTCCTTGCCGAGCAGTTCACGCTCCCCATTGACGTCGTTGTGCGCTCGCGGGAGAGCGTCGAGCGATACGGCAACACGGCTGGCACGCTGGTGGCCGAAGCGCTGCGGGAAGGGGTGGTGCTTTATGAGCGCGGCTAGCCCGGAAGGGCTGTGGTTCTCGAAAGCGGATCGGGGCTTGCGTGCGGCGGACTTGGCGCTGGCCACGACCCCGCCGATGCCCGACATTGCCTGCTACCACGCACAGCAGTGCGCCGAGAAGTATCTGAAGGGCTATCTCATCGTGCACGGGACGCGCTTTCGTTACGTCCACGAGCTCGCGTATCTGGCGAGTCTCTGCGCGAAGACGGACCCTTCCTTCGGCGATCTGCTTGAGGCGGCAGCGACCCTGCAAGACTACGCCTCCGACGTCCGCTATCCCGAGGAGGACGGCGCTGAACCGACAGCGCAGGATGCCATGGAGGCGATTCGCCTGGCGCGGCTCATCCGGGACTACATCCGCACGAGGGTCGTTGCCTGAGGGGCGTAGCCGGCATTTCCTGGCGAAGCGACACCCGTTCGCGGAAGAGCGTCCGTCCGGAAGTCCTCCTGCGCCAACACGGTCTACTTCGCCGGTCCGTACTCCTTGGCGTTATCCGGGAGCGGGGTCATCGCCAGAGGCGCAGCGGCCAGGCAACGGTCGAGCTCGGCGAGTTCGTTGCGTCCGTCGTCCAGGGGGAGGCGGACCTGGCCGCGGTCGGCGGCGGAGCGCATGATGGCGCAGAGGATTTCGAAGCCCTTGTACGCCTCTTCGCCGCTGCAGCAGTGGACCTTTCTGTCGTCGTCGAGCCAGGCGGCCATGTCGGCGATATAGGGGGGCATGTCGAGGTCGTAGTTCATGTTGCCGCTGCCGCCGAGGAGGCCGTTCCTGGTAACGGCGCGCCAGCCGCCGCCGGTGAGGACTTCGGCGAAGCCTTCGGTCCCCTGGGCGCCGACGCGGCACTTGCGCCACCAGGCTTCGACCTCGGGGACGTCGGGGCTGCACGCGCCGGTCTGCACGATGCCCTGGACGCCGTTGGCGAACTGGATAAGGCCGGCGACGTAGTCGGGGGAGGGGTGGAGGTCGGCGAGTTTGCGCCGCCCGGCGGCCTGGCCGAAGACCCACTGCGCCTCGGCGTTTCCCGCGTACCAGCGGGCGTAGTCAATCATGTGGGTCATCATGTGCATCATCCAGCCGGTGGCGTGGCCGTAAACGGTATGCACGCGTCCGATGGCGCCGCTGTCAATGAGCTGCTTGACGGTGGCGTAGTGAGCGCCGTAGCGGTGCTGGTGGCTGACGACGGTCTTGACGCGGGCCTGGCGGACGAGGGCCATAATGCGGCGGGCTTCGTCGGAGGAGAGGGCCATCGGCTTTTCGTAGGCGATGAGCCGGACACCGGCTTCGACACCGAGCTTGATGAAGTCGTAGCGCAGGGTGGGCATGGTGCAGAAGCAGAAGACGTCCGGCCTGAGATCGGCCAGCATCTTTGCGGCATCCGTGCCGGTGCGGGGGTTGCCGAGCTTCGCGGCGGCGGCGGGAAGCTTGTCGGCCACGATGTCGCACAGGCCGACGACCCTGAAACGCGGGTCGGCGTGAAAGGCGGCGGCGTGGTGCATGCCGCGTTTGCCCATACCGGCGATGACGACGGTGTAGATGGGGGCGCTCATCCGATCCTCCGGCACGCTTCGAGGGTCTTCTCGATCGTGTAGTCAATCTCGGACTGGGTGAGCTCGGGGAACATGGGGAGGGAGATGCAGTTGGCGGCGTTCCACTCGCTGTTCTTGACGGCGCCGACGATCCGGGCCTCTCTGCCCCAGGGGTAGCCTTCCTGCTGATGGATGGCGATGGGGTAATGGCACTTGGCGTCCACCCCCTCGTCGTTGAGGAACTTGAGGAAGGCGTCGCGTCCGCCGCGAAGGGTTTCGACGACGTAGAGGTGATAGACGTGGCGGTAGCCGGGGAGTTCCTGCGGGAGTTTGAGGACGTTGCGGACGCCGTCGAGTGCGCGGGTGTATTGCGCGGCAATCTCGCGGCGGCGGTCGGACCAGGCGGTGATGCGCTTGAGCTTGACGCTGAGGACGGCAGCGTGGATGTCGTCGAGGCGGCTGTTGAAGCCGTAGCTGTGAACGGAGCGCTTGAGGGAGCCGTGGTTGCGGAGGCGGCGAATGCCCTCGGCCACGTCGTCGCGGTTGGTCATCACGGCGCCGCCGTCGCCGAAGGTGCCGAGGTTCTTCTGGATGATGAAGCTGGTGCCGACGGCGTCGGAGAGATGACCGATTCGGAAGCCGGCGCCGGCGGCGTCAATGGCCTGGGCGCAGTCCTCGATGACGGCGAGTTTGTGCCGCTTCGCGATCGCGGCGATCTTGTCCATCTCGGCGCATTGGCCGTAGAGGTGGACGGGGATGATGGCTCGGGTCTTCGGGGTGACGGCCTTTTCGATCTTCGACACGTCAATGTTGTTGGTGGCCGGTTCGCTGTCCACGAAGACGGCCCTGGCGCCGGCGATCCAGATAGCCTCTGCGGTGGCGAAGAAGGTGTTGGTCGTGGTAATGACTTCGTCGCCGGGCCCGATGCCGAGGGCCATGAGGGAGAGCCAGAGCGCATCGGTGCCGTTCCCGACGCCGATGGCGTGTTTCGTGCCGAAGTAAGCGGCGAGTTCCTTCTCAAAGCGCGCCAGAGCCGGACCCATGACGTATTGGCCGGAGGTCATCACGTCCACCCAGGCCTTGTCCAACTCCGACTTGAGGTCCTGGTACTGCCGTACATGTCCGTAGAAGGGAACGGTCATCTTCGCCGCCATGATGAATCACTCCTGGATGAAGGGACGCTGAACACCTCACGATGCGGAGAAACTATCCCCTCGACGGCGGAAATGCAAATGACACTTCCGGAAGGGGCGCCGAGGGGTGCCTACAATATAGGCAGCCCCCCTACCGCGTCACCGTCACCTTGTTGAGGCCGCGGGGGCGGTCGGGGTCGAGCCCCTTCATCACGGACAAGGCACAGGCGAGAATCTGGCCCACGACGACGGCGGGAAAGGGGGAGACCTCCTCGGGCAGTTCTTCGTCGAGGGCGATGGGAAAGGCGATGTCGGCGCTCTGGAGGGCTTCGGGGGCATTGCCGATGACGACGGTCTCGGCGCCGCGCGTGCGCGCGTTGGCCACGACGTCGAGGACGGACGCAAGGGCCGCCCCGCGGTTGGCAATGGCGATGACGGGATAGCCCTTCTCGATGATGGCGATGGGGCCGTGCATGAAATCGGGGGAGGCGAAGGACTGGGCGCGAACGTTGCAGGTTTCGCGGAACTTGAGGGCCAGTTCGAGTGCGGTTCCGAGGTTGAAGCCGCGCCCAAGGACGACGCACTCTTCGAGATATCGAAAGCGCTCGCACTTGCCGCGCAGGCGGGGTTCGTCGCGCAGAACGCCGCGCAGGACGTCGGGGACGCGACGGAGGGATTCGATCAACTCCTCGCGTCCGTCCAGCGCAGCGGAAAGGACTCCGAGGGCGGCGAGGGAGGTGGTGAAGGTCTTCGTGGCGGCCACGGAGCGTTCGGGCCCGGCATGGAGAAGGATGGTTTCCTGGGCGGCGGCGGCCAGGGGGGAATCGGCGGCGTTGGTGATCGCCAGGGTATCCGCGCCGCCGCGCCGGGCCTGTTCGAGGACGGCAATGACATCGGCGGCCTGACCGGACTGCGAGATGCCGATGAAGAGCGCGCCTTCGACGTGGACGTCGGCGCGGTAAACGGTGGCGATGGACGGGGCGGCCATTCCGACCGGGATGCCGTTACGCACCTCGAAGAGGTACTTGCCGTAGAGGGCGGCGTGGTCGGAGGTGCCGCGGGCGGCGATGAAGATGAAGCGCGGGGGCTTGCGACGCCATCGGTCGGCGAGGGTCCGGGCGCGGTCGGATTCGGTCTTCAGGAAACGTTCGACGACCTCCGGCTGTTCCCGGATTTCGGACGTCATCAGGGCGCCGGGCAGGTTTTCGGCCATCATGCAGACTCCATCTCCAGGTCAGGACAGCCCGCGCGGGCGCGGGGCGCGGGACTTTCTATTCTTCAACGTCCTTGCTGAAGTACTCGATCAGCTTCTTCGGGAGCGGGGGGATATCGGCAGGCTTTCCGCCGTGGCGCAGGGACCAGGCGGCCATGCACCCGGCAGCGACGCTGTTTCGCGCCGCGATCGGCGAGGTGTATATCTTGCGCCCGAAGCGAACATAATCCACGAAGGCCTGGACGATGCCCGGGTCGGCGCCGCCGTGTCCGCCACGGACCTCGGGGATGAAGTACTGCTCGTGGCCGTAGGGGTTGTACGCCACGCGCTTGTTCCAGAGGCGCACGACGCAGTGGCCGGGGTGGTCGCCGAAGTTCTCGATGCGTCCCTCGGTTCCGATGATGGTGTAGTTGCGCCAGCCGTCGGGCGTGTAGTGGCACTGCTGGTAGGAGCAGAGGACGCCGTTGTCGAGTTCCATGAGCATCATGCTGAGGTCCTCGACGTCAATGACGGGGTTGAGGCCCTTCTGGGAGAGGGGCGGCCAGTTGTCGAGGCTCCAGCCGGCGTCGCCGCGTTCCTCGGGGGGATGGCGGTCGGTGATTCGGTTGTAAACGGAGAGGTTTCCCATGGCTGTCACACGGGTCGTGTAGCCGCCCATCAGCCAGTGCAGGATATCGATGTCGTGCGCGGCTTTCTGGAGCAGGAGGCCGGTGGACTTGGCGCGTTCGGCGTGCCAGTCCTTGAAGTAGGCATCGCCGCCGTAGGCGACGAAGTGTCGGCACCAACCGGCGCGCACCTCGCCGATGGCGCCCTTGCGGATGAGTTCGCGCATCTTCTGGATGAGGTTCATGTAGCGCATGTTGTGGCCGAGCATGAGGCGGCGTTTCAGCCGGCAGGCCGTTTCGAGGATGCGGTCGCAGCCCTCGACGGTGATCGCCATGGGTTTTTCGAGGTACACGTGCTTGCCGGCCTCGAGCGCGGCAAGGGCATGCTCCTCGTGGAGGAAGTCGGGGGAGGTGACGAAGACGGCGGCGATATCGTCGCGCTTGAGCAACTCGCGGTAGTCGCTGGTGACGAAGACGTCGGGGCCGAAGCGTTCGCGGAAGCGCGCGAAGGCCTTGGGGTTGACGTCGGCGCCGGCGACAACGCGGACGCCGGACTCGGGCTTGTGGGCGTGAAGGGCCAGTCCGCCTCGTCCGCCCGCGCCGATGACGCCGATGTTGAGATCGCGCTTCGACTTGGCCATGCGTGAATATCTCCAAGGGCCGGACCCGCAGAAGAGGGGCCGGGCCGAAGACGGAAACCGAGATGGATTATAGGGGAGAGGCGGAGGAAGCACAACCGCAGCGGAGGGCGCATGTCTTGCCTGCGGTTTTGCGCTGTGTGCGGAATTGGATACACTGGATGCACGGCGGCACAGGACAGTCCGGCGATCGCCGGCGTTGAGAACGGTTGACCATGCATACGGTCTGGCTTCGATACATCGGGCTGTGCATTGTGCTGCACCTCTACTTGGTGCATGCGCTGCGGCTGGCCTACCCCGGCGTGGAGGAGCTGGCGTGGGGGGTGATGGGTCCGTGCGCAATCATGCTGGCGCTGCCCTTCGTGGCGCGGCGGCTGGAGGACGCGGGGCACTATCACGAGGCGCGCGGGGTGGCGGCGGTGAATGCGCCGTACATGGTCATGCTGACGTGGTTCTGCGCGCTGGCGCTGGGGATGGAGGGCTGGAACCTGGCGCTGGGGCGGTGGGGCGGCGAGGGCGGATTGCGGTGGGCGCTGCCCCCCGGGCGTACGCTGGGGGTGATTGCGCTGCTGGTCTGCGTGGCCGCGCTGTGGAGCGTTTACGAAGCCGGACGGGTGAAGCTGAAGCGCGTGACCTTTCACTCGGTGCGCGTGCGGCGCACGGTGCGCATCCTGCAGATTTCGGACCTGCATCTGGGGCTGCTGACGCGACGGCGGGCGCTGCGGCGCGTGCTGCGGCTGATGGAATCTTCGCACGCGGACCTGATCGTCAGTACCGGGGATCTGGTGGACGGGGCGCTGGAGCATCTGGAGCCGCTGGCGGCGGAGATGGCGCGCATCCGTCCCCGGCTGGGCAAGTTCGCCGTCCTGGGGAACCATGAGTTCTACGCGGGGATTGTGGACAGCCTGAGGTTTCTGGAGGCGTCCGGTTTCCGGGTGATCCGCGGCGAGTGTGTGCGGCTGCCCGAGGGGCTGCGGCTGGTGGGAGTGGACGACCCCACGGGACATCGCTTCGATGGGGCTTCGAGGAGCGACGAGAGCGCGGCGCTGCCGCCGCGCTCGCGCCGGCAGGTGACGATCCTGCTGAAACATCGCCCGACGATCAACGAGTCGGCGGTGGGGCGCTTCGACCTCCAGTTGTCGGGTCACACGCACGGGGGACAGATCTCGACCGACAAGCTGGTGAACGTGGCCTATCCGCTGCGTACGGGCTTGCGGCACATTGACGAGGAGACGGCGAGTTACGTCAGCCGGGGTTCGGGAACGTGGGGCGCGCCGATGCGGCTCTTCTCGCCGCCGGAGGTGACGCTGATCCTGCTGGAACCGGGCAGTCGCCGCCCGCTGAGGCTTCGGCGGCGCTGGGTGGCGCGAGGCGGTCTGATCCGCCGGCTCAGGGCGCGGATGCAGCGGCGAAGGTGAAGGCGTGGAGGCGGGCGCGCAGCAGGCGGATGTGCAGCAGGAGGCCGCGCTCCGCAAGAGCGCCGACGTCGCGCTTCCCGCGCCAGGCGACCTCGCGCCAGAGGCAGTCGCCCTCGAGGGGATCGCAGTCGTCCACGGAGAAGCCTTCGACGGGGCCGTCACTCGATTCAAGGCCGATCCGGATGCCGCCTCCAAGGCGCGCCCAGGAGTTCACTCGCAGGCGGTTGCCGGTCCAGGTAACGGGATAGGTCCAGCACTCCCCTGCCGCGTCGGCACAGAGGGACATGAAGCCGTCGGGGCGGATGGTCGCCAGCCAGGGGCCCTGGCGGCGGTGAAGATGGTCGTCGTCGGGGGGGACGTAGTTGTGGGTGTAGTACACAACGCCGATGGGGATGGCCCACAGCGTGGCGGCATCGTGATTGGGGGCAAGGCCGCGCTCGGTGAGGGCGGCAATACCGTGCCCCGCGTACATCCCCCCTTCCCAGGGCGCGCCGGGTTCTCCGGCGGGGAGGATGGGGGTCTTCGCGGGGCGCGACCAGTGCCAGGCGTCGCGACTGACGGCGAGGTGGACTTCGACGACGTCGCTTGCGCGGCAGTAGAAGGAGGGGAACATGAGGTGCGCGTCGGCAGCGCCGGGCCACTGGACGTAGGCGTTGGCGTAGATATCCCAATCGGGGGGATCGTCGGGACCGGGGGAAAGGACCGGTTCGGGACTGGGCCAGACGCGGAAGTCTTTGGTCACTGCGCCGTCCACGGCGCGACGGCCGTGGAAGCCCTTGCCCAGACGTCCGTGAGTGGGGAAGATGCCCCGGACGAAGGCGCGGTAGAGGCGTGCCTCGGCGTCCCAGGCGATGATGTTCTGCGTATCGGAGGTGTGCTGCATGAGCGGCTTTTCAAGGGGACGCCAGCGAAGGCCGTCGGGGGAGACGGATGCCCACAGGCCGGGAAGGGTCTGTTCGCCGACGCGGATGGGGCCGCAATGGACGATCTTGTAGCGCTCCTCGGGGGGCGCGGAGGGGTCCTTGAAGACGGCCGCGCCGTGCGCGGCGACGACGCCGGGGATTTCCTTGGAATAGACGATGTTGTTCTGGCGCGAGCCCTGCCACTCGATCAGGCCGAGGGGATCGCGCCGCCAGAGGCGGCCATCGTCCGACTCGGCGAGGCAGACGCGGGCGGAGAGGTCGCTGCGCCGGTCGTGGCAGGAGTGGGTCTCGTAGTACATGCGCAACCGCCCCTGCTCCTGCACGAGGGTGGTGTAGCAGGCATTGATGAAGCGGTCCTCCCAGGGTCGGTCGGCATAGAAGGAGGGCGCGGGCATCAGCACGGGCGGGTGAACGGCCAGGCGGACGCCCCTGGGCATGCGCCGCGGAGCGGCCTTGCCGTCCTTGAAGGACAGGCCGTATCCGGCGTCAATCAAGGTCCAGTCAACGAAGACCTGCTTGCGGCCGCCCAGCGGAATCGGCATGGGGACGACTCCTGACGAAGGGAGACGGCGTGCGGCGCGAGGGGTCATTCGCCGAGAAGGAACCAGGAGCAAAGGGCGATGGCGGCGGTCTCGACGCGAAGGATTCTCTTGCCGAGGGAAACGGGGTGGCAGCCGGAACGTCGGGCGAGGTCCATTTCCTCGGGGGTGAACCCCCCTTCCGGCCCGACGACGGCGACGACGGGCTGGTCCGGAGCGAGGCGGGCGGCGCACTCGCTCAGCGTGAGGGAATCGGCCCCGGGCGCCGCGACCAGGCGCAGGGCATCGGTTTCGGGCGCGCGAAGGGCGGCGTCATAGGGCAACGCGGGGGTGACCTCCATAAGGCGTGTGCGTCCGGACTGTTTGGCGGCCTCGATGACAATGCGCCGCCAGCGGGCGAGGTGATTCTCCTGCCGTCCGAGCGGGTCAACGACACTGCGGGCGGTGACCATCGGGGAGAGGCGCTTGAGCCCCAGTTCGCAGCACTTCTCGACGAGGGTATCCATGCGCGAGGCTCTGGGCAGGGCACAGAGCAGGGTCATACGGCGGCGAGGTTCGGTGTCGCGTTGTTCAAGGGACAGCACATGGAGTGTGGCTTCGCGGCGGCGGGATTCCACGAGGCGCGCGCGGGCCAGGCGACCGGAGCCGTCGAGGAGTTCGACCTCCTCCCCGAGGCGGACGTGAATGACGTTGAGGAGGTGGTGGGCCTCCTCGTCGCGCAGGATGAGACGCTGCCCGGCCTCGGCCAGGGCTTCGATGAAGAACCGGCGCAGGTGGTGGGCGATGGCTGTGGCTCCTGAGAACAGCGCGCGTGCCGCACGCGGGCGCGCCGACAGAATACCGCGTCGGAAAGGGGCGGTCAACCGGACGCCGCAGCGGACTTGCGCCACCCCCCTTCCGGGCACTACGATGCCCGGTGGCAGGCGGATGGTTGTGCGGAAGGGACGCGCTTCGCCGCGTCCGTGGTTGCAGCGCAGGAGTTCTCGCCTGCCGTCGTCTGTCGTCCATCGTCTGTCGTCCATCGTCCATCCCACGCAAAGCGCAGCCCGTGTCATGTCCACGATAGCGTTCATCCTGAGCCACACCCCGCAGGCGGTGCTGATGGCGGGGCTTTTCGCGCTGGGCGGCGCGGCTGCCGGGGCGGCGCTGCGCTGGCGGATCGAGGCGCTGCTGGCCATGCCGCGGGTCTTTGCGCGAGCGCTGGGGCGGCTCTTCAATTCTCGCCTGGCGTGGCCGCTGCTGGCGCTGGCGATCTTCCTCTTCAACGGCGCAGCGGTCTTTCTTTACATGCTGAGCGGGCTGATTCCCTGGGGAGTGCACGCCGTGGCCATCCTGACGGGGTTGAACGTGGTGGCGGGGGGCATCCTGGCACGGGAGATCGTTCCGACGCCGCCCGCGCCGCCGTCGCCCCTGGCGCAGTTCTGCGTGGGGGCAACGTTCCTCCTGGAACTCCCCTGCTTCTGGTACAGTCTGGCGATGGGGGCGACGCTGGAGACGTCGGGGACGGCGGGGCTTGGGGCGCGGATCGAGGCATACCTGGCGGTGGTGTTGCCGTTGCTGGCCCTTTCGGCGCTGGCGGAGGGTTACGCCGTGAGCCGGGCGCTTCCGCCGCGCGACGTGAACGGCACGCCGCCCTGACCGCGCGAAGGGGGCGCCGGATCAGTCGCCGGGCTTTCGACGCCCGATGATGACGTGGGGACGTCCGGAGATGGGGTTGGGCTGCGTGAGGACGGAGGCGCTGTAGGTTCGGCGGATGGCGTCGGACGTCACGACGGACTCGGGCGCGCCCTCGGCGACGATCCGGCCCTCCTGCATCAGGTAGAGGCGGTCGCAGTATTCCGAGGCGAGGTTGAGGTCGTGCAGGACGGCGAGGACGGTCAACCCTTCGCGTTCATTCAGGGAGCGGATGAGGTCGAGGGCCGCCAGCTGGTGTCCGAGGTCGAGATGGCTGGTCGGTTCATCGAGCAGGAGGAGTTCGGGCTGCTGGGCGAGGCACATGGCCAGGAAGGCGCGGCGTCGTTCGCCGCCGCTGATCTGAGTGATGGGGCGATCGGCGAGGCCGGCCACGTCGGCGAGGGCGAGGGCTTGCTCGGCGGCCTGGCGGTCGGCGGTCGTCTCCCCCGCCAGCAGGCCCAGTCGCGCCGTTCGGCCCATCTGCGCCACCTCGCGCACGGTGAAGGGAAGGTCGAGGACGATGTCCTGCGCAAGGCAGGCCATGATACAGGCGCGCTCGCGCCAGGGGATCTCGCCCAGGGGCCGGTCCTTGAGCGTGACGCGTCCGGCCAGCGGGCGCTTGACGCCGGTGACGACGCGGAAGAGGGTGGTCTTGCCGCAGCCGTTGGGGCCGATGAGCCCCACGAACTCGCCGCGCCGGACGCGGAGGTCGGCGCCGTGCAGGACGGCGCGTTCGCCGTAGGCGGCGCGGACGCCTTCGACGCGGAGAAGGTCATCCATGGGTCGTCCTCCGGCGCTTGAGGAGGTAGAGGAAGAAGGGGCCGCCGAGGAAGGCGGTGATGACGCCGACGGGGATGTCGCGCGGGGCGATGACGGAGCGTCCGAAGGCGTCGGCGAGGACCATGAAGGCGGCGCCGGCGAGGGCGGAGGCGGGCAGAAGGCGGCGATGGTCGGGCCCGACGATCAGGCGCATGGCGTGCGGGACGATGAGTCCGACGAAGCCGATGAGGCCGCAGGCGGAGACGACGGCGCCGGTGATGAGGGAGGCCAGGACGAAGAAGAAGAACTTGGCGCGCTCGACATTGAGGCCGACGTGCGCGGCGGGTTCTTCGCCCAAGGTCATCACGTTGAGGTCGCGCGCGCGGAGGGCGGCCAGGAGTATGCCGGCGACGACGACGACGGCGACCAGTACGAGAAGGGGGACGTCGAAGATTTGAAGGTTTCCCAGCAACCACCAGAGGACGTTGTGGACCTCCTCGGCCGTGGAGAGGGAGACGAGGAACATGAGGAGGCTTCCGAGAACGGCGCTGACGACGACGCCGGCGAGGAGAAGGGTATGGGTGGGTGCGCCTCCGCCGGGCGTGCGCGCGAGGCCGTAAACGAGGGCCATCGAGGCGGCGGCGCCCAGGAAGGCCGCCGCGGGGAGGGTCCAGGCGCCCCACACGCCGAGTCCGGCCAGGATGGCCGTCACGGCGCCCAGTCCGGCCCCGGAAGAAACGCCGAGGACGTAGGGATCGGCCAGCGGGTTTCGCAGGAGGGCTTGGAAGAGGACGCCGGCAACGGAGAGCCCGGCGCCGGCGACGAGACCGAGGAGGATGCGCGCGACGCGCAGGCGAATGATGCCGGACTCGGGCATTTCGGCGATGGGGACGCGCGCCGCGCCGAGGAATAGGGCCGCGAGGAAGGCCAGCAGGACCACGCCGATCAGCAGGGGGTAAAGGGCGAAGGGTCTCACGCGCACGGGCGCGCTCCCGGCACGCAGCGTGCGCGCACATCGGCGGGACGGCGGGGTGGCGCCGGACGGCGGGGGATCACGTGGGACCATCCTCAGCCGGCGGGAGGGGGACGCCGGTCTCCCCCGTCGTTCTCGGGAGGAGGGCGGGGGCGGGGCGCGTGTTCAGACGGTCGGCGAGCAGACGCAGCCCGAGCAGGAGCCGCGGGCCGGGCCGAAGGAGGAGGTCGGGGGGAATGTCGGTGATGATGCGCCCCTGTCGCACGGCGGCGACCTTGCTCCATCCGATGCGATTGGCCAACTGCATCGCTGCCTGGCCCGCGGGCGTCATGTAACAGAGGACGACGACTTCAGGGTTCCACTCGACAACCTTCTCGGGGTTGACGATGGGATACATCTGGGCGATCTCGCCGGCGACGTTGAAGCCTCCGGCCTTGGCGACAACGTCATGGAGAAAGGAGGTCCCGCCCGCGGTGGTGAGGGGATCATGCCAGACCTCGATGAAGACGCGCGGGCCTGTTTCGCCGGGATTGCGGCGATAGGAGCCGGCGATCACGGCGACTTCGGACTGCAAGCGGGCGGCGAGGGCATCGGCCTCGCCGACGCGTCCGGCGGCTTCGCCCACGGTGCGGACGCTCTCGAAGATCTCGGTGAAGCTGTTCTGATAGGTCCGGACGAAGGGGACGCCGGCGGCCTTCATGGCCGCGACGAACTCCGGGGTTTCCATGCTGCTGCCGATGACGACGGTAGGCTTGAGGGAGAGAATCTTCTCGATACTGGGGGCGTTGAAGGTCCCGATGCAGGCGATCTTCTTTGCTTCGGGGGGATAGTCGCAGCAGTCGGTCACGCCGACGAGTTGCTTCTCGGCCCCGAGGGCGAAGACGAGCTCGGTCACAAAGGGACCGAGGGAGACGATGCGGCGCTGCTCGGGCGGGAGGGGCAGCGCCGTCTTGGGTCGGGGCGCTTCGCGCTCGCAGGCGGCGAGGAGCGTGGAAAGGGCGAAGAGCGCCCAGAGCATTCGTGCGGACGTCTTCATCGTATCAGCTTCCTCCTCAGGCGCGCATTGCCCAGGCGCAGAGCGTCACAGCGGTCAGTGTTTCGCCGATCTCGCAAGAGGCGCCGAGGGTATCGCCCGTGGCGCCGCCGATCCTCCTTCGGCACAGGGCGTTGAAGAGAATCGTGCCGGCGACGACGACGCCCATCGCCACGACGCCGGCGCGCCCGCCGAGGACCCAGCCGACGGCGACCATCAGGAGGGTGGCCACGACGAGCGGGGTCCAGGCGCGTCCGCGATAGAAGACGGCGGCCAGGCCGCCCTCGGGGCGGGCGTAGGGCAGAGCGGCCATCTGGATGACAATGGCGCAGCGCCCGGCGAGGGGCATCAGGACGGCGGCCTTCCAGAAGCCGGCCAGGGAGAGTGAGGCGAGGGAGGCCGTCTTGAGCATGAGGACGCTGCCGATGGCGAGGGCGCCCATGGCGCCGATGCGGCTGTCCTTCATGATCTCGAGAATGCGCTCCCTGGGGCGTGAACTCATGAAGCCGTCGGCGGTATCGGAAAGGCCGTCCACGTGGAGTCCGCCGGAGAAAAGGGCGAGGAGGATCACCACGGCGGCGGTGGCGGGCCAAGGAGGCAGGAGATGGCTGAGTCCGAAGGCGGCCGCGCCGGCGACGAGGCCGAGCAGGAGTCCAACGACGGGAAAGAAGGCGCTGCTGCCGGCGAGGTCCTCCTCGGACGTGCCCCACGCGCCGGGCAGAGGGAGGATGGTGAGGAAGCGCAGGGCGGCGATGAACTCTTTCATGCGTTGGCCTTGGAGACGGCGGCTTCGTCGAACGTGGCGACGCGCGTCAGGACGGCGGCGGCGGCTTCGAGCAGGGGCATGGCCAGCGCGGCGCCGGTGCCCTCGCCCAGACGAAGGTCGAGGTCGAGCAGGGGTTTCCTGCCCAGCCGGTCGAGCATGGCGGCGTGGCCGGGTTCCTTGCTCCGGTGCGACGCAATCATATACTCCCGCGCGGACGGACACAAGGCGGCGGCGATGAGGGCGCCGGCGGTGGAGATGAAGCCGTCCACCAGGACGGGCTTGCGCGCAGCGGCGGCGCCGAGGATGAGTCCGGCGATGCCGCCGATCTCGAATCCGCCGACCTTGCTCAGGACGTCGAGCCCGTCTTCGGCGCGGGGCTGGTTGACGCGCAGGGCGCGCGCGATGACGGCGCGCTTGCGGGAGAGCTGCGCGTCGTCAATGCCGGTGCCGCGTCCGGTGACGTTTTCGAGCGATTGGCCGGTCATCACGGCGGCGATGGCGGCGCTGGGGGTGGTGTTGCCGATGCCCATGTCGCCGGTGCCGAAGAGGTCGGTTCCGGGGGCGAGTTCGCGGGCGAGTTCGATACCGGCGAGGAGGGCGCGCAGGGCTTCGTCGCGGGACATGGCGGGCCCGACGGCCATGTTGCGCGTGCCGGGGCCGATGCGCCTGCCCACGACGCTTCCGGCGCGAACGAGGTCGGCGAGGTCCTCGGCCACGCCCATGTCCACAACGACGACGCGTGCGCGCGCCACGGCGGCGAGCGCGTTGATGCCGGCGCCGCCGGCGACGAAATTGCGGACCATCTGAGGGGTAACGGCCTGGGGAAACCTGCTGACGCCTTCGGCGACGACGCCGTGGTCGGCGGCGAAGGTGACGACGGCGCGCCGCGCGACGGGCGGGTTGAGGGAGCGCGTCATGCCGGCGAGGTCCTCGGCGAGGTCCATGAGGCGTCCGAGCGCCCAGTGGGGCATGGTGAGTTGATCGAGGCGGGCGCGGGCGCGGGCGCGCCAGGCAGGGTCCTGCGGGGCGATGTCGGCCAGGGTGCGTTCAAGGCGTTCCTTCACGGTGTTTCTCGCTTCTTGAGTGTTGTGGGAATGCCGCAGAGGACGAGGACGACCTCATCGGCGGCGTCGGCCAGGACCTGATTGCAGCGCCCGGCCAGGTCGCGGAAGCGGCGGGCGAGGGCGTTCTCGGGGATGATGCCCCAGCCGACTTCGTTTGTCACGAGGAGCACGGTGCCCGGATGCCGGGCACAGGCTTCGGCGAGGCGTGTGGCGCAGCGGGCCATCGCGGACTCGTCAAAGCGCCGCTTCTCCCCTTCGGCATGGTACATGAGGTTGTTCACCCACAGGGTAACGCAGTCCACCAGGACGGCGTTGGCCTTGCGCTCGCGGTCGAGGACCTCTTGGAGATTGACGGTCTCTTCCACGGTCGTCCAGCCGCGCCCGGCGCGCTCCTCGCGGTGTCGGCGGATTCGCTCGACCATTTCCGCGTCGAGATCGGGGCAGGTGGCCACGAAGAGACGGGGGCCGGGCAGTCCCTCGGCGCGGTTTTGCGCGTAGCCGCTCTTGCCGCTGCGGCTGCCGCCGGTGACCAGGATCGTCCGTGCCATGCTTTCTCCTTGCGTTGGGGAGCGGGGCCATCAGGGATTCACGGGGACCAGTTCTGCGAGGACACCCAGGCCGTCGGCGGTCTTGACGGCGCACAAGGTCCCCGGCGCGACGGCGAAGGCAAGGGCGTGGCGCGGTTCGAGGCCGAGGAGGCGGCAGAGCATGGCGCGCACGACGCCGCCGTGGGTGACGACGAGGGTGGTCCCGCGCTCGGAGGCGACGCGAGCGGTGAATCGTTCGACGCGGCGCTGGAAGTCCGCCAAGGCCTCGCCGCCGGGAAAGGCGAAATCGGGGGCCAGGCGCGCCCAGTCCTCGACGCGGGCGGGGTCGCTCTGGGAGATCTCCATGAAGCTCTTCCCCTCCCAGAGGCCGAAGTCCACCTCGCGCACGTCGTCGGCGATGACGGGCGGCGCATCGAGCACGGAGGAGATCGCGGCAGCGGACTGGCGCGCGCGGAGTCTGGGGCTGCAATAGCAGCGCGCGATGGGCGCCCAGCGGCGCAGGCGGGGCGCCACGGCGGCGAGTTGCGCGACGCCTTCCTCCGAAAGGGCGAGGTCGGTGCTGCCGACGTAGCGTCCCTCCCATTTCCAGCCGACGCAACCGTGGCGCAGAAGGAGCAACGTGCTGTCGGACATGACGACCTCCGGTCTTCCCCCCTACTTCGGCGGGGCGGCCGCCCCCGGCGGAGGAATGCGCGCCTTGCACTTGGGGCAGGCCGCCACCGGGCTGCCGGGGGCCGCTCGAACGAGTTCCTCCGGGCGAAGCCTGGCTCCGCAACCGGGACAGACGACCTGGGCGACCGCCTTGAGCGACGGGGGCGGGGCTTGAACGAGTCTGGGGGGCGGCTCCTTCTTGGAGCAGCCGGGCAGGAGCGCGACGGCGACGCCGACGGCGAGCAACGCCGGGATGGGTTTCATGGCACGGTTCCTTCAGGAGATGGGTTGGCCGAAAGGCGGCGCAGTCTATCGGTAATCGAACAACGAGTTGTTGTCCGGTCCGAACCAACCCACGCCCAGTGCGGCGCGCTCGCCGGCAGTGATGTCCGGCTGTCCGGTCCAGTAATCGTAGGTATCGGTGGTCCAGTCCATGCGGCGCGAGGAGACGCTCTGATCGAGCCAGAGGACGTTGGCCGCGCCGTCATGGCGGAAGTGAATGGTGGGCGAGGCGAAGCCCCAGCTCGTTTCTTCCTTGCCCATGCCGTCGGGGCTGGCGCTGATGAAGCGCGGCGGCTGGACGTTGGACTGCTCGATGACGTAGAGCTTTCCGTTGACCTTCTTGACCATTCCGGCGTCGCTGAAGAGAACGGTTTCGTGGGGGGACTTGAACTTGGCGGACTGGGCGGGGGTTTCGTACGGCGCGGCGGTCAGGAAGACGTAATTCCAGCTTGCGTCGTAGCCCCAGGCGTCCCAACGGGATTCGCTTCCACCGCAGTAGGTGGTGTTGTATCCATAGCCTCCCGCGCCCGCCTCGAAGGCCTCGATGCCGGCGCCGGAGGTCTTTTCGTAGAGGCCGCGGAAGGTGGGGCACATTTTGACCGCCTGCATCTTGAGGATGGTGTTGGCGTCCGGGGGCGCGTAGGCGTCAATTTCGGCCTGGGTGGAGGGGAAACGCAGGGGTTCGATCCCGAGGTAGGAGGCCAGGTAGCCGAAGCGCGGGTCGAAGGCGTCGTCGGTGGTCTTGCGCCAGCCGTGCCAGCGCCAGTAGCCGGCCGACCAGGCGCTTCCCGGCGGGGTGACGTGCATGTCGGCATTGCCGGGCATGTAGTACTGGCCGTAGTCGCTGAGATACATTTCCATGGCCGTGCCGAGTTGATGGAGGTTGTTCTTGCAGCTCGTTTGCCGTCCCTTCTCGCGAGCCGACGCCAGCGCGGGGAGAAGCATCCCCGCGAGCACGGCGATGATCGCGATGACGACGAGGAGTTCGATCAGCGTGAACCCCGCCGGTCCGAATGCCACCGCCCCGTCCCACAACGCCTTCAAGCGACGACCCAACCCACGCGCGCGCATGACGACCTCCTCTCTGCCGGCGGGCTTTTCTCCGAAGCCCGCAACATGCTCGACGCTTCCGAACGGAGAGGAGGGCTGTGGGAAGCCGCGCGGAGTCAGGCCGACCGCCCCGGTCGTCCGACATCCGCCGCCGCGGAAAGCGGCGCGGTCTTCACCGGCCCTGACCTCGAAGCCGTTCTGAAGCGCGCACAGGCAGGTCTTCTGGCTCTCGGATCATCCTACCGGCCGCGCCTTCCCGTTCCACACGATGGAACAGTGGCCACGCGGCGTTCGTCCCCGATCACAGCGGCGGGACCGCGACGGATTCGCACCGTCTTCCCTTTTCAGCCCGTACGTCGGGCCACCTGTGAACATAGTTTTATTATCGCACCGGACGCGGCAGGAGTCAAGTGACGCCGACAGGAAGGGCGATTGCGCCCCCCGGCGGAGGGGAGTATACTGCCGACAACGCGCGGACGATGCCGCGCCCTCTTGTGTCGGGAGCCGCCGTGTTCGGAAAGCTCGACCGTTACATCATTCGCGGGTACCTGGGTCCCTTCTTCGTGGCCACGGGGGTGATCGTGGGCCTCTATGTCGTGGCAGAGGCCTTCTCGAATCTGGACATCTATCTGCGGGAGGCGCCGGGGTTCTTCGCGGCGCTGGGGCGGATGGGGCAGGTGTACGTCCTGCGGCTTCCGGCGTTGCTGGTGCCGGTGCTGCCGATCGGGATTCTGGTGGGGGCTTCATACGGCATTGCGCAGTTGAGCGCGAACAACGAACTGACGGCGATGAAGGCGAGCGGGTTGAGCTTCTGGCGCATTCTGACGCCCGTGTACGCCGTGTCCGTGGTGATCGCATTCGCAGGGATGGCGAACCGCGAGTTTCTGGTCCCCGCCGCCGAGCGTCTGGCCGCCCCGGCGATGCAGCGCTGGACGGGGAAGCAGGAGAGGAACGAGCGGGTGGTGATGTACTTCGATCGGGAGGAGACGCTCTTCACCATTGAGTACAACGTGGCGCGCGAGCAGGTGATGACGATGACGATCACGCGCAAGTTGGGAGACGGGCAGTCGGTGAACCTGATGGCGCGCGAGGCGCAGTACGTGGGGGGCGGCTGGGTGCTGCGCGGGGTGCAGTCGCAGGGCAAGGCGCTCGAGGACCAGTTCTGGCCGACGGCGCTGCGCCCGCGCGACATCGAGATGGAGCTTCTGCCGGCGGACGTTCAGCCTCTGAAGGTCATCAACCGCCTGTTGCGAAAGGCCGGATCGGGCGCCGAACGGCAGAGCCTGCTGGTGCGCTACTATGCGCACCTGGCCTATCCGCTGGCGGGGATCATCCTGGTGGGGATCGGCGTGCCCTTTGTGGTGTCGAACGAGCGCATCCAGCGCAGCCGGATGATCGGCATGGGGGTGTGCATCATCATCTGCATGGTCTTCTATACGTTGCAGTTCATCTGCACGGACCTGGGCGAGAGCGGGATTCTGCCGGCGGGGCTTTCGGCCTTTCTACCGATCGGGATTTTTGCGGGTGTCGGGCTGTACCTGCTGGAGAATGTTCATACCTGAGTCGCTGTGTTCCGGGGAGGGTGTCCGATGGCGGTTCTTCGCGTGTTGTGGGCGTGCGCGGCGGTGGCGCTTGTGGCGGCGGGTTGCTCGCAGACGCGCGAGGTGGTCGGCCCGGAGGCCCAGTACGGCAGGCCGATCGAGGTGATTACGAAGAGCCTGGGACAGGACGAGGTGTGGTTCACCTTCGAAGGTTCGCGGGGCATCTACGCCTTCGACCTTGCGCCGCTGCCGGCGACGGTGACGCGCGCGATTTTCGTGCTGAAGGGACAGCGGGCGCTGGAGTCGCTGACGATCACTCCCGAGGGGGGCCGCGCCACGCCGCTGCACGAGCCGGCCAAGCCGGACGCGGCGGGCGTGACGGTGAAGCGCCAGGGAGAGGACTTCGTCGTCGCGTTCGAGGGCGAAGCGCTGGGGTTGCTCCGGCGCGGCGGGCGCATCCAGGTAATAGACTACTGGCGGTGAGGGACGCGCCGGAGCGATCGGAAGCCCCCCTTTTGTGCGGAGGCCCTTTCTTGACTCCCTCTCGGAGGCGCTGATAGAATCCGTTCGTTCACGTCTCCTTCCTCCTTGATACCAGGACAACGTCCCATGGCTTCGCCGCGTTACGAGCCGGAGTTCGGTCGCTTTGCCGAACTGGCCGCGCAGGGCAACGTGATCCCCGTCTGCCGCACCCTTCTGGCCGATACGCTGACACCGGTGAGCGCGTATCAGAAGCTGGCGCAGGGGCGGCACTCCTTCCTTCTGGAAAGCGCGACGGGAGGGGAGAAGCTGGCGCGTTACAGTTTCCTGGGGACGGACCCCTTCATGACCTTCCGGGCGCGCGAGGATTCGGTCGAGGTCCGGCGGGAGGGCCATTCGGACCTGCGGGTGTGCGATGATCCGATCGAGGAGTTGCGGCGGTTGCTGGAGCGTTTCCGGGTGGTGCGCCTGCCGGGGCTGCCGCGCTTCTGCGGCGGAGCGGTGGGGTACGCGGCGTATGACGCCGTGCGCTACATTGAGCGGCTGCCGACGCCTCCCCCGGACGAACTGGGCGCGCCCGACCTGTTCTTTGCCTTCTACGATCTGATGGTGGTGTTCGACCACCTGAACAAGACGATCCTGGTGATCTGCTGCGCGCAACTGGAGGGGAAGACGCCGCGCAGCGCGTACGACAAGGCGCGGCGGCGGATAGACGAGGCGGTGGACCGTCTGCGCACGCCGGTGACGGCGCTGAGCGACGACATCACCCCGCGGGGGCAGATCACGCTGCCGTACACCAGCAACTTCGACAAGGCGGCCTTCTGCAAGGCGGTCGAGCGGTGCAAGGAATACATTCTGGCGGGGGACATCTTCCAGGTGGTCCTGAGCCAGCGTCTGGCGGCGAAGACACGGGCGAAGCCGTTCAACGTGTATCGGGCGCTGCGCGTCATCAACCCCTCCCCCTACATGTTCTATCTGCACATGGACGAACTGACGCTGGTGGGGTCGTCGCCGGAGATCATGGTGAAGGTCGAGGCGGGCAAGGTGACGGTGCGTCCGATCGCGGGGACGCGCCGCCGCGGGGCGACGGAGGAGGAGGACGCGGCGCTGGCGGCTGAGTTGCAGGCGGACCCGAAGGAGCGGGCAGAGCACATCATGCTGCTGGACCTGGGGCGGAATGACGTGGGGCGCATTTCGCGATACGGGACGGTGACGATCTCGGAGGAGATGATCATCGAGCGTTTCAGCCACGTGATGCACATGACCTCGACGGTCACGGGGATGCTGGACGCCGGGCGGACGTGCTTCGACGCCTTCCGGGGCTGTTTCCCGGCCGGAACGGTGTCGGGCGCGCCGAAGATCCGGGCGATGGAGATTCTGGACGAGGTGGAGCCGGTGAAGCGCGGGCCTTACGCCGGGGCGGTGGGCTACGTGGATTTCGGCGGGAACCTGGACACGTGCATTGCCATCCGGACGATTGTGATGAAGGGAGACGTGGCGGTCTGTCAGGCCGGGGCGGGAATCGTGGCTGATTCGATGCCGGAAGCGGAGTATGAGGAGACGCTGAACAAGGCCCGGGCGCTCTTCCGCGCCATCCAGGTGGCAGAGGAATCCTTTGCATGAACGTGCTGGCGATCGAGAGCAGCGGGGCAATCGGGTCGGTGGCGGCGTGCCGTGAGGAGACGGTGCTGGCGGAGGCGCGGCTTGAGCGCGGGGCGGAGCACGGGCGCGGGTTGGTGGCGTTGGTGGACGAGGTGACGCGCCGGGCGGGTTGGGAGCGCGGGATGGGAGCGGACCTGATTGCGGTGAGCCAGGGGCCGGGGTCGTTCACGGGGTTGCGGGTGGGCCTGGTGTGCGCCAAGACGATAGCGGCGCTGCTGGCGAAGCCGATTGTGGGGGTGTGCAGTCTGGACGCCATGGCCGAGAACGCGCCGTCAGAGGCGGTCTCGGTAGCCACGGCGCTGGACGCCAAGCGGGGACAGGTGTACTACGCGCAGTACGAGCGCGACGGAGGACGGCTGCGCCGGAGAAGCGGACCGCTCTTGGGCGCGCCGGAGGCCGTGACGGCGGGGCTGACGCCGCCGGTGCGCATCCTGGGCGATGCGCTGCGGCAGTATGCGAGCGTGTGGAGTGCCGGGGGGGCGGTAGCGCTTCCGGAGGAGTTGTGGCGCATCGGCGCTTCGACGGTGGCCCGGTTGGGGCTGGCGGCCTTTCGGGCGGGGCGGAGCGATGAGCCCTTCGGGCTGCAACCGTTGTACGTGCGGTTGCCCGAGGCGGAGGAGCGTCGCCTGGCCCGGGTGGAAGGGACAAGACCGTGATGGAGATTCTGGCGGCGCTCCTGCGTCACTTCCGTCCGAGGCTGTGGTTCTTCGCCGCTGCGCATTGCCTGACGGGGATCGTGGCGGCGCAGGGGGCGGGGATACTGCAGAGCGACCTGTGGACGTGGCTGCAGTACGCGGTGGCGTGCGGATTGTGGTCGGTGTCGCTGGTGGGGGGCGGGGCGGCGCTGTGCGACGCCTTTGCGATGTACGGACAGGACACGCGCGAGGCGGACGGCTACGTGACGACGCGCGAGCGGCTGGGCTGGATTGCGCTGGCGACGCTGCTGGGGGGAATGGCGCTGTCGCTGCTGATTTCGTGGTCGTACTGGGACGCGTATCGTCTGGGGCTGCTGCTGCTGGCGGTGTATGCGGCGCCACCGGTGCGGCTGGCGCGGTGGGCGGGGGGCGATTTCGCTTTGCAGGGTCTCGGCCTGGGCGCGCTGACCTTCTACGCCGGCATCGCGGCGACGGAGACGGGCCTGCTCGACGGGTACCCCCTTCCGCTCTTCATCGCGGGGTTCTTCCTGCTCTTCGTGGCGGCGAAGGCCTTCCTGCGCGAGGGGGCGAAGAAGTCGGCCTGGCTCTACTGGACGACACTGGCGGGGGCGTTCGCGTGTTTGTCGGTGGGCGGGGTGATGGCGGGCGAGCGATGGGCGGCGGCGCTGCTGGTCTTCCCGCTGGGGGTGTGGACGGTGGCGGGGCTGGATCGGTTCGACGCGCGCGCGACGGGACGGTTCCGAGGGAAGACGTCGGTGTTCGGGGCGTGGCTGCTGACGGACGCGGCCGTGGCGCTGGCGGCGCTGCTGACGTAGGCGGGGCTAGAGCAGGAAACGGCGGCTGATCATTCGGCGGAACTCGCGCCAGAGTTGAACGCCCAGGGGGTCGCTGCTGACGACGAAACGCGCGCGCCCGGTGGCGCCGACGGGCAGCGTCTCGACGTCGCGATCGAGGATCACGTCCACGCGATACCAAGGCATGAGGGTGCGGTCTCGCGCCTTGGGATCCAGGAGGACCGGTCCGCCGCCGGCGTCGGTGAGGGAGACGTCCGGCGGGGTGAAGGTGGCGGAGGGGTGGATGCGCTCGATTCGGCCTTCATAGACGCGCGCGGGATCGCTGCGGAACTTGATGCGGACGGGCCGGTCGGCGGCGGCACGAATAGCGGGAAGGTCGGTGGTTTCGACCACAACGCAGACGCGGAGTCGGTCGGCGGAGGCGACGCGGCAGAAGACGTCGCCGAGTTGGAGGTACTTGCCGCGCGTTTCGTCGAGGTCCGGGGCGTCGAGGCGGCCGTCGAAGGGGGCGCGGAAGGTGAGGGCGCGGGCGCGCGCCTGGAGGGTGTCGAGACCCTTGTGCAGGCCGGCGAGGCGCACACGCTCGGCGCGCGCGGCGCCCTGGTCCTGGGCTTCGAGCATCCGCAGGCGGGCGGCGGATCCCCGGATGCGGGCTTCAAGTTCGGCGATCTGGAAGTCCAACGTCTCATTGCGCAGTGTGCCGAGGACGCGGTCCTTGGACACGCGCTCGCCGTCGTGGACGGAAACCTCGGTGAGAAAGCCGGGCCACTCGGCGCGAAGGACAGCGAGGTCCGCCGGCTCCAGGACGCAGGGGCAGCGGACGCCTTCGGGCAGCGGCACGGCCACGAGCAGGGCAGCCAGGACGGCAACGCCGGCGGCCAGGACGCCGGCCGCGCGCCAGCGCACGGGGCGGGTGGCGGGGTCGAAGAGGCAGTACTTGACCATCTTGACGGCCGGCGTCACGAGCCAGAGGATGGCGATAATGACCGCAAGGAGGATTCCCAGGATGAAGAGCTGCGAGGCGATGAAGAGGATGATTCCGACGGCAATGATCGTGCGATAGATGGTGGCGAGGATGCCGTAGCCGAGGTACCAGGCGCGCTCGCGCGGGGTGGCCGGGGTCATCGTCACCTGCGCGCCGATGAGGCGCTTCTTGAGCAGATCGGTGATGTACTTGGTCGAGCGCTGGCGGAGGTTGGGGATTTCGATCAGGTCGGCGAGGATATAGTAGGCGTCATAGCGAAGGAGCGGGTTTCCGTTGAAGAGGAGGGAGGAGACGCTGGCGACGAAGATGACGTTGTAGCAGACGCTCTTGAGGACGCCGGGTTCCAGGGAGAGCCAGGCGAAGAGGGCGAGGGCGGCGACAAAGAACTCGACCATCATTCCAGCCGCGCCGATGAGGATCTTCTGCCACTTGGACTGAAGCCCCCAGGCCGGGGTGACATCCACATAGGGCATGGGCATGAAGATGATGAGCATGATCCCCATGCGATGGACCTCGACGCCGTGACAACGCGCGGCATAGGCGTGGCCGAACTCGTGGAGGGACTTGACGATGACGAAAGCCAGATAGAGGTAGAGGAGGTTGTCGGGGGCGAGGATTCCGTTGGCGGGCTGGGCGAGGGCGCGGATGTTGTAGGCCAGGGCGACGGCGGCCGCGCCGACGACGGCCAGCCACAGGAAGAAGACCCAGCGGCTGAAGACCCAGCGGACCCAGGGCATCGTTTCGATGAGGAAACGGTCGGGGTCGAGCAGGGGAATTGTGGCATACATGAAGTTGGAGAGGCGCCCGAGGGTGCGCTGACGTCGCTTCTTGGCCGCGCGTTCGACGTGCCACTTGCTGTCGTCGGCGCCTTCGGGGGTGGTCAGGTTGGCCTGGCGGAGCATGAAGGCGAACTGGGCGAGGTCGCGGAAGGACGGAGCCCGGGAGCCGAGCTTCGCCTTGAGGGCGTCGTGGATTTCGCCGAGGGTGGTCCGCCCGTCGAGGCGGTCGAGGATTTCGCGCTCGTCGCGTCCGATGCGGTAGAACTGGAGGGTGATGGGGTCCTGCAGGACAAACCACTGCTCCCCGCGGAAGCTCTGCGGGGTGACGACGGCGTCGTGCCGGAGACGGGGCTTGAGGCGGCGGAGTTGGGGGCCGTATTCCTCGAATTCGAGGTCTCGGCTGAGGTCGTCCTCGGGCTTTTCGACTCGACTCATGTCACCACCACAGGCGCAGACGCAGCCAGTTGAGGAGCTTGCGGGAGGCCACCCAGGTCACGTTGCGCCGCCCAGCCTTGAGACGGGCCACGCCTTCAATGCCGGGGCGAAGCGAGCCGTCGGGATTGGGGACAAGGGCCTCGGCGACATAGACGTTTTCGCCGTCGCGGGTTTCGGGCATGGGGTGCAGTTTGGAGAGCTTGAAGGGAACGACCTCATCGGGCTGGGCGCGGGTGGTGAACTCGCCCTGCATTCCGAGGCGGACGTGGGCGATGTCCTCCTGGGCGATGGAGATTTCGAGGATGAGTTTGTCGAGGGGGGCGACTTCGAGGAGTTCCTGCCCGGTGCGCACGGGGCGTCCGATATCGCGGGAGAGGTCGCCGCGCAGGAGCAGTCCGGGAAAATCGGCCTCGACGCGGGCCTTTTCGGCGTGGCGCTGGAGGAGGGCGATCTCGGCGGCAAGGGCGTCGGCGCGCGCCTGGGCTTCGGCATAGCGCGAGAGCTTCTGTTCGGCGAGATAGGAGGCCATTTCCTTCTCGACGCTGGCGCGCTTGGCGAGAGACTCGCGGAGCTGGAGGTCAATCTCGTCGCGGTCGAAGCTGAGGAGGAGGCTTCCCACGGCGACCTCGTCGCCGGGGCGAAGGGGCGCCTCTTTGATGGTCGTGTCATACGGGGCGGCGTAGATGCGGCGGAAGGAGGGCGTGAGGACGCAGTTGCCGGAGAGGTTGAAGTCCCACCGCCCGAAGACCGCAAAGGCGAGAAGGGCCAGAAGGGCGGCGATGGCGGCGCGCCGCCCGGGGTGCTCGCGCCCGAAGACCCAACGGACGGCGGCGCGCGTGGCGTCGCCGAGGCGGCGGGCAAGGGGACGTTCATTCAACTGGGCCAGGCGGAGGATGGGGCCGATCTGGCCGGCGGCGACGTCAATGACCTCGCGCGCGCCGGGGGGGAGTTCGTCGGCGGCGAATTCGAGGGTCCAGACACCGACAAGTTCGCGGTCCTTGCGGAGTGGAACGCTGTAGATGACGCGCGCGCCGGCCTTGGCGGCGAGTTCGTCGTGCTGGGGGCTGCGGCTGCGCTGGGCGGCGCGGGCCTCTCCGGCGAGCGCGACGGCATAGAGGATGGGTTCGCCGGCGAGGGCCGTCTCGGTCTGCGCGGCGCGCAGGAGGCGAACCATGTTGCTTCGCGCGTCGAGGGTGTCTTCACCGGAGACGGCGGCGACGGAGGTCTTTGCGCCGCGGACGAAGCCGAAGGTGACGCGTTCGGCGTTGAAGGCGGTCTTGGCGCGGTTGGCCGCGACGTGCGCCATATCGTGCGATCGGGTGAAGGCGGTCATCTCCCCCACCAGCGCCCAGGCGGCGGAGAGGGCGCGGTAGGCGGCGCGGCCCTCTTCGGACCCGCGACGGGTGGAATAGAGCCCCATCATGGCCGCAACCAGCCGAAGCATGGCCAGGCGTCCGTCGGTGAGGACGCCGGACTTGAGGCCGACGGCGAGCGTGGCGCACTGCGCGGGGGATTCCGGGGCGCACAGGGGAATCGCCAGCGCAACGAGGTCGCCCCCGGCGGCGACGCGCTCGGGGGGTTCGGGGAGGGAACGGGTCTGGATGACGCCGGACTGAACGGCGGCGGTGGCGGCTTCGGAGAGGCGCTGAGCCCAGGCCTGGGCCGTGGCTTCAGTGACGCGGGGGGCGATCTGCATCACGGGTCGCAGGGCGCCGCCGTCCTCGCGCCGCCACAGGGCGCCGTGCCAGGCTTCGGAAAGGCCGACCAGTCCGCGCAGGACTTCGGCCATGACGCCCTCTGCGGCGCCATCGGCAAGGCACATCTTCTCGAGGCGCTCGATCAGCGCCACGAGGGGCCAGGTTTGTCCCGGCGCGCCGGGCTGCGTCCGTTGTTCGCCGCTCATCATTCAAGCTTCCCGACGTCCGCTGCGCCCTCATCGCGCGCGGCGTCATCCTCTGAAAACGGCCCTGGATTCCCCTCGGGCGGCGTCGCCGTTCGACGCGGGCCCGTCCCCCTCACCCGAAGCGCGGGCGCGGCTGGTCCGGCGGGCGCGGCGGAGGCGCGCCGGGGATGACGTTGATTGTGCCGTGGACGGATTCGTATTGCTGGAGCACGCCGCCGAGGGCCAGGGCCAGTCGCTTCGCCGCCGGATAGGTCATGATGACGCGGCTTGAGACGTCCACTTCCGTGGGTGTGCCCGGCTGGGGCGGGTTGAGGTTGAGCGCGAAGTTGAGGATGATCTCCTCGGGGGTGCTGGTGATGACGGCGAAGTTGGCGTAGTTCGTCACCGTCTTTTCCCAGTGCATTCGCAGCATACCGCTGTGGTCGGGCTTCTCATCCGGCTTCTTGTCGGCCATGCGTGTTCTCCCAGAGTTACCGGCTGAGCGGAACGGAGAGCGCGCCCTTGGCGCCGGCGGCGATACGTCCGCCGGGATTGGGCAGAGTGAACTTGACGCGGTACATGCCGCTGGCGGGGTCCACGACGTTGTCCACGACGGCGACGTTGCAGGAGAGGGTCTGGCCGGGCATGTTTTCGAGGGTCAGGCGCCCTTGGGTTCCGGGCGCGATGCGACCGGAGGTGGCAATGGGCAGGTTGGCGATGACGTAGAGGGGGTCCACGCAGCAGATGCTGGCGACGGGGGTGCGCTCCTGGACGGCCTCCCCTTCGCGTTTGTAGATGCGGACGACGGTGGCGTCGTGGGGGGCGCGGACCTGGGTGCGTCGGATGGCTTCGTCGTCGCGCTGGACGGCGACTTCGATCATCTTGAGCTGGGCTTTGGCGTTATCCACGCCCAGGCGCGCGAGTTCCATCTCCAAGCGGGCCTTGTCGTGGTCCTCGTGCGACATGATCTTCTTCTCGAAGAGGGCGGCGACGCGGTCGAGGTCCATCTTGCGCTGGGTGAAGGTGGCCTCGGAGGCCGTCACCTGTACGCGGGCGGACTCGAGGCGAGAGAGGGTGACGGCGCGCTCGGCCTTGAGCAGGTCGGAGCGCAGTTCGACGAGGAGTTGCCCTTCCTTGACGGCATCGCCCTCTTCGCAGTGGACCTTCTGAACGACGCCGCCGGCGTCGGTGGCCAGTTCCACCATGCGGAAGGGGACGGTGAAGGCCGTGGCTTCCGCGACCTCCGGCCCCTTGGGCGCGGGGGCCTGGCCCGGTGCGGAGGATGCCGCCCAGAGCAGCCAAGCGCAAAGACCCGCCGCACAGGCGGGCTGTAGCGAGATTCGCAAGGGGTTCTCCTCCTCCTGAGACACGACCGTCCTTGAAGGAGGATATCGCGGGCGGGGCTTCCGTGTCAATCGGCGGACGGGGGCGAGGGCTTCGATCCAAGGGTCGCTCACGGGTCGGGCAAGGCGCGACTTGCCTCTGTCCGCGTCAAGTGCTACGCTCGCCCGTCGGCTGACGGTACGGCATCTCGCGGGGAATGCGTTTGCGGAGGCATCCAGTGGAATGGTTGTTCGACGATGCGGCGCTGGACCGTTCTGCGGGCGTGCGGCGCACGCTGGCGATGCCCCGAAAGGAACCCGTTCCGGTACTGCGCCCGGAGCGCCCGTGGGAGCAGGCCGGGCTGGTGGGAACCCTTTCACCCTTCTACGACCGCACGCGCCGGCTCTTCCGGCTGTGGTACCGCGCGCGGATGCCGGGCGCGCCGCGACGCACCTTTCTCTGCTATGCCGAAAGCCCGGATGCCGTCCATTGGACGCGCCCGGCGCTGGGGTTGTCGGATTTCACCGGGTTCGCCGGGAACAACATTGTGCGTGAGATCGGCGAAGCGGATTCGGTCTTCTGGAACATCGTGTTCGACGCGGACGATCCGGATCCGGCGCGGCGCTACAAGGCGCTGGGGTTCGACCATACTCCCGAGGGCAACGGGATCTGCGTAGCCTACTCCCCGGACGGGTTCCGCTGGCCGACGCCGCCCCGGCAGGCGCTGCCGACGAGCCAGGTGACCGACGCCGACTGCCTCTTCCCGCGGCGCGACCCACTGTCCGGGAAGTGGGTGGGGTTCTTTCGCCCCCGGACGGCGCCCAAGCGCCGCTTCCTTGGCTTGTCCGAGAGCGATGATTTCGACCATTGGACGCGCCCGCGCATGCTCTTGACGCCGGACGCGCAGGACGAGGAGTGGACGGAGTTCTACGGTCTGGCGGCGGCGTGTCTGGGTGAGTGGCGCGTGGGGGCGATGTGGGTCTATCGCAACCACCCGGACTACTCGCCGATGACCACGGAGTTGGTGTATTCGCGCGAGGGACGCGCGTACCACCGCGCCTTCCCTCGCCGGAAGTTCGTCCCCCTCGGGCCCGCCGGGGCGTTCGACTGCCGGATGATCATGCCGGTCGCGCTCGTGGAGCACGGCCCGGAGTTCCTGATCTTCTACAGCGGCTGGAACCGCGAGCACGGCTCGGACCGCGGGATGCCCATGCAGAACAAGGAGGCCGCCCTGTGCGAACCCCTGAAGACGGGGATCGGCCTGGCGCGGGTGAACAAACACCATCTCTGCGGCCTGCAGGCGGAGGGGAGCGGCGTCATTGAGAGCCGCTGGCTCTGCAACTACGGCGAGAGCGGCGTGCTCCTTGCGGCAGACATCGCTCCGAGTGGAACAATCCTCGTGGAGTTGCTCGATCAGTACGGGAAGGTCCTTCCGGGATGGTCCGGCAGAGAGAGCCGTCTGGCGCCGTGTGGCGACGGAAGGTTCCGTTGCCTGTGGAGCGGGGACCGGTCCGCCCAACCGGGGCGCGCGAGTCCCGAAGGCGGGACGATTGGACATGTGCTGAAACTTCGGCTGTGCATCCACAAAGCGACGCTCTGCGGTTTCCAGGCGGGCGATGCGCCGGGCGCCGGACCGGCTTAGGGGACGCCGGCGAACGGCAGCCGACAGACGACGACAGGCGAGGATGCCTGCGCGGGGTAACGGCTGCACGGCGGGAACGGGGTGGGCGCTTCGGGCGGTCCCTTGCGCCTTGCGGGATGTGCGGATATGCTGGGGCCGTTGATGTCTCGGAATGAATGCTTGGGGAAGGGATTCATGCGTCCGCCGATCACGGTTCTCTATGTCAACCACTGTTCGCAAGTCTCGGGGGCGGAGGAAAGCCTCCTGTCGCTGATGGCGCGGCTGGACCGGAACGCGTTCAACCCGGTACTGGCCTGCCCTCCCGGGGAGTTGGCGCGGCGGGCCGGGGAGGTCGGCGTTCCAGCGCACACGATGCCGCTGCAGCGTTTCCGGCGCACTTGGAACCCCTTGCGGCTGGCGGGATATGCGGCGGGATGGCCGTATGGGCGACACCGGATACGCCGTGCAGCGCGGGCGTGCGGGGCGCGGATCATTCACTCGAACAGCGCAACGGCGCATCTTTACGCTTCGGGCGCGGCGGCGGCCCTGCGGCTGCCGGCGATCTGGCACTCGCGCGATCTGCGCCCGCTGCCGTTTCCGGCGCTGGCGTTGTGCCGCCGGGCGGACCGGGTGGTTGCGGTTTCGGAGGCGGTGGCGGATTTCTTGTCGCAGGAGGGTCTGACGCGCCCGCGCGTGACGCGCATCTACAACGGGATAGACGCGGCGGCGTGGCGCGCCCGTGTGACGGGGACCGACGCGCGCGCGGGACTGGGGCTGGACGCTTCGGCGCGGGTGATCCTGATGCCGGCGCAGTTCGTGCCGTGGAAGCGCCACGAGGATGCGCTGCGGATGATGCCGACGCTGCTGGCGCACGAACCGGCGGCGCGACTGGTGCTGGCGGGATCGGACGCCTTTGGGGATCATCGGAAGCTGGAGGCGTCGCTGCGGGCGCTGGCGGCGGAGCTGGTGATCTCGGACAAGGTTGTTTTCGCCGGGGCGCGGGGGCACATTCCGGACCTGATGGCGACGTCGGAGATCGTGCTGATCCCGTCGGAGGGGGAACCCTTCGGGCGGGTGGCCATCGAGGCGATGGCGCTGGGAAAGCCCGTGGTGGGGACGCGGGCGGGAGGGCTGCCGGAGGTGGTGCGCGACGGGGAGACGGGCCTGCTGACGGCACCGTGCGCGCCGCAGAGCCTGGCAACGGCGTGCGCGCGGTTGCTGCTGAACCGCGGCCTGGCGCGCCGTCTGGGCGAGGCCGGCTACAGCCGGGTGCTGGCGCGGTTCAACATTGACCACGTGGCCCAGGAGACGCAGACGCTCTACGAAGCGGTTCTGCACCCCCCGCTGCGTTTCAGGCGCTGACCCCCCCTACTGCTCGGCGAGACGCTTTTCGAGAAGTTGCCGGACGACCTGCGGATTGGCTTTGCCCTTCGTCTCGCGCATGACGGGTCCGATCAGGGCGTTGAAGGCGGCCTTCTTGCCGGCCTTCCAGTCGGCCACCACCTGGGGCTGGGCGGCAAGCACACGGTCCACGATGGCGATGATGGCGGATTCGTCGCTGATCTGGGCGAGGCCCTTCTTCCGGACGATCTCCTCGGGGGGCTCACCCGTCGCGAGCATGTCGTCGAGTACGCTGCGTCCGGTGGGTTGGCCGATGACGCCTGTCTCGACGAGGGCGGCCAGCGCGGCGAGGCGGTCGGGCGGAATGGGGAACGCGACAGGGCTGATCTGGCGCTCGTTGAGAATGCGGAGGACGTCATTGATGACCCAGTTGGCGACGGCTTTGGGGGAGGCCTTTCCGGCGGCGACGGCGGACTCGAAGTAGTCGGCGAGGGCGCGGTCGTCGGTGAGGACGCCGGCTTCGTAGGGGCCGAGGTTGAGTTGCTGCTGAAGGCGAAGGCGTCGCGGAACGGGGAGTTCTGGGAGTTCGGCGCGGATTCGGGCCTTCCAGGTTTCGTCCACGCGGATTTCCACGAGGTCGGGCTCGGGGAAGTAGCGATAGTCGGCGGAGGTTTCCTTTCGGCGCATGGAGACGGTGCGCCCGAGTCGGTCGTCCCAGAGGCGCGTTTCGGGGGTGAGGCGCTCGCCGGAATCGAGGGCGCGGGTCTGGCGCTGGATCTCGTATTCGACGGCCTTGACGACGGCGCTGATGGAGCCGACATTCTTGATTTCGATGCGCGCGCCGTACTCCTTCTGCCCGGCGGGGCGCAGGGAGATGCTCGGCTCGAAGCGCAGGCGGCCTTCCTGCATCTTGCAGTCGGAGACGCCGGTGTAGAGGAGGATGTTGCGCAGGGCGCGCATGAAGGCGTCAATCTCGGCGGGGGCGCGCATGTCGGGGGCGGAGACGATTTCGAGGAGCGGGGTGCCGGCGCGGTTGAGGTCCACAAGGCTGTCGGACTGGCCGGATTCGGGATGGAGCAGTTTTCCGGCGTCTTCTTCGAGGTGAACGTTCCAGATGCCGACGCGGAGGGAACGCCCCTCGACCGGGAGGTCGAGATGCCCGTTGCGCCCGAGGTTTCGGTGGTTCTGGGAGATCTGGTAGTTCTTGGGCAGGTCGGGGTAGTAGTAGTTCTTGCGGTCGAAGAAGGTGACGGGGTCCACGTGGCAGTTGAGGGCGAGGGCGACTTTGAGGGCGTGCTCGAAGGCCAGGCGGTTCATCACCGGCAGCACGCCGGGCATGCCGAGACAGACGGGGCAGGTCTGGGTGTTGGGGGGCGCGCCGAAGGCGGTGGAACATCCGCAGAAAAGCTTCGTCAGCGTAGCAAGTTCTGCATGGACTTCGGCGCCGATGACGGCTTCGTACGGCATCAGGGTTGCTCCTTCTGCTGCGCGGCGACACCCGCCGCCGCCTCGCCGGCCGGGGGGGCGGGTTTGACCTTGCCGGCGATGTCGCTGGTGAAGGCGGGCACGGGGCACCGGAGAACGCCGTCGGCCGGGACGCTGACGGAGGCGGACTTCACAATGCCGCCCTTGCGGGTGTCCCAGAACTCCACGCGATAGTCGCCGGGCTTGAAGCCTTTGATGTCGAGCTGGATTCCGGCGCGCTCCTCGGGGGTGAAGGAGGCGGCGGATTCGGCGCGAATGAGCAGTTTCTCAGAAAGCCAGAAGTAGGCGCTGGTGTCGTTGTGGAGGAGGTCGAGCCCGAGGCCGGGGGCAGGCCCGCCGGAGGCATCGAGGGCGCGCCCGACGCCGACGGCGAGGTTGCGTCCGCGCCGGTCCTCTCCGGCGGCGAACTCGGCGAGGGGGCGGAAGGCGTCGTAGAGATCGCGGTCGTCAATGTAGTCCCACCACCAGGAGAGCCCGGCCCCGGCAAAGGGGATCATGTGGGTGGTCCAAAGGCAGGCATGAAGGTAGCGTTCGGTGGTGTCGGGTCCGGCGCCTCGGAAGCTGTAGCCGACTTCGCCCATGATGGCGGGTTTGCCGAGAGCGGCCTTGGCGGGCCAGACGGTGTTGCGGAGGACGGAATCTATCTGGACAGCGTAGTAATGGGTGCTGGTGAAGCTGATCTCAGGAATGGCGAGGAGGCTGAAGTCGCCCTCGCCCTGGGAGAAGCTGGTGGTGACCAGGTGGTCGTTGGGGTCGAAGGCGCGGATGGTGTCGGCGCATTGCTTATGCCAGGCGGTGACCTCGGGTTTGAGGCCCTTCCAGCCGGTGAAAAGGTCGGCTTCGTTGCAGAGCTCCCAGGCAGCGATGTGGGTGGAATAGGCGTAGCGGGCCATGACGTAGCGGACCATGCGCTGGTAGATTTCCTGGGCTTTCGGGCTTTTCCAGAAGTCCTGGGGGTCCTTGAGGAGGCCGCCGTTGGCGATATTGTAAGGGCTCCAGCGCCAGTCGCCCTCCTCGTTGCGTCCGGTGAGGCGGAAGTGGCCGAAGGTGGTCAGGGCGAGTTGGACGTACACGCCGCATTCGCGGGCCTTGTCGAGGACGTAGTCGAGCCGCCAGGCGTTCTCCTGATTGTAGCGTCCGAGGCCGGGGAAGGCGCGGTCGTACTGGCGGCTCCATTCGAGGGCGAAGGACCAGGAGCTGAGCCAGATGCGGGCGTAGTTTTCCTTGCCGCGGGCCATGCCGGGCAGGTAGCGGTCGTAGGGCAGGGCGCCGTCGCGTTTGTGCTTCTCGACGTATTCGTCCTCGTCGCTGGCCAGGCCGAGCAGGAGGCTGCCCTTGGGGTTAACCGCGGCGGGGATGTTGTGGCCGATGGGGTAGAAGAAGTCGCCGTTGTCGAACTCGAAGTGGCGCTTGTCGGGAGCGACGCGGATGAAGCCGGGGGAGGCGGCGGGCCGTGCGGTGAAGATGCGCGGGGGGAGAACGAGGGGATCGCTATCGCGGATGTGGATGCGGTAGGAGTGCTCGCCGGGCTCGCGGGGGCAATAGCGGATCTTCCACTTCGGGGGGCCGGCGGGGATGAGGATTTCGGCCTTTCGGTCCACGCGCCGTTCATAGTCCTGGTAGTAGAAGCCGATGGCGCGGACGGTGCGTCCGCCGGGGGTAAGAACCTCGGCGTAGACGTCAATCTGCGCGGGGTCGTAGGGGTTCTCGTAGGCGCGGCGAAGTTCAAAGGTCACTTCAAAGCGGCCGTAAACGGAGGGTTCGTCTCCGGAGGTCTCGAAGCTGTAAACGTCCTGCGGGGGCAGCCCGGCATCGCCGGGGAGGAGGGCGATGTTGTCGAGCAGGACGGTGGCGCGCGTTTCGCGATCGCAGAAGATGCGGATGCCGACCTCGCGGATGTTGCGGGCGGGGTAGGGCCCCCACGGGCGGCTGTGGCCTTTCGGTTCGAGTTGGCCCGCTTCGGGCCGGATGTCCACTTCGATCGTGTCCCATCGGTTGGCGGCGGGAACGAGACGGGGCCAGGTCTGATACCAGAAGTCCTCATCGTCAATGAAGTAAGCGCTGACCTGCATCTGGGCGGCGGAGCGAGGCAGGAAGGCGTCGAGGCGCAGGGTACGATAGCGGGAGAGGTCGAGGGGTTTCTTCAAACGCAGGGTGGCGGAGGCGCCGACCAGGTCCAGCTCGACGCAGGCCCCGCGGTCGGGGTGATCGGCCCGCGATGCGACGCGGAGGGCGGCGGTGTCGCCTCCGGCGGTCCATCCGGAGAGACCGCCGGTGAAGTCGAAGACGAGGGCCTGGGGCGCGGACGGTTCGGCGGGGGCGGACACAGCCGCGCCGCCCGGGAGCAGGCAGAGTGCCAGGGTCCAGAGCGAGCGGAGGCCGGTGGTCCTGGTGCCGATCGGCATGGAGGACTCCCCTACTTCGCGGGCGCGGGCGCGGCGGAGGGAGTCGCGTCCGCCGGACGCGCGGGGGGAAGGGTGGTTGTCGTGACCGGGGGCGGAGCGGACTCGAGTTGACGGAGACGGCCTTCGAGCGTCGTGCGCAGAGCGGTCAGGCGCTTGACGTCCCCTTCCAGGGAGGCGATGCGGTCTGCGGCGGCCTTGGCATCGGCGAGGGCCTTGTCGCGGGCGACCTTGGCTTCGGCGGCTTCGGTCTTGACCTCTTCGAGGGCCTTGCGCGCGGCGGCGGCATCGGCCTGGGCGGACTTCAGGTCGGTCTGCGCCTTGTCGGCCTGGGCGCGGACGGCGGCGAGATTGCGGGCGGCTTCGGCTTCGACCTTTTCACGGGCCAGGCGCAGTTCGTTCAACTGGGCGCGGATGGGCTCGGCGGCCTTGCGCTCGACGTCGAGGCGGGCTTCGGCGGCGGCGAGGCGCTCCTGCGCGGCGGCCAGGCCGGCTTTGAGGGACTCCTCGACTTCGCTGAGGCGCGCGGCGTCGGCGGCGGAACGCTCGACGGCGTCCTTGACGGTGGCGGTGACGACGGTTTCCGCGCGACCGAACATGCCGATGGCGACGAGCATGGCAGCCAGGCCCAGAATGAGCATCAGGATGCCGACCATGAAGACGACGTGCGACTTGCTCTGGTCCACGTGCGATCCTCCCGAATCAGGGTCTGGCGGCGCGCGGGGCGTCGTCGAGGAGCGCCTTGACCAGCGTGGCAGCCATGAGTTCCTGGCCGCGAGCGGTGGGCGCCATGTGATACACGGGGGCGGTGCTTTCGGTATCGCGATAGAGGATCCGCCAGGCCGGGGCCGAGTCGTCGGCGCGCGCGCCGCCGTAGCGCAGGAAGGCGCTGTACATGTCGGCGACGGGAAGCTTCCGGCGCAGACCCACGGTCTTGACGGCGACGGCGTAATCCTGGCTGAGGGCAGGGTTGGCCATGGTGGGCGGCGGCGCAATGAGGGCGACGGGCGCCCCGCCGACGGCCTCAAAGCGCTCGGCCATGGCCTGAACGGTGCGTTCGTAGATGCGGACGGGGGCGAAGCGGAGGACGTCGCGCAAGGAGGCGGCCAGGATGACGAGGTCGGCGTTCATCTCGCGCGCCTGACGGGGGTAGTCCACAAGGTGGCGGAGGGGCTGGTGGCTGCGCCCGGTGGGGTCGAGGCCGACGCGGGTAATCTTGAGGGCCGTCTTGGGGTAACGGCGCTGGATTTCGGCGGCGGCCAAGTCGGCATAGCCCCCCGCACCGGCCCCGGCAAGGGAATCGTCCACGAGCATCACGCGGACTTCTCCACCGCGTTCGAGACGGCGGAGGAAGGCGTCGCCGAACCCGGCGCCGGAGGTGAGCCGCAGGACGACGGGCGCACCGGCGGCGTCGGTCAGGCGGTCGCCATCGAACTGGAGGACCAGCTTCGGGTCGGCGGCGTTGCGAATGCAGAGCTTGCGGGCGGCGACGTCGGCCCCCCGGTGTTCGAGGCGCAGGGCCACGTCGCCGGAGGCCATCTCGATCCCTTCGGGGGCGAGGGGCCGCGAGACGACGACCCATTCGGAGGTGGACTGGCCGGGCGCCGGAGGGGGAAAGGCGAGGGTTTCGCGCTCGCGGCGCAACATCCTTCCGTCGGGTCCCCAGTACTCCGTGATCAACGCCAGGCAGACCGGCTGGAGCGCGCTCAGGCGGCTCTTGAAGGTCAGGCGCGGCGATTCGCCGGGCATCAGGAAGTTGGCGTCGCAGGTCAGTTCCACGTCCACGTCCACGCGGCTGTCGGCCACGACGCTGCCGGCAACCTCCATGCTGAATCGGCCGTCGAAGCCGAGGGAATCGGTAACGCGGAGGGAGACGGTGCGCGGCTGACCGCCGATGAAGACGTGTGTGGGGTTGGGCTCGCGGCTGACGACGCCGTCGCCGAAGTCCCACTCGCGAACGACGATCTCGCCGAGCCGGGAACGGCTCAGGTCGGTGAACTCCATGGTGGTAAAGACCGGCCCACTGCTGCCGAACTGCATTCCGCCGCGGGGGCGGACGCGGAAGAAGGCGGCGGCGGGGTCGTCGCGGCCTTCGAGAATGAGGGGCAGGGTCATCAGTTCGCGGACAAAGGCCTCTTCGGGAATCGTGACGAAGGCGGCGGCGCCGGGGGGCTGCCAGCCGGCGCGGGCCTGGGTGCCGCCGGTGGTCTGGACGTGATAGTACTCGATGCGGTGGAGGCCGGCTTTGAGTTCGATGCGTCCGAAGTGGGTGAACTTGCCTTCGGGGTTATGCCCCCCCGGCCACTGGGCGACGAGGACGCCGTCTATCAGGAGGAAGGAGGAATCGTCGGAGTCGGTGCCGAAGGCGTAGCGGCCGTCCACGGGGCAGTAGATCATTCCCTTGTAGATGCTGAGGAAGTTCTCGTTGCGCGGGCCGTAGGGGTTTTCGGTGTCGTTGATTTCGCGGCGCGGCCCCCCGCCGAGGCGGGCGGAACTGGCGGCGAGGAGGTCGTTCATCTCCTTCCAGTTGGCGGCGGTGCGTTTGAGGGTGTTGTCGCGGACTTCGAGGGTGAGGCTGCCGAGTTTCTTCTCCCACTGGGCGGGAGGTTCGGGCGTGGCGGCGGGGTTTCCCCAGTACGCGGCGTAGCGACGGACGGCGGGATCGGCGACCTCAAAGTGAATGCGAAGGGGGCCACCTTCGGGGATGGGGCCGGCGAGGGGCTCGCGGTTGCGTCCGACGAGTTGAAGGCGGACGGGGCGGCCCTGCTCATCAAGGAGGCGGACGTCGCGTCCGTCGGGGGCGACGGCGGGGGGACCGACCGGCACTTCGATGTAACCGGTGTTGATCTTGCCGGTGCGGTCCACCTGCTGCACCTCAACGACCTGCCGCCACTTCCAGTCCGGCAATTGCCACGGCAGGGCGGCATCGCGGGCCGGGGTCTGCCCCGAGGCCGCCAGGCAGAGCCAGCCTGCCGCCGCCCACGCGCATACCGCCATGCGACTCTGTGTTCGTGCGTCCATCGTGCGCCACCCTATCTTACGGTTCCGGAAGATGCCGCCATGACGACAGTCTAGCATTCACGGGGAGCGGGTACAAACCGGGCCGCATGGGCACAGCCTGCCTGCTCTGAGTATCGGCGCCCCGCACGTGCGTTCTGGCGTCTGCCCGGGCGTTACGGGCGCACTCCGGGCGTCAGCCGCAGCGCCAGCGTCGCCGCCTTCGTCTCGATTCGCAGCCGTCCCATGGGTTCCCCTGGCGTCCAGTTCCAGAGGGTCCGCTCGCAGGGGAGATCGGGGACGACGCGCAGGGCGCAGCGACGGGCTTCGGGGTCCACGTTGACCAGGATGAGTTCCTCCCCCTCCCCCGCCGCACCGACGGGGAGTCCGCGAAGGGGGACTTCGCCACCCCGGATTAGCAGGACGAGTGGCAGAACCTGCGGGGTGACGCGCAGTTCGAGCCGCAGGCGCTTCGGCCCGTGCGCGCGCAGTTCGATTTCCTCCGGGCCGAAATGCCACTCGGCCTCCCAATCCCCCTGCCGCCACAGCGCCGTACGCTCGGCAGGCCAGGTCAGTTCCCCCGGGCCACACGGCGGCGAGTCGGCCTCGCCGACAAGGGAGAGCGCCATGACCGGGTCTTTGACGTCGGCGATGGGGGATTTCGTCCGCCCTTCGGGCCGGAAGCGCGCGGCATCGAGCAGGAAGGGATGAATCCACCGTCCAAAACGCTCGCGCGCAAGGGACCGGGTGTAGGGGTCCTCCGCCCCGGCGGGATAGGCGCGCAGGTCCGTCAGATCGAAGATTCCGCGCGACGGGCACACTCTGGCGCGCGCCCGGTAGCGCCCGGTACAGGCCATGATCGCCCCGAACTGCTCCGCCGAGTTCGGCAGTCCCGGCGGCTGATACCAGACCTGCATCGGCGAAGGACCGGGCCAACGACGATCAAGCCACTCGCCGTATTCCCGCGCGGTGACGGAGCGCGCCACCCTTGTGGCCTCGCGCTCGGCCAGCCACGCCAACTGCCGTTCATAGCAGGGGCGCAGGCGATCCCAACGCCACCCGTTCTCCGCCACGTACGACGCCAAGGCCACCGGCTTCCCCCGCAGGCACAACTCCGAGAGGGGGTTGATGTAGTCCTCGACGGTTTCGCCGGGGAGGTTGCGCTGCTGGATGATGCTCACCTCGGTGGACCAGATACCCCGGTCGTTGCCGTAGTCCACGACGAGGTCCTCGCTGATGAGGGGCCAGACCCAATAGGGCGCGGCCTCGGCGACCTCCGCCGCCGGCTGCCAGATGTAGCGCCGGGCGGGTCGCCAGGGCAGGTTCGGCCATCCGCCCCAAAGGGTGTAGCCGTCCACGCCGTATTGATTGCGGCAGAGACCGACCATGCGCACGCCGTAGCGTGCGGCGAGGTAGTCGGCGGAGGTGGAATCGAGCATCCACATCGCCACGGTGCGGGGGTGGCGTCCGAAGGTTCTGTGAAAGAGGTCCATGGCGACGTCGCAGAGGCGCAGGCGCTCCTCCGGCGCGTAGCCCAGCGTCAGGCAGAACTGTGCTTCATACCAGTGGCGTCCGGCCTCGAGACGGTAGGGTACGCCGGCTGCCGCCGCATGGGAGCGCGTGATCTCCATCCAGAGGCCGACCTCTTGGCGCGCGCCCAGGCCGAGGCAGAGGTCGCGGTACTCCGGATCGGCGATGGCGTCGAAGCGCGGCAGCCAGGTGCCGGCGATGTCGTAGCGTTCCAGCAGGTCGCGCATCCCGCGCGCCATCTCCCAGTTCGCCCATGCCGGGGGTGTGTCGTCGCTGCGCAAGGGAAGGCTGTAGAGGATGAAGGCGTCCGGTTGGGGCAGCGGCGAAGGTGTCTGATCCTGTGTCATTTCTGCCGGTTCTTGGCGAAGTTCCCGGGTGACGCGCGCAGCGGCGGGTCGGCGTCACGGCCTGACCCGGACGCGATAGAGCATGCCCTTGTCCACCGCCAGATACTCCAAGGCGCCTCCGGCGTCGAAGGACGGGCCGTGGCGAACGACGACCGCAAACTCGGGGCCGGGTTGTCCGTCGAGCATGACGACGACCGCCTGGCCGCGGCGCTCGACCCAGGCGACGCGACGGCTGTCGGGGCTGAATCGGGGCGGGTGCCCGATTTCGTCGCAGGGCGGTTGGGGCTTGCCGTCGAGGACGACGAACTGCTTGCCGGCGGATTCGGCGGTGCAGGCGATGCGGCGGCCGTCGGGACTGAAGACGTATCCGTTGCCGATGAGGTCATAGGCGGGACCGGGTTGGCCGTCCACGACCAGGGACCAGGATTTCCCCCGACGGGCGCGCCAAGCCAGGCGAGTTCCGTCGGGGCTGAAGCTGATCCAGTCCGGGTCCACGCTGTCCCAGGCCGGTCCTTCGCGTCCGTCGAGGACGATGAAGTCCTTGCCGCCTCGTGACGCGGCGCAGGCGAAGCGGCGACTGTCGGGGCTGAAGAGAAGTCCGGCGACGGCATCGAAGTGGGCGGACGGGACGCCATCGAGGACGCAGACCCAGCTCTCGCCGAGCTGGGCGGCGTAGGCCAGGCGGCGGCCGTCGGGGCTGAAGACCGGGCTGCGGACGCCAATGCCGTCGCAAGCGAGGCCGAGTTGGCCGTCCAGGACGACGCCCCACTTGCCGCCGCGACGGGCGACGTAGGCCAGGCGCGCGCCGTCGGGGCTGAAGACGGGGGCGGCCAGGGCGAGACCGTCATAGGGTCCTTCGGCGCGCCCGTCCACGACGACCCAGGCGCTACGGTCGCGCCGGGCGGCATAGACGCAGCGGCGGCCGTCGGAGCTGAAGAGGGGATAGCCGCGTTCGATTTCGTCGTACTCGGGGCCGATGCGTCCGTCGAGCACGACGACGCTGTGGATGCCGAGTTCGGCGGCGTAGGCGCAACGCGCGCCGTCGGGGCTGAGGCGAAGGTTGCGCAGGCGGTCGAACTCGGGACCGGCCTTGCCGTCATGCATGACGGCCCACTTGCCGGGCCGGGTCTGAACGGCATAGGCGACGCGGCGGCCGTCGCGGGAGAGGGTCAGCGCACTGACGGCGGCGTGTTCGGGGCCGGGGAGGCCATCGTGCACGACGCGCGCGCGTCCGCCGGCTGTGGCGACAAAGGCGTAATGCCGGCCATCGGGGCTGAGGAGGGGCGGGCCGATGGCCTCGAACTCGGGACCGGGAACGCCGTCCAGGAGGAAGGCGTGGCGGCCCTGCTTCGGAACGATCCAGGCGAAGTGGAGCCCGTCGGGGGTGACGACGGGGTGAAGGGGGCGTTCGGGGATGGGTCCGAGCGGGGTGCGCTCGGTCGAAGGCGCGCCGTGAAGGGCAACGGCAAGGAGGAGCAAGAGGGCGATCGCGCTGCCGCGCCGGGCGGGCCGAAGGGATGGGATCGCGCGCATGGGCGGGTCCTCCGACTGCATCCTCCGCGACGGGTTACTGCCCCTTTTTCATTCCGCCGCCGGTGTAGGTGACCTTGTACTTGCTTTCGAGCCGCTGGTGGGCCTGACTGGACTGCGCGGAGCCTGGGTAGAGGTCGAGAACGCGCTTGAAGGTGGCGATGGCGCGCTCCTTGTCTCCTTCCTGATTGCGGCGCTCGTAGCAGAGACCGCTGCGCCACATGGCCTCGGGGGCCTGGGCTTTGAAGAAGCCGACGATTTCCTGGTAGTCCTTGAGGGCGAGGTCGTATTTCTTCCAGGCCTCGTGGCATTCGGCGATGCGGAAGAGATACTCGGGAGGACTTTGCTCGCTCTGGCGATAGGCGTTGATGGCCTTTTCGTAGTTGCCGCTCAGGTACTGATGGAGGTTGCCGACGCGATAGAGGGCCTGCTTGGCCAGGTCGGGGAAGTCGGCAACGACCTTCATGTAGGCGGCTTCGGCCTCGGCGACGTTGCGCTGGCGATAGTAGGACTCGGCCAGTTGCATGGCCCCGCGGGACTTGCTCTTGAAGCGCATGTACTGAAGGCGCGCTTCGGGCCACTTGCCGTTCTCTTCGAGAGCCAGGCCGTACTGGTAGCGCCAGTCATCATCATCGGGGTTGGCTTCGAGAAGCTTTTCATAGGCTTCGAAGGCCTTGTCGGGGCGTCCGGAGTAGCGATAGGCCTGGGCGATCATGCCCTGGGCTTCCTTGACGTGGCGCTTGTCCTTGGGGAACTGCTCGATGAGGCCCTGGAGAATCTCGACAGCCTTGTCCATGAACTTGCGGCCTTCGTCGGTCTTCTTCTGGCTGTGGTAGAGCCAGTGTCCGCGATCATAACGGCGCTGGGCGAGGTACCGCTCGGTCTCGACGGGATTGCGGCGTTGGCGGCAGACGGCGCGGGCGGCGTCGAGATCGTCGGCGCGGAAGAGGTAATGGTCCACCAGCCAGTCCACGGCCTGATTGAAACGGGCGGACTTCGGGGCATCGTCCACGAGGCGTCGTCGAAGCTCGAAGGCCTTCTCGTAGAGATCGCGCTGGAGTTGGATTTCGGAGGCTTCCCAGAGGGCGTCGCCGGCGACGGGTTCCTTGGGATACTGGGTCATGACCTGGACGTACTGCTGGACGGCGAGTTCCTGCTCGCCGGTCTTGGCGTGGCAGCGTCCGATGGCGAAGGCGGCGGCGGGGGCTTCGGGGGAGTCGGGGAAGTAGGAGACGACGGCCTTGTATTCTTTGATGGCCTGGTTGATGAGGTTGCGGTTCTCGCAGCAGGCGGCGATCATGAACTGGGCATAGGGGGCGCCGGGGCTCTTGACGTAGAGGTTGATGAACTTCTCGTATTCGGCCTGGGCGCTTTCCCACTTGCGGTCCTGGACAAGTTTTTCGGCGACGTCCATCTGGTAGCGTTCGGCTTCGCGCAGTTCGCCGTAGCGTTTGGTGTCCAGGCGGGCGGGGGCGTCCGGGGCGAGGACGCAGGCCATCAGCGCCGCGCACAGGACGGTCGCCCAGTTCGGTGCGTTGGCTGCGCGTCGGATCATCCGGGCCTCACTTCGTTTCGGGGTTGTGGATCTTGTAGTGGTAGCGTCCGGCGTAGTCCATGACGTTGACGCCCATTTCGAAGGCGGCTTCCCAGGCGCTCTGCGGGGCGCCGGAGTGGCCGTCCTTCCAGGCGTCGCCGATGTCGCCTTGGTGATAGAATATCACCCAGCGGCCCTGATGGCGAACGCCGAGGGCGCGGTAGCCGCTGTGGTGCCAGAGGGGCGGGGCGCCGGGCAGGGCGTAGGGGGCCTGGAAGATCTCGTCGTCAAAGGGGATTTCGACGATGGGGTTCTGGGGCATGAGGCGGCGCGCGAGGTTCATGAAGGCGCCGTGGAAGGAGCCGCCGCCGTTGTCGGCAAAGATCATGCCGCCGCGGTCGGTGAGGTACTCGCGAAGAATCTTGACCTCGGCCTCGTTGAGGACGATGTTGCGCTCGCCGGTGATGTAAAGGAAGGGCGGGGAGCCGTTTCGGGGCATCTTGGCAAGTTCGCGGGGGGTGACGTATTCGGCGCGCTCGGCGGTCTTCATGCCGGTGCGGCGGGCGAATTCGATGAGCATGTTGGTGTCGGAGCGGCCGTCGAGGTCCTGGTCCCAGTCGCCGCCGTCGTACTTGAGGCGGATGAAGCGCATGGCGCCGCCGGCACCGCCGCCGTAGCCGGCGCCTTTGCCCTTTCCGGCTCCGGCGCCGATGCGCCCGCTGTAGGCGTTTTCGGTGAGCTTGTCGAGGCGGAGGTCCACGTCGAGCACGTCGGGGAAGTTGAAGGCGATTTCAGAGTGGGGGTTGTGGATGATGCGAGGTTTCTTCTTGACCTGGACGCGCTTGACGGGCTTCGCTTCGACCTTGCCGCCGGCGGGCGGCTTGTACGGGGGAACGCGATGGAAGAGGGACCAGAGGAAGGGCAGGAGGGAGAGGAAGATGACGGCGGCGTGGAGGGCGAGGGACCACTTGATGGCGCGGGAGTAGCGGCGATCGCCGCCGGCGAACTGGTCGGTGAAACGGCGGTCGAGTTCGGCGGCAAAGCGCCGGAGGCGCGCGCGCCAGACGGGACGAGGGCGTTGGTCGGGTGAGCGGGTGTCGGACATCGGGCGACATTTCTCATGCGGCGCGCGCGGGGGTGTCACGTCGGGGCGCGCGCCGGCGGCGCGCTACTTGAGGTCATCGAGCGTCTTCTTGATTTCGTCGCGGGCTTCAAAGGGATTCTTGGGGATTTCGTCGCTCTTGGCCGGGGTGTTGTCAATGCCCTGGCGCTTGTAGTAGTCGTCCTTCTGGCCGGTGGGTTTGTCGGGCGCCGACGGCGGTTTGGGAGGCTGGTCGGGCTTGGCGGCGGCGCCTTTGGCGGCGGGGGGCGCGGCGGGGTCCTTGGCGGCGGGCGCGGCGGTGGTAGTTGTGGCCGACGCGGCGGCGGGTGGTTTCTTGGGCAGGATCATGTTCACGGACAGGGCGCCAATGAGGACGACGTGGAAGATGACGGAGTAGATGACGTACTTGCGCAGGGGGCTCATGACGGCGTCATGCGCGAACTGGCGGCTGACGCGCCCGACTTCGGCAAGGTCGGCGAAGAATCTGAACTTCATGGATCGAACTCCGTATGCTGTGCGCAGGGGCCGGGGATCAGGGGGTGGCCGTGACGGGGCCGGAGGAGGCGCCGGCGGCGGTTTCCTCTTCCATGATGAGGACCATGATCCCGTCGAGCCGGTTCACGATGTCTATGGCGGTGACAACGGTCTGCCATTCGATAGTCTTATCGGCTTTGATGGTTACGGAGCGCGCTTCGTCGTCCTTGGCATCCTTGAGCATATCGGCCAGGGACTGCTCGATGGCTTCGGGGGACATGGGGACGCCGTTGAAGTAATACTGGCCCTTCTTGCTGATGACGATGCTCTTTTCGCGGACTTTCTTCTGCTCGGTCTTCTTGGCCTGGGGCAGGGTGAGTTCGATGCCGGATTCCTTGACGATGGTGCTGGTGAGCATGAAGAAGATGATGAGGAGGAAGGCGACATCGGCCATCGAGGAGAGGGGGATGGTCGCTTCAGTTTTTCGGCTGGTCCTGATCTTCACGGCTTTCCTCACGCGCTCTGGGGCGTCTGGCTGCCGGTCCGGGACTGTTCGACGACGGCTTCGACGAGTTCGGCGGAGGTGACTTCCATGTTGAGGACGAAGTCCTTGACGCGCGTGGTGAAGTGGTTGTAGGCGATGAAGGCGGGGATGGCGATGAAGAGGCCGGCAGCGGTAGTGAGGAGGGCCTCGGAGATGCCGGTGGCGACGATTTCGGGCCGCATACCGCCGGCGCTGGCGATGTCGTTGAAGGAGCGGATCATGCCGGTGACGGTGCCGAGGAAGCCGAAGAGGGGCGCGATGTTGCCGACGGTGACGAGGACGACGATGTACTTTTCGAGGTTGTTGACGACGTAGGGGGCGTGGTCTTCCATGGCTTTGACGACGCCCTGCTCGACCTGGTCGTCGGGGCGGCCGAGGGACTTGAGCTGACGGTAACGGCGCAGGCCGACGACGAGGATTTCGGCGATGGGGAGAGGCGTCTGCTCACAGAGCCGGATGGCGCCGTCGGTGTCGCCCTGCCGGAGAAGGGCCATCAACTGGTCGCGGAAGGGCGCGGGGTCGGCCCGGAGGACTTCGAGAGACCGACGGCGTTCGAGGATGACGGCGACCATGGCGATCGAACAGAGCATCAGCGGGACCATGCAGATGCCGCCCTTGACGATATACTCCCACATGGGGGTCGCTCCAGAACAGAGGGGACGATAGACGACGGACGACGGACGGCAGACGACAGACGACGGACGACGGACGACAGACGACGAACGATAGACGGCGGACGGCGGACGACGACAACGACGGCTATTCCATCTTCTCGAAGACGGGGGCGGTGAGTTTGCCGCGGGCCCACTTGGCCCACTTGCTTTCGGGGAAGTCCCAGACGACGCGCTTGAACATCTGGTACGCCTTCTGGTTGTCGTTGGCTTTCATGTACGAGTCGCCCGCCCAGTAGAGGGCGGCGGCTTTGAGCTTGCTTTCGGGGTACTTGTCAATAAAGGACTGGAAGTGCTCGGCAGCGGGGCGGAACTTCTCATCCATGATGAGGGCAAGGCCCATCTTGAACCAGACTTCCTCGATGGCGCCGTGCATGGGGTACTTCTCGATGAAGCGCTGGAAGACGGCGACAGACTGGGGGAACTTCTTGTCGTCGAAGAACTTGAGTCCGATGCGGATCATGGCGTCGCCGACGAGGGTGTTGTCGGGATACTTGTAGGCGAGCCGGACGTACTCGTCGCAGGCGGTGTCGAAGTCGCCCTTCTTCTCGTAGCACATGCCGATGTGATACTGGGCGTTGGGGGCGACGGGGCTCTCGGGCCAGTTGGCGGCGATGCGGCGGTAGATGTCAATGGCTTCGTCGTAGCGCTGCTGCTCCTGGACGAGACTGCCGAGCAGATAGGCGGCCTGGTCTATCTTCGCGTTCTCCGGATAGGCGCGAACGAGGTCGTCGAGGATGCGCTGGCCGGTGGCGAGTTCCTCGCGGGCGAGTTTCTGGAGTTCTTCCTTGGCTTCGGGCTTGGTCTCCTCCTCGGCGAGCTTCATGTGCTTGCGCCCGAGGTAGTAGTAGCTTTCACCGATCTTGAACTGGGTTTCGACGGCGATCTGGACGGTGGGGTACTTGCGCCCGAAGGCGGCGACGGCGCCGTCGGAGCCGATGACGACCCTGGCCTCGGCGACGCGCTCGACGGGCTGGGACTTCTCGGTGTTCTTCTCGTCCAGGTAGGTCGCTTTGATCCTGGCGTCGAAATCGGCCTCGAACTTGTCGTTGTTGGGGTCGGGCGGCGCGGCCTGTTCGAGCAGGACGGCGCGAGTGAAGACGCCGCTGTGGCTGAGCGTTTCGGTGAGTTCGACGACGCACTTGTCGCCGGTGCTGGATTCGAGGACGACCTTGATGACGTCGCGGTCATTGGTCAGATCGGCATCGGGGTCCACAACCTTGAGGTAGAGGTTCTCGCCGATGTGGGCGGTGGCGGCGGAGGTTTCGTACTGGTCGTCGAAGAAGCCGATGAGGGCGTTGGTGGCGAGGCGGGCGGTGTCCTCGCGAGGGGTGTTGGGCGGGTCGCGGGGCGAGACGGCGTCCACGTAAACGGCCTTGATGACGTCCTGGCCGGCGACATTGAGGACGGGGACTTCGGCGCCCTTCTTCTGGCCGCCGGCAAAGCGGCGGGCGTCGAGTTTGAGGGCCTCAACGACGAAGCCCGGCGAGTCCTTGTCGCCGAGGTTCATGCGGATTTCGCCCACGAAGACGCCCTCGCGAAGGGCCTTGTATTGTTCGGTTTCGCGCAGGTTCTGGGGTCCGCCGACGTAGCATTCGACCTCGGCGGTGGCGCCGGCGGTGGTGGTGAGGTTCACGGTGACGGTGTCGCCGGTGCTCTTGGCGCGGTCGGGGTCGGTGACGACAACGACAAGGGGCTCGTCGAGAGAGACGAGCTTGGTGCGGTTCGGGTCGGACGGGGGCGGCGGCGGGGGTTCTTTGGCCGGGGCGCGCCCGCGCGCGGGAGCCTTGGGCTGGTGTTCGCGGATGACGATGCTGCCGCGCGAGGGTTCATTGACGAGGAGTTCGGCCGTGCGCGGGCAGGCGTTGCCGGGAAGGGTGTTCTCCTTGTCCACGTAGGACACGGTGATCTTGTCGCCGGGTTTGACGAGGAGGGCGTCGCCCTGGCGCGTGAGGGCGGTGTCCACTTCCTTGGTGAAGACGCCCTCGTAGGGGCCGGTCTCGGTCGCGACGAGCTCGATCTTTTCGCCCGAGCTGGTCTGAACGGTGATGGGGAGGGAGTCCACGCCGTCGCTGACGTCGGCGTCGTAGTCGCGGATTTGGACGATGAAGCGTTCGCCGGGGTCTATGCGATAGACCATGCGGTCCACCTGGCGGCGATGCCCTTGATCGTCGTCGTAGAAGAAGTGGCGGACGATGCCGATGTCGCCGTTGTAGAAGGTGGCCTGGACGGACTTGCGGAGGGTCTTCGATTCGCCGGGATGGATGTTGACTTCGTCGAGGTAGGAGACGGTGACGGTGTCTCCGGGACTGATTTCGAGGATGTCGTTGGTGGCGAGCTTGTGGACGTCCACGGCGGGCGGGACGATGCGCTTGTCGCCGGCCCAGACGGCAAATTCCGCGATGGCGGGGGCGTCGGACTGGCATTCGGCGATGAACATGCGGACGAAGCGCATGTTGGTGGCGGGGATGTCAATGACGGCGCCTTTGCCGTCGGCTTCGGGGGTGATCTTGGATTCGACGAGGGCGGGGTAGATTTCAAACTCGCCGATTTCGGGGCGGTTGTGGAAGCACTGGGTGACGTGGATGCGGAGGTAGCGCGCTTCGACGTCCTTGAACTGGGCTTCGTCCACGGCCGGCTGTGTGAGTTCCTTGGTGTAAACGGTCGTCCAGCCTTCGTTGGAGCGATTCTGGCCGGGATAGCTGCCTTTGTCCTTTTCGACGAGGAGGGCGTACTTGCGGACCTCGCGGTAGTTGTCGTTGGGACGCATGACGGTGCGCCCGAGGCGGACGACGGCGCCGAGGTCCAGGTCTATGATGCACTCGTGACGCTGCCACTGGCCGGCCCAGGCGGTCTGAACGTCGCCGTTGCCCTGGAGCATGTGGGCGGCGGGGCTGGCGCTGTCGGGTTCCCAGACGGCCTTGACCCCGGTGAGCATTCCGGAACCGGCGGGCCAGGCAGCCAGCCAAGTCCAGTCGCGGTTGTCGTTGGACCCCTGCATGATGTATCGGAGGGGGAGCCGGTCGTCGCGGCCTTCGCCGCGGGTCCATCGGATGCGGGTGACGGGGTAGAGGTCTTTGAGGTCCACGGTCAGCCACTTGGGCATTCGTCCGTCATGGCGGCCTTCCCAGGCGCTGTCGGGTTTGGGGTCGCCGTCAATGGCGAAACGGGCTTCGCGGCCTTCGCTGGAGTCGGAGGCGGAGGCGTCCGGGGGACGCGCGGCCGTGACGACGCTGCCGCGGAAGATGCCGGTGTGCGCGCCGGTTTCGGCAACCTTGAGACGGACGGTGTCGCCGCTGGAGGCGGCGATCTCGACGAGGATGGAGTCCTTTTCCGCAGACATGTCGCGGTCTTTGTCCACGACGCGGATGTAGATGTTGTTGCCGGGTTTGACTTCGTTGGTGCGGCGGAAGGAGTGGCGCTGTTCGGCGGGGAGGCGGGTCCAGTCCTGGAGGGCGGCGCGGGCCTGGGTTTCTTCGTCGGCTTCGTCCTTGATCTCGGTGGAGCTGACTTCGAGTTCGGCGTCGGCGGCGACGCGCACGGTGCGGTCCTCGGTGGTCTTCTCGTCGAGGACGAAATCCTTGACGAAGTCGGGGTGGTAGCGGTAGGTGATGGTGTCGGACCCGCGGACCTGGAGGACGCGGTCGCCGGGGGTGACGGGGCCGAGGGCGGTGAGGACCTCGCCGACGAAGATGCCGCTGCCGGCTTCGCTGACGTTGAGGTGAACGGTTTCCTTGTCGCCGCTGGAGGTCTCAACGAGGATGGGGACCTTGGCTTCGCCGCGGGTGATGTTGAGGTCCTTGTCGCTGAGACGGAAGAGGAGCTGTGTGCCGGGGGCGACGTAGCGTTTGGTTTCCCGCCCGCCGGAGCCGACGAGGCGGAAGAGGTTGTAGGCTTCGCGGAGCTTGCCGGATTCCTGGTAAACGAGGCCCATGCGGTAGAAGAGCTCATCGGCGACTTCGTTGCGCGGGTTCATCGCCAGGACCTTCTTGAACTGCTCGACGGTTTCGGTGCGCTTGCCCTGGGCATGGTAGAGGAAGCCCTGCATGAGCATGGCGCGGATGACGGTGTCTTCGTCCTTGGACTTGGCGAGATCGGCGAAGACCTCCTCGGCTTTGTCATACATCTTCTGGGCCATGAAGCACTCGCCGACTTTGAAGCGGGCGGTGACGGCCTGGGGGGTGGCGGCGTAGAGGTTGACGCAGGTGTTGTACTCGGAGCGGGCGATGTCGAAGCGTTGTTCGCGGAAGTAGCAGTCGCCGAGGATGAGCTGCACGCCGGCGCGGTCCACGTCGGTGACGCGCTTGTCCTTCTGGCGCTGGATGATGAAGCTTCGGCACAGGTCCACGGCGGCTTCGCGCTCGCCGTTGTCGAGCAGGCGGCGGGCGATCAACTGGATGTAGGCGGGGCTGAGGTCGTGGCGGAACTGGTCGAAGATTTTCTTGTTCTCGAGGTACTTCTGCCAGGCGAGATTCTCCTCGCCCGCGCGGGCGAAGACGTCGCCCATGAGGAGCCCGGCCTGGGGCAGGTTGGGGTCAATGACGGCGATGCCGCCGCTGCTCTGGGAGAGGCAGAGGCTCATGAACTTCTCGGCGTTCTTGACGCGCTCGGCGTTCTTCACGGTGGAGAGGTTCATCATGGAGCGGACGACGGTGACGGCTTCTTCGTAGCGTTTGTCGTTGGCGAGCGTCTGGCCGATGCGGAGGGCTTCGTCAATGCACCAGGCGTCGCCGCGGGGGAGCGTGGCGATGGCCCACTGCAGGGCGATGGCGGCGTCCTGGGCTTCGCCCTTCTTGAGCCAGTGGTCGCGGACGCGCATCTGGGGGGACAGGACCTGGCGCGTGCCGGCGAACTGGAGGGCCATGGCGCGCGCGGCGCGGAGGAAGGCCGCGTCGTTGTTGGGCTTTTGCTGTTCATCGGCCACCAGGAGTTCCCAGGCGGCATCGGCATAGGCGCCGTAGCCCTTGAGGGCGTCCACCATCTCGCGGGCGAGTTTGAGGGCAGCGTCATTCTCCTTGCGTTCGAGATAGCCGCGCAGGAGGGCGGTGGAGGCATACATGTTCTCCGCCCATCGCGCGCGGTGCTTGGACCAGATTTCCTGGAGATACTGGTCGCGCCGCTGGATCTGGTCGGCGGGCATGCGGTTGGCGAGCCGCCAGAGGATGGGCGCGGCGTAGCCGCTGTCGGGGTTGTCTTTGAGGAACTTCTCCATCATCTCGACGGCGGCGGCATTGCGGAGGTCGTCGTTGACACGGAAGCAGGCTTCGCCCGTAAGCCCGTGTTGCGGATAGCGCGCCTGGAGGTCCTTGTAGGCGGCGAAGGCCTGGTCGGCCATGTTGCCGGCGGCGCGGTAGATTTCGGCGATGCGGTAGAGCATCTCCGGGGTGCGGGGGTAGTCGGGGTTGGCCTTGAGCCACTCGGTTCCGATCTCGGCGGCCTTGGCGAACTGCTTGAGGAGCACGTGGACTTCAATGAGGCGGTCCACGGCGAAGAAGGGATCGCGATCATAGGACTGGAGGGCGTTGTAGGCCTGGGCGTAGCGGAGGCCGCGGCGGG
>JAKJEM010000006.1:93508-110409 GCA_022705425.1 Planctomycetota bacterium
CACGGGAGTCGGGCGGGCGTCGGCGGCCTGGATGAGCATCTGACGGATCGCTTCGGCGGACCGGGGGTCCTGCCAGTAGTAGAACCAGGCGTAGGCGATCTGATGGCGGTAATCGTCGCGCAGTTGGGGGAACTCGCTGAGGAGTTTGATGTACTCGGGGACGGCGGTGGCGTAGGTTCCCGCGCCCATTGTGTTCTGGACGATCAGGAGGCGGGCGGGCAGGTGGGCGGGGGACCGCTTGACGCACAGACGCCAGGCGTTGAGGGCGTCGGGCAGGCGGCGCTGATTGGCATAGTCCTGGCCGCGCCGATAGAGGGACATGGTGGGGAGGCGCTCCAGTTCTCCGCCGTCATAGATGGCGGTGAACTTGGAGAGGCGTTCGGCGTCGTCGCGGAGGGCCTTGATCTGTTCGGCCAGGTCGGGCTGGGTGGCGGGCGCAGCGAGGAGGCCGTCGTAGCCTTCGATGGCCTTAGGGAAGTTGCCGAGGGCATGGTTCAGGAGGGCGGTGCGAAGGGCGTCAAGCGCGGGATTGCGCGCCGGTTCCTGGGGGGCCGGGGCGGCGGGCGCCGCCTTGGCGGGAGCTGCGGGGGCGGACGACGCGGCGGCCTTGGCCAGCAACGGTTTGAGGACCTGGTTCCGGACGGCGTCTATGCGTCCGTGGAGACGGTTGTGCCAGGGTTCGAGGCGGGCGGCGGAGATGCCGGCGAACTGCGCCAGGGCCTTGAGGTCGTTGCCCGTGGCGAGGAGGGCCTCGCCGGCGGTGATGGCGGCGGAGGCGGAGGCCGTGTCGTCGAGTTCCTTGTCCACGACGGCGGCGGCCTCGGCGAGAGCGGAGTTGGGGTCCTTCATTTCGAGGAAGAGCTGCGCGGCAATGGCGCGCCCTTCGCGCGCGTTCCAGCTCTGGGGGAACTTCTTGTGGAACTCGCGGAAGGCCTGCACGGCGGCGCCGAGGTTCTTCTGGTCGCGGGCGGCGCGAACGATGCCGATCAGGGCGTAGTTGACGCCGGCCCAGTCGTCGTAGGGGGCGGCATCGAGCATGGCACGGAAGGAGGTGATGGCGCGCGCGTGGTCCTTGCGGGCGTCGAGATAGATGACCTGCCCGAGGGTCCACTGGATGGCGCAGAAGTGGTCGGTCATGTTCTGCGCGCGGGGCAGCGCGTCGAGGAGGGTCTTTTCGACCTGGTCCAGCAACGCGGGGTCCTTGGACTGCAGGGCGGCATTGGCCAGGCGGGCGTAGCGGTCGCGTCCGCCATAGCCGCTGTCGGAGGCGATGAGGGCGGTCAGGTGTTCGACCGCCTTGGGCCACTCCTTCTTTTCGGCATAGCGCTCGGCGAGTTCCCAACGCTCGAAGACGGCGGCGGCGCCGAACTCCTGAAGGCTGCCTTCCAGGGTCTTGACGGCCTCGTCCTTCCGTCCGGACTGGTTCTGGGCCTGAGCGATGCGCTGCAGGGCAAGGCGCCGGTTGGCGCTCTTGGGGAATTCCTGGAGGAACTCCTGGAGGGCTTTGAGGCTGGCGTCGGCCTTGTTCATGCGCCAGACGGCTTCGACGCGATCCCAGGCGACGCCTTCGGTGCGGCGGATCTTGAGGGCTTCTTCGTAAGCGGCGCGGGCGTTGTCGCTCTGGCCCATGCGGTCGCGATACAGCAGGGCGATGCGGAGCCACTTGTCATAGGTGTCGGGGCGCTGGGGAAAGAGCTTGATGTAGTTGCGGTATTCCTGGACGGCGCGGGGAAAATCGCGCTGGCTGCCGTCTTCGAGGAGCCAGGCCAGCTGCCCCTGGGCGGCGGGAGCGCGGGGATCGGCGGGATAGTCCTTGACGAAGGCGGCGTAGGCTTCGATGGCGCTCTTGACGTCGCGAAGGCGCTGTTCGGTGAGGACGATGACGCGGTGGCGGACGTCGGGTGTGGCGGTGTCCTTGGGGAAGGCTTCGATGAATTTCCGGTACTCGCGCACGGCGTCGCGCGGCTGCATAACGATGTAGTCGTAGATTTCGGCGATGTGGAGGCGCAGGTCGCGCTGGCGGGCGGGCTGCCCGTTGCCCTGGTTGAGGTAGCGCTGATAGGCGTCCACGGCCTCAGCGTACTTGCCCTGGGCCTCGTAGCTGCGCGCGAGGAGGTAGCGGACTTCGGAGACGGCTTTGTCGTCGGGGAAGAGGCGGAGGTATTCGGCGTAGGCTTCGGTGCTCTGAAGGTTCAGGCCGGCGGCGGCCAGGGCGCGCGCGAGTTCGAGACGGGCGGCGCGTCCGGATGGTGTGGCGGGTTCGCGCTGGATGAACTGGCGGAGCTTTTCGACCGCGGCGTCATATTTGCCTTCGGCCAGGAGGGCGCGGGCCTCTTCGACGGGGGTGGCGGCGGCCGCTTTGGGGGCGGCGACGGCCTCCGGCGGCTTGGGGGCGGCCTGTTGCCCCGGCGCGACGCCGGCGAGGGCGAGGAGCAGAGAAAGGGCCGCGAGGGACCGGGCCATCGGGATGGAGCGGGGTGATCGTGCCGTGTGCATCGGGTCAGCCTCCTTCTCTGGCGTCGGCGGCGGCATCGGTTGCGCCGCCGGCGGCGCGCTGGCGGGCGTACTCGGAGTACTTGCGCGCCAGTTCCACGTGCTCGCTCTCCGGATAGTGCGAGACCAGGTTGTCGAACTTCGCTGCGGCGCCGGAGAAATCCTTCATGCGGAAGAGACACTTGCCGTAGTTCAGCAGGATAAGGTCCACGAACTTGGCGTCGGGATAGTCGCGGAGGGTCTTCTCGTAGATTTCGACGGCGCGGGGGTAGTCCTTGAGTTCATAGTAGAAGTTGGCGATCTTGACGATGGCTTCGGGGGCGAAGCGGCTGTCGGGGAACTTGTCCATGACGGCCTTGTACTCCTTGAGCGCCTGTTCGTAGTTTCCGGGATGCTCCTTGCCCATCTGCTCGTAGCATTCGGCGATGTGGAACTGGGCGTCGGGGAGGAAGACGGTGTTGGGCACGGTGAGGAGTTTGCGGTAGAGGGAGATGGCCTGACCGTACTGCTTCTGTTTCTGGGCCGATTCGGCCATGGCCATAAGCGCGTCGTCGGCGTATTCGCTGTTGGGGAAGCGGCGGAGGAGATTGAGGCAGACGTTGGCGGCGGCCTGGGGGTCGTCCTTCTCGAAGTAGATTCTCCAGAGGAGGTACTGGCACTCTTCGAGGAGTTTCTGGTCGGCAGCGCCCTGCTCGCGGGCGACCTTGCCGCATTCGAGAAGGGCTTCGTCGAGCTTCTCATAGGCCTTCTTGCGCAGGCCGAGGTCCTTGTAGATGCGGCCCATCTCGGTCAACGCGCCGGCCACGCGCAGTTCGGTGCGCAGGCGGAGGTCCTTGTCGCGGATCTGGCTGTCGAAGGCCTTCATGGGGTTGAGCATTCCGCGAACGACGGTGGCCTCGTCGCGGACGACGATGGGCTTGGCGGAGGCGATGCTGCGGGGGTCGGTGTATTCGACTTCGAGGACCTCGCCCTGCTGGGCGTGAAGCAGGCCGTCGGCCTTGTCCGCGACGCCCTCCTTGACGTCCACGGCGCCGGTGAAGACGCCGGAGTGGAATCCCTTTTCGTCGTCCTCGACTTCGAGGAGAGTGAGTTTGACTTCGTCGCGGATTTCGTACTTCTTCGGAGCTTCCTTGCCTTCGAGAGCGGCGGCGGCGACTTCCTTTTCGTCGCGCGGGAGTTCACGTTTGACGCGGACGACGACCTCGACCTTGTCCCGGGCGTCGCCGAGGTCGCGATCGTAGTCCACAACGCGGATGTTGGCCTTGCGTTCGAGCGCCACGCCCTGCACCTTGTTGAGGAAGATGCCGTCCACAAAGCTGACCTGACCGTCGTGCGCCATCTCGATGGGGTGGGGCCGGCGCACGTTGCGATCGGGGGTGCCGGTGTGGGCGTCCATGTAAACGACTTCGAGTCGGTCGGTGCCGATGACCTGAAGGGTACCGTCGCCGGGTTTGGGTTTTCCGAGACGGGTGGCAACGGAACCGACGAACTGCCGCCCCTGGATGCCCACGGGCTCGAGCACAACGGTCTCCTTGTCGCCGGTGGCGGCGGTCACCTCGACGGTGATGGACTTCCTCTGGCGGGCGAGGACGCGCAGATCGTCGTCGTCCACTTTGATGAAGAGGCGCTCGCCGGGGGCAAGCTTCTGCATGTGCGGGTCGTCCTTGGGAATGGAGGTGCCGACCATGCGGAAGGATTCGATGGCGCGGGTGTAGTCCTTGAGTTGGAAGTGGGCCTCGCCGATGCGGTAGTAGGCGCGGTTGCAGTAGTCGGTGCCGGGGAAACGGCTGGTGACCTTGCGAAGTTCGGTGAAGGCCTTTTCGTAGTTCTTCTTCTCGAAGTAGGCCGCGCCGATCAGGTAGAGGGCCTCGGCGACCTCGTCATCGGCCTTGCTGGTCTCGGCGCACTTGTGCAGATGGTCAATGGCGACGTCGTAGTCGCCCTTGGCGAAGAAATGCCGCCCGAGGCGCAGTCGGGCGGAGTTCCGCACGGGGCTCATGGGGTATCGGTCAATGACGTTCTTGTAGATTTCGACGGCTTCGGCCTTTTCGCCCAGGCTGTAGCGGAGGTCTCCCTGAGCCAGAAGGTCCTTGACCTGCTTGTCCTCCTGACCGGCGCCGAGGCCGGCGGCAAGGGCGGGCAGGGCGGACGCAAGCATGACGGCCAGGGCAAGCAGCAGACCCCGATACCAGACGGCGGCGGCGCGGCTCATGGATGGACTCCGTGGAAATGGACGCACAGCGGACGGGTTCGCTCTGCCCCAGGCTATACCGGCGATGCCGCGTAGAGCGGCCGGACGCGCGCAACTTTGCACCTTCGGCGATCCTTCCAAATCGGCCCGCCAGGACAGGGGCGACAGAACTGAAGCACTTTACATGGCCAAACTTGATAAATCAAGACGGCAGAGGGCGTTTTTGCCGCCGTCCGCCGACGCCGTGCGGGGAGCGCCGCCGGTCTCTTGAGGGATTAGACGACGGCGGAGGGGAATCTCTTGACCCCCGTGCGCGCTTCCGTTATATAGGGAGGGGTGTGGCGGCGACAGATAAGACCTGAGAGCATTGTCAGGAGGCGGGGAATCGGCATGGCAACCGGCAAAGTCGGGTGGGGTGTCATCGGCGCGTGCGGAATCGCGCGGCGGCGGACGATTCCCGAGGGGATCGTGGCGGCACCGAACGCGGAACTGGTCGCAGTGACGGACGTCAACGCGGAGGGAAGCCGCGCGGTGGCCGCGGAGTTCAAGGCCGCGCACTGCGCCACGGCGGCGGCCGTGCTGCGGCATCCGGGCGTGCAAGCCGTTTACATCGCGACGCCGAACAACCTCCACCGCAAGTATGTCATGGCGGCCGCGCGCGCGGGCAAGCACGTCCTCTGCGAGAAGCCGCTGGCGATCCGGACGTCCGACATCGTCCGGATGATCGGCGCGTGCCGGGACGCGAAGGTGCTGTTCGGCGTGGGGTTCATGATGCGCTTCAACGCCTATCACCAGAAGCTGCGCGAGATGATCGCCGACGGGACGCTGGGCACGCCGGTCCTGGCGCGCGGGCAGATGACCTGCTGGTATCCGCCGATGGCGAACGCGTGGCGACAGGTCCCGGAGCTCGGGGGCGGCGGCTCGCTGGTGGACATGGGGTCGCACGTGGTGGACGTTTTCGAGATGTTCTTCGGGCGAACGCGGAGCGTCTTCTGCCGCACGGCCAACCGAGTGCAGAACTACGCCGTCGAGGAGACGGCGATCCTGGCACTGGAGTTCGAGTCGGGCGTGCCGGCGGTGGTGGACGTGAGCTTCGGGATTCCCGACGAGGCCAGCGAGTTCGTGCTGGAGGTGTACGGGTCCAAGGGGGCGGTGAAGGGCAAGTATAGCCTGGCGCAGGGTCCCGGCGGCGAGATGCGGGCGTGTATCCTCGGGGGGATGAAGGGCTACGACGCGCAGCAGAACAACCAGGCCAAGGCGGGCTATCAGCCCTGGGAATTGCCGACGAAGAACACTTACCTTTCGGAGGTCGAGGCGTTTTCGCAAGCGATTCTGGACGGACGCCCGGCGCCGGTTCCGGCGGAGGACGGCTTGTGGAATCATGCCGTGATGGAAGCGGCCTACAAGTCGGCCCGGACCGGACGGGCCGTGACGCCGAAGTTGAAATAGCCGCAACACTCGTTGCCGCGCAAGCCCCTGTTCGTTCCATGTCTCCGCCCCGCAGAGAAAGGATTCGCCCATGTCAAAGCCCCGCGACAAGAAAAAGGTCAAGTTCACCGGCTCGGACTCCGAAGGTGGCATCACCTCGTCCTACGCGATGGACGACGGCGTGAAGCTCAAGGTCCCCTACTCCTTCATGGGCAGCATCTACGACGAGCAGGAGGAGGTGGCGGTACTGCGGGCCATGAAGCAGGACAGCCTGACGATGGGGCCGCAGGTGAAGCTCTTCCAGAAGGAGTTCGCGGCGCAGCACCAGGTGAAGCACGCCTTCGCGGTGAGCAACTGCACGACGGGGATGCACCTGTGCACCCAGTTGTTCCAGATCAAGCCCGGCGACGAAGTCATCGTGACGCCGAACACCTTCGTGGCCACGAGTCTGGTCATCCTGAAGGAGAACGCGATCCCGGTCTATGTGGACATTGACCCGCGGACGTTCAACATTGACCCGAAGAAGATCGAGGCGAAGATCACGCCGCGGACCAAGGCCATCTACGTGGTGCACTACGGCGGCCTGATGTGCGACATGGACCCGATCATGGCCATCGCGAAGAAGCACAAGCTCTTTGTGCTGGAGGATTGCGCGCACGCGCCCAACGCCGAATACAAGGGCCGCAAGGCCGGCTCGATCGGCGACGTGGGGGTCTTCTCCTTCCACAGTCTCAAGAACATGACGACCTGCGGCGAAGGCGGCATGATCACGACGAACCGCGACGAATGGGTGGAGCCGATCGAAGCGTTGCGCTGCATGAACCTGGACCACTACAAGCCCGGCCAGACCCGCTGGGAGTACAGCGGCGGGATCGTGATGGAGAAGAAGACGAAGTACGACTACTGGATCCCCAGCCACTTCGACGTGAAGGACGTGGCCGGCTACTGGGGCAACAACTACCGCATGAACGAGATCCAGGCGGCCGTGGGCCGCGTGCAGGTGCGGAAGCTCGACATGCTGACGGACAAGCGCATCGAGATCGGACGCGCGATCAGCGAGGGAATCCGCGGTATCAAGGGGATTACGCCGACCTACGAGCCCAAGGGTTACAGGCACGTTTATCACCTCTACACGGTCTGCGTGGAGGAGGAGGAACTCGGCGCCACGCGCGACGACTTCATGCGCATCCTCTATGCCGAGGAGGGCGTGCAGGGCATTCAGCACTACCAGCCGACCTACCACTTCACCGGGCTGCGGAAGCTCGGGATCACGGCCAATTGCCCGCGCGCGGAAGCCTTCTTCTACAAGCGTGAGACGAACCTGCCGATGCACCCGCGCCTGACGCCGCAGAATGTGCGCGACATGATCGCGGGCATCCGCAACGCCGCAGAGAAGGCCCGGAAAGGACATCGGGTGAAGTGAGGGGACGGTAGACGGGAGACGACGGACGACTGACGACTGACGACGGACGACAGACGACAGACGACGGACGGCAGACGACGGACAACGAACGACTACGGACGATGACGGGCGACGGCAGGCGGGGACGCTTGCGCGATGACGATGACGGCGAGCGAAGGGCGATGTCGCCCCCGGATGGGATGTGAGTGGAGGAGTATCCATGGCGAAGAAGTTGTCTCCCTCGGATTTCCGCTATGAGACGGGGCCATCGCGCGTGCCGTGGACGGCGGTGGGCGAGGCGATCCGCCTGAATGAGACGCAGAAGGTGCTGGAGTTCCTGATGCCCCCGGCGGACGGAAGGGCGTCGGAGTACCGGCGACGCCTGGCGCGGGTGGCGCGGGAGTTGAAGGGTCTGGCCGAGGTCAGCGGCCATGCCACGAAGCTCTCGCTGGGCCGGAATGTCAAGGAACTCGAGGCCGAGACGGCACGGTTCCTGGGCTGCAAGCACGTCAGTTTTCTGACCAACGCAACGGCAGGCTTCGAGATCGCGCTGCGCTACGCGAACATCGGGCCGGGAGACGAGGTCATCGCGCCGGCGATTACCTTCATCGCCACGATCGCCTGGCCGCTGGCCGTCGGGGCGAAGGTCGTCCTGGCCGACGTGGACCCGCGCACGATCAACATGGACCCGGCCGACGTGGCGCGCAAGATTACACCGCGCACGCGGGCGATCATCCCGGTGCATATCGGCGGCTATCCGGTGGACATGGCGCCGATCATGGCGTTGGCGCGCCGGCACGACCTGGTGGTGGTGGAAGACGCGGCGCACGCCTTCGGCGGAAGCTATCGCGGGCGGATGCTCGGCACGATCGGCCATTTCGGGGCATACAGCTTCCACGAGGTCAAGAACATCACCTCCTTCGGCGAGGGGGGTGTGCTGGTGACGAACCTGCCCATCGGCGCGCGTTTGTCCCAGGCGCGTTTCCTGGGGCTCGATCTCTCGCGGAAGATTCCGAACTGGCTCTATGACGTGGTGGCACTCGAGGGGAAACGCGGGCCCTTCGCGTGCAACAACTCCTCCTCGACGGAAATCCAGGCGCTGGTGCTTCGGGAGCAGCTCAAGCGTCTGCCGCGGATCATCGCGCGCCGCCGCCGTGCGGCGGAGTACCTGAGCGCGCGCCTGGCCGGCGTCGCCGGAGTGATCACGCCCCCCCTCGACTCGGCGCGAATACGGTCCACGCACCACCTGTATCTGCTGCGCGTGGACCCCGAGCGTCTGGGCGCGGACGTGCAGATTTTCAAACAGAAGCTCTCCGCGCGGGGCGTGACGAACATCCCGCATTTCGGGCCCCTCTACAAGTTCTCCGTGCTCCGCCAGCTCGGCTACGACACGGCGGCCATGCAGGCCGGCTGTCCGCAGGCGGAGAACGTCTTCAGCCGCCAGTTCACCCACCTTCCCCTGTACGATTTCACCCAGGCGCAGCTGAAGTACATGGCCGACGCCGTGATCGAATCCGTGGCCGAGATGAAGGCCGGACGCTGACCCTTTTCCCGACGATCCCAGAAACAGCAAGGAGCGCCCCATGCCGTACTCCGGAGTTGTCGAGGACGTTCGCCGCGCCCTGAAGGGCGAAACGCCGAAGCGGATGCCCTTCTTCGCGTGCAGCGAGGAGTTCGACGTTCGGATCGCTGGAGAGGTTTACGAAAAGTACTGCGCCGACAGCAAGACGATGGCCAGAGTGCAGAGCGCAGCGGTGGACCGCATGGGCTACGACTGGACGTGGCTGCAGGTGGATGACTGCATCCTGTTCGAGCAGCTCGGGGTCGGGGTGGTGGGACAGGGGAACATTCTGCGCGCCACGAAGGACTACCGCCCCGCCACGCGCGCCACGCTCAACAGCCTCAAGAAGCCGAATGTGAAGAAGTCTGGACGCTGCCCCGTGCTGCTGGACGCCATCAAGCGGATGAAGGACAAGTACGGCGACACGTTGATGGTCGTCGGGCGGACCGAGGGACCTTTCTCCTCGGTGGGGCTGCTGTACGGCATCGAGGCGACGAACTTCCTGCTCTTCGAGGACCGGGCGCTGCTGGCGGACACCGTCAAGTTCTTCATTGACCTCCAGACGGAGTTCGGTCTGGCGCAGTTCGCGGCGGGGGCGGACGCGCTGTGGTACGGCGACTGCAACGCCAGTTCGCACCTGATGTCCTTGCAGACTTACCGGGACGTGGTTGCCGGACCGATGGGCGAGGTGGCGCAGGCCTACCGCAAGGCGGGCGGCATCACCATCCTTCATGCCAGCGAGGAGAAGCCGGAGTACGCGCGCGTAATGGCCGAGTCCGGCGTGGATGTGGTCAGCATCGGCCCCGGCGGCAACCTGGCGGAATGCCACGCCGCGATTGCGAAGAAGGCCGCCGTAATCGGCAACGTGGACCCGATCGGCCAGTTGATGAACGGCACGCCGGCGTCGGTGGCGGCCCAGGTGGAGGACATCCTCCGCACCGTATCCGTCAAGGGCGGCCACCTGATCAACTCCGGCGAGATGGTACCGCGCGACTGCCCGGAGGCGAACATCCGCGCCTTCGGGGAAACGGTGCGCGCGCTGTGGCCGAAGCTCGTCCGCTAACCCCCCTGCCCCCCTGCGACGGGCCGGAGGCGCGTCCTCTTATTCGACGCGCCTTCGCGCGTTAACCACCCCCCTGCGCTGAAGGCGTCAGGGTCACCCCCCCATCGGCGCTCCAGGAAACCGCCAGCGCGGCGCCGAAGGCGCGGCGAAGGTTCTCCGGCGACAGCGCAACGACGGCCTCTCCCGCCGCCGCCACCCTTCCATCCGCCAGCAGCACGGCGCGGTCCACCCGTCCGGGCGCCACGAGGATGTCGTGGCTGACGAGGAGGATGGCGCACCCCTGATCCGCCAGCGTCCGCAGAAGGCGCAACAGGGAGAGCTGGTGGGCGATGTCGAGGTGCGTGGCCGGCTCGTCGAGCAGGAGAATGTCGGCGCCCTGGGCCAGGGCGCGGGCGACGACGACGCGTTGGCGCTCGCCCCCGCTGAGCTGGTCGAAGCGCCGCCCGCGCAATTCGACGGCCTCGGCGCGGCGCAGGCTCTCCTCGACAACGGCACGGTCGTCCTCCGTCGTCTCCCCCCATAGCGTACCGTGCGGATAGCGCCCGAGGAGGACCATGTCCTCGACGCGCAGAGGGAGATCGTCGGGAGTGTGCTGCGGGACGACGGCGACGCGCCGGGCGATCTCGCGGCGAGACATCCCCCCCGCCGGGCGGCCGTCAATGAGCGCCTCCCCGGCCTGCGGACGCAGGGAGTTGTTGAGACAGCGCAGGAGCGTGCTCTTGCCCGATCCGTTCGCGCCGAAGAGCCCGACGATGCGCCCGCGCTCCACGTCGAGATCCACACCTTGGAGCACGGGCCGCCCCGGACCGTAGCGGAAGTGGACGCCGCGCGCCTGGAGGGCGGTCATCGGCGCCCCTCCCCCGCGCGGCGCAAGAGCAGCCAGAGAAAGAGGGGCGCGCCGAGGATTGCGGTGATGAGTCCGACGGGGATTTCGGCCGGCGCGGCGGCGGTGCGCGCCACGGCGTCGGCCCCGGCCAGTAGAAGCGCGCCGGCGAAGGCGCAACCAGGGACGAGGGCGCGATGGTCGTTGCCGATGATGAGACGGACCATGTGCGGCGCGATCAGACCGACAAAGCCGATCACGCCCGCCAGACTGACGGCAACGGACGTGGGGACGACGGCCACGGCCAGAAGGCCGAACTGCAGCCGCCGGACGTTCACCCCGGTGTCCTCGGCGGATCGCTCCCCGAGCACGGCAACGTTCATCGCGGGGGCCATCAGCCGCAAGGCGACGGCGGCGGCGACGGCCAGGGGGAGCATCACGCGCGCTTCGGACCAGTTGGCGCGCCAGAAGCCCCCCATCAACCAGAAGATGATCGTCTGAAGGCGTTCGCCGGCGATGTAGAGCGCGCCGGTCGTGAGAGCGGAGCAGAGCGTGCCCAGAGCGATGCCGGCCAGGAGGAGGGAGTACCCCCACTGCCGTCCGGTGCGCGCGAGAAAGAAGACGGCAGCGCCCACGGCCAGGCCGCCGGCCATGCTCCAGAAGGCCACGGCCCACCCTGCCGCGCCGGCGAAGAGCATGGCGGCCACGGCCCCCAGGGCGGCGCCGCTGGAAACGCCGATGACGTGCGGCCCGGCGAGGGGATTGCGAAAGAGGTTCTGCGCGGCCAGACCCGCCAGCGCAAGGGCGCTGCCGACGGCGGCCGCCAGGAGGACGCGCGGAAGTCGGGCATCGAGGATGATCCGGTCGAGTGCGTCGCCTCGCGCGCGTCCGCGCAGGGCGTCGAAGCAGCGCGCCGCGACCTCCCCCGGCGCGATCGAGACGCTCCCAACCGCCAGGGCCAGCAGCAGGCAAAGCGCCAGGGCGGCGGCGAGCGCCCAGACGCGCCAGTTCGGGTTCTTGCCCTCGGGCATGGTGTCCGCCGTCAGAGGAGACGCGTGGAAGCGAAACGGTCGTCGCGCGAGGTCAGGTCCAGCGCCTCCGCCGCCGTCAGGTGCGAGGAGTTGACCTCACGCAGATGTCGGCGTCCGCAAGCGACGGCCTCCTCCATCTGAGCGGCGGTCGGACGAAGATGGTTCTGGCCGGGTATGGGAATGTAGCCGCAGATGTGCAGCGGGATCGCAGGGCTGAGACCGGCGGCCCAGCGGGCGATTTCCTCGATCTGATCAAGGTCCACCAGTCCGGGAACGAAAACGACATTGAGGCGGATTTCCGTTCCGCTGCGGAAGGCCGCCTCGACGTTACTGAAGATGGGCGCCTTGGGACGTCCGGTGCAGGCAAGATGGGTGGCCTCGTCCCAGGCCTTGAGTCCGACGTTGGCGGCATCGAGATTCGGGATCGGCAGGCGGCTGCCGTTCGTGTGACCCAGGGACGTGCGGACGCCGAGTTCGCGCTTTCCGAAGGCCAGGAGGTCATCGAGTTCGACCGCCGTGGTCGGCTCGCCGCCCATGAAGTAGAGGGTGTCCACGCGCGTCGTACGCAGGACGGACTTGATCTCGTCGGCGGCGAGGAACCGATCGGGCCTGGGGTGAGAGCGTCCGGGGACTCCGTCGGCGCCGCTGCGCAACTTGTAGGAGCAGATCGGGCAGCGGAAGGTGCATCCGTAGTTGTGCACCGTCGCGAAACGTCTCTTCTCGTTGTAGGTCACCTTGTGGAAGGGCATGGTTACTCCGTGAGGGCTTTGCGGAGGGTCTCGACGGCCTGGGGCAGGCCCGCGCCGGCGACGAGGAGGTAGCGGTCAATGGAACGGACGCGGTTCTCACGCACGGCACGCAGCGCGGCCATGCCGTTGCGTTCGCGGAAGGAGCGGGGCGAGGTGAACTCCCCCACAACGAGAACGACCTCGGGGTCCTTGAGGAGAAGGCGCTCCTGCGACAGCAGGACTGAGCCGCTGGCGTCGGCGGCGACATTGAGGCCCCCGGCCAGCCGGATCAGGTCGTCCGCCAGCGTCCCGGCGCCCGAAGTCCGGAAGGGGCCGTAAAGCTCGAGATAGACCGTTCGCGGCTTTGCCGGGGCGCGCGAGGATGCTGCCGCGAGGAACTCCTCGACCTGCCGCGCCAGGAGAGCGGCCTTGTCGGGGCAGCCGAGGCATTCGCCGACCAGGCGCAGAGCCGCGCCCACCTCCGTCGCGCGTCCGCACCGTATGCGCACGCAGGGCGTCCCGGCCGCCTCAAAGAGGGCCTGGACGTCGGTCTGATACCACCAGACGAAGGCAAGGTCGGCGCGGACGGCGAGGATGCTCTCGCGCGAGAGCGCGCCGGCGCGCCCGATCGAGGGGACATCGGACGCGCCGGGGATGATCTTTCCGTGCTCGTCTATCCCCGCCAGGCGCTGGGTTTCTCCCAGTCGCACGATGGTATCGGTGGCGGAGGTACATAGACTGACGACCCGCTGCGGACGGGGCGGGAGGCTCAACTCGCGCCCGTCCATGTCCTTGACGCGGCGCAGAGGGGCGTCGGAGGCGGCCCCGACGATGGCGGCCAGAACGACCCCGAGGATCATGGCGAGCCGTGCGGCGTGATGACGCGCGGCGCTCATTTGGAGGCGTCCCAGTCTTCCTGCGAGGTCGTCATGCGCTTCTCGACGTGCCCGTCGCAGAAGGCGGCGCTGAACCGCCAGCCTTGATGGCGATAATCCACGTACGCGACGGGGTCCTTGAAGACGCTGCCGCTGCCGACGTAATACGCGCCGTGGTTGCAGTCGGCCATGAGGATGGTCTTCTCGGGTACGCGCACGTTGCGTTCGTGGACGCCGTACCAGAAGCAGTACTTCTTCCCCGCGAAGTTGAAGGTGTTCATGCCGAAGCTGAGGACCATGGCGGGGTCGTAGGAGAGCGGTGTGGTCAGGACGTCGTCGGGGCAGCGCCAGGCCTTGGAGTCCTTGGCGACATAGGGGGCGAGGCTGTCGGTCCAGCGGCAGGTGGCGCCCTGGTAGATCGGGGGAAAGCAGGACCATTCGCCGACGTAGTTCTGCACGCCGAGGTTGAGCTGGTAGAGGTTGTTCATGCACGCGGTCTGACGCCCGGATTCCCGCGCGGAGAAGAGCGCCGGGAGCAGCAGTCCGGCGAGGATGGCCAGGATGGCCGTTACGACGAGCATCTCGATCAGCGTGAAGGCGCCGGATGATGAGCCGGAAGCACTTGCGGAAAGGGTCGAGGGCGTTACCCCGCGCGGGAAGGCGGGCTCTCCGGCAACACGCACGCCCATCGAGAATCTCCCTGGTGGCGAGGAATCGAGAAAGCCTGTGCTACGTTCTGTGCCCCGGTACTACTATCACAACCTTGGGACAAAGACAACCCCGCCCGGCGCAGAGGATGCGCCGTCCACGACGTTGGCGTTGGCGGGCGCGGGCTGAGGAGGCCGTCTTCTACCCCGCAGGGGGATCGCTGCGGAACTCGGACTGAACCCCCTTCCACCACAACCGCCCCTCCTCGGTCAGGGAAAGCCCCCCTTCCGCAAGGCGGATGAGGCCCTTCTGAATACAGCGGTCCAGGCTGTCGGGAAAGGCTTCGGCGGGGGCAAGGCCGAAACGTTCGCGGAACTGGCGGATGTCCACGACGCCCACGCGAATTGCGGCGGTGAAGTGGGCGGAGAGGCTCTCGCCGCGCGAGAGGGATTGCCCTGAGCCGACGGGGAGCCGCCCGGCAGCGAGGGCGTGCAGGTAGTCGCCGACATCCTTGAGGTTGCGATAGCGGTAGTTGTTGAGTCGTCCGTGGGCGCAAGCGCCGAGCGCCAGCAGGCCACCCTCGGCGCAGTGCCGGCTCAGTACACCGTGCCGACGTTCCGGGGGAAGGCGTGTGAAGTTCGTCGGAGCATACTGGACGTAGCCGGCGCTCTCCAGGAGGCTTTTCGCCGCCCAGTACATGTCCACTTCGAGCGTGACCGGACCCGGCGGCGGAAGTTGGCCCATCTCGATCATCCGGGCCATGAGGGAATGGGGGGCGGGGTTGAGGGGGTAGAGGCTCATCTGCTCCGGGCCGGCTTCAAGGGCGCGGTCGAGGGTGTCTCGCCATTCCTCCATGCTCTGGGTGGGGATGTTGTAAAGGAGGTCAATATCCACGTTGTCAAAGCCGGCACCGCGAGCGAGGCGCAGGGCGTCCAGGGCTTCGCCGCTGCGCTGGGGCAGCCCGAGAACTCCCCCCAGGCGGTCGCTCAGCGTCTGAACGCCGAAGCTGAGACGGTTGGCTCCTGCAGCGCGCCAGGCGGTCAGTTTGGCGGCGTCCACGCTGGACGGGCTGGCTTCGACGGTGACCTCGGCGCCATCGGCGAAGCGCAGGAAGGCCCGGAGGGTGGTGAGAAGGCCGGCCAGCGACTCGGCGGTGAGCAGGCTGGGGGTGCCCCCACCGAGATAGACCGAGCCGACGGAAGATGAAGCAGCGTATTCGGTTCCGCCGTAGAGGGCGATCTCCTTCCGCAGGGCCTGAACGTACTGCGCGATGCGGGGCGCGGGAGCGATGACGGAGCGGAAGATGCAGAAGGCGCAGATGGATCGGCAGAAGGGGATGTGGAGATAGACGGCAACGGGATCGGACGCGGGGTGCTTCCGGGCAAGGCCCATCACGGAGGCCGCTTCGGCGAGTGTCATACCCGACGGGGTGACGTTCCGGAAGTCCTGGCGGAAGGCTCGCGCAGGAGAGCGCCGGTCGGGGTAAGGTGCGTCAGCGCGGGGGTGTTCCATCGAAGTTCTCCGAATTCCGGTCTGCGGACGGGGCCGAGGCGCTCTCGAGTGTGCGCGTTCGGCAGATCACATGCGGTCGGTCGCCATCGCGAAAGACCGTGGCCTCGACGCCGTAAACGGCCCGAAGGTTGGCGGGGGAGAGGACGTCGTCGGGCGTGCCGACGGCCGCCAGTTCGCCCCGGCACATCATGGCCACGCGGTCGGCGTAACGCCCGGCGAGGTTGAGGTCATGCGCAGCGACGAGGACGCCCTTTCCATCGCGGCGCGCCGCGCGGATGAGGTATTCCATGATTTCGATCTGGTGGGCGACGTCCAACTGGCTGGTCGGCTCGTCGAGGAGGAGGTAGGGGGTGTCCTGGGCAAGGGCGCGCGCGATGACAACCTTCTGGAGTTCGCCGCCGGAGAGTTCGGTGACGGGCCGGTCCTCCAGGGCCGTCATGTCGAGGGCGCGAATCACCCGTCGCACGGCCTCCACGTCGCGCGGCGAGGGCCGCCAGGCGACATAGGGACGCCGCCCGAGAAGGACGGCATCGAAGACGGGGAGGGAGAAGAGGAAGGCGCAGCGCTGCGGAACGTAGGCGATGCATCGGGCCGCATCGCGCCGCGCGCAACGGCACAGGTCGCGTCCGTCGAGGAGAACGCGTCCCTGCCGGGGAACGAGCAGACCCGCCAGGTGCCGCAGCAGCGTGCTCTTGCCGCAGCCGTTGGGACCGACAAGCGCGGTCATCTCCGCCGGGCGCACGGCAAGGGACACGTTCCGGAGCGCGCGACGTTGGCCGGGATAGTCGAAGACGACGCCCTCTGTCCAGAGACCGTTCACCAGATGTCCCTCCGGTCCTTGAGGAGCAGACCGATGAAGAAGGGGACGCCCATGATGGCCGTCATGACCCCGACGGGAAGGACGTGCGGCGGAAGAACCAACCGGGCGGCCAGGTCGCCGAGGAGCAGCATGAGGGCTCCGACCAGGGCGGCGGCGGGCATCTGGAAGCGATGGTCGGCGCCGACAAGCATCCGCGCAACGTGCGGGCCGACAAGTCCGACAAAACCGATGGTTCCGACGAAGCCGATGACGGCGGCGGCGAGGAGCGCCGCCAGGGCCATGCCCCCGACGCGCGTGCGGGCGACCCGCACGCCCAGGCTGGCGGC
>JAKJEM010000006.1:110419-113344 GCA_022705425.1 Planctomycetota bacterium
GCTACGTCGTCGCCGGCGGCCAGCGCGTTGAGGTCCCAGGCGCCCAGATAGAGCAGCGGCGCGGCAACGGCAAAGACCGCGGCAACGATACCGACCTTGGGCCACGTGGACGGTTCAAGGCTTCCCAGGAACCAGAAGACGACGGCCTTGACCTCCTCGGAGTCGCCCACGTACTGCAGGATGGCGGTGGCGGAGGAGAAGAGGTAGGTCACCGCGATTCCGGCCAGGACGATCGTCGTCGGGTTGAAGGCGCGCCGCCGCGCCAGGAGAAAGACAAGCCCGCATGCCAACAGCGAGAAGACAAAGGCGTTGAGGGTGATCAAAGCCGACCCGGCCCCGGCCAAGCCGACGCCGACGCTGATGGCCAGGGCGGCCCCGAAGCCGGCGGCGCTGGAGATGCCCAGCGTGAAGGGGCTGGCCAGGGGGTTCTTGAGGACGCCCTGCATGACCGCGCCGGCGAGCCCCAGCGCGGCGCCCCCGAGCACCGCCATAGCAACCCGCGGCAGGCGAAGCTTCCAGAGCACGGCCTGAGCAACCGTGCCTTGTCCGGTGGGCGAGGGGCCTTCGGCGAGGGCGGCAAGGGTCTCGACGAAGCGAATGCTCATGGCGCCGGTGTTGGCGGCCGCCAGCGCGAGCGCGAGGGTCGCCGCCAACAGAAGGAGCATCAACACGGCGCGGCGTCTGGCGCGCGCGCCCCCCGTATCACCGGAGCGTTTCATGGAAAGGCCTGTGCCCCCGCGCGATCCATGCCGTGAAAGCGCCGCAGGTATTCGAGGTGAATCGCGCGCGGGTCCATGTCGGCAAAGGCTTGGGGATGGAAGTACTTGGCGAGATAGGCCACACTGACGTAGCAGGCGGGGCCGAGCCAGATGTCGCGGTGGATCACGTAGACGCGTCCGGCGCGCACGGCGGCCAGCCGGGCGAAACCGGGGCGATTCATGATGCTCTGGCGCGCGTCTTCGAGCGGTTTGGGGGAGTCCCCCTCATATCCCCCCCCGCCGGCGCCGCCCACGGCCCGGACGATGAGGTCGGGATTCTGCGCCATGACCCACTCCGCGCTGACGGTCGGACGGTGCGTTGTGGGACGATCCGTATACACATTGCGCCCGCCGGCCATTACACACAACTGGGCCGAACCGGACTGCGGCGCCGCACAGGCGAAGTCGGTGTAGATTTCCGTGTAGAACCGCGGACGGGCCTCGTCGGGGATAGTCCGCACCCGCGCCTCGATGCGTTCGCGAATGCCGGACAAGAAACCGGTGAGTTGCGCCGCCTCCGCCTCGCGCCCGGCCAGGCGTCCCAGGGTCTCAATGTCCTTCAACACGCGGAGGGGATCGTAGCAGTCCAGGCGGAGCGTCGGGATGCCGAATTCCTTCAGTTTCTTGTCGAAATCGGGACCCGGACGCCATGCGACGGCGAGCACAAGGTCCGGCTTGAGCTGGATGATCTTTTCGATGTTGGGTCCGAAGGGGTCTCCGACGGAGGGGATGTCGGCCATGTCGCCCCAGAAGGACTTGGCTTTGCCGCTGAGGTTCGAGACGCCGACCAGTTGGCCGCGCGCGCCGATGGCGCGCAGGATTTCGGCGGCGTCGCTGTTGAGGCTGACGATGCGCCGGACGGGAGCGCGCACGACGACTTCGACGCCCCGCGAGTCGGTCACGCGCAAGTCGCCGAGGGGCGCGGAGAAGGCCACCGCGCTATAGACCCCAAGACCGAGAGCAAGGAGGCTCGGGCGTGTCATGGAGTCACGCTGTACTTCATCGAGAGCTCCGGCCACTGGACCTGATTCTGTGTCCGCACAAACCCGCCGTAGCGGAGGGAGTTGAAGTTGCCGTTATGTACCTTGGCGACGCCGGGCGGATTGAGTCCCCACTTCAGTCCGGCCGCATAGGCTGTCGGGGTGTCGGCCCAGGTGAAGTACTGGCCGGGTCCGGTGGTCGCATCGAAGACGGAGGCCATGGAGGTGGTGATCTCGTAGAGGGACACGGGAATCGTGCCGTCAATGGTCTTTGGCTTGGCGTAGACGCCGAATCCATCCTTGTCGCACACATCGCCGTCCATGATGACGATGGTGGTGTCGGACACGCGCCGGTCGGCGATGTACTCAGCAGCGCCATAGGTGGGATCGGCGCCGGTCCCGCTGCTGATGCCGAAGCCGGTGCCACGATAGAGGCCGGTGTCCCATCGGGCTTCGGCGTCCTTCTTCTGCGTGTCGCACAGGATCTGGTCCGCCGTGCCCGTGCTCTTGCCCTTGGCGTAGGCCATGCCGTTCCAGACGTAGTTGAGGGGAACGCGCGTCGGGTTGTCCACCCATCCGCTGGTATCGGTCTCGCTGTAATCGGACTCATAGATGCCGAGATGCCCGGAAGGACAGCGGAAGGGCATGCGCTCCCCTTGAAGGTAGTAGCGGCCCAGCACATCGAACCATCGGTCCCAGCGGTAGGTGTTCAGCAGACGCTTCTGGGCGGTGTCGGTCCCGGAATAGGGTTTCTCCATGCGCGTCGTCAGCGTGCCTTTGAGGAGCCAGCCGTCATACTCGCTGGAGTAGCTGTGCAGCGCGTGGCCGATCTGCTTCATGTTGTTGAGGCAGGAGGTCTGCCGTCCGCGTTCACGAGCGGAGGCCAGGGCGGGAAGCAACAAACCCGCCAGAACGCCAATGATCGCGATGACGACAAGGAGTTCGATCAAGGTGAACCCCTTGCGGGGAAGGACCCTGCGAATAAGCTGCGCGAACGACATGAGACACCCTTTCTTCAAGAGAATGCCGCCCCCGCCGTCGTATTACGTTCTACTGTTTCGTAATACTATCATCTTCCGGGCGCAAAATCAAACGGCAGCGAGGGGTACCCGGTCGGTTTTCAGGGGGACGCACCGCGAGCGTCGTGTGTGGCACGGGCGCCCTCGCCCGTGGTTGTCGCAGCAGGA
>JAKJEM010000070.1:0-12874 GCA_022705425.1 Planctomycetota bacterium
CGAAGTCCATCAGCACGGCCCGCCCGCCGGCGTCGAGCATGATGTTGCCGGGCTTGATGTCGCGATGGACGATCCCCGCATCATGAACCGACTCGAGGGCGTCCAGGACCTGCCCCATCACGGCGAGGGCCTCGGCAAGGGTGAAGGGACCGCGCGCTTCGATGACATTGGCCAGAGACCGCCCGGCGATAAGCTCCATCGCGTAGTACGCAAGGTCGGCCTCCTCGCCCACCGCGTAGATGCGCACCAGATTCGGATGCTCCAGGCGCGCAAGGGCGAGCGCCTCCTCCCGGAACCGCCGCCGAAGCACGGGATCGCGGGCGAGGTCGGGCGGAAGAATCTTGACGGCCAACTCCCGGTCTATAACCGGATCGTACGCGCGATAGACGGCAGACATCCCGCCGCTGCCGAGCGGCTCGCGCAACTGGTAACGACCGATCTTCCGACCCGGCGCGATCATTCGCCCGATCCCCCGTCCTGGCCTTCCCCCTGCCGTGTCCGCAGGAGACATTGAAGGAGATTGTAGTCGGGCGGCGGGCGAAAGGAAAGCGGCGGTCGCGGCGGATTGCGGAAGGCGGAAGGGAGATTGTAGAATGCGCGCACGAGGAACGCCGCCGTGCACCGGTCCGATTCCGTTGCGCGGCCGCAGGGCCGCGATGCATGGCTTTGGGAGAACGCGCGATGAAGAAGGTCTTGTCGGGGATTCAGCCGTCAGGGACGCTGCACCTGGGGAACTACTTCGGCGCCATCCGCCAGTACTTGCAGATGCAGCACGAGCACGAGTGTTTCTTCTTCATCGCGAACTACCACGCGCTGACGAGCCTGCGCGAACCGGCGCGCCTGCGGGCGCTGGACCTCGAGGTGGCTACGGACTTCCTGGCCCTGGGGCTGGACCCCGCCAAAGCGGCCATCTTCCTGCAATCGGACCTCCCGGAGGTGTGCGAACTGACGTGGCTCCTGACGACGGTGACCCCGATGGGGCTCTTGCAGCGTTGCCATGCCTATAAGGACAAAGTGGCGCAGGGCGTGCCGTCCGATCACGGCCTCTTCGCCTACCCCGTGCTGATGGCGGCGGACATCCTGATCCACCGGACGGACCTGGTGCCCGTGGGCCAGGACCAGAAGCAGCACGTGGAAGTCTGCCGGGACATCGGCGAGAAGTTCAACCTGGTCTATGGAAACGTTTTCAAGCTGCCGGAGCCGCACATCCTTTCCGAGGTGGCCGTCGTCCCCGGCTTGGACGGACGCAAGATGTCCAAGAGCTACGGGAACACGATCTGCATGTTCGAGCCGGAGAAGGCGCTCAAGAGCAAGATCATGGGGATTAAGACCGACTCCACCCCGGTCGAATCGCCCAAGGACCCGGAAACGTGCAACCTCTTTGCGCTCTTCAAGCTCTTCGCGTCCGAGGCAGAGCGCCGGGAGATGGCAACCCGCTACCGGGCGGGGGGCGTGGGATACGGCGAAGTCAAGAAGAGGCTCCTGGGGCTGGTATTGGAGCACTTCCGCGAGGCCCGCGAAAGACGCCGGGACCTCGAAGCGCACCCGGAAGCGGTGCGGCGCACCCTGACGCTGGGCGCAGAAAAGGCGCGGGCCAGCGCGGCACAGACGCTGCGAGCCGCACGCGAGGCCGTGGGACTGTAAAGACGCCGACGCCCTCCGGCGTGCCTGAGACTCCGGAGGGCGTCCGCTCCTTTGCGCGACTACATCTCCTGCACAGTCGCGCCCGCAGCCGTGATCTCAATCCACCACTTCCCCATCGCCTTCCCCTTGGCGTCACGATGATCGTTATAGAGGTGGACGGTCATGCTCTGAGAGGAGATCACATAGCGTTTGCCGTTGTCGAGGGGATAGGCAACACCGTCAACAGTAAGTCCATTCTGATTCCCGTTGCCCTTGGGCTTGACATTCACGACGACGGCGGGACCGGTGTATTCGAGCTTGCCGGAGGAGAAGCCGGGACCCAGCTTGGGAGTGTCGTTGTTGAGGTCGTCGCGGGTAATGGTGGTGCCGTCGGGAAGGGTAAGCGTGAAGGATGCCTGCGGGCTGTTATTGGGATTGATGTTGATCTTGCCGCCGACCGCCTTGCCGACGGGAGGAACCGGCGACGCTCCTGACTGCGTGCGCGTATCGCGTGCGCTGGCCAGCCACTCCGACCCGCCGGCGAACCCCACGCCGGGATAGCGCGCCGCCTTCTCAACGTGTCCGTCGCCGAAGAGGAAATTCGCCTCGCCGCGGTGGCGGTACCGGATGGTCGGTTGAGCCCACGCCTGGTCGTATTCCCACTCCGCGCCGGCGATCACGCTCAGGTCGCCATCGTAGAAGGTCACCGTTTCAGCCGGACGGGCCAGGCGCGAAGCATTCCGATAGAGCAGCGGCAGGGCCACGTTGTACGCGTAGCTGGACCCAACGGGGACCAGGGCGCCGGACATGTTGCGCCCGGCGACGGAAATGGGGGTTTCGTCGGCGGGGCACTCGAGGGACTTGCGCGGCTCCGGGCGCATCCAGGCATCCGGTTCGGCGCTCTGCGGAAGGCGAACGCTGACCTGGTACGCTCCGCTGTGCCCGTTGAAGATGTAGTACGCGTCCGGCAGAAGACCGGCGGTCTCCTGAACGCACAAGCTCAACGCCTGCCCGACACCGTGGAGGTTGCCGGCGCAGACCACGGTCCTCGCGGAAGACCGCGAGCGGAAGACCGCTGGAACGAGTAGCGCCGCCAGCACCGCACAGACGGAGATGACGACAACCATCTCGACCATCGTCAGCCCCCGCACCGCATGCTGGACGGCCCCGCCGCGTCGTGCTTTCATGGCACCCTCTGAGCTCTGTATGAAGGCCACTGCTGATGGGATTCTACTCCCTCACCTAACCTATAGCAAGCGGTGTACCGCAGTCGCATCGGATTTGCAGCACTCAGGGGTCAGCATAAGTCACTATAAGACAGCAACTTACACAGACATCTCCCCGTGATCTGATACATGGCGTCCGAGTACGCGACACGCCAGGCACGCGGTGTATCGTCTGTGGACGCCAACGTAGCAGAACGCGACGTGTTGATGCCAAGACCTGCCCGCGATGAAAGACAGCCGGCCCAAGGGTCGTTTGACATGTCAGAATGTATCTTCTACACTATGAGTATGCATTCACGAAATGAAAAGACCCGAACGTCGGACAACAAGGGGGCGGCACGGGGCCCGTCCGCCGGCGCGACACGCAAGGAGCGCGAACGCGCACGCCACCGCCGCGAGATCCTCGACGCCGCTGAACGTCTCTTCGCCGAGAAGGGCTTCCACGGCGCAACGACGGAGGAGATCGCCCGCCGGGCGGAGTTCGCCGTCGGAACGCTGTACAAGTTCTTCAAGAGCAAGGAGGAAATCTACAACGCCGTCCTGCTGGAGGGAATGTGCGTTCGGCGCGACGCCATCCGCAAACTCTGCGATAACGCCGACCTGTCCCCCACCGAGGTCCTCCGCCGCTACTTCGACGGCAAGGCTCTCTTCGCGGCGCAGCGGGCGGACTTCATGAAACTGCTGCTGCGGGAGCACTTCGGAGGCCGTCCGCTGTTGTCGCCGGAGTCGCAGGTCGGCGTACTGGCGGCCTTCAACGAGGGAACGAATCTCCTGACGAAGGTCATTGAGAAGGGAATCCGCCGGGGAGAGTTCCGCGCCCTGCCGCCGCGCGAGACCGTGCTGGCGCTCGAAGGCATCACGAGCATGTTCCTGCGCGACCGTCTCCACGAATCCCCCGGGACCACCGTCGAGGAGCGCGTCGCGCTTGTGAAGTCCGTCTTCTTCAATGGAATCCTTTCCCAACCGGGGAGTTGACGCCATGCGGATCGTTCCAGTGATGGGGTTGTGCGCCGCCCTGACGGCCCTGTGCGGTTGCTTCGGGAGCGTAGAGCAGTTGAAGCGGGACCTGCGCGGAGAGCGCCTGGCGCGCCTCGAAGCCTGGCGCGCGGAGCGCGTGGGGCGCAACGAGTCCCTGCAAACGGTCCAGGGGCCCCTGTCCCTGGAGGCCAGCGTTCTGACGGCCATCGGAAACAGCCGCGAGATCCAGATTGCGCTTCAGGAACGCGAGAAGGCCGATGCCAAGGTCGTTGAGGCCTACGCCCAGGCCGCACCCCGCGTCGAACTGACCGCAGGATACACCCGCCTCGACCAGGCGCCCTCCATGGGCGGCGCGGCGATGGGCTATCGCGACAACTACTCCGTGGGCGCCTCCCTCACCCAGCCGGTCTATCGCGGCGGCTCGATCGGCGCCGGCGTCCGGGCGGCCAAGATCTACACGGTGCTGGTGGACGAGCAGTTGCGCGGCGCCTTTCAGCGCGTGATCTACAACGTCCGGAAGGGCTACTATGACGCCCGCCTCGCCGTGGAACTCGAGCTTGCCAGCGCCGAGGCCGTCAAGGTGGCGCAACGGCACCTCGATGATGTCCGGAAGCAATTCCAGGCGGGCACGCTTTCGGCCTTCGACGTTCTCAGCGCGGAGGTCGAGTTGAAGAACCTGACCGCGCAGAATGTCCAGAATCAGAACTCCGTCCAACTGGCGCTGACGAACCTGTACAACCTGATGGGCGTCTCGCAGGAGAGCGCCGTCACGTTGACGGACGACCTGAGCTACCGCCCCTTCGCCGACGCGAAGATGGAAGAGGCGGTGGACCTCGCCTACCTGCAACAAACGGACATCCTCCAGTCGGACCTGAACATCCTGCTGCAGCGGGAGGCGCTGACGGTGGCGCGGTCGGGATACCTGCCCACCCTGGACGCGGTGTTCAACCCGCAACTGGCAAAACCGGACCCGCACGACGCCACGAACAACCTCTGGGCGGGCGCCTGGAGCGCGGGGCTGAACCTGAAGTACGTGCTCTTCGAGGGCTTTGCCACCGTGGCGCGCGTGCGACAGGCGCAGGCCACGCTCCGCCAGAGCGAACTTCAGCGCACCGACGCCGAACAGCGGGTGTTGCTCATGGTGCGCCAGGCAATTCTGAACTTGCAGTACGCGGACCGGTTTGTGCAATCGCAACAGGCCAACGTCCAGCAGGCTGAGGAAGCGTTGCGGCTGGCGGAACTGGGCTTCCGTGAAGGCGTCCGGAAGGAAGTCGAAGTGGCCGATGCGCGGCGGTCGCTGATCAGCGCGCGAGCCAACCGGGCGCAGGCTTACTATAACCACGAACTGGCGCGTCTGATGTATGAGCAGGCCACGGGCACGATCGAACCGCCCGCGGCGGAGCAGATGCGTCCGCCCGAGCCGGCAGCGGGCCGCTTCGCCGAAACGCGCTGACCTGGGGGCGACGCGGCCTTTCGACGCGCAACTCCCCCCTATCTCTGAGCATTCATGGACTCCTGGCGCAAGACGTTTCACGCAGCATGGGCGGCGCAGCTGCTGGCCATGCTGGGCTTCAGTTTCACGCTGCCCTTCCTGCCCTTCTTCATCACCCAGGATCTCGGCATCCCCGAAGGCGCCGAAACGGCGCGCTGGTCGGGAATCCTGCTGGCCGCCGTCGGACTGCCGATGGCCGTCTTCGCGCCGATCTGGGGGGCGATGTCGGACCGCTACGGGCGCAAGGTCATGGTCATGCGCTCGATGTACGGCGGCGCGGTGGTCATTGCCCTGATGGGACTGGCGCAGGATGTTTACCAGTTGATGGGGCTGCGCATCGCGCAAGGCGTCCTCACAGGTACCGTCAGCGCCTCGCTGGCGCTGGTGGCGAGCGTGACGCCGCGCGAACGTTCGGGGTACACCCTGGGTATGATGCAGGCCGCGGTCTTCGCGGGGACCTCGATCGGCCCCTTCGTCGGCGGCTGGGCGGCCTACTACATGGGCTTCCGCGCCTCCTTCCTTTGCGCGGGCGCCATGCTGCTGGCCGGCGCGCTGCTGGTGCAGTTCCGCACGGAGGAGAAGTTCGATCCCCCCCCGGAACCGGAGTCCCACATCGGCTCCTACTGGATGCTCTTCGGCATCCCTGGCTTCTTCGCGGTGGTCTTCGCCCTGTTCATCCTCCACTTCGCCTCTACCGCGCCGGGACCGGTCTTTCCCCTTCTGGTCAAGGAAATCACGCGCACGGACATCAAGGCGGCGACGGCGACGACGGGGAATCTCGCCTCGGTGGTCGGGATCGTGGCCTCCATATTCACCTGGTACTTCGGCCGGAAAAGCGACCAGTGGGGCCACCGGAGGATGCTGGTGACCGGCGCGGTGCTGGCGGGGATACTCTCCATCCCCGTGGCCTTCGCACGGAACCTGACGGAACTCTACATCCTGCGGATTCTCTTCGGGATTGCGGCGGCGGGGATGCTGCCGAGCCTGAACTGCATCCTGCGCGACCTGACGCCGACGGAGAGCATCGGCAAGGCCTTCGGGATCACCGCCGCGGTGGCGGGAATGGCGTTCTTCGGAGGAGCACTGACCGGCGGCTATCTCTCGGCGGCGGCGGAGGAATACCGCGCCCCCTTCATCACCAGCTACGGCGCGCCCTTCATTCTGAGCGGGTTCCTGCTTCTGGGGGTGGGGCTGATTGTGTCGCTGCGCGTGCCGCGAGACAAAGGGGCCTTCCCCGCCCTGCCGCCCCACGCGCCGAACGGTTGATGCCCCCCTTCCCGTGGAAATCGTCGCGGCTCGCGGCGAAGAGGCGCGTCGTCGCTCACGCGCACCCGCCTGCCTGTGCCGGACACCGTCGGCGCCGGCAGGCGTTCGCGAGCGCCATGCGTCGTCTCATCGGGCGGAGAGGAATCCCTCAGCCTTGGCCTCGGAAAGCGCCGCGCCCTGGAATCCTCCGCAGGGCGCCCACATGGGGGCGTAGTTGCTTCCATCGCCCCATCCACAGATGTCCTTGAGCGCGTGGATCCGCTCGAAGATGCGGCGATAGAGCTCGCGAGCGGGCAGCGTGGCGCCGGGCGGCAGGCCGAGAACCTCAAGCATCCGAAGGTCGCGAAGGACGTTCTTCGGATGGGCGCTGTAACACAGGTGCTCGCCGGGGTGATAGACATTGCAGGGGTCGCAGACCATGCAGCAACCCTCGGTCAGCGTGACGGGAATCTCCGGTTCGGACTCCATTTTCCGGCGCAGTTCGATCAGGTTGTCCTCGATCAACGGCTCCTGCGTGGCACGGGTGCAGAGGATGCAAAGCGCGTGGTTCGGACGAATGTAGAGGCGCCGCGCCTCCTGCATGATGCGGGCGGCGGAGGCGCGCTTCGCCTCGGCCATCTCGCGGCGAGTGCGCGGGCGCAGCAGCGCCCATATCCCGCGTCCGGCGAGATCTTCGCCGCGAGCCGTCTGCTCGCGCAGACTGGCCTTGGGTTCGGCGGCGATGCGTTCGTAATACCCCTTGTCCGCATGGGGGCACTCCGGCCAGACGGAGGTGTCGGCAGTAAGACTGCGGCACATGCCCTCCAAGGTGCGCAGCCGGGAAAAGAGCATCGAAAGGGCGTGGAACGCGGGCAGCACCGTGTTGGGGTAGATGCCCAACAGGCGGCAGACCTCCAAGTCCTTGCGGCGCGCGACATAGGCGGCATGGCGCCGGCCGAAGTCCTGCGGCAGAGGCCCGCGACGGTCTGAATAGACCTCCTCGTAGTGCGCCCGCGCCAGGTCGAGATCGGCGCAAATCCTCAGCGGCACGTGCGGATAGGCCCAGAGCACGTCCAGCAGGGCGTCAATCACGGGCCGTCCGCAGGGGGGCGTATCGCAACCCCCACGCACACACACAGCGCAGAGGAGGTGGTGAGCATGGAGATCATAGGGCCGGGCATCGGCGGACGACCAGCGACTGCAGGTCATCGGCTCAACGGGCGCGTGAGGGGTCTCCGGCGTCGTCATGGGATTTCTCCACCTGGCCGGCGCAACACGAACGCCGCCCATGGCATATCGGGATGAAGACAACGCCCGCTCCAGCTTCCTCGCACGGAGGAACCTCTCCCTGGGCTGAGGACCGGACGCCCCCGATGCGACGACTACTGGCGTCGCATCATCTTGGTGGCGTTCTCGCCTCCGTTGATGATGTAGAGGAGCGGGCTGGGACGATCCACCCCCTCGATGAACGCCGGGCGCGCGGCCCACGGCGTGGCCGAGAGCACGTTCGCCAGGTCCATCCAGTATTGCAGCCGCGCCGGCTTCAGTCCCCAGGTCATGTGGAAATGGTTGGCCGGCGCATATTGCTTGTACTCGGCCATGGTGGCGTACTTTGGCGTAACGAAGGTGTGAGGCCACGTCGGGGTCGTCAGGCCGCAGACCGCCTGCGCCAGTTCCGGCGGCAGGTCAAGGGTGGCCGCTTCATCCCAGACGAGGGAGAACATCCCGTTCGCGGCGGACCAGGCCATGCGCCCGGCGATGCCCTCGATCCCCGCGGGCGTCATGAAGGTGACGGAGTTGCCCAGGCCGGGGAAGTAGCCCGCGTCGGCCAAGGGCATGGAAACGCCGGACATGATCTCCTCGATGGAGGCGCCGGGCCGCGCCGCCCAGTCGAAGGACGCGCTGCCGGAGTTGTCCCCGTCCACGAAGCCCTTGCGCTCCCAGATGGAATCGCCCGTCAGGCCGGGGATGCCGAGCTTCCGCGCCAGGTCCCGGATCTCCCACGGCTCCCACACTTTGCGGAAGTCCATGAAGAGCGGCGGGTTTCCGCCGGTGAGGTGCGTGAAGAAGAGCATCGTCAGCAGCCCCTGCACGTCGGCCTCGGTGGCGTAGGGCAGCGGAGCCTTGCGCCCGGTGTGGTCGAAGGTCGAGTTGAAGAGAGACTCCATGGCGTCGGCGACGGGGAGAGGGATGCCGCGCCGGTCGCTGCCCCATTCGAGCTGGCTCATGAAGCCGCCGCCCACGGCGTTGAGGTCGGCCATCACGTCGCGGATGATCAGGTACATGGCCAGACTTTGATTGAATCGCTCGCTGTCGGCCTTGCCGCGCAGTTCGAGACGCCGGCCCACGCGCGCGTCCACCCAGGCGCGCAGGGCCTTCAGCTCCGCCGCCTTGTACGACTTCTTCTGGAGCATGTCGGCGAGCAGCTTCATGTCGAGGCGGGTAATCTCGATGCCAAAAACGTTGCGCGTGGGGATGATGTGGGCGAGGGCGGTCTCCATGCCCATCGAGTCGTGCCCCCAGATGACGACGCGGCGGCCCTTGAGCCCGGCGCAGGCAAGCGCGGCGTAGCACCAATCCACCAGCGCGGCGGCAGTGGCGTCGGTCATCTTCGGGTTCGAGCCCGTGTCGGGCCAGGTGCCGACGTTGATATGAACAAGGCGTCCGGACTGGCTGAAGGCCCCGCTGGCGGCGTGCGTGTAAACCACGCCGGGACGCGGACCGCTGTTGCCGCACGTCAGGTTGAGGGGCATGTCCTTGGGGAAGTGCGACATGAGGGACATGAGACCGAGTTGCGGAAAGGCCCACGTGTCCGGGGCGCAGACGACGGCATCCACCCCGGCGGCGCGGAACTGCGCGGCCACAATGTCCGCCTGGCGTTCGCCGTCAATGAGGACGGGGCTCCAGACGACCCGGGCGGGCTTGCCTTCGGGGGTCTTGACGGCCCCGGCAATGACCTCGGCAGTCATCGAGATGATGTTGCGCGCGCGCGAACGCGAGGCGGGGTCAATCCGCGGATCGCACGTAGCGCAAACGCCAAAGGTCATCGTCCGGCCGGCGATCTTGTCCGTGTCCGCGAGGCGAATGCTCTTGCTCATGGGTATCTCCGTTGTCCAGAAGAACCGGTTTGGCGCTGAGTGTATTGCGCCGGGTGGGCGGTGTCAATGAGAACCACGGACGGCGGACGACAGACCACGGACGACGACGGCGGACGGCCCTCCTGCGCGCGAGACTTCGGAGATGAGGCGAACGGCAAGAAAGGAACGCGCGCGCCAGTCGGAGAGCCGACGGCCGGGCCTTCGTTCTGCGCTCGGACGACACCGTCGTTGTCGCCATCCGCCCTTCCCTCCCGCCCTTCTTGCGTCCTCGCCGTTTCCCTGTGGCTGCATCATCTTCCCGCCGTCATCCGGATGCGGCTTTCCCCCCCACCCGCAACTCCGTAGCCGCGGCGCGGCGCAACGGACCTTCGACCGCAGCGGCGCAGGAAAGGACGGACCGCGCGCCGTCGAGTTCGCACTCGATGCGGAATCGTCCCTCCCCTTCCCGCACTGCCGCGAAGCGCGGCCGCACCTCTCCCGGACGCCGCGGGCAAAGGATCGTCACGCTCTCCACGACGCCGCCCTCGGAGATCACGCGCACCTGCGGGCGGCCGCAGTGCTCGCCAACGGTCACCGCCGCGTCAGTGGGATACAGGACCTCGCCGATGCAGCGGTTACGCCTTCCCTGGATGACAAACCGACGCCCCTCCGCGTCAATGCGGTTGTCGGGGTCGGTGTGCCAGTGGGCTTCAGCGCGGAAGGGCGAGCCGTCCTTCTCATGGACGTCCACGACGGCGACGTACTGCGCGGGGCCGGCGCGCACCAGGACGACGCGGCGTAACGCGCGCCGCACGCGATGGTCGGGCCCGCAGGTCGAGGACGCGTCGCCCAGGGCGGCGTCGAAGTCGTCGCCGTGACGGAACTCGATCATCTCCCCCTCCGGCCAGCCGCGCGTGAGGGCCGTGCCGCGCTGCGCGCCGCCGTCGAGCGTGACGGTGTTGTGAGCGTCGGTCTCGCCGAACCACCGATTGAGGGTCTGCTCGACGTTTGCCGTCCGCGACGCGCCGCCGTACCCCGCATCTACGAGGAAGCGCTCCCCCAGGGCATAGAGCGAAAGATGGTTGAAGTCCCCCTGCCGGTGGCACTTGTACTGCTGTGGGCCGCAGAAGAAGGAGAGGAGCCAGTCCTCCGCCCCCCAGCCCGTTCTCATGCTGGCAATACCGCGTCCGGGGAAGAGGCGGGCGGGAGGAAAGCCGAGGTCCGCCGGAGTGCGAAGGGGCTGGTCGTCCTTCCACCAGAGGAGGAAATACAGCAGATGCTGTCCCTCCATGTGCGCCGCGCCGCGTTCGGGGTGCAAATCGAGCTGCCGAGCCAGCCACGGCAGCAGCGGCGCGCGCGCCGTGCCCATCAGCGGCAGGCTGCCGGCGATGGAGCCGTTGGCCTCGTCGCAGTCATTCCAGTTATTGGCCGCGCCGCCCCAGGGGAGGAGTTCGTAGGCCAGGTACTCAGGCATGCGCTCGAAGCGGTTGTTCGTCAGCAGGTTGGGGCCGCCCCGGCGGCGGAGGGCCTCGGCCGTGGCAGCCATATAGGCCAGACAGCCGGCATAGCCGGGGCCCTCGAAGGGCGCGCCGGCGGCGTCGTGCGCGAGAAAGAGATAGTGCTCGACGGCAAGTTCGCAGTCCACCATCGCGCGCGGCGCGTCGGGAAGTTCCGCGTCGCCTTCAAGGGCCATCGCCAGCCACGAGGAGGCCAGGATGCCGCGCGAGCCGCGGTTGTTGGCAATCTGCCACCAGTCCTCGCGCCACGTCGAGCGGTTCAGGATCATGCACACGCGGGCGAAGTCGGCAAAGCGCGCGCGCTGGGCCGGGGTGAAGCGGTCATAGCAGAAGTCATAGACCCAGGCCATGGCGCGGGAGAGGTTGCCCTTGTCGTGACCGGCGCCGCGCCGCCACCCCTGCGTGGCCGCGCCCCAGCTCCGGCTGGGAATGTCGGCGAGCTTCTGCTCGATGATCGTCATGACCACGTCGCGCGCGTAGTCGCCGATGGCCGGGTCTCCGGTGAAGGCGTAGCCGGCGGCGAGGGTGTCGAGCCCGCTGACGATCGGGAAGATCCCCTTCCGGCTGCGCCAGATGTCGCGCGCGCGCGTCCGCCAGTCGAGGACGTCGGGGTGGCCGGGGTCCATCAATTCCGAGCAGCGCTGCCGGAGCCGGACGAGGACTTCGGCCTTGAGGCCCGACGCCGCGCCGGCGCGAAGGGCCGGCAGTTCCGCCGCGCTGAAGAGCAGGCGCGGATGATCTCCCGCGTTGAAGGGCATTCAGGTCACCTTTCCGATGGCGGCCACGATCACCGCTCCGCGTTCCGTCGCGTCGGGACCGAGGCGCAGGGTCAGCGCGCGGATGCGCCGGGCCGGACGGGGATTGCGCCACTCCTGCGCGTAAAGGGTGGCCTCCCCGCAGAGGAGGGGCACGGCGCGATGGCAGAGCCAGGGGCGCTCCGTCGGCCAGCCGAAGAGCCGTCCGATGTCGTCGCCGTAGCGCGAGTCAAAACGCTCCGCCCCACCGTCCTCGTATTCAACGTCCACCGCCAGCAGCGACGCCGGCGGGCGGTGGTAGGAGTAGTACGTCGGCTGGTGGAAGACCCCCTCCATCGTCGCGGCGTGGACGAGGACCAGGGCGCGCGCGCGGGCGCCGACCTCGATGCGCGCCGTGGCGCTGCCGCTCTTGGACAGGATCAGCGCGGCGGCGAGTCGGCCCCTCCGGGAGACAACGCCCAGTCCCTCCCCTTCGCGCGGCATCGGCAAAACGGGGCCGACGCGGACGCGCCCCGCAACGTCCTCGGGCAGCGGCGCAAGATGCGCGTCCAGGTCCACCGTGTGCAGCATTCCCGGCCCGCCGGACACCAGGCGGCGCGGCGCGCCCGCAAGGCGGTCCACGATGGCGGGAAGTTCGCGGGCCATGCGATGGCGCAGGACCTCCGGTCGCGACGCGACGCCCGTCCAGAGCATCCCGGCGGCGGCGAAGGCGTCGGCCAGCACGCGGTTGTGACCAAACTCGTAAGGCGTAACGCCGCACCACGAGGAGACCTCTGCGCCCTTTACCCACGGGGGACGCGAACGCCGCTCCCACCCGGCGAAGGAGAAGGGCGAAAAGTTCCCGTAAACGACCTCGAAGCCGTATCGGTGGAACTGCCCGGCGCTGGCGGGGTCGAGGCTCCAGTACCAGTCCATGATGAGCAGATCGGCGGGCATTCGGGCGGCGGACTTGTGCGTCGCC